>NZ_JBXHAQ010000019.1:0-140006 GCF_056895215.1 Dyadobacter sp. HNCC25DJ184 | reverse complement strand
TTTCGTCCCCTTGTTCCCTTTCCTCCTTTTGTTCCACTCATCCCTTCTTCCAAAGACTATCGACAAAATAATGTTTGCAATCCAAAAAATTCCGGATCAAAGAAAAGCCATTGGATCCCGCCATTTCGCTGATATTGGCCAGGTTATATTTTTGAGATAATTCTGTAAATATCAATTCATTACGATTGAAATGGTATGTTTTCCCAGTCGTTTTGAATGTCATTTTTTGATCATTCAGACTCGTAATATAGCTCTTGACCGCTCCGATGATCGGGTCATAATGGCAATAGAAATCAAATTGGTTAAGTTGGAAATTGGCGCCGCACTCACGGTTGATTCGTCTCAATAAGTTGATATTGAATTCTTTAGTGATACCATAAGGGTCATCGTAGGCGTTGCGGATTACTTTCGGATCTTTCATCAGATCCAGCCCGATCAGCAGTTTGTCATTGCTGTCCATCAGGTTACCGAAATGTTGTAATAGATGGTTGGCCTCTTGGTCCATATAATTACCCAAATTGCTCCCTAAGAATAAAAATAAATTGGGCAGGTAGCTGTGTTTCAGTTGATCATGAATCGTGAAATAGTCGCCGACAAAGGGCTGAATATCAAGCTCCGGTAAGCTTTGTTTCAAACTTTCCTCTAAAATTTGAATGGCTTTTTCTGAAATATCGACCGGTATATAAGTGATTTCTCGCCCCAGTTCCAGCAGTTTTTTTAATAATTGTTTAGTCTTGATTCCATCGCCGGCCCCGAATTCGACAATGTTGAAAGGTTCATCGAAATTCAAACTTTCGATGATCGCCTCCGATTGGAAAGATAAAATTTCAAATTCGCAGGCCGTTGGGTAGTATTCCGGCATCTGGATGATTTTTTGAAATAGCAAGCTCCCGTTATCGTCATATAAAAATTTTGAAGAGATATACTTGGAGTCGGCGGATAGTCCTTTATCAATTTCAATATTAAATTCTGATATAATGTTTTCAATTACAGCACTGTTGTCCGACGGATGAAAATCAAAATGTGGCGAACTATTATTCATAACGATTGTTGAAGTAGTCTTTAGTTAAAAGTTAGTCGACGAGGCGAATGCCCGTATACTGCCAACGATGGTGGGGGTGGAAAAAATTCCGGTACGTATGGCGACTATGGTTCGCAGGTGTCGCTACAGAAGCTCCTCGTAATACCATCTGATTAATCATAAATTTACCATTATACTCGCCCACAGCCCCTTCTGCGCGCTGAAAACCCGGGTAGGGGAGATAAGCACTATTTGTCCATTCCCAGCGGCTTCCCCATTTCAAATGCCGTGCCGCCACTTCCCATTCAAACTCAGTAGGTAATCGTTTCTTTTTCCACTGGGCAAATGCGGCCGCTTCATAATAACTGATATGAGCCAGAATCGAATCAGGTTCAACGGGTTCTAATCCTCGTAAGGTATATGTATACCATTGATTGTCAATTGAATGCCAGTACAATGGTGCGGTTATTTGATTTTCCAGAACCCAACTCCATCCTTCATCCAACCAGAGCGAAAAGTCCCGATATCCACCCGCTTCAATAAAAGCAATGTATTCCTCATTTGTCACAAGATTCTGATGAATTTCAAAGGCATGAAGGTACACTTTATGTTTTCCTAACTCATTGTCAAAACAAAAACTGTCTTCGCTGCGCTCATCATCCTGTTGGCCATTGTGCCCAATTTCATATACACCTTCGCTAATTCCAACTATTCCGAATGACGTATTTTTCTGGCTGGCGTCAACGAATTTGCTGTCGTAAACCGGAAAAATCGGGTTGTGACCAAGCAGGTATTTTATATCAGTCAATAACAATTCCTGATGTTGCTGTTCATGGTTCAAACCCAATTCCAGCAGTTGGAGAACATGCTCACTCATTGGCCCGGACAGCAGCTGGGCCATATTTTTGTCCACGAATTTTCGGTATTCATAAACCGTTTCCGTTGACGGCCGCGTAATATTTCCCCGGTTTGCTCTTAAAATCCTTTTTCCGACATGATTATAATAGCTGTTAAAAAGGAAACTGAAATCAGAATGAAATATCTCGTAATCAGGCAGATATGGGACGAGTATAAAAGTCTCGAAAAACCAGGAGGAGTGAGCCAGGTGCCATTTCGGTGGACTGATAAATGGAACCGGTTGAGGAACGTAATCCTCAGGTTGTAATGGACGACAGATAGCTTCCGTATGATTTCTGATAAGCTGATACTTTGTTATCAGATCCGGTTCAGTGATTTCAGCGAATCTGTTTTCAATGTCTTCTTGCATCGGTGGTGTAATGTTGAAGATCTGATATTTTATTGATTTTCAATTTATTAGAATCTTCTTTCCGCATCATTAGCGCATATGCGTTATTGAATCCAATCGGTTTTAGCCAGGTTATCTGATATCTTTTGTCGAATTCAGTTTTCACAAAATCATACACCTGTTGCTTGTCCCTCATAATATTTTTTAAAATTTGTTGCGTTGGCTGCAGAATCACTAACAATCCCGTTCCTGTATATTCCGGATACATATCGATTTCATCATTGGTAAGTGCATCAAAGCATATTTTTGTTCCCCCGAGTCCAGTTTTGGTATCAACTTTCAGATCCGTCGAACCTTCGATCAATAATTTGTACATATGAATAAGGATGTACTGTTCCCCGAAAATCTTCGATCCGAGCCTGATAGTTCCCTTATTACGTATTCCCGGGCTTTTTAGCAGACCCTTGCTTTTTAGAAAATCAGCAGCAGCATCTTCTGGTGATCGTTTCAGGTAATCGACCCGATAATTAAGTTCGGTCATGATGGAATCATTGATCAGCCCGGTCAACGCCTCCAAAGGAGCTATCAGTTCAGGGAAAGAGCGGAGTGTTTCATTTCTTACCATCGGGGCAACATAATATGGCGGGAAAATGTGCTTGTCATCTTCAAGTGTCACCAAATTAAATGCCTTCAATCTACCATCGGTGCTGTATCCGCTAATAATATCCAGATGTTTATCATACAAAGCCTGATACATGATGGCGTCGCTTAAAACGACTGTCGGAATCTTGAAGTCGTATATCGTGGTCAGTCCGAGATATCCGTCCTCTCTTCCCATAAACTCTGGTGTAAAACCTGCGAGAAACGTCTTTGAAGAATGATTGGCGATATAAAACGATGAAAGCAGGATGAAAGTAACAGGGAGAAATACCCAAGATTTAAGCGAAGATTTGAGACCCGATTTTTGAACCCTGCTGATTCCAAAATCAAAAACAACGGCAAGAAGGGCGGCAGGAATCGCGCCGGCCAATATCATATTACTGTTGTTAAGCGCTATACCTCCAAAGATAAACTCGCCCAATCCTCCTGCACCTATATACGCGGCCAAGGTTGCGACTCCGACATTGACGACCGCGGCGGTACGAATTCCGGCGAGGATGACCGGCATAGCGAGAGGAAGCTGGACCCGGAAAAGAATTTGCGATTTGTCCATACCCATCGCCTGAGCTGCTTCTATGATGGCCTTGTCGATGCCCGCGATACCCGTGTAAGTATTAAGGATAATGGGTAAAAGCGCATACATAAACAGTGCTGTGATAGCCGGTAGGACGCCGATTCCCAGAATTGGAATCATAAAACCAAGGAACGCAATGCTCGGAATCGTTTGGAATATACCCGCTATCGTTAGCACAACGGTGGCAGTTTTTTTTCTTTTCACAATAAAAATCCCCAACGTTCCGCCGACCACAATTGCGAGTATCAGCGAAAGGCAGGTGAGCCCCAAATGCGTGATCGTCTGGTCCAGCAATTTACCGGATTGCATTTTAATGAAATCATACAAACTTTGCTGTCCGTCAGTCATTTTGGAGCCTTAAATGTTGATATGCTTTCATGATTTGGGCCATATCAGCCGATCTCCGCTCACCCGCTTCATTTTGAATATTGACCGCTGTAAGATTTTCTTTTGAAATTAAATTAACTGTTTCCCAGATACTTATGTTTTTGGTAATGGTGACGACACCTTCCGCAGTTGTATCGGGAAGGGCATTCCATATATCTGAAAGACGCGTTATCGACAATTCCAGCGGCAACTTCTGACTTGCAAAGAAATCAAGGGTAAACTGACTATTGGGGCTGAAAATCAGGTCGCGAGCACTGCCCATCTGGACGATCTTTCCACGGTCCATCAACGCAATCCGGTCTCCGAGTTCAACCGCCTCTTTGATGTCGTGAGTTACCAACACGATAGTTTTCCCGCTCGACCTGATGATGTTTCCCATTTCCTTGCCAATATCTGCCCTCGTAATCGGATCGAGTGCGCCAAAAGGTTCGTCCATCAAAAGGATATCGGGATCGCCAATCAAAGCTCTGGCTAAGGCCACACGCTGTTTTTGTCCGCCACTAAGCTCGTGAGGATATTTCAGATGATATTCGTCAAACGGCAATCGGACTTGCTCCATGGTTTTGACGATATGGTGACGAATTTTTGATTTTTTCCAACTCAAGAGTTGTGGTAAAATACCGATGTTCCGCTCAACTGTATAGTGCGGAAAGAGCCCATCGTTCTGACTCACATACCCAATATTTCGTCTTAATTTTTCCAGATTCAGATGGCTTATATTCAGGCCATTAATTAGGATTTTTCCGCTGGTTGGCTCGATCAGCCGATTGATCATTTTCAACGTGGTTGTCTTTCCGGAACCACTTGTCCCTAGCAAAACCATGATACTTCCCTGTTCGACTTCGAACGAAATATCGTCCACGGCGCTCCTCCCGTCATAAGTCTTTAAAAGGTGAGAAGCCTTGATCATTGAAAGGGTTTTTGGACGTTAAAATATAGCCACTGACGGCAACAAATGTAACTTTTGCTACCGAGATAAGAAATATATAAAGTTATATAATTTTCGCTACAAGAGGGAAGAATAAATTCGCTTATATTATTCAGTTAAATTTGTCGGAGCTTAATACCCGTATATTGGGCACAATTCTGATCGTTAGAGGAAATGATACCGTTCACTGCGACCCGTTTGTATTTTATTTTGTATTTTAAGGATTTTGCGAATAGAAACTAAATTGTTTTAAACAGATTTTATAATTGGTTTTTATGGCAGTAAGTAGTTGGCTGAGGGTATGTAAAATTTTTATGACGCGCGATATACTTAAATGGTTGACACCGAAATTAAGGAATATGGAAAGTTTTAAGGTAAAGCCTGATATTAGAGTTAACTTGTTTAACGAAAATCAAAAATTGTTGATTTGTATATCAATTTCTGGAAATGAAATTTTTAAATGAGGAGCTAATCGCGTCAATTTCAAATGATGTCAACCTGTTTGATTTCGTTAATGAATTCGGCGAGGACGGATTGATCGTAACTTCTCCGGATGAGAGTTGCGGCTTTTGGGCCAACAAGCGTTTTATGAAGGTTGCATCTATCCGGGGAAATCACTCGTCCAGCTGGACTTCAATGAAGTTTCCCGGGTTGGCGGATATTATTATGAACTTACAGGCCGGGCTGCCATCTTTTGATATAGATCAAACTGGACCTGCCGTAAGAAAATTTGAATGTCAGGACGAACGCGGTGAACGCCATATTTTTACGGCCCATATCATTTTAGACTTTACCAAATCTACACGGAAATGGCTGTGGGCATTTCAAATTGCAGCTAAGGAGGAAGATCTTTCTCCTGACGTTTCCAAACTTTCACCGCAATCCGCATCCTATCTCGAGATTCTTCTGAATAATATCACTGACGTTGTTATTTCGATTTCGACGGACGGTTTTTTTACTTACATATCCCCCAGTTGGACAAGACTTTATGGATATTCAGCAGAGGAGACTGTTGGTCGGTTTTTTGGTGAGCTCGTCCATCCTGATGACATCGGCAAGTGCTTCGACGCACTTAGGATAACTCAGGAAACGGGTATTCCTCAAGCCCCGGTGGAGCATCGGATACGGCATAAGAACGGTACCTGGTTTTGGAGCTCTACCATGTCAAGTATCGATAATCTTACCGGCGAGATTATTCTTACCAGTCATGATATCACCGAACTCAGAAATTCGCAGAAACGTTTGCGGGAATTAGCACTTGTCGCTTCCAACACGATTGATGTCACGATTATTTGTGACCGTGAGGGAATAGTGACCTGGGTAAATGATGCGTATCAGAAGACATCCGGTAGGTCACAAAATGAAATTTTAGGGCAAAAATTAATCGATATATATAAGCAGGAGCCTGTCAATCAGCATTTTGTGCAAGTTGTAGGGGCTGTTTGCAATGACCCGAAAACCGCGACAGGAGAGGCACTTGCTTACCGGAAAAACGGTGAGCCTTATTGGGTTTCAGTAGCCGTGACGCCCGTCTATGATGTGAAAGGAATTTGTACAAATTACATTGTGATCGAAAGAGATATCAGTCAGTCGAAAAAGCAGCTGGAGCAATTGAGGGCTACGCGCGAAAGGCTGGTACAAACCAACCGGATAGCCAACATTGGTGGCTGGGAAATTAACTTTTTAAATAATAAGGTTTACTGGTCTTCCATTGCGCGCAAGCTCCTTGAATTGCCACAGGACATCACAACGGATCCGGACTTCATAACGCAACTTTTTAAATCCGTTGTTGATAAAAAGCTTTTTGAACGGCTGCTTGCTACCAAGCAATGCGATGACGAAAAATGGGATAGAATGGTCGAAGCGATTACCTTTCTGGGAAGGCCGATATGGGTTAGAGTAATTGGTGAGATAGAGCGGAAGGATGGCATTTGCCAAAGAGTATATGGGACGGTTCAGGACGTGACCGAAATTAAGCTTGCCGAAAAGGATATGAATAATTCGGCGCTTTTACTCAGGCGCTTGAGTGACCAGGTGCCGGGGTCAATGTACCAGTTTCAACTCTACGACGACGGAACCACGGATTTTCCATACTTTTCGAAAGGGCTCAGAGATCTGTTCACCGGTCCGGATGATAGTGGGTCGTCCAGCTTTTTTCTTTCAAATATCCATCCCGAAGATCTCCAGGTTTACGTTCAAAAGCTTCGACTTTCGAAAGAGTCGTTGAGCAAATGGGAAATGGACTTCAGAGTGGTGTTGGCAGACGACAGTGTAGTCTGGCTTCGCAGTGAGTCTCAGCCTGAGCGTCTGGAAAACAGCTACTTATGGAGTGGTTATCTCAGAGAAATAACCGCGACTAAACTCAAGGAAAGAGAGATACTGGAGTCGGAGGCCAAGTTCAGAAGTTTGTATAATAATACTAACGATGCAGTTATATTATTTGATCGTAATGGCATTCTTGATTGTAATGCTTCCGCTTTGAATGCCTTCGAGATAGAAAGACTGGAAGAGTTTTCGGTGCAGGATTTCACGTCTGAACTTTCACCGGAGGGTGACTCAGATGCTTTCTTCCAATCTCTTGCCAGCCGCATCACTTATTCAAAACGCGCTTTTTATGAAGGTACTTTTTTTAAAAAGAGCGGCCAGGCGTTTGAGGCAGAGGTGCTGATCAGCAAAATTACATTTAATAGAAATGAGCTTTTTCAGGCAGTAATAAGGGACATTACGGTCAGGAAGCTTGCCGAAAAATCTCTGCAGCTCGCTATTGATCAGGCCGAAGCTGCCAGTAAATCCAAGTCAGAGTTCCTGGCCAACATGAGTCATGAAATCCGAACTCCCCTGAATGGTATAGTAGGGTTTACTGATTTGTTGATGAAAACCAATCTGGATAGTACTCAGAAACAGTATATGAGCATGGTTCTGGGTTCGGCAAATACACTTCTGGACATTATAAATGACATTCTGGACTTCTCAAAAATAGAGGCAGGTAAGCTGGAACTGGTCAATGAAAAGACGGATTTGCTGGAGCTCTGTAATTTGGTAGGAGATATGGTGAACTATCAGGCCAGCACAGAGAAGGTCGAGATGCTGATCAATATTTCTCCGGACATCCCTCACTACATATATACAGACCCGATACGTTTAAAACAAATATTGATCAACCTGCTTGGAAACGCCATCAAGTTTACCAAAAAAGGAGAAATTGAACTGAAAGTTGAGAAAATTACCGATCTGCCCGACTGTTTTATTCAGCTGAGATTTTCAGTTCGTGATACCGGTATAGGTATAGCGCCTTTGCACATGGAGCGCATATTTGAGGCCTTTTCTCAAGGTGATTCGTCAACAACCAAGCGTTTTGGAGGCACAGGACTTGGGTTGTCGATATCAAACAGACTTCTCGAGCTGATGAATAGCAAAATGGAGCTGGAAAGTGAATTTGGAACGGGTAGCAGATTTTGGTTTGATGTGGTTTTTGAATGTGTGGCCGGGGGAGATCTTTTCGAATGGACCAACCAGGAGGGTATCGGTACGGTGCTCATCATTGCCGAAAATCCATCTAATGGAAGAATACTGAGCAATATGCTTTACAATAAGGAGATCAGCTCTTTTAATGTTACAACGCTCGCTGAGGCAAAAAACATACTTTCGTCGCACAGGGAGATTGATGCGGTGATTATGGATTACAAACTCAAGGAAGAAAAAGGAAGTAATCTTATCAAAAAGGTGCTCGCTTTGGTTAAGGAGCATCAGGGCTCTGAGAAGCCTGTTATAATCATGAACAGCTCCACGGAGGATGAAGTGGCTGGTGTAGTGGCCGGTAGGTTAGGCGTCAAAAATCGCCTTATAAAGCCAGTGAAAATCAGGGATATGTTCCAGGCGCTTTCTGCTATCGGGCTGGAAAGGAGAAACGGAACAGACTCGACTGAGGACTTGGAAGAAACCAGTGAGCCTGATTATAATTATACCATTCTTATTGCCGAGGATCAAGCGATCAATATGCTTCTTGCCACCACAATGATCGGAAAGATTCTGCCTGGAGTCAAAATATTGACCGCTTTGAATGGTAGGGAAGCGGTCGAACAGAGTATAAGAGAAATGCCGGACTTGATTTTTATGGATATTCAGATGCCGGAGTTGAATGGTTATGAGGCATCCCGGGAAATATCAACCGCACTGAAGGGAAAATCCATACCGATTATTGCCTTAACTGCTGGGACGGT
This sequence comes from Dyadobacter sp. HNCC25DJ184, assembly GCF_056895215.1. Lineage (NCBI taxonomy): Bacteria > Pseudomonadati > Bacteroidota > Cytophagia > Cytophagales > Spirosomataceae > Dyadobacter > Dyadobacter sp. HNCC25DJ184. The sequence goes on along the minus strand of NZ_JBXHAQ010000019.1, from coordinate 130,970 downwards.
AAAAGGTGAACGGGAAAAGTGTCTGGCGGCGGGGATGGTCGACTATGTGGCCAAACCTTTTGTGAGGGAAACCATTGAGAAAGCGCTTAAAAAATGGTTGATCAAATAAGCATTAAGTTGTTTAGAAATAGTCGATTACGGGTAATCCTTTTAGGTTTGAGTCTGTGTTCTGCGTTGGTAAATTGTCAGCGCGAAAAAGACACAGAAAAAGAGGCCATTAACCATCATCTGCAAAGCCAAAAAGATAGCCTTATAGCTCAAGCCGAAAGATTTATCTTCCTTAATCCTGACTCGCTTCGGTATATCGCCGAACACCTTCTCAAGGCAGGCATTGCTACCCAGGATTTTCAATCGATTGTAAAGGGTGAACGATACAAAGCGCGTGCTTTGTGGAGTTTGGGTAATCATGCAAAAGCGATGGATGCGGCCATTGAAGCGTTGAAGGATGCTGAAAAATGGCAAATCAAAAAGGAAATTCCCGAGATATATGCAGTGATAGGTAACCTGCACAAGGAAAAAGCCAATTACAAAATGGCTCTTGAAGCTGCGGGAAAAGGAATGACGACGGCAGTTGAGCTAAAGGATACGGCGTCGATGATCTATATGAACCGACTTACAGCGATGTTTACTCAGGGAATGGGGGCTGATAGGAGAGACACAGCCATGATCATTAAATCCCTCAATATGCATCTCGACGGACTTAAACTGGTCGAAAGCTCCGATAAGTTCGAGTCTTCAAAAATTGCTTACTATAATAATATGGCTCAGGTGTATGTCAAGCTGGGTGAATTGGATAAGGCATATGGGTATGTAAATCAGGCAATTACCTTGGCCAAGAAGTATAATCAGCAATTTTCGTTAACTTACAGTTACACGTGGCTGGGTCAGATATATGCCAGGAGAGGAGACGAGAAGCAAGCGGTTTATTATATGGATCAAGCCCTGAGAATTTCGCGGGAATTGAAACACAGTTTTCGGGAAATGGAGGTGAATCTGCATAAATACAGGGTGCTGAAGGAATTTAAAGATTATGAGGAGGCACTTGTATCTTTTTCGAGGTACAGTGAGATCAGAGATTCGTTGCGAGTGCTTGAAAATACCCGTCAGCTCGCCGAAATTGAGATCAAGTATAATACAGATCAAAAAGACAAGCAGATATCGATATTGAATAGTATCAACCGTGAAGTTTCGCGTCGGGCTTCCTGGGCGTTTGCCGTCTTGTGTGTACTTGTGATTTTGTTCGTAGCGGTCTTGATTCAATATCTGATCATTTCTAAAAGAAATAAGTTGCTGGCCGACAGGAATGAGGTGATCAACGCACAATCAGAAAAAATGCAGATTCTGATGCGGGAATTGCACCACCGGGTTAAAAACAATTTACAAATTGTATCAAATCTCCTAAGTATGCAAGCCTCAAAATTAAAAGATGAAGAGGCGCAAAAGAGTATAAAAACCGGGCAGCAGCGCATTGAAGCGATGTCGTTGATTCATAGGAGTTTGTATGGGCATGAGGATGTGAGCAAGGTGAATATGAAAAACTATATCAGCGAGCTGGTAGAAAGTATCATGCAGGGTTTTGGTTTGGAACCTGATGAAGTCCATTTGAATATACATTGTGAGGTTCAGGATTTGGATATTGATACCGCGCTTCCTGTTGGAATGATTATAAACGAGTGGGTTACCAATGTTTTTAAGTATGCTTTTACCGACATAAAAGGACCTAAACTAGATTTGTTTCTGGAAATGGGAGGAAGTCTTCAGGTAGAAATTCGTGACAACGGAAAAGGGATGGATCTGGTGAAATGGGAGAAGCCAAACGACTCATTCGGCATCAGAATTATCAAAGTACTGGTGCGACAACTGGATGGAACATGCGGCGTTTCAATATCAAATGGAACGGTTTTTAAATTAGATATCCCTGTCCCTCAGTTAAAAGCAGCATAAAGATTATGAAAAGTAACTCAACGTCAGGAAAAAATGGTTATTTATGTAACCGTTTTTTAATATAATGAAGGCGAAATGAAAATTTATAAGATTCTGATCGTGGAGGACGAAGGCATACAGGCTATGGCATTGGAGGATTCTTTGACCAGAAGCGGATATAGTATCGCAGGGGTGGTGGACAACGCCATTGACGCACTGAATGTGATGGCAACTGAGGATGTCGATTTGGTAATTCTGGATGTGAACATCAAAGGTGAGTTGGATGGCATCGAAACCGGAATTGGGCTGAAAAAACAAAAAGACGTTGCCATCGTTTTCTTGACGGCATACGTCGATTCGTCAACCAGATCGAGAGCGGAAGAGATTGAGCCTGACGCTTTTCTGACAAAACCATATCGTGAAAGTAAGTTGCTGGATGTGATCGAAAGCGTGCTCACAAACCGAAATCCCAATTCAAATTAAAATGCGAAGCACTTTTCTGACAAGTACCCGACAACAATTTGAGTACTATAAATCGCTTGGTGACAAGACAATAGCTCAACTATCCGACGACGAGCTGTTTTTTCGCCCTTGCGAGCAATGCAACAGTATAGGCATGATTGTCAAGCATTTGTGGGGTAATATGCTCTCGCGATGGACAGATTTTCTAAACTCCGATGGGGAAAAGGAATGGAGGGGTCGCGATGGGGAGTTTGAGGATTCGATCAACAATAGATCAGATTTGTTGCAAAAATGGGACGAAGGCTGGAAGTGTTTACTGGACGCGATTGACGGCCTGAACGACAGCCATCTGGAGCAAATTATATATATCCGGAATCAGGGACATACGGTTACCGAAGCCCTGAATCGACAGTTGGCCCACTATTCGTCTCACGTCGGACAGATCATGCTGTTAGGGAAAATGCAACGGAAGGAAAACTGGATTTCCCTTTCTATTCCAGCCGGGGGGAGCAAAAATTACAACACGGAGAAATTTTCAAAACCCCAACATCGGGAGCATTTTACGGAAGAGTATATTAGGCCAAAGGAGTAGCCAGGTAGTCTTTGGAGAGTTTGTGAGTTTTTTTGGTCAGGCGTTGCCTGGAAATAGTCATTTGTTTTGAGATTTGAAACTCCTGCGCCATAGCGGTTCTGGCCGCACGTCGTTAACCTTTAGCCGTTTGACCATTAACCCCTTGGTTTTACTCCGCCTCCAGCCATTGCAGCAAGTCTTTCTTGTTAAAAGACTTTACAATATCCTGATCGGTCTTGATCAAATCTTCTGCCAGATCTTTTTTGAATTCCTGTAATTGCAGGATCTTTTCTTCAACAGTTCCGGGGCATACCAACCTGACAGCTATCACATTATTTTTCTGGCCAATCCGGTAACTTCTGTCTATCGCCTGATTCTCAACTGATGGGTTCCACCAAGGATCCACTATATAAACGTAGTCGGCCTGCGTCAAATTAAGACCCGTTCCTCCCGCTTTTAAACTGATAAGAAAAACACGGATATCAAGATTTTCCTGAAAATTAGTCACCACAGTTTCCCTTGAACGCGTTTGGCCGGTTAAATACTCATAGCCGATATTTCTCTGTTCAAGTTCAATCTTAATCAGATCGAGCATCGTGACGAATTGAGAAAAGACCAGAATTTTATGCTCACCCGATTTTCCCTCAATCTGTTCCATCAATACTTCGATTTTAGCTGACGAGTTGCCATAGTCTTCTTCATCACCCAGTAGCTGCGGGGAGTTACATATCTGTCGAAGTTTAGTCAATCCCTGCAACACGTGAAGCTGATTCCTGGCGATATCACCTTCGTCTCTTGAATTGATATAATTGTAAAATTCCTTCTCGTAAGCTTTATAAACTTTCCGTTGCTCATCACCCATTTCACAATACAAAATCATTTCCGTTTTTTCAGGCAATTCTTTTGCTACCTGCTTTTTGGTTCTTCGGAGGATGAATGGATGAATTTTTTTACGAAGCTGATCTGCGACATCCATATCCTTGAATCTGTCAATGGGAGTAAGAAAGTGATTGAGGAACTGGCTTTTAGATCCGAGCAATCCAGGGCAGGCAAAGGAAAGCTGACCGAAGAGATCCATCGTATTGTTTTCCAGGGGAGTACCCGTCATCACAATTTTGTTTCGGGAAGATAACATGCATGCTGCCCGGTAACGCAGGGATTCTGGGTTTTTAATCAATTGAGATTCGTCCAGAAAGATATAGTTGAATGTAAATTTTCTAAGAATATGAACATCTGAAAGTAACGTACCATAGGTCGTCAATATCACTTCATATCTCAACATATCTGCCGGATCCTGAACCCGCGAGTTGCCATGCACGGTAAGAATTTTGATGTCTGGCGCAAACCGGTTGATTTCATTTTGCCAGTTAAATATAAGCGACGTAGGAGCGACGATCAGGTTAGTGTTGCGTCTTTGTTTTTTGCGTTGCGAAAGTATAAATGCTATCACCTGCACCGTTTTCCCCAGGCCCATATCATCGGCCAGGCAGCCTCCAAACTCGAACCGATCTAAAAAGTTCAGCCAGTTCAGCCCCTGTTTTTGATAGTCACGAAGCTCAGTTTTGAGCTCTGATGGAACTTCTGCCTCTTCAATAGCCTCGAAACTTTCAAATTTTTCCTTTATCAATTTCAGTTGTTCCCGCGCTTCTACTGAAAAATAGGAGTCTTCAAAAGTCTCTTCAAGGATGCTATAGTTGATCGCAGGGATGTGAATAGAATCTTCTTTGATATCGCCTGCCTCAAAAAATTTGGCCAGCCGACTGAACCATTCCGAAGGCAATATGCCATGCGTTCCATCTCCTAATTCGACATAGTTTGCCCTGTTTTTCACCGCTTTCCGCAAGTTTTTTAAAGTCACTTCCTGTTTCCCGAAGCTCAGGTTAACGGCGGCTTCGAACCACTTCAAACCACTGTTCACCGTAACAGAAACCGCGGCTTTGTATTGATTAAGCCGGTTATTTCTGAGCTTGCTAAATCCATATATAGTGATGGCTTCCTTTCGCCAGCTTTCAAAAGTGGCAGGAAACCAGTCAGGGTCGAGCAATACTTTTCGATGTAGGTGCAGGGCTTCCATTTCCCCCTGTTCGGCAAAGTCTTCATGGGCTCTCACAATAAGACTTATGAATTGGAGCTCAGCATCTTCATCTCTTTTCACCATAAATGGGTTGCCATGGACATCCACGGAATAGATCTGCTTTTTCGAAAAAACCGGAACTTCCGCGTTCCCATATCGCATAACAGGAGTCAACTCGACGTAATTTCCAAAGTCGGACAAATATAAAATTTTGGATAGGGGAAGATCGAAGCCATTGTCTGATAACTGCGTTTTGGTTGCCGGTTTCAAGAATGAATAGGTAACATGAATGCTGTCTTCGAGCCGTGCCAGAATACTTTCGCGAAATGCGTCAAATTTGGATTCGTGGATAATTATCTTCTGACTTTGTTTGGAGAAAAACTGAATAACGCGAAGAAAATCAGGATTTTCTATCAATATCCATGATTTCCCGATTTGAACGAAATAATCAAACCGAATACTGAGTTGGTCTAACTGATATCGTTTATTTTCAACTTCCAGCCAGCCTGTCAACTCGAAAAAACTGTTCTTTTTGTTGACATTTAGCCTTAAAGTCGCAGTTAGTAATTGAAGATTTACGGGATTTAACGATCCAGCGTTAATACTTTCAGAAACCGACGAATCATGTGCATATACTTCAGGCAAGTCGGCATATTTGAGAATCGCTTTTAATGCCTGAATCTCCTGAAGCACATTTTTATTCTTGATCTGGTTTTGTAATCTCAGAAAAGCGGAGTAAAACTGAATGGCGTCAGCCGGTTGCTGATTTTGAACCTGATCCAGTATATCGATTTGTTCAAGCGGATTTTTAATTTTTCCCTCCTTACTACGCGCGGGACGATATAACTCCAGAAAGATCTGGTCATAAAATTTGTTTCTGCCCATGACTATAATGGCGCCAATCTCATTTTGATCTGGTCCAATATCCTCTTTCACGGGAGAGGTTGGCAGAATTGCCTTTTCGAGAAAACGAAGTGTATCCGGATTGACAGCTATGATTTCGCCATTGACTGGCAGAATATTTGCGATTCGATTTTCATATTTGAGATAAAAATGCGCGTCCGGATTTTGCTCATTTTCGAGACCATAATCTTTTGCAGTTTCTCGGATTCGTTTGTGTCTAAGTGTGGTATCAAAGAAAGACCGGATTTCTCGGTTGTTCATGATATTATACAATGCCTGTGCCTGATGCACGCATAACCTTCCTGAACCGATGCGACACGTACATGTAGAGTGAAGAGAATCAGTATTTTGCTCAATATGAACTTCGTAGATATCAGAAAAACCTTCTGAGACAAGAAAACTGACGCGATCAATATCAATGCTTTGAGGTTGCAAGTCAAAATATCCACGCTTTTCAGTATCAGGTGCTGATCTGGAATGTCGGAGTAAAAACGAGTTGGTTAAGTCGTTGATATTAAAATTTTCTACGAGATATTCGTTCATAAAACCGATTTGACGGGAAAATCGATAGTTTCGTGCAGGCGCCGGAAACCATCCGAATTGTATTGAAACAAAGTAAACAGGTATTTACCTTAAATGTGAAATTAATGGACCTGTTTCTTTAACATTAGCTCTTGAAAAAATAAATACCGTTTGTCAGTGTGATATGTAACAATTCAAGTCTTTTATTGAAACTGTGGTTTAAACGCAGAGTACTATGAGTTATTCGCTGAGTTACCCCGAGTTTTTTTGAAACGCCAGAATCGGAAGATAAACCTCCGCATCCCCTGCGTTCAACGCTTCGTAACTCTACGTTTAAAAAACAGTGCATGACAATAAAATCAGATATATAATGAATGAAATAGAAGAGAATCGTCGCAATTTTATCAAATCATCATTGGGAACAGCTGCTGGTTTAATCGCCCTGCCGGACTTGGCGTCGGCCGTAACAAAAAGTGCTTCGGCAATTTTGCCATCCACCGCACAACAAAATCTTGCTCCGAGGATCAAATTTGCGGTAATCGGTATTAACCATGGTCATATCTACGGACAGGTTGAAGCTGTCAAAAGAGGAGGAGGGGAGTTGGTCGCTTTTTATGCGAAAGAGCCTGATTTGGCTGCGGCGTTTGCAAAAAAATATAGCGAGGTCAAACAGGCAAAGAGCGAAGATGAAATCCTGAATGACAAATCGATACAATTGGTTTTGAGCTCTATTATTCCGGACGAACGTGCTCCTTTGGGTATCCGTGTAATGAAAAGTGGAAAAGACTATATGTCTGATAAACCGGGAATTACGACTTTGGAGCAGCTAGCGCAAGTAAGGAAAGTGCAAAAGGAAACGAAGCGCATTTACTCCATTATGTACAGTGAGCGCCTCGAAAATCGCGCGACTGTAAAGGCAGGAGAATTGGTAAAAGCAGGTGCGATTGGCAAAGTGATTCAAACGATCGGTCTTGGACCACATCGTATGAGCACGCCCACCCGACCAGACTGGTTTTTTGACAAAAAGCGTTTTGGAGGGATTATATGCGATATCGCTTCTCACCAGTTTGACCAGTTCTTGTTTTTCACCGGGAGTACAAAAGCTGAAATTCTTTCCTCTCAGGTTGGGAATGTAAACCACCCGCAATATCCTCTTTTTGAAGACTTTGGTGATACCATGTTAAAAGGAAACGGGGGAGCTGGATATATCCGCGTCGACTGGTTTACGCCTGACGGGTTAAATACCTGGGGCGATGGTCGATTGACGATTTTAGGGACCGAAGGATATATCGAAATCAGAAAGAATGTTGATATTGGAGGTAAAGAAGGAGGGAATCACCTGTTTTTGGTTAACCAAAAAGAAACAAAATATATTGATACGACGGGCGTAGAATTAACATACGGTCGCGATCTGGTAGATGATGTATTGAATCGCACCGAAACCGCGATGTCGCAAGAGCACTGCTTTTTGGCAACTGAACTAGCTTTGATCGCTCAAAAAAATGCTAAGAAATTGGTGATTGGTCAGAGTTAAAAATGGAGTAACCCAGACGTGCCTCCTTTCCTGGCCTAGTGAGTTCAAATGTTATTAAAACAAATCATTGGTGCGCAACAATATTGCTAATTATGGTGCCGCAATATCACCCCTTCAGGGTTTTGTGACTATCAATGATTTGTTCTATAATCATGTCAGCCTTTCAGGCTTTTGTTACGAGGTAAATGGCTGATGGTCATCTTCAATGCTAGTTTACAAAATCCCGAAGGGATGAAATGATTATAGGGAAAAGATGATTGATGTCAAACCAATCCCGAAGGGATGAAATGATTATAGGAAGGAAACGATGATTGGTGACAACCAATCCCGAAGGGATGATTATAGAAACGAGGATATGATTGATGTCAAACCAATCCCGAAGGGATAAAATGATTATAGGAAGGAAACGATGATTGGTGACAACCAATCCCGAAGGGATGATTATAGAAACGAGGATATGATTGATGTCAAACCAATCCCGAAGGGATAAAATGATTATAGGAAGGAAACGATGATTGGTGGCAACCAATCCCGAAGGGATGAAATGATTATAGAAACGAGGAGATGATTGATGTCAAACCAATCCCGAAGGGATGGAAAGATTATAGGAACGAGAAGATGATTGGAGGCAACCAATCCCGAAGGGATGAAATGATTATAGGAAGAAAAAGATGATTGCTGGCAACCAATCCCGAAGGGATGGCATTATTGGTGTTTAAATGACCTTAATATGTAATTCTTAGAAAAAACAAAAACTGATTTTCTGAAAAATATGTAAACGATTAATATTCAGCTGGTTACGTTGGTATAGCTCAGGTTTTTCTTTCCTCCATCCTCCTTTCCTCCCTTTTTTCTTATCTTTCAATCGTAATATTAAAATCACCATTCATCACAAACTTTCCGTCGAACGGCTCACCTTGTCCCGCAACAACCAGTCCTTTTATTTTGGTGGTTTTTCCTTTGCTCAGTAAATCATATATCTGCTTTTCAGAAAGGGTTTTATTGAGTATTTCAAAAGGAATTTTGAATCCGCACGCCTGAAAATTGGAACAGCCGTATGCGGTTTTTCCTTTTTTTAGCAGGTTTGTTTTACATTTCGGGCAAAACAATTCTTCGAGGACCACCTCGGGTTTGGCGATTTTCGGCTTTGGCTCTCTCTTTGGTTTTGCTTCTTCAACAGGTTCCAGCGCTTCTTCGACAATCGTAATTGCTCTTCCACTGGAGCGTTTCACCTCATTCGTCAGGTTAACGACCATTTCAATAAGCTCCTGTTTGAAAGTGTCCATCGCATATTCCCCTTTTTCGATCAGTCGAAGCTTGCGTTCCCACATCCCGGTCAGTTCAGCGCTTTTCAGCAATTCCACCTGAATCGAATCGATCAGATCCATCCCCGTTTGAGTGGCAAAAAGGTTCTTTTTCTTTTTCTCGATATACTTCCTTTTAAAAAGTGTTTCAATGATATTGGCCCGGGTCGACGGGCGACCAATGCCATTGTCTTTCATTAGCTCGCGCACTTCTTCGTCGTCCACCTGCTTCCCCGCGGTTTCCATGGAGCGCAGCAATGTGGCTTCGGTGAAGGGCTTAGGAGGCGAAGTTTTTCCATGATGGATTCGTGGCTCATGCGGTCCGCTTTCTCCTTCTTCGAAATTCGGCATCACTTTTTCTTCATCCGCAGTCTCCTTTTTGGCCTTTTCTTCATTGGCATATACCTCGCGCCAACCGGGTTCCAGAATTTGCTTTCCGGTCGCCTTAAACTCCACATCACCAACTTTTCCTAAAACGGTTGTATTTGAAACCTTACATTCAGGGAAGAAGGCAGCAAGGAAACGGCGCACTATCATATCGAATATGCGTTTTTCATCCACGATCACGCCAGAAGGGATTACTCCGGTCGGGATAATTGCGTGGTGATCTGTGACTTTTTTATCATCAAAAACGCTTTTGAGTTTTGGGATCGGATTGGCCAGTACAACCTTCGTATATTGCTGGTATGGCGTCAGATCTTTCATGATCCCCTCAATTTTAGGGTGCAAGTCCTCCGACAAATAGGTGGTATCGACTCTGGGGTATGTTACAAATTTCTTTTCGTATAGGCTTTGCACGAATTTAAGTGTGTCCTCGGCCGAGTACCCATATTTTTTATTGGCTTCCACCTGTAAAGAAGTCAAATCGAAAAGCTTTGGATTTCCTTCTTTTCCCTCTTTTTTCTCAAATGACGTAACCACGAAAGGTTTGTCTATTAGATAGGCAAGGCCCTTTTCAGCTTTGTCCAGCTTTTTGAGTCGATCGATGGTAGCAGTGAATTCCGTGTCACGGTATATCGTTTTTAACTCCCAATATTCTTCGGAAACAAAAGCGTTGATTTCCTTTTGTCGCTGCGCAATCATCGCCAGGGTAGGGGTCTGCACGCGCCCGATCGATAAAACGACCTTTCCCTGACCATATTTTTTTGTATACAATCTCGTAGCATTCATCCCCAGTAGCCAGTCGCCTATGGCACGCGCGCTGCCGGCAGCGTACAGGTTATCATACTGAGAACTTTCACGGAGTTTCTCAAAGCCTTCCCGAATTGCACTTTCTGTAAGAGATGATATCCAGAGACGTTTCACCGGGGCTGTGCATTTGGCTTTTAATAAGACCCATCTTTGAATCAGTTCACCCTCTTGCCCCGCATCCCCGCAGTTGATCACTTCTTCACAATCCTTCACCAACGATTCGATAATGGCAAATTGCTTCGCAACACCGGCATTGTCAATTAGTTTTATACCAAAGCTGGACGGTATCATCGGAAGCTCTTCAAGTCGCCATGACTTCCATCTTTCTGTATAATCGTGGGGTTCTTTAAGCGTACAGAAATGCCCGAAAGTCCAGGTGACCTGATATCCGTTCCCCTCATAAAAGCCGTCGCGACGCTGTTTGGCACCAATCACTTCCGCAATATCCTTCGCAACACTTGGCTTTTCGGCAATGCACACTTTCATTTTTGTTTGTCAATTAAGCTGTTTTAGCCAATAAGCAATATTGTTAAACGCAGAGTTATGAGAGTTTAAATGGCGCGGAGTTCCACGGAGATTTTATATCGCTAATTGCGTGACTCTTCGACGAATTCCTTGTGCACCTCCTTTTGATAATCACTCACTGTAGCCATCTCCTTTTCATCTGCTTCGGTTTTCAGGGGGACAAATATGGCCAAAAAAAACCAAACCTCGCCTGGTCATTTTGTTTCTTTCGGAATGATATTGAACAAAAAACTGCTTATAAAATCTGCCCAATTCTTACATTTGAAGAAATTCGGGATTTACTTGTGTTTGATTTAATTTTCATTTTTCATGAAAGATATAAAAGTTATTGCCTTTGATGCCGATGATACTTTGTGGGTAAATGAACCATATTTTCGAGAAACAGAAGAGAAATTCTGCTGGCTTTTGGAGGACTATATGCCCCATCATACCATTTCTCAAGAGTTGTTTAAAACAGAGATTGAAAATCTATCACTGTACGGATATGGCATTAAAGGCTTTATGCTCAGTATGATAGAAACGGCATTGAGAGTAAGTGATAATACAGTAAGTGTTAAGGTGATTGAGAAAGCACTCACTTTTGGAAAGGAGCTGTTGGCGAAACCGATTGAGTTGCTTGACGATATACACGAGGTGCTTTTCAAGCTTTCTTCTCAATATAAACTTGTCGTCGCCACGAAAGGCGATTTGCTGGATCAGGAAAGGAAACTCCAGAACTCAGGGTTGGATCATTACTTCCATCATATCGAAGTGATGAGCGACAAAAAGGGCAGGGATTATCAGAAATTGCTCAAACATCTTGATATTCAGCCAGACCAATTTTTAATGATCGGAAACTCGCTTAAATCTGACGTTTTACCGGTTTTGGAACTGGGTGGTCATGCAATCCATATACCTTTTCACACTACCTGGGCGCACGAACATGTAGAGCACAATGTGCAACACGAAAACTTCCATACCTGCGAAAAGGCTTCCGATTTGCTACCACTACTTTTAAAATGAAAAAATTACTAGATCTGGATAATTGGCCCAGAAAACCGCATTTTGATTTTTTTCGTCAATTTGAAGAACCGTTTTTCGGAATCACTGCCGAGGTGGATTGCGCGCATGCATATGAATATTGTAAAGCAACTTCGAGCTCATTTTTTCTATACTATCTGCACAGATCGCTGATGGCGGCGAATCGTATTGAACCTTTTCGTTATCGAATTGATGAAGAGTCGGTTGTGGTATATGATCAGGTAAATGCCTCGCCGACGATCAACCGAATGGACGGGACATTCGGATTCGGATATATGGATTATGATGAAGATTTTGAGGTATTTAGCATTAATGCGCAAAAGGAAATTGAGAGTGTAAGAAACAGAAATGACCTGTTTCCGAGCCTTTCGGGTGAAAATGTTATTCATTATTCGTCGTTACCCTGGGTTAAATTTACTTCAATATCCCACGCACGGAGCTTTAAATTCAAAGACAGCGTTCCGAAAATTTCTTTCGGCAAAATGACAATAGAAGCAGGTTCTATGAAAATGCCGGTGTCAATTCATGTCCACCACGCGCTGATGGACGGCTGGCATGTCGGGCTGTATTTGGATATGTTTCAGGAATTAATGGATGGAAACTGATATGTTTAACAATGGATATATAATTTGCTAATAATCAGTAGAATATGTTATTGAAAGAGCAGTCAGTACACATTGTAACCGGTAAACCGAAAAAGAAGCTGGATCTGATCCAGGTGCTTCGTGGCGTGGCGGCGATGATGGTGATCGTTTTTCATATCAAAGGAGTTTTACCGGAAACTCATCCAGCACGTCGGCCACTCGATTTTCTCTTTGGTTCCGGTCCTGCCGGAGTTGATCTCTTTTTTGTGCTGAGTGGCTTTATCATGGTTTTTGTGACTTACCGTTCTTCCGGAGGTTTGAAATCTGCGGGGCTATTTTTGCTTAAAAGATTTCTTCGGATTTGGCCACTATATACAATCGCTACATTCACTTATCTAGTAATCAATTATCGATATGCTATTCCCGCGCACCTATGGAGCGAAGTGGCAAGAAGTCTGGCGTTTATGCCACTTGCAATAGAAAAACCGCCTTTTTACGGGTATCCTTTTCTGTCTGTTGGCTGGAGCCTGAACTATGAGATTTACTTTTATTTGTTGCTGGCTATATCACTATTGACCAAGTCGATTCGCTGGATTGTTTTCTTCTTGTTAATATCTGTTACACTCATTTTAATTCCATTAGTCACTCATTCCTTTACCTTTAATGACGAGGCATTGGGTAGTTACAAATTTATTTATCTGCATATGATGACGAACCCGATCATCTGGAATTTCGTGTTTGGCGTGCTTATCGGCCTTTGTTATGTGAATGCTCCTGTTAGTCGGTTTTTTGAAAGAATCTTTGGTATGAAATTGCTTAGTCTACTATCGGTTAGCGGTTTAATATTAATCTATCTGTTAAACTTTTCGGTGGGACACGGCCCGTTTGAATGGGGATTGGAAATGGCTTTTTTTGTACTGGTTTTGATATTTTACGACAAAGTTCATTCACCGTCGTACGCATCCTGGCTAATATATCTTGGTGATATTTCCTTTTCCTTATATCTGTGGCATTTGCCGGTTCTGTCTCTCGTAAAATTTTCGCTCTTCAAATTCTCACTCGAAGAATATGGCGATGGTTTATTTACCTTTTGCTTAGTGATGGCTTTGACACTGTTTGTGTCGCATTACTCTTATCAGTATCTGGAGAAAAGTTTTAACAGGGTGATGAGGTAGTGGTTTCGTTCATTAACCAACACTGGTAATATCCAACCAAACTTTCGTATAATTCAAAAAATTATATTAAAATCCAACTGTTTTAACAAACTTGGTGTCTCATATTTTTAAATCGTTGAAAACACTGATTAGCCGGTTTGAATATGATTGCCAGGCTTTACCTCACGTCTCTCTTCGTTTTTGCATCAATATGCAGTTTTTGTTGTCTGGGACAAAATAGATTTCGCATAGTTGAAGATTCTATTACGCACCGACTAATCTCCATCCCAATTCCCAAAAGTCAGAAATCGGCGAAAATGGCGGCGCATGATATTCAGATTAGCATTTCTCCCAACGCCTCACGACCAGAAAGTAATGTAAATATTCATCTCGTTTTTGGCGCATCGGTTGATATCGAGGCGGTTTCAAACGTTGTGTTCACGGTAAGGCGACCTTGTGTAGAACCTTGTATGACGCAATCTGTTGCCGACGTTTGGCTTTCACCAAAAGCGATTAATAAGACGGAACGATATATTGATTATGTGATCAGTGGGCTTATGCCGGGTACACCATATACTTTACAGGCGAGCGTGTTTGGTCTTGAAAGCGATGCGTGTACCGGTGCGCAACCTGTGCTTCTTAACTTTCAGACAGCAGCCGCGCCGCCTTCCAAACCTGTAAAAATGCTGTTGGTGATAAACGACGAATGGCAGAATAACGAGGTTGTTCAGGCGTCATTAGATCAGTATATCCAGGATGTACAGCAGGAAAATCCGTTGCTATCTGTGGAGAAATATTATGTTGCTTTCAGCAACTCGGCCAGAGTTTCTCTATATCAGTATATCAAAGATCAATACCGGGATAACAATCTGAGCTATCTGTTTTTTATTGGCGACAATGCGGCATTTACGCTCACGACACTGATGTATGATAATAATGACAATGTTGTCAATACTTTCTCGACCCTTTCCTTTACAAAATATACCCGCCCGCTCTACGACACATTTGGCTACAATCCTGCCAATGATTCATTTGAGTCACCCAGATACCAGGATCTTTGCTTTCGGCATCCTGTCGAGAAAAGAGAAATAGTATTTCAGCAAACGAATTCCGCGATTTCCATGGGGGCCGTTGTACCGTCCCTGGCCTATACTACCGAAAAACGGGTGGCTTCTATCGTAAATTACTTTACAAAACTGCGCAAGTACCGTAATGAGGAGATTTCGTTTGACAAAAAGGTGCTTATAACCGATGGGTTTGCCAGTGAACAGGGAGCAGTGAATCTGGCTGAAGAAAATGGCTGGGAGGCGGAAACCGTTGCTTTTGGCAGAGCGAAAGACCTGGAATATGCGGGCGAGGATCCCGTGTGGAAAGCAGATTTTCTGAACAAACTTGGCACTAATTCTTACGAGATATTAACCGAAAATCTTCATGGAAGTCCCTCATATCAGGCGTTTGGTATTTATAAGGAAGATATCAACAATCTTCCACAGCTCAATAGCCAACTGGTGAGCCTTTCATCTTGCAACATGGGCGTATTCAGAGGGTGGGATTATTTCGCTGGACAATATCTGGATAAAGGTAATGTATTGAATGTCAGAGCATATTCTGATCTTTTGTTTATGATTACTTCACCAGGTGAAAGTGCCCTCGAACAATATTTCCGGGAGGACGGAGCTTTTACATTGATGTCGAAGGGCTATAATGTGAGCGATGGCTTTCGACTGTCAGAGTCATATCTCGAAGCAGAAATAATCTTCGGAGACCCGATGGTAAAATTCCGAAGTTCCGATCCATTGCCTGTTGTTCTCGAAAGATATGAAGTTAAAAAACAGGAAGGGGCAGTACAGCTTTCATGGGCAACCACTTCGGAAATAAATAGTGATAGATTTGAAATCGAAAGAGGATTTGATGGAAAAAATTGGACACGAATTGTCAGTATCACTGCTGTTGCGGAAAGTTTGGAAAGATCAAATTATAGGTACGTGGATCAGAACCCTCTACCGGGTCAAAGCTTCTACAGGTTAAAAATGGTAGACAAAGACGGCAGTTTCACGTATTCGGGAACAAAAAGTGCAACAATCAATATGGCCTTGAGTGTTGGTATTTACCCGAATCCGGTCCACGACAGATTCTTTTTCCCTCCCAAAACTATCGAGCAGCTTAAGGAAATAGCCATATTCAACGTTCGAGGTCAACGTGTATACAATTCTTCTTACATATCCAGAGAAGGCGTTCCCGTAACCCAACTGACTCCCGGGCTTTTCACCGTCAGAATGTTAAATCTCGACGGAAGAGTTGAAATTCAGAAGATTGTCGTGACCAGGTAAATCCAGGATCAAAATCAAAATTAATATACCGGCTGGCGATTAGCCGGTTTTCCCCATTTATAACGGTGCGTCCAATACGCTAATTTCATGGATAGGATCCCGATGCCCGCGCCAACCAATATATCACTGATATAGTGTTTATTATTAGCCACCCGCAGCAGCCCTACGGAGGACGCAACTGTGTAAGAAGCATATGGCATCCAGTGGTAGCGGTCTTTATATTCTTCATTCAAAAATGTCGCAGCAGCAAAAGCCTGAGTGGTGTGTCCGGACGGGAATGAGGTATATCCGCTTCCGTCAGGACGAAGCGTGTGGGTTACGTTCTTCAATAGATGTACTGTCCCAATGGCCATCAATTCTCCTTTTAAAAGAATCACGGAGCGGTTGGCGATGTCTGTCTTCGACTTCATCCCCGCCAGGTCAAGGGCATATGCTACAACCAGGGGAGAGAACTGAAGGTAGTCATCAATATGGGTACGAAAATGCGGAATATGCCTATTGCGGTCTTCCGCAATTTCGTTCTTTATCGATTCCTCGGAAGGTCCGTTGGCAGCTAATCCCACAAGGATAAGCGAGGACGGGGCATATAGTTGCTGAGCTGTAAATCGAGCGGCCAGGGAGGTTGAATCCGTTCTTTCAGCAAATACTGAACCGGCAACCAGACATATTAGCGTTAAATGGACCAAAAACTTGCTCATAATTGAAGTGGAAAAGCTGAAAACTGATGGGGTTAGTTGTCGGGACCCGGAGCACTGTGCAGGAAGTCATTTCCCTGGTCTTTTGTCTTCTTAAACTCAAGTTTTCCGAATTTGTAGGTCAGGCTGATTCCAAAGGATCGGTACGGCACAAGTACTTTGTTGGCAGATATATAGTTGGCCGTCGTGACCGTCGTAACCTGGCTGATGTATTTTGTAAAGGGGTTCGTCGCTGTCAATCCGATACTCGCATTTTTGTGGTAAAACTGCTTCCGAAAGGCGAAGTTGTAGGTAAGTTGTTGAGGGCGCTTTCCCTGAATGGTATTGATTGCAGAAGAGAAGTTTCCAAAACCTTCCAATATCAAATTTTTTGGTAATTGGTAAGTGGCATTCAGGTTGAAACGCCAGTTGGTTCCGTTCGTCACGTTCCCCTGCAACAGGTTATTAACCACCCTTTTTTGAGTGACCATCAGATTTCCGCGAAAGTTCAGTTTATCAGTGATTGGCATTGAACCTGACATACTTATTCCGGAATTGTACTCAACACCAATATTCTGGCGCCGCGTCACAGAAACGTTCTGATAGGTCGAGTCTCCGATTACATAGCTCGGATAAAAGGTTGTATATGGCTTAATATCATCCGTGTTGATGCGTTCAATGAGCGCGATGTACATATTCCCGCCATTTTTGAACGATTTGTTATAACCCAATTCAAAATTGTTACCGATCTCTGGCTTTAGCAAAGGGTTGCCGGCTGTAATATTGTAAGGATCGCTCAGGTTCATAAATGGATTGATTTCGCGATATTCGGCGCGCTCCACACGGCGGGTGTATGCCAGTTTTAATGACTGTTCGTCCTTGAAATTATGCGAGAGAATCAGTGATGGCACCGGGTTATTGTAAGCCGGAATATTCGTATCTGGATAGTCAATCGCCACGTAGGTATGTTCCAGACGGGCTCCTGCTTTTACATTCAGGAAATGAAATATGGAAAATGTAGTGGAAAGATATCCGGCATAGATGTTCATATGGTAATCCAGCTGATAGGATTGAGTTGGGTCCGAAACGAATTCATTGCCCCCCGGACTGAAAACCTTGATATCCGCAATACTATTGATGTGCTGTAAAACGGTTTTCACCCCGGTTTCAATGATAAAATCCTTTTTGACCGGATGAGAATAGTCGATTGAAATGTTGGTCTGATTGTCGTTTCCCGGCGTGCTGCCCCAGGTACCTGCATATGGCATTTCCTCACCACTGTAGTTTTGCAACTGGCTGTAGTTATTACGGGGTTTTCCGAAGCTGGAACTGTATACCAAGTTCAACTCCTGACCGTCCTTTTTGAGTTTTTTGATATAATTTAAGCTGAAATCAATAGCATTAATTCCTCCATTGTTTCTTGAATTCCGGATAATGTCCGAAGTGGTAACTGGTTCCTCATCCGAGTTCAGAAGCGATTGGGTTATATCGGCGATACCGCTACTTTGGCTGTTGAAATTGGTGTAGCCAACTGAACCGATCAAATTGTCTTTTTTAGTTGGGCTCCAGTCGAAACCAATACCTGAACGGTAGCCACTTCTTCGAAAATCCTGAAAGCCGTTTTGTAAGAGAAGGGTCTTAGTATTGTCGGTTTCATTGGTTGATATGCGTCGCTGTGAGTTTGGCGTTCTTGAGCTAAGCTGCTCGTTTCCACTCAAAAATGCGTTCAGCCCAAAATTGTTTTTTCTGAAATTCAGGTTTACCGCTCCATTCTGTAATCTTGTTCCGCCAGTCAGGCTAATACTGCCATTTATTCCTTGCAGACGATTGTCTTTCAGTATGATATTGATAATTCCGCCGGTTCCCTGCGCATCATATCTGGCCCCGGGACTTGTGATGGCTTCCACACTTTTGATCTGACTGGCCGGAATGGATGCGAGCGCATCCGTGACGCTATTTCCAAACACGGTGGACGGTTTGCCGTTGATAAGAAAACGTACATTGGGATTTCCCTGAAGCTCTACGTTACCTTCTATATCAACCGAAACCTGTGGCACTTTTTTCAAAACATCCAGTGCCATTCCTGCCTGGGAAGTAATATCGTTTGCAGCATTGTATACGATTTTGTCAATCTGATTTTCAACAATGGCCGCACGACCGGACACAGTTACTTCAGAAAGCGTTTTAACCGAAGACACCATTGCGATGGTATTGAGGGGCGTCGGCTTTCCGCCTTTTACCGTGATATCAGCTATCGCTTTTTTCTCATAACCTATAAAATCAATATTGAGTGTATAAAGCCCCGGCAATACGCCTGCAATTTCAAAATAGCCCGTCGAATCTGTCACCGCGCCGTTCACGACCTTGTTAGTTTGCTGATCTGTAAGACCAACAGATGCATATTCAATGGCCTCATTGCTGGCGGCGTCCACGATTTTACCGGTTATTTTTGAACCAGATTTGCTTTGGCTGAAAGATTTTCCGCAGACAATCAGTAACAGAATTAGCGTCGATAAGAAGGGCTTCATCGGAAATTTGGAAAATAATGAAGCAAACCTAAAAGTCAATTCTGAAGATTTTTGGTAGAGGAGGTATTTGCCGGATTTTAGCAACGGCATGACTGAGCGTGGCGGCAGGTTGTTGGAGTGAGTGACTGCCATCTGAATTTAGTATTCCAAATCCCGATTTGCGTTGTTTTGGAAATTAAATGAAGCCTGTCGGAGAAGATTTTTATACCAAAAAGAAGATGCAGGCGAAACAAAAAAAACGAGGTGCTCTTTCGCAACACCTCGTTTTTAAGCATTATTCCTATCTATCTGCTAATAATTTGCATTCTGCTTCAACTGGGGATTTACGTCGATCTCACTTTGTGGGAACGGGAACAAGTAGTTCTTTGATGGATCGAATTTGCGCTTAACTCCACCCGCATCGACAATCGTCGGAACGTAAGTTTCAATAGTTTTCCAGCGCTTCATATCCAGATATCTTTTGCCTTCCAATCCGAATTCAACTCTTCTTTCGTGCATGATTCGGGTACGCATGTCGTCTTTTGAAAGTCCTGTTGGAATGGGTGGCATATTGACACCTGGTCTTGCCCGTACATCGTTAATTGCCTTATATACAGACGCATCCGGACCTGATACCTCGTTTTGAGCTTCCGCGTACATGAGCAGAACTTCCGCATATCTCAGGAGAATCCAATCCTGATCACTTTTGACACTATAATCCACAGGCATATTGTCGGCGTTGCAGCCTTTCAGTGGCTCCCAGCCGGTTTGAGATGGACCGTTATAGGTGTTAGCGATCTTGGTACCGTCTGATTTCACCATAGGTTCCGCAAAGGTTTTTACGGTAATAGCCAGACGCGGGTCACGATTCTTTTTCATATCCGTCGGGTCATAAAGTGGCGATTTGCTGATCGACAGCCCGTCTGTGCATTCAAATTCGTCCACAAACTCCTGACGAGGGTTCATCACACCCCACCAAAGATACTCCACGTCAGGGCCACTTGGAATATTGCGGTCTGGATTGAGGTATTGCGCCGAAAACATAATTTCCGGATTGTTGGTCTGACCGGAGGTAAGGAACAGCGTTTTGTAGTTATTGAAAAGGCTGAATTTCGCGTCTGTCATAATCTGTTTCGCCGCTTCGGCCGCTTCCTGAAACTTTTGGTTATGGAGTAAAACCTTCGCCTTCAATGCCAACGCCGAACCCTTTACCGCATGACCTGTATAGACCGTGTTGGGAAGGTTGGCAATCGCAAAATCCAAGTCGCTGAGAACCTGGCTAACTACCTGATCTTTAGTGCTTTGTTGGATTTTTGCTTCTTCTGCTGTTACGAGTTCAGTATAAATTGGAACACCGCCGTAATATTCCGAAAGTTGAAAGTAAAACAGCGCTCTCAGAAACCTCGCTTCGGCTTTATACTGGGTTTTTAAGTCCTCTGAAATGGGCGTGCGATCAATATTCTCCAGAAAGAAATTGGTAGACGTGATCCCCCTATATGCATCGGTGTAGATACTTGGGATCGGGCCGCCGGAAGTAGACTCAATATTGCCTTGCGCTACGTTCAGATACGATTGGTCGGAGGTATATGCATCGCCGCCCAACACATCGATCTTCATCTGTGTATAGTTGAAACTAGAGCTCAAAACACGGGCATATACACCGGCCAGCGCCATGTCGGCTTCCGCCTGATTGGTCCAGAAGGTTTCACTGGATACCTGATCAAGCGGGGTTTTGTCCAGAAAATCCGAACATGCGGAGAGTTGGAGCACAAGCGCAAGAACTGCTATATGTTTGCTTATCTTTTTCATAGTTGTCATATATTAATTGACAATACCGTTGGGCGGCAAAGTCAGATTAGTAAAATGTTCTGTTTTAAATTCTCACTCTCAGTCCCAATGCGAAGGTTTTCAACTGAGGATATGCACTAAATCGTCCTGTATTGGAAATCCTTTCAGGATCCGCTCCCGGATATTTGGTGATCGTAATCAGGTTGCCCCCCGATACATATAGCCGCAAATCTTTGAGACCAATTTTGTGCGCAACAGGTGTTGGGAAATTGAAACCAACCGTTACATTTTTTAACCGAACATATGAGGCGTTGTAGAGCATGAATGTTGAGGCAGTTCCGGTAACTGGCTGGTATCCATTGAAATACATCGCCGGTTGAGAATTGGTCGATCCTTCCCCTGTCCACCGGTCCCTGACAAAATCAAGGGTGGGAGCAGAGCCCTGGGTATAGGGAGTTACGCCCCAACCGCCGCCGTTATAGAATTTTTGCCCTTGAACGCCCTGGAAAAATGCAGATAGATCAAACCCCTTCCAATTGAGATTGATGCTGCCACCATAATAGAACTTGGCATATGCACCGTCCACAACCACACGGTCTTTGGAGTCAATCGTGCCGTCTCCATTGGCATCTTTGAATTTCAAATCTCCAGGTTTTGGGTTGAAAGGGTGTTTTGGTGCGCCGTCTATTTCAGCCTGGTTCTGGAAAATCCCATCCATTTCAATCAAATAAAATGAGTTCCACGGTAGTCCTTCCTGAATAGTAAATGTACCGTAGGTAGGATTATTCACGCGCACTACCTCGTTTTTAACCGCCGTAAAATTCGCTGTCACGTTATACCCGAAATCACCAAACCGTTTCCCATGACCGATTTCAAACTCGAAACCGGTATTTTTCATTTTTCCATAATTTACTGTTGGTGCGTCGAGGCCCACGCTCAGCGGAACAGGGACCTGATATAGAATGTTGTCCGTTGCTTTATTGAACCAGTCAGCGGTTAGTGTCAGTAATCCTGCTTTTATATTGAGGTCAATACCAATATCGGCGATGGAGGTTGTCTCCCATTTCAGATTTTCATCAACCAGCCGGTTTAATTGTACCCCCGGACTTAGGCTGGTAAATGGATACGAAGCTGTCGCAGGGTTCGCGGAAAGAATATTTTGATAAGGATACAGCCCCACATTCTGATTCCCAAGCTGTCCATATGAAGCTCGCAGTTTCAAATTGCTGACCACATTGCTTCCCTTTAGAAAGGCTTCTTCTGATATTCTCCAACCTGCTGAAACAGAAGGAAATACGCCCCATCTAGTTTGCGGGGCAATTCTTGAAGAGCCGTCTACACGTGCATTGGCTTCGAATAAGTACTTGCCCTTGAAATCGTAATTCACCCTTGCAAAAAATGATCGGATAGCCCATTCATTCGCAGTTCCATAAGTTGTTTGCCCGGTAGAACCACCGGCCGCCAGCTCATTGATGTTGTCCGTCGGGAAAGATTGCTTGGCACCATTCAAAACCCGGTAGAAATTGGATTCCTGATTGTATCCAGCCAATGCACTGAAATAATGACTGCCGATAGTTGTCGAGTAATTCAGTGTCGAATAAAGAGTCGTCAACAGATTGGTACTGAGACTATCACTCACCCCCAAATGCCAGACTCCGTTATTATGAGCAAAAGATCCATTCTGGAAATAGTAATTGTTTACCGGGTGCTCCCTTAATTTGTTAAAATTATTGTCCAAACCAACCGCCAGTTTTGTCATCCACGTTAGGCCTTTGGCCAGTCTTATGTTGGTATAAAACTGTGAGTTAATATTATACCGATCCTGGTCATAAAATCCGCTGGCGGCAATCGATTCCGGGTTTCTAACTGTCCATTCGCCGATTGACTGACTGTATCGCGCTACATAACCCGTGGAGCCATCTGGCAAAGTCATGGTAGGGGTATAGTTTGGCCCGGATCCGTATATGGCCAGCATAATCTCGTCAGACGTATTGAAACTCGACTGGATAATATCCTTTTTAGTCATCTGCATGGTTCCTCCAATCGAAATCCAGTCACGAATCTTTGAGTCTACCGACAGCAGAGCATTATATCTTTTAAAGTCATAGTTTCCCGCCACGCCGCCCTGATCAAGATATCCCAGCGAGAGGTTAAAAGTTGTATTTTCATTGCCTCCACTTACGCTCGCGTTATAGTTTTGAGCCCAACCAGTATGAAAAGAATGGTCTATCCAGTCGAAATTTGGGTATTTGGTGCGGTCTGTGGCATTTCTATATGCATCGATATCTGACTGCTGAAAATATGGAACCTGACCCGCACGTACTTTTGCTTCGTTCCAAAACTGCATATAATCAGCAGAGTTAGTTAACAGTTTGGGCAGGTTGGTCGGGTTTTGTGCCTCGACAAAGGCGTTTACTTCAATAGACAATTGTTTGCCTGTTCCTCTTTTTGTCGTCACCAAAATAACGCCGTTTGCCGCACGCGCTCCGTAAATAGATGCCGACGCGGCATCCTTCAAAACTGTGATCGATTCGATATCATTTGGAGCAAGGTTGGTCATATCGCCCACCACACCATTAACCAAAATCAAGGGTGAGCTTCCTGCGCTGGAAAACGTGCCTATTCCGCGAATCCGCATGGAGGCATTATCATCACCAGGTTTCCCTGAGCTCTGAATTACCTGAAGCCCGGATACCTTACCCTGCAGCAAATTCTGGGTATTGGTGGCCGTCCTTTTGGTCAGTTCCGCTCCGTCCACTGACGATACCGACCCTGTCAAATTCACCTTTTTCTGTGTTCCATAACCTACAACCACCATTTCTTCCAACATCTTGGAGTCGGCCAGGAGCGTTATATTGAGGATGGAACGGTTTCCTATTTTCACTTCCTGACGCTGAAACCCTACCGACGAGAAAATCAGCGTGACGTTTTCGTTGGGAATATCTATTTTGTACTTGCCTTCTGTGTCGGTTGTCACACCTTTTGTAGAACCTGAAATTAGAACGCTGACACCGGGAACAGGCTCGCTTTTTTCGTCGGTAACTGTCCCTGATAAACTTCTATCAAGAAAAACATCACTTCCCGGAGTTTTTTCGTGAATGGGTGAGCTGGCGAGTGATGCTGTTTGAGCAACATAAATAACGAAGAACATAAAAAAGCTCAGTCTCTTAATCAGGCATTGCAGCCAGATCGGTACATTTCTTTTCATAAGATTGGGTCAAATAAGGTGAGTAAATGATTAGTGGTTTAAGCAGGCAGGGCACTTAAACGCCCTGAATGGTTTCCAATTGATCAGAGAATTTTTAACAGGCGGATATGCCATAGGCGTGAGGTTTAGGATGACGAACGTGAAAATTTTATCGAAATAAGTCTACGAGAGCCTGTACCACGTTGATGGCAGCAAGCAACGCAGGCAATTGATGAAGATTTCTGGAAAAGGACTTTGTGATTTTAGACTGGTATTTTCTTGTGTAAAATTTGAATTATAATACGATTATTGCCTATGGTGTGTTGATATTATTACATACTATATTAACATCTCACTAATTTATTGTAGCAGAAATATGAGGTGGAGGAGAAAAGAAGTTGCCCGGAAAGTCTTAATTTACTGTGAGTCCTAAAAATGAATTGGGTACTTGCAGTCCGGTGGGTTAGGAAGAGGTATCTTCATCTATATGGAAGATTGCAGGTAAATAATACACCGCCGAATGGAAGGGGGGTCAGATCATAGCTCAAAAGTGCCTGATTCTAAAAGGTGAAACGGTAGGTGCTAGTTTCACCTGGCGGTATGCCTCACGTGCATCGCGTTAATGCCCTTGTTTAATTTAGCCAATATAGTGTTGGATGCATTAGAATTTTAGCTGTACCAAAGTGTAGGAGAAATCCGAAGGTTAGCAAGAGTCTCAGCTCAAGATTGATATAATATTAATGTAGTAAGAGGTTGATTTCACTATAACATATTTCAGAACAGTAATATCCAGTTTCTAATTTGAAAAGAGGTAAACCCAATAAAGTAGTTTCTCCAAAATGGCGGAGTATTGTTTTACCTCAGAGCCACATCAGTTACTACCTTATATTTGTCATTGACGACCTGTCGCCAGTCCTTCTTCCACAGTCGTTGAATAAACGTTGCGTATCGTTCTACAACATATTCTTCCGGATAGCCAATAGCGTGATTTGGTTCGTTTTCGTAGTTGAGCTCGTAAGGATATTTAAGGTTTCTGATTCTACCCGAAACTGGCCCCGCGCCGTATGCGGTCAGATAGCCCGGGCAGCCGAAAAGTGGGCCTTGCTGATATGCCAGCACATTGTCGCCAGTTCGTTGGAAAAATAATGTAGGTCTTACATTGGTTGATTTGATATATGAATCTTTGAACAGCGCATATCCCAAAGAGGTCAGAATAGCACGTAATTTAAATTTTTTGGAAGTGTTGTTGGGATCAAGCGAGCCCAGTGCCTTGACAATCCCGGGGTTGAGCGCTTCGAAATCCGCTTCTGTCATATAGGCAAACGCGCTGACCGTCATTCCACCTGAGCTGCTGCCCGCCAGCACGATCTGCGAAGAATCGATGCCGAATTTTTGTTGATTGATCAGAAAATAATCAAGTGCTTTATAGGTATCCTGAACGGCTCTGTACAATGCCCGAACGATATCTTCCTGCCGCCCACCACAGGCAAAAGATTCGCTGCCACCCGTAAATCCCACACGATAGTTGATAGCCGCCGCCGCATATCCCCTCCTTGCCAACCTCGTGGCTTTCCCCATTTCACTGTTAAGGCTTCCATATATCAAGGCTCCCTCATGCAACATTAACACAAAAGGCCGAAGCTTGAGCGTATCGTTTGCTGGAGCTACAAACGAATAGGTCAGGCTTATATTCTTGTTTAGATAATCCATGCCTTCCCCAAACTGACCGGTCTGATTTTCAATATTTTGGAACAAATCGGTAGCTCCGAAACGCGGGCTAAGAGCCAGTATAGAGTCTGTTTTGCTGAGCTGATTAGTATCGAGTTTGATGGGCGTAATTGGTCTCGGATCAGAAGGATTGTCAGGATCAACTGTTCCTGTGGTATCCGTATTGTCTATTGGCGCGGGAAGTCGTTTGATAAAGCATGAAAAAAAGACAAAGTTCACACCTAGCAGAACAACTAACCGGAAAAGGATACTACCTGACATCAGTGTATCAAAGAGTAAAGATAAAGTGGGATTATGAGTACAAATATATGACTTGTCGCACGTTTTCTAAGTCGAATTTTCATATAAAAGTGGGTGGTGGCGCAATGGACTTAATCCACTGTATTTCGAGATTATTCGATTTTAGGCAACAGAAAAATAAGATTGAAAGTAGATTTTTGTAAAATTTCCTTTTTTTTATTTGATTTAAACACTGAGTTAAAACGGGTTCATCGCCTGTATACGTAGGCTTATAAAACAGCGCAACTCTGCGAGAAACTCTTTTAACACCGCGTTTTGACTACAAATCTCACTCACAAATAAGAATGGAATTATGAAAAGAAATTGCAATCTGATCGTCCTGACGCTTGTTTTCGTTCTATTCTTTCATGCCGGGTCTTTCGCCCAGCACCCTGAACCTCTCGCAATTGGTGCTGCTGCGCCTGATTTTAGCCTAAAAGGTGTGGATGGAAAAACCTATTCTTTGAAGTCGTTTGCGGCGTCCAAAATCCTGGCGATTGTTTTTACATGTAACCATTGCCCGACGGCGCAGGCCTATGAAGGTCGTGTTAAAAAACTGGCGGCAGACTTTAAATCGAGTGGCGTGGCTGTTGTCGCTATTTCACCGAATGACCCAAAAGCAATTCGTCTGGATGAATTGGGTTATACTGACTTGAGCGACACATATGAGGATATGCAAATCCGGGCGAAGGATATGAGTTATAACTTTCCCTATCTGTTTGACGGCGATACTCAGAAAACATCCATTGCATATGGACCTATCGCCACCCCTCATATTTTCATTTTTGACAAAGATCGCAAGTTAAGATATAATGGCAGAATCGATGATGTTGAGAAGCCGTCAGGTACCCCAAAAAGCACCGATGCCTATAATGCATTGAAGGAAATGGTGGCTGGCAAGCCGGTTTCTGTGCCGACGACCAAGACATTCGGCTGTTCAGTAAAATGGGGTG
Organism: Dyadobacter sp. HNCC25DJ184; assembly: GCF_056895215.1. Classification (NCBI taxonomy): domain Bacteria; kingdom Pseudomonadati; phylum Bacteroidota; class Cytophagia; order Cytophagales; family Spirosomataceae; genus Dyadobacter; species Dyadobacter sp. HNCC25DJ184. The sequence goes on along the minus strand of NZ_JBXHAQ010000019.1, from coordinate 103,757 downwards.
ACAAGGAGTTGGGCGTGCAGAAAGAGCATGCAGGATGGGCCAAAGAACCGGTTTCGTTAGAGACTATCACGGAAAGCGGGTTGAAAGAGTTAATTCAAAACAAAAGCGACAAGCTGAGATTGATCAATGTGTGGGCAACGTGGTGTGGTCCATGTGTGACCGAGTTTCCCGATTTTATGGAAATGCATCACATGTATCGTGGTCGGGACTTTGAGTTTATATCAATCAGCGCGGATGTGCCTGATAAAAAAGATAAGGCGTTGAAGTTTCTGCAGGGCAAGTTCGCCAGCAACAAAAACTATATCTTCAACAGCGAAGACAAGTACAAGCTCATAGAAGCAGTAGATCCAAAATGGCAGGGCGCACTTCCATATACGATATTGGTAGAGCCGGGAGGGAAAATCGTTTACGCCAATCAAGGTCCGATTGATCCTCAGAAAATGAAAAAGATGATCGTAGAAAATAAGTTTGTGGGTAGGTATTATTGAGCCGGTAGCAATTAGCTGTCAGCGTTTAGTTTCAACCCATAAACAATTTATCTGAGAGATATTTTTTGAGAATATGTTATTATTCTAAGTGATTGACCTGGCAGGATAAATTCACCCGAAATCTATCACCTCCCCGTCGTCAGGTACAAAAACTTTAGACAACAAATTTCTCTTTGCTAATTCACTTTTCAACTGAAGCCGGGTGGTAGGGCAGTGGTTGACAGCTTCCATATGATTCGCGATAACCTGCCCGGGAGCGTTTTCTGCAAATTTGACGATATCATCCATTCTCATGAGAAGTGGCTGAAAGATGTCAAGTTGCGCAGTACCGCAGGCAGCGACACTGATAGCCGGCTGATATGTGTTCAGAACCTTATCTACCGCGTCGGTATATATGGTATCACTACTCAGATAAATAGACGGCTGGTTGAGTAACTCGACATAATAGCCCATCACATTTCCCATAGGCCTGGCAACAAATCCATATCCGTGACGAGCCGGAATGCCCTCAATGGTGCCACCCAAAAATTCGCTTTTCTGCCAATATTCGACTGACTGAACAATATTATGGCCCTTTTTCTTGAAATCGTTCTCATCTTTGACACTGCAAGTGACCGGAATCTGTCGCTCTTGCAGAAACCGCTCACCCTCTCCATCGATATGATCGGGGTGCTGATGAGTGATCAAACAATGCGTTACCTTTTCCAAAATTGACCGACTGGAATCAGGCATTGCCACAATAGGATTTCGTCTTGGCTTAAACCGTAAGAAGGTAAAAGTTGGAATGGTCCCGACCGGTCCAATCATCGGATCAACGAGCAAGGTGACTGATTCCGTTTCAATAACCATTGTGGCATTCCGGAGGTGGTGGATTTTAAGCATCGCGTTGAGCAGGAAGGTTGGAGTGATTTAAAAAATTGTATTCCTATTTTACATACTTCATTTCATAAAGGTCGAATCCTTTCGCCCAATAATCTTTCACAATATTTACCAATTCAAATCCATTTTTCTCATAAAACATGTAAACCAATTGTGACGTTCGGACGACAATATTTTTGGTGATATCTAATTCATTTATTTTTGTTATTCGAAATTTCAGTAGTGAACTTCCTAGCGACATTCCCTGATGATCAGGGTGCAATATATCCCAGCTTATTTTGGCTTTGGTATTATTATCTGCGAAGTTGAATCCTCCGCAACCGATAATTTGGTCGGCTTTCTCGATGACATAGTAATACTCAATTTCATTGTCCAGATAATGAATCAGATCATTTTCTTCTTCTTCTGAAAAAAATGTGGGCGTGTTTAACCTGAGAAGATTCAGGATGGCTTTTTTATCGTCAATGCGATATTCTCTGATTCGAACCTCTGTACACATATTGTTCTACTGAATAATTGTTCTTGAACGCATGGTTAAATGAGTTTTGTCGCAGGGTTGCGCGCAGTATTTATGTAACCGCGGAACTCTGCGTTCGACGCTCTGAACTCAGCGTTTAATTTGCCCAGATTGGTCGTTTTGAACTGATTACAAACATAAAGAAAAACGCATAAGACTGCCTGAAATGTGAAACTTTATGTAGTTATATTCACAGAAATAATAACTGGTAACTGAGTATAATTTTTATTGCAAACGTTTTTGTTCCTGATTCATACAACAAAAACCTTTGGATATGCAACGCAGAAAATTTATTACCGACGCGGGTTTGATGACCTTGTCGGCTTCGATATTGCCTTCTTTGGCTTTTAGTGAACAGCTGGCAAAGAATAAGCTACCAAAGTGGAAAGGGTTTAATCTATTGGATTTCTTCTCGCCGGACCCTATCGGGAAGCGGAAGGGAACCACCGCAGATCAGCTGAAATGGATGGCTGATTGGGGTTTTAATTTTGTGCGTATCCCAATGGCATATCCCGCTTATCTGAAGTTTGACAGAAATCGCAATATTACTCCCGAGGAAGTTTATAAAATTGACCCCAAAGCTGTGGATCAAATTGATCAGCTTGTGCATATGGCCCATCAAAATAATCTGCATGTGAGCCTGAATCTACACCGTGCTCCGGGGTATTGTGTTAATGCAGGTTTTCACGAACCTTATAATTTGTGGACAGATCAGGCGGCTCTGGACGCATTTTGTTTTCATTGGAATATGTGGGCTGCCCGCTATAAAACTGTATCCTCGAAAAACATCAGTTTCGATCTTCTAAATGAACCCAGTATGCGCGAGGATATGAATGACCAGCTGTCTAAACGCAGTGCGGTGCCCGGAAATGTATATCGGAAATTAGCTCTGGCTGCATCTGAGGCAATACGCAAGGAAAATCCACAGCACCTGATCATCGCAGACGGCAATAATGTTGGGTCTAATGTGACGCCGGAACTTGCTGATCTGGATATTGCGCAGAGTTGCCGGGGGTATCATCCGGGAATTATTTCGCACTATAAGGCGCCTTGGGCGATGAAGGATACGGGCAATCTGCCAGAGCCTAAGTGGCCGGGTCAAGTGGGAGAGCAGTATTTGAGCAGGGAAATGCTGGAAGAGTTCTACAAGCCCTGGATCGAGTTGGTGAACAAGGGGGTTGGTGTTCACTGCGGTGAATGCGGCTGTTGGAACAAAACCCCTCATGCAGTTTTTCTCGCCTGGTTCAACGATGTACTGGATATCTTGTCATCCAATGGAATCGGTTTTGCGCTGTGGGAATTCTCAGGCGATTTTGGTGTAATGAATTCGAACCGCTCAGATGTGGAGTATGAGGACTGGTTTGGCCAGAAACTGGATCGAAAATTACTTTCCCTTATGATGAAATACTGAAATTTTATGCTATCGGCAGTCGTCCCTGGATGGTTAACTGCCTGGTTGACAAACAAATAGACGGACAGTTCTGTGCCCGTCTACTATGAAGCGTTATGTTAAGTGTGAAACAGGATTGTGTCAACTATTTGTTGGTCAATCACTTATACTGCCTGTTTACATGGTAAACAAATTTATCGTTCCCAGAAAAACGGAGGAGCTATTCCCAGGCTACGCAGATAGACGAATCCTTCTCCCCTGTGGTGAATTTCATTGTCTATAAAATAAAAAATGGACGAGCAAACAGTACCCTTGTATTGGCCAAAAGTGACCACTTCGTCCTGAAAACGTTCTGCGGGAATTTGTGCCCAGTATAGGTCAATATCTTCCGAAGCTTTGTCCCAGTGCTCTAGCAAGTGCGCTTTTGTTGTAATCTCGGAAAAATGCTCGTTAAGCGTGTTGGTTACGCCCGTTGCAATTTCCTTTAATCCCGGCGCTCCTATTCCCAACAGCTCCATCACCATTTGGGCAAACGTACGCATACCGCCTATGCTGTGGTTAAACAATTCCTGTTCAGGAAATGCGTCAATCGTTCTGCGGGTAAGTGCGCGGTGTCCTTGCCAATGTTTTAATAATTCTTCGTGGCTGATCACGCCTGCTATCTGCGTTTCCATAAGTAATTGTTTTTGAGATGATTAATTTGATTGGTCAAAACTAATACCACCCAATGACAGCCCTATGTCAGTAGTGTTTTTTTATTTCAAATTTTTAAATCAGTGCAATATTGCCAAGGTCTGCATTGACAGTCAAGGTAATTTTTCGGCATTCACCTTTTGCCCATATTGATGTAAAATCAGTCCATCGATTACCCCTCTTTCGTCCTTGGAAAAAGAAATAACCGCGTCTGTCTGTTTAGAGAAAAAGCGGTTGTCTGATTCTCCCTGAAATTCAAGAAACGGACTGCCGTTCAATTGAATATGGAGTTTATCATCAATCAGTTTTATTTCAAATAGCATCCCTGCTTTCAGAAAATCATTGGTTGCAACAACCTTGTATTGCCCTGCATATTTTTGCAGATCCGTTTTAGGAATGGCAATAGCCTTTTTAAAAGAAGGGAATTTAATGGCAGGATCGAAAAAGTAAGCAACCAGCTCATCGGTCGATTGGCCAGAATTATTGAGGATAATAATGGCCTTTTTATTCTTTTTGCTGAAGGCGACGGTCGTTCGGTAGCCACCCGTCGCGCCGCTGTGCATGATGATGTCGTCACTATTTTTCTTCATGATATGCCACCCCAGCCCGACTGTCATATTTGGCATAACATCATGCAAGGGCTTCTGAGTCAGTTCTATTGCAGATTTCAAATGGGTAGGCAATATGCCCATCTCGGCTTTGACGTATTGTAAAAGATCCTCGGCATTGGAGCGGATCGCGCCTGCGCCAGCAAAAACATCTAAATCCCAATGCGAAATCGGAATATTTCCCAGATGCGGCGTCGTCAGATATGCACTTTTGGCTGAACTGCTTGTCTCCTTCATATTCAATGGTTTGCAAATAATATCCTTGATCATGTCCTCATAACTTTTGCCAGATATTGATGTTAGCGTGTGTGCAAGCAGGGCAACGCCAATATTTGAGTATTCATACTTTCCCACCTCTCTTCTTAATTTATAATGATTTAGAAAAGTATACATATCGCTGACTCCGTAATCTGCAAATGGATTAGCCCAATCCTTTGGCTGGAAATTATCGGGGGTACGAGGGAGACCGGAAGTATGTGAAGCAAGGTCTGCAAATGTCATTTTTTGTTCATTATAAACCGGGATATGGACCGAATCCGGCAAATACTTTTGAACCGGATCCGTAAGTTTAATTTTTCCTTTGACAACCAGATCAGCTAACAGGAGGGACGTAAATGTTTTGGTGACAGATCCTATTTCGAAGACGGATTTCTTTGTGATCGGTTTATTATCAGTTGTGTTTGTTTGGCCGTAGGAAAAGTATTCTTCTTTTCCCCCTTCAAAGAACACAACCACTGTCCCAACCGAATACTGGTTATCGATTCGGCTTACCACTTCCTTTTTGATAGTATTTCTGATTTCTGCATCGTCCTTCTTGCACGAGAGAATAAGCAGGAAGCAAACAATGGAAAAAGAAGGGAAGAAATGTCGCATGTTGATTTTCATATTAGACTGGCTGCCGGGTGGAACGGCAAGATAGTCAGCATTTTAGTAGTGGAATTGTATTTTAGGAAATTTAACAAATGGAAAGAGGCATTGGTATATTGGAGATTCGGGCGCTAAAAATTTGCCACTCTACACATTTCCGGTAGTTTTGCCTGAGAGTACCTCATTGAAGTTCACTATGGATAAATTTACAAAAGCAATCGACGAGTTTGACGCGTACAACAAACGCTCGCCTGGACATATCGTTTTTCAGGATGTGGAATATCCAATTGAATATTTTTACGCTTTGCAACTTTCAGAGTGGGTTAAAAAACTGGATCCCGAAGCTTCCGAAAGTCTTTTACTTGCATCCCGTTGTCAGCATATCGGCCGCTGGGAAATTGCGAGAAATTCTTACGATGACGGTAGGGCAGGATACCTGAAATGGCGGTCGGACCTGAGTAAGTATCATGCGCATATAGCAGCTCAGATTTTGACAGGGGTGGGATATGACGAAACGGTGATCGAAGGTGTAAAAACGATAGTTTTGAAACAAAAGATCAAGCAGAACGCTGATGTCCAAACGATGGAAAATGCCCTTTGCCTGGTATTTTTGCAGTTTCAATATGATGACCTGATCGCCAAACACAGCGATGACAAAATGGTTGGCATATTGAAAAAGACGTGGGCGAAAATGAGCGATCCCGGACGTGAAATGGCATTAACGCTTAAATATAGCGACAAGGGACTTCAGTTGATCAAGACCGCGTTGGAACTCTGATTGAACCTATTTTAAACTGATTGTTTCGGGTTGACCAAAAAGTCTTTCTTCCATTTTCTGGTCATGTCCGTACACATCTTTCCGAAAATTCAACTGCCCGTTTTGGTCTTCCCATGCGGTAAAATATCCAATAAAGACCGGGATTTCATTGGCTCCACGCAGCCTTACATATTTTTCTTTGCCGGAGTGCATCGCAGTTTGAATTTTTTCTTCGGTCCATGTACTGTCTTTTCGCAATAGAAAGTTTGCGAGTTTTGTTGGTTGTGAAAGCCGGATACAACCGTGACTAAAAGCACGGTTCGTTTCCCCAAACAGACTTTTGGATGGGGTATCGTGGAGATATATATTGTAACTGTTTGGAAACAGAAACTTTACCAAACCCAGCGAGTTTGCTTTTCCGGGCTTTTGACGAACGTAGTTTCCATGCCATTCCATATTGTGACGGGCCAGATAATTCGGGTTCTTACGAATTCCGGGGAGCACTTCATTTTTGAGAATACTGGGTGGAATATTCCAATAAGGGCTAAAAACAATCTGATTTAATCGCCCCGAGAATATCACGGTGCTGTGCGCCTCTGAACCAACGACCACATTCATATCAAATGAAAGCTTTCCTGCTTCATATACATGCAGCCTAAATTCGGGGATGTTAACCAGCAGATAATCAGTGGATGGTGCAGCCGGAATCCAGCGAATCCGCTCCATATTGATCAATACCTGCCGAATCCGCTGCTGCACCGGAACATTGATTTCCCTTATGAAACCAGCTCCGATAACCCCGTCTGCGGTTAACCCATGACGTTGCTGAAAAACCTTTACCGCGTCTTCCATATCTGCGTTGAATATTTCTGTCGAATCGGCTTCTGCCAGGTCGCCTAGCTGCACCAGGCGGTTTTTGATATCCGGAATGATCGGTGATGAATCGTCTTTTTTGAGTTTTTTGCTAAAAGGAATTTCCTCCCACTCCATAGTGCGAAGACTGTCAAATCGTCGCAGGTGTTTTTTTAACAGATTATACTGTCGGTTAACCGGTTCATATTGCGCAAGATTATTTCCTTTGTTTTTAAGCAACGAGTCCAGAAAGGCAACGGGATTAACTTTTTTTCGGGGAATAAACCAGTTAAGTTCTTTGACATTGATACGTTGATCTCCGCCATAAGCCTTTTCCGTATATAAAAAGAAATGTTGTGTTAACTCCAACTCGGTATTTAATATCAGCGGATCGTTCGGATTGACCCGCGTAAGTTTCTTTAAAGAATCGACGTCAGCAATCAACTTTGGCGAATAGAGGCTGCTGTCTCCAGAATAATGGATATAGTCATCCTGCAAACTCAAAAAGCTTGAGACAAAATCGGCCATACCATCTGGGAAGAACCACGCAAACTGATAGTTTCGCTGATTATAAAAGCTCTGAATTTTATTGGAAATACTATCAGAAACGGGATGGGCTTTCTGGAAATCGGTCAGCTTTGCCGAGTCGGTAAAAAGCTCTGTAAAGGAATTTTCGACGGTAATCGTGGTATCCCTCGCAGCAATTCGCTCAGGTGCTTTTTTTGTGGAACAGGATGTAGTGAGAGCAACAAATGCGGCAAGCCAAAAAATATTTCGCATGAAACGACGTGAGATTGGTTTCTTTCTCAGCAAGATAATTAAAAATTTAACAAAGCAGGACAGTGATAAGCTTGTCAGAAAAATGAACAATGACTTTATGGATCATGCGAAATAAAAAAGCTTTTTATAACTGGACAATTTTCAAAACGGCGAATTCTCCAGGCTGGTTGGTCAAATCAGCGAAAACTCAGGAAATAGGAAACAATCAGAAGTACTAGCTAAACAGCTCAAAAACTGAATTGGCAAAAATGAATATCCAAGGAATGATACAGAGTGTTATCCCCACTAACTTCTTACCAGCCAAATTTTTGATCAAATGGCCACCAACAGTGAGGGTTAGCAACATCATTGCCTGGAAGAGGGAAACGGTGATGAAATCGAGGGAAGCTGAGCTTTGTGCGAGGTGTCTGAAGCTAATGAGAATGAGATAGAATCCGCCCAGCAAGTTGATCGTGACGATCAGGTTAAAAGAGTTGATAATTAACCTTGCCTTCCGTGCACCGTTCAGCTTGGTGTTTCTTTGGTTAACAGTTAGTAAAGAACTCATTGCTAGTGTGTTTATATCTTTTATATAATCAGATTTAACAGATGTCACTTTTGTTAAATCCCTTTAAGGTAACGATTGTTACTCAATACTGGTTCTGTTAAATAGCGTAATCCACTGAATATCCTACTTGAGACAGAAAGGTTCTATCAACGTCACATCTATGTTGACCGAGATACAATATTTCGGGACATCTTGAATAAACTTTTCTTTAATAGGTACTTCAAAGTTCGTGTTGTTGTCACCAAAATCCAAGCGCAACTTATTCAATGGTTACTGTTATTATTGTGGGGACAGAGCTGATGCGAGATTGGTTGTCTGTATCAAGAAATAAATCTTGTAATGTATCCCAAAGTTGGACTGTTGTCAGAAAACACATAATTTGAACCTTGCTTTCATATGAAGGCGGAATAATAGATTTGGCTTAAAACTTAAAATTGACATAAACTTCATGGATGCGATTGACGTTACGCTCGAATTAAACGAAAAATCCCTCGGTGCCTTTGTTCTCAAAGACGATCAGCAGAAGATAGGGGAGATGGTGGTTGCCATCAACAATGGAAAAATCACAGTATATCACACCGAAGTCGACCCGGAGTACGAGGGCAAAGGACTATCAAGATTTTTACTCGAGGCTCTAGTCAACCACGCAAGAGAACACAAACTGATGATTCTCCCGCTGTGTACCTATGTCCACGGGCAATTCAAAAAACATCCTGAGAAATATGAGGATGTCTGGCTGCATTGAGTCGGGTAGAAGGCGGGAAGGGATTAAGGGTTAATGGGGATAAGGTTAGATCTTGACTATTAACCTTTAAACCCTTCACCATTAATCCAATTTGCATTCCCGCTTGCCTAAGCTACCGGGAGATAGATCATAAAAGTCGAGCCAACGTTTGGTTCACTTCGGGCTGTGATATATCCGTGATGATTCTGCACTACTTTTTTGCAAAGTGCCAGGCCGATGCCCGAACCCGAGTATTCGCTTCGACCATGTAGTCGTTGAAACATTTGGAAAATCCTGTCGAGATATTCAATACTAAATCCGATCCCATTGTCAGTGACTTCGATACAGGTATATTGATAGTCAGGCAGTAAACCACTAATTCCCTCCAGCTCTGTCGTCTCAACGGAACGGTTATGAATTTGTATTTGGGCCGGAATGCCTTTTTTAGAATATTTTAGAGCATTACTCAGAATATTGAGAAAGAGCTGCAGCAATTGTCGTTCATTGCCAAGTAGTACAGGCAGGTTTTCAAAGGTGATAGACGCGTTTGTTTCACTGATCGCGATTTCCAGGTCGGCTACCACTTGTTTGATAACACTTTCTAAGCTGATCGGACTAAACTCACTGTCCTGGGTCGACAAACGTGAATATGCCAGCAGATCATCGATCATTGCAGACATTCTTTTGCTTGCATCCTGCATACGGTCGAGTATATAGGTGGCGGTTCCGTCGAGGTCAGCACTATAGCTGTTTCTGAGTCTTGAACCGAAAGACTGGATCTTTCGAAGCGGTTCCTGTAAATCATGACTTGCAGCATAAGCGAACTGCTGAAGGTTACTATTCGAGTTAACCAGCTCCTGATTGATTTTTCGCAATTCGTTGGTACGCTCCTGCACCCTCAAATCCAAATCGTTGGCAAGCAGTCGATATCGTTCCTCACTTTTTTGCAATTCCTGAATCGCATTTATCTGAGAGGTCACGTCGACGGCCATTTCTAGGATCGCATATGTCTGACCATCAATGTTTTGTAGCGGCTTATATGTGATATCGAAATAGAAGGTACCTGGTTCTCCATTTTTTGTGAGTTGAACCGGTGAGGCTTTCAGCTGTAATGTCTTTCCCGAGATATATACCTCATTCAAAGTTTCGAGAATTCCGGTTTGCAAGGTTACCTCCCTTAGCGGCTTGCCATGAACATCTGAGACGTTCCACAGCGCTAACATTTCTTCGTTTGGATGTTCGATGATCAGGTCGGGGCCTATTAGCAAGGTGGTCGCAACCGGAGCCTCTTCAATGAGGGTTCTGAAACGACTTTCGCTTGCCTCGAGATCGGCCCTCGCTTTAACCTGAGCGGTTACTTCATTACCTGTCGCGATTAGACAGGACACCTGACCGACATCATTTTTAACGGGAGAAATAGTGATATCATAGAAAACATTCCTCGTTGACTCGCCGCAACTGATCCCGAAATGCATCTCTTTGATATACGTAGTCTCGCCACTATTCAGCGCCTGTTCCGATGCATTTAAAAAAGGATGTTCCGATTCCTTCAATGATATTTTCTCTCCTGTGAGTTTTCCGCCGGTATTGACCAACTTCAAAAAAGTGTTATTTGCAGACTCTACAACCAAATCGGGGACTCTCAGCAGCGCGATCGCGATCGGAGAGTTGTTGATCATATTTTGAAGATATTCTTCATTACTTTTCAGGCGAGCTTGATAGTTGACCTGATCGGTAATATCCTGAACTATCCCAGAAAGTTTGACGGGTTTTCCTGTCCGGTCATACAGATATTTGCCATTCACCCTGATCCAGTGGACACTTTTGTCGTTCCATATATAGCGCGCTTCATAAGATAATTCACCGGTTTCTTCTGCGGTTTTAAACGCAATATCCCTGATTTGGTAATCGTCGCCATGCAAATGACTAAATATTGCCTCTCGTGATAGGTTGGGATTTTCCTCACCCGTCAAAATCTTGGATAAAGCGGGAGAAAAAGTAAAGTCTTGTTTATCGAGATTCACCAAAAAAGAGCCCGCGGCGGCGCTATCGATTGCCAGAGAGGCCTGGTTATCGGCGAGCAGGATTTTTTCGAGGTTGTTAACCTGGGTTGTGATATCCTGGGCAATTCCGATAAAGCCTATAGCTGTTCCTTTATCGTTAAATGTAACTCTGCCGCGGCATTGAATCCATTTCCATAACCGGCCGTCTCCGTCAACTGTTCTGAACTGCGCTTCATATAGCCCGCCCGAATCTGGTTTCAGAACATTTCGAATAGCCTCATCGACGCGTTCGCGATCATCCGGGTGAACGCGGATAAGTGATTTTTCGTAATCGACGTTTTCATCGGATTCGTAACCAAACAGTTCAGCGCACTTTTTATCCCAGGATATATGGTGAGTTAGTGGATCGAGTTCCCAAATTCCTATTTCTGCCGATGAAACTGCGAACTGAAGTTTCTCGATTTTTGAGAGATTGCTCTGATGGCTGCCGCCAGTAGTTGACACGTACTGGATGGCTCCCACCATCCGAACCGGAACCTGCTCTTTATAAATAATATAACCCTTGTTACTGACATCCATGGCGGTGCCATCAGACTTCACGAGTTTATATTGATCCGTCCAATTTGTAAACCCTTTGGCGAGCTCCGTTTGAAGCTTCTCCCGAACGCGTATTACATCTTCAGGGTGAATGCAGTTATACCAAAAATCCGGTTTTGAGGAGTTGATATCATTCGGATATCCATAAACATCAGCCAGGGTGTCGCTCCACCAAATCCTTCCATCTACCAAATTCCAGTCCCAGATCACATCTTGCGTGAGCTTTGATAGAAAGGAATATCTCTCACTTATTTCGTCCTGTACAATTACAGGGCTAGTAACTTTCTTTGTCATTTGCTAACTCTTTAATCCCAAAATTCTGCCGATGAAGATTGATATTATTAACCAGAATGTAATCAAAAGTGTGCCCAATAATATGCATGGACCGGTTCGAAAAGGCTTGTCAGTGCCGATCCTACCCGGCTCGAATCCAGATCCGTTTATCTGTTGCGTATGTGCCGGCTACGAATTTAGTTTCGGAAGACGGAATGTGGTAATCTTTTCGTAGTTGAAGGTATTGGAAATCTCACTTTATTGCGAGAGAGGGAATATTTTCCACATACCAAAGCCTGTAGTTGCCCAGGTTTATACACGAACTAAATAGTAATTAATTGTAACCCCTCTGCCGGAAAAAGGTGCGTTCCTTTCCAGAATTTGCTTATTTTAAGTATATTGACGTGTCAAAAATTATTCCGTGGCTGGCCGTTGTGGCTACCGGATTCAGTTCATTTTTCAGTATCTCTTAAACCTGCATTATGGGTTCAGACCGTCGAAAATTTATCAAAACGCTGACGATTGCTTCAACGGTATTGGCCGGCGAAAGTGTCGCCAAACCGTTCAATATTATTAAGAACTTAAAGACAATAAGTCCTAATGACAAGATCCGGTTCGCTACGATCGGTATGGGGATCCAGGGATTTCAGGATACGCGGGCGGCCTTGAGAAGTTCTCAGGATGTTGAGTTCGTCGCCGCCGCCGATTTATACGATGGCCGTAGAAAGAGAGTCAATGAGGTTTTTGGTAAAGATATATTTACGACAAGGGATTACCGTCAAATTCTCGAACGAAAGGACATAGATGCTGTGCTTATCGTAACTCCTGATCATTGGCACGACCATATCACTAAGGCCTCACTGGCAGCACAGAAGCATGTTTATTGCGAAAAGCCAATGGTACACCATATTGAGGAAGGGAATTCGGTGATCGAAGCCTGGAAGAAATCCGGAAAGACCATGCAAATTGGCAGTCAGAGAATTAGTTCAGCTTCTTTTAAGGAGGCAAAACGAATGTTTAAGGCGGGCGACATTGGGGAGATCAATTATGTAGAATCCAATAACGACCGCTTCAACGCGATAGGTGCGTGGAATTACTCTATTCCAACAGACGCGTCTCTGCAAACGTTAGACTGGGATACCTTTTTGGGGGATGCGCCCAAAGTTGCATTTGACCCCAAACGCTTTTTCAGGTGGCGGAATTATCGTGACTATGGAACCGGGGTCGCAGGTGATCTTTTTGTCCATTTGATAACTGGTGTTCATTTCGTCACAAATTCTCTCGGACCGGAACGGATATTCTCGTCCGGCGAACTGAGTTATTGGAAAGACGGCCGCGATGTGCCCGATGTACTCGTTTCCATATTAGAATATCCTAAAACCGAGGCTCATGCCAATTTTCAAATGGTACTGCGGGTAAATTTTGCTAATGCGGGTGCAATAGCTAATAATACTCGGATTATTGGAACGGAAGGGCAGATTGAATTTACGGAAAACAATCTCGTGCTGACCAAGAAAAAATTACCTCAGGCTCCGGGTTTTGGCGGCTACGACAGCTTCAACACTTTCGCGGAAAGTGAGCAAAAGGTATTTGCCGAAAAATACAACAAAGAGTATCCAGAGTCTACCCGTAAAGCAGAACCAATAAAGGAAGTAAAGTTTGAAGGACCGACCAACGAAGATTCTCATGCCGAACATTTTAAAGATTTTTTTGAAAATATAAAAAAAGGAAGTGTAGGGACAGTTGAAGATCCGATATTCGGATTCAGGGCGGCGGCACCGGTTCTAGCCTGTAATAAGAGTTATTTTGACAAAAAAGTAGTAAAATGGGATCCGCTTGCTATGAAAATTATTAAATGATGAGTTACTTTGTGGAAAAAGTTGTAATATTGTAGAATATACACTTAGATACGATGAAAATAATTTCTACAATCACTATGTAATGACCCCATTCAATGAGATTTTAGTGCTGGCATGGAATTTTAGCGAAAATATTAATATACCGTCATAATGGTATCAGGTAGCCTTAGAAAAAGAAAGTATGAGTGTATATAAAAGTGTGTTGACGGGGCTCATTTTGGGAGCTATTTTTGTGGTAAATGCAAATCCTGTGACATTCTTAAGTTTTGAGAACCAGGAACTTGAAATAATTCAGGAACGGGTTGCAGTAAGAATTGAGGATTTGCCGGAGCCTGTGAGAAATGCACTTAGAAGCGGTACCTATGAAGGGTGGAAAATCGCTGACGCTTACAGGATAACCAGGGAGGATAAATCGGAATACTATGAATTAGCTATTACCAAGGGAGAAGAAAGTGTGAAATTAAAAGTTGATAAAAACGGTCAACCGATCGAATAACTGACTAAAAGAAAACTTTACTCAACGATAAAAGAGAAGCCAGCAAAATATTTTGCTGGCTTTCTCATTTTAGTTATATCTGTTTCTACTATCCACGGCAAGACCAAGCCCTACACTGGATAATTTGTTTTCGCCTGACACAGTCGCTTTCGGGAACAATTTGCTGAATTCGTCCTGCACCTTCGGAACCTCGGTTGTTCCTCCCGTAAGTATCACGATATCAATGTCTTCTGTGGTGATTCCTGCCAGTTCGATACATTCCATTGCCGTCTGACGGATCTTATCGACGCGATTGGCAATCGAATCGTTAAACTCTTTCCTCGAAATGATTTTCGTTAGATCGTCTTCTACAAAATCAAAGCTGGTTTCGAATTCTTCCAGATCCGTCAATTTAATTTTAGCGTTTTCTGTGGTTGCCAGTAATGAATGTCCATTTTCCAGCTCCAGTATTTTCAATAACCGGCCAAACTTTTCTTTATCATGAGACTGAAACAATAGTTGCTTCACCTGCGAAAGGTTTTTAACATTGTATAATAGGTTCACCTTGCTCCACTCCGACAGGTCATGATAGTACTTTAGGGGCACTTCGAGGTTTTTCTCCCCATATGTGCTTCTATAACCAACTACCGGCATTATCGCTGCCAGGCTTAGATCCTTATCAAAATCATTTCCACCGATTACTACGCCGGTGTTTGATAGGATATCGCTTGTTCGGTCGGCCTTACCCATATTCTTTTGCGACAAACGAATAACGGTAAAGTCTGAAGTGCCGCCCCCCAAATCAACAACTATTGCCAGTTTTTCGCCCGATGTTTTAGCTTCGTGGGCAAAAGCCGCTGCAATAGGTTCGTATTGAAAGCTAATATGCTTGAAGCCTAATTGTCTGGCAATCTTGCTCAATTCTTCTTCCGCACGCTGATCTGCTCCTTCGTTGTTATCCGCAAAATGCACAGGACGGCCCATGGTAACATATTCGATATTCTGCTGAACCTGTTCGTCGGCTTTATCCTTTAATTGTTTGAGAAAAGAAGCGATAATCATGTCAAACTTCATGATTTCACCATTGACCATCGTACCCTGTTTCATGATCGGATTGCCCAATACACGTTTCAGGCTTCGCATCAGGCGCCCGGGATTTTTAGCAAGAAACATGTTCATTGCCTCCCTTCCATAATAAGGTATATTGCCCTTGCGAAGGAAAAACATGGCACTTGGAATGGTGTGATGGTCGTTTTCTGTTTTGATCAATTCAATATTGTCGACCGTAGCAATAGCAAGGCTGGAGTTGGAAGTGCCGAAGTCTATTCCGCAGGAAATTTGGGTCATAATACGCTCTAAAAAAATGGGCGCGCAAGTAGCAATATTTTTATATAAATCGCAAGTAAGTGGGCTCTATCATCCCATATTTCAATGAAATTCAAGGCGGATTTAAACCTTATCGGTATCAGGCTGTCAATAGTGAAAAAAAAGATAGGATTCTTCCAACCAAACTGCACGCATAATCATCTAATGGTTAGAACGCAAAATTTCTATTCGCTATGAAAAATTTATTTATTACAATTTTTACCCTATCACTTATTTTTGGTTGCGATCAAAAGGAAAATGATGCTACTCCGGAAGTTCAAAAAATTTCTACGGAAGTTGCATATGCCAAGCTTGCCTCGGTAAAAACCTCTGCCGGAGACCTTAAAGTTGAGCTACTATCTGTTAATGATAGTCGCTGTCCTTCCAACGCTGTTTGTGTTTGGGCTGGGGTTGCAGACGTTAAGTTTTCAATTTCGGATGAAAACAACAAAACCGATGTTGCTGTTACTTTCGCAAGCAGGGACAAAGACGCAAGCCAGGCTTTCAAACTCGGAAGTCAGAATTATTTGATTTCGGTAACCCAGGTTTTGCCATATCCGGAAACGTCGAAATCGCCGGAACTGGGAGATTACAAAATCAATGTCTCAATCGAAAAACAAAAGTAATTCTCCTTATAGAAGTGTTTGGGTGGAAAGGAATCGATTCGGTTCCTTTCTTTTTTTGTCAAAAACGGTCGTTTTTTTAGTCTGAATGCGATTTGTTGCTATTTTTATCGCTATGAAACTTGAGGTAAAATTGAACAGACGTCAAACCCTGAAAGCGATAGGGATGATCGGCGGAGGAATACTCGTCAATCCGGTTTCCGGATTGGCACTAAACGAACAGATGATGCAAAGGATAATTCCTTCTGGACATGAAAAACTCCCCGTAATAGGGTTGGGATCCTGGCAACAATTTGATGTGGGAGATTCAAAAGCTGAAAGAGAACCGTTAAAGGATGTGCTCATAGCCTTAAAGGAAAAGGGCGGGAAAGTGGTTGATGCATCCCCGATGTACGGCCGGGCTGAAAAAGTGATCGGGGATTTATCGACGGAGGCGGGGCTAAACAAGGATTTATTTTTGGCGACTAAAGTCTGGACTTCAGGAAAGCAGCAGGGAATAGAGCAGATGACCGACTCCCTAAAGAAAATGGGACGCAAGCAAATTGACCTGATGCAAATTCACAACCTGCTGGATTGGCAGACGCATCTGAAAACCCTTCGTCAATGGAAAGAGGAGGGAAGGATCAGATATATCGGGATTACGCACTATACCGACGCGGCGCACAGCAAACTGGAACAGATTATTAAGTCGGAAAAGCTTGATTTCGTGCAGTTTAACTATAGTATTAAATCCCGAAACGCGGAGTTAAGTCTCTTAAATACAGCCAGGGAAAATGGAGTTGCTGTCATTATCAATGAGCCGTTTGATCAGGGCGCGCTTTTCCGTGCTGTCAAAGGCAAACAATTGCCTAACTGGGCCAAAGATTATGATATTCACTCCTGGGCCCAGTTCTTCTTAAAATATCTGATCGGAAATACTGCCGTCACCTGCGTTATTCCCGGCACTTCGGACGTGAAACATTTGGTCGATAATGCAGGTGCCGGATTTGGAAAAATTCCAGACGAAATGACGAGAAAGAAGATGGTAAGTTGGTTGGAGCAGCTGTAACTAGCTGACAACCATACTCAGCGGTTCTTCCAGAGACACATCTTCGTGAGAAGCGTTATATATGCACTCGCCGTCTTTGATCAATAAAATTTGTGGAGATTCGTGTGTGATCCCGAACGAATTCTCTATTGCCTGAGATTCAGGTCTATTGCTGATAACGTCTACTATATATAATGGAACTTTTGGAGCGAAACTGCCGACTTCCATTCTCAATCGACGGTACGCCATAAGGCTCGTCGAACATCTAGGGCTATGCTTGTATATGATCGAATAATCGCCCGCTTCTTTGATTTTGTTGATGGTGTTCTTATCTGTAATCGAAATCCAACTCATTTCTAAAATCTCCTGTTTTTGTTTAATACTAACTTCTTAACCTAAAAAAGGTGTTAAATGGTTCAGTTATTCAACTTGACTACACCATTAGAAAGTGCCTTTCCTATTGATTACTAACCCATTGCATCGCCAGGCCTGTCAGGTAACCACCATAAGTTCCGATCGCATATCCCAAAATAGCAAGCAAAACACCTACTGGTGCCAAAGCCGGATTGAATGCCGCGGCCACAACCGACGCTGAGGCAGAACCGCCCACATTGGCCTGACTCCCCACTGCCAGATAAAAAAATGGTATTCGCAGCCATCGACAAACTATTATCAGCAAAATGCCGTGAATCGAAATCCAGATGGCTCCAATTGCGAACAGGCCGGGATTGTCAATCACAGCTTTCAGATCCATTTGCATACCGATCGTCGCCACGAGTACGTACAAGAATACCGTACCCAGTTTGGATGCACCGCAATATTCCAGTTTGCGAAGTGGCGTAGTGGACAGAAAAATTCCGATAAATGTTGCGATAGATATAATCCACAAAAATTTGGATGTGAGACTATATTTTTCGAGTTGTGGATAATTTGTAGCTAGATATGGCGCAATGAAATCTGCCAGAAAATGGGAGAGACCGGTCGCGCCGAAACCAATGGCTGCAATGAAAATATAGTCCTTCACTAATGGAATTCTTTCATTGGACTGTTTTTCAGCTTCCAATTTGTTTTTTACATCGTCTACTTCCGAAGAGTTAGCTTTCAGAAGGCGATCCATTTTAGCAACTTTGCCCGCGCCATAAATCAACAAAGCCATCCAGAGTTCAGCGCAAACCACATCGACTGGAATAACCTGCGAAAACAGCCTGTCGCTGGGTTGAAATACTTCCTTGAGTGCCGTTTGATTCGCGCCACCGCCAATCCAACTTCCTGCGATGGTCGCTAATCCACGCCATATGGCCTCATGGCCGTCACCAGCAACAGTGGAAGGACTTATTGTTCCAACAATCCATAATGCAAAGGGGCCGCCGATCATAATCCCTGCAGTACCTACCAGCATGGCGATCATAGCCTTGGGACCCAATGTTTTAAGAGAGTGCCAGTCCATCCCTAAAGTGAAAAGGACAAGGCAGGCTGGTAAGAAATATTTAGATATAACTGGATACAGCTGCGAACCAGCACCGTCAATTATTCCGAAAGTATTGAGCAAACCCGGAATAAAATAGCACAACAAAAGCGGCGGAATAACTGTGTAAAATCGTTGAAATGACCTTTGCGAAAGCGACGCAGTGTAGAATATCAGAGCAAGAACCACAAAGAGCAGTCCCAGAAGCGTGGCATCGTTTTGAATCATTATTGGAAAAAAGGTATGGTTCGGTTCCAGACAAAAATAGCGAACGGAAGCTGGAACCTAAGCTTTTCAGCCTCAATTTATCTATACTCGAATAGTTTGCAACAATTTTCGGGAAGACATTTGTCGAAAAGAAGAAACCTAGTATATGCCGTCTTTTCTCTTTGAGCCTACTGCAACTCGCCTTGATTTTAATCCAATGAGAAAGATATCATCTGGATAGCTCTGTTCAACCACTTGTTTCTACCCAAAGCCCGTAACCGAGGAATTTCCTTCCTGTAAGACCCACACCGCATGGCCCAAAGCACAATATATCGGGTTTCTCATTGACCAATACCTTTGCTTTTTCTCAAATTAGTTATGAATTGAACGTCAAGCAAATTGACATTTTTATATTATTTGATAAGAGATTTTGCTTGTTCGCTGTCTCTGATATTCCTATCAAATTTGGAGAGGAGACGGCTTATTTGGGCTGATGTCAATGAATGAGATACATCGACGAGTTTGAAAAACAGATGATATGAATAAGGATGTTCTTCTATTTGTTTTCCAAAAGCGTTAATCCGAAAACCTCTTGTTGAGTTTAGTGTGTCGCTATATAAAACCAATGATTGCTTGCCGAGCGTAAGGTTGCCCTTGATTGATACACTTTTCAAAGATTTTGTTACATTGGATTCCATAAGATTGCCAGAAAGTTTCGAGGCTGGCGATTCCAACATTATCAGGCTGGTATACACTGGTTTTTCCCTGATTTTCTGTTTGGTAGGAAAAACAAACAACCTTATGACGCTGTCTTTTGCTGACCTGTGTTTTAACTGAGCGTAGCTGGGACCTGCAAATTTCGATGCCTGAACTTTGAATGCGAACTTTCCATCTTTCGTAATCGATGAGTCCTGCACTCTGGCTAGCCTGTCTGAACGGTACATCATACCATCGGGGAGGTTGGAGATATTTCCTTCTAAAATAGTAATCATTTTTTCTTTGTTTTTTGAACAAGAAGAAATGATATAAGTTAGGGTGATGATAAGAAATGGTAAGGTCTTATTAATTCTCATTTTCAGTTTGATGATGGTTTCAAATAATACTCTAAAAAGCATAGACGAATTTGAAACATTAATTTCTGTCGGCAAAAGCTCGGATGATGAATTAACTTTGTTTAACTAATTCGGAGGAGAACGGATGTTCGAACAATGTCCTGAGTTCATCAGAAGAGTAGAATTAGCTTACAGTCAATTCGCAACAATCCTGACATTCGAAAAAATCGCCTTTTCAACCACATCCGGATTGTGAGAACATATATATATACCCAAAAAGGCTGAGTCAGGCATCTTTTCCATCTCGTGCGATCCTACAAGCTCGAGTTTTTCTCCTTTTTTCCCGGCCATTAAAGTGTAATTCTTCCCCTTTCTTGAAAGCTGAAGCGACATATAATGTTTACTGTTTGCAAAGATTTCGTCCTCGGGATCTCTCATTTTTTCACCTTTGGCAATCCGCCACTGTAGCACCGTGAGCCCATCACCGTGACTAACCGCGCTGATATGGGAAGCATCGCCATCCAGTGATTCACGTACCATCCAACCTACTTTTCGGTGTGGATCGACACCGTTTCCGACAAACTCAAAATCTGCACTGGCCGTGAAATCGCCCTTAACTTTTTTATATAGATATTGAAATTCATCTCTTTCAAACCATATGTTGTAACCCGCGCCAGACATTGTATACTTATTTGCTTGTGGATCGAACCTAGCTCCACCCTTAAGTTTCGGATTTCCGATATCCTCACTTTTATCAAAAATGCCTATTCGAGGTGCAACAGAGCCAATTAGAGCGACAGATGTTAATATGATAGCTGCGAAGTATTTAAGCATAGGTCTAATCGAAGAAAGTTGTGAAAGAAATATTGTTGTAATAGAAATATTATTTGTAAATATATTACAAATAATTCAGTGCTTTCACGCGTTTTTTTAGATGATATTGCCTCGATCTCGTTACTGTAAAAATCTGTTGTATTATTGCGTTTTAAAAGTTCAGAAATTAAATAAGGGATGAAAATTTCAGGTTTTTCGTATGTAAGAAATGGGGTGGACTACGACTATCCATTTATTGAATCCATAAAGTCTGTTTTGCCGATATGCGATGAGTTTGTCATGGTATTGGGGGACTCAACTGATTCAAGTAGGGAAGCAATAAACGCAATTGGCTCAGATAAAATAAAGATTGTCGATTCGATATGGGATATGAACAATCGAGTTGGGGGAAAAGTATTTGCGCAGCAGGCCAATATCGGACTTGACCATATAACGGGCGACTGGGCATTCCACATTCAAGCTGACGAAGTTGTACACGAAAAGGATCTGGAAAAAATCACGGCTGCAATTCAGGAATTTGATTCAGACCCTCAAGTGGACGGACTGCTTTTCCCATTCATACATTTTTGGGGCGGATATGATTATATCCGGACATCGAGAAGAGTACATAAAAATGAGATTCGGGTTTTTCGAAATAACCCCTTGGTAAGGTCATACAGAGATTCTCAGGGATTTCGCAAGTACTCAAGTCGGGAGGCTTACGAGGCAGGCGAGAAAGGTGAGAAGCTGTATGTCAAAAAGGTCAATGCCCCAGTGTTTCATTATAATGGCGTGAGAAAATCGGAAACGCAAAAAAAGAAAGAGAACACTTTTCATTCAATGTATGTGCAGGAGATCGCTTTCGCGGCAGAGACTAAGTCAAGTTTTGATTATAATCAGGTTGATCGCGTCGAAAAGTTTAAAGGATCTCATCCCGCTGTTATGGCTGACCGAATTAGGCAGTTTGATCAGCCTTTCATCTTCGATCCCAAAAAAGCCAAATGGAGACTGAAAGATAGACTTATCCAACCTATTGAGGATGTTTTAGGATTCAAATTTGGGGAATATAAAAATTATAAATTGATTAAATAACTTCAGAGGAATGTATGATTTTGAGCCTTACATAATGTGATTGATTACCTTCGACTCCTTCATGCCGGAAATTTTTAGTTCGCAACTAGCTGAAAATTAGTAGGTTTATGGATATCATACAAAATTGAACTTGCACTAATCTGACTTTTGCTGCATACTATTCATTGAGCCGAAGCAATGTCTTAGGAGTAGACCTGCCTAGAAATTGACTTTTATAACATTAAATGGTCTTTTTTGAATGATTTGATGATGATCTACAAAAAGCAGACCAAGAACTAAGGATATTTCGAATTATGTGAATAAGGTCAGATCCATGAGATGTAAAGTCGTGAACAAGCTTTTTTTTGCCGGGTTATTGATTGGAGCCGTTGTAATTCAGGGTTGTAACAACAACTCGGGAAGTAGTGGTGAAGAGCGCCTCCCTAAAGAGATTTCATACAATTTCGATGTCAGGCCGATATTATCTGACAAGTGCTTCGCTTGTCATGGCCCTGACGAAAACAAGAGGAAGGCTGGTCTTCGGCTGGATATCGAAAAAGAGGCATTCAAAGCCCTTAAGGAGCATCCTTCTGCGCATGCGCTCGTGGCTGGCAAGCCTGAGCTTTCCCAGGTATTTCTTCGTATTGCCACAAAGGATACGACCCAGATAATGCCGCCGATAGAGTCTAATCTAAAGCTTTCGCTCCGCGACGTTTCGATCATCGAAAAATGGATCAAGCAAGGCGCCAAATACGAAAAACACTGGGCGTTTGTGGCACCGGTAAAACCGCAATTGCCGGAAATTGACGACGAAAAATGGCCGAAAAATGAGATTGATTATTTTGTTCTGGCCAAACAGGAAGAAAAAGGGCTGAAGGCAAATGAGGAAGCCGATAAAGAACGGTTGCTCAAAAGGGTTTCTCTGGATTTAACCGGACTGCCTCCAACTATTCAGATGATGGACGCCTTTTTGGCGGACAATAATGCAAACGCATATGAGAAGGTAGTGGATCAGTTGTTAAAAGATCCTGCATATGGCGAAAAAATGGCGGTTCATTGGCTGGATGTCGCGAGATATGCTGATTCGCAC
This sequence comes from Dyadobacter sp. HNCC25DJ184, assembly GCF_056895215.1. NCBI lineage: Bacteria > Pseudomonadati > Bacteroidota > Cytophagia > Cytophagales > Spirosomataceae > Dyadobacter > Dyadobacter sp. HNCC25DJ184. The sequence goes on along the minus strand of NZ_JBXHAQ010000019.1, from coordinate 80,735 downwards.
GGATATCAGGACGACGGTTACAGAACACAGTGGCCATGGCGAGATTGGGTAATCCATGCTTTCAACAAAAACATGCATTACGACGATTTTGTAACCTGGCAATTGGCGGGTGACTTGCTTCCGAAGCCGACCAAGGAGCAAATTCTGGCTACAGGTTTTAACAGAAATCATAAGATAACAGAAGAGGGAGGGGTGATTCCGGAGGAGTATCGGGTATCGTATGTTTTGGATAGAAATGATCTGTTCGGAAAAGCTTTTTTGGGTGTAACGCTGGAGTGTTCCAGATGTCACGATCATAAGTATGACCCTTTCACACAAAAAGAATATTACCAGCTATCGTCTTTCTTTAATAACGTGAAAGAGGTTGGTATTGAGTCTGTTATCGGTGGGCCGGAGACATATGCCAAGCAGCCATTAATGGAGATCAGTAATGATGAAGTAAAGAATATTCTCACTTTTATCAACAAGCCGGACACGAATAGATTGATCGTATCCGTGATGGGTGACCTGGATACGACACGCAAAACATATATTCTCAACCGCGGTGTATATGACGCCCATGGAGACGAAGTACAGCCGGGAACTCCAAATTCTATTTTGCCATTCGGAAAACAATATGCTAATAACAGACTCGGCTTGACCAAATGGCTTTTTGACAAAAAGAACCCGCTGACAGCCCGTGTATATGTTAATCAGGTATGGCAGGAATTTTTCGGAAGGGGCATTGTGAAAACCTCCGGCGACTTCGGCATGCAAGGGGAGCTACCTTCGCATCCTGCTTTATTGGACTGGCTGGCGGTAGACTTTATGGAACACGATTGGGATATTAAACGGCTTGTAAAACAGATTGTTATATCGTCGACTTATCGTCAGTCAGCCATTGTAAGCCCCGAAAAACTGAAACGCGATCCGGAGAATATCTACCTGTCCCGATCATCGAGATATCATATTGATGCTGAGAATATTAAAGATCTTGTGTTGGCAAGTAGCGGTTTATTAGTCAAAACAGTTGGTGGACCAAGTGTAAAACCATATCAACCGGCAGGTTTGTGGGAAGGAGCAACCTCTGGCCGTGGATTGTTGTCCATATATGTTCAGGATCATGGTGCCAAGCTATATCGGAGAGGGATGTATACATTGATCAAACGAACTGTTCCGCCCCCAACTATGGGGATTTTCGATGCGAGCAACCGTGACATGTGCGAGGTGAAAAGGTTGAAAACCAACACGCCGTTACAGGCACTTGTAATGATGAATGACCCGGCTGTTCTGGAAGCTTCGCGGGTATTAGCGGGTAAATTGATCCAGGAAAAGACGGACGAAAAAAACAAGATCATCACCGCGTTCCGTCGGATCGTTTGCAGGAAACCCACTGACAAAGAAATGGATATCCTGTTAAAATATTATGAACGACAATCCAGCACTATCACCCAGCCGGAAGCGACCAAAATGCTCCAGGTAGGAGAGTATCCAATGATTAAAAATAATGATAAAGTGAAGCACGCAGCGCTCATGCGGGTCATCGCGACGATTTATAATCTCGAAGAAACGATTACGAAATCTTGAGCTATTAGGTATTAGCTGTTAGCTTTTAGTTTAGAGAGCACAGTTAATGGAGGAAACCTGAGCATCCGGTAGGTTTTTGATAAGAACTAGATATATATTCCGCAGGAACACAAACTAAGAGCTAATCGCTAAAAGCTAACAGCTAAAAAAAATGGAAAAGGAAATTCTGGAACATGGCTTTAATTTTAACAGAAGGCGTTTTTTGTCTTCTATGAGCCTTGGTGTTGGGAGTATGGCCCTGGGATCTTTGCTGATGCCAGGTCTGTTTGACGGCACAGGAGGAGAGGATGAGGCGTTGACAGTCGGTATTCCGCATTTTGCTCCTAAAGCAAAAAGGGTGATATATCTTTTTCAAAATGGCGCGCCATCCCAACAGGAGCTTTTCGACTATAAACCCAAATTGAGGGATATGTTCGGGCAGGAGATTCCGCCATCAGTTCGTGGAACACAGCGTTTGACGGGTATGACGGCCAATCAGGCTTCCTTTCCTTTAGTGGGTTCTTTCACAGATTTTAAACAATATGGGCAATCGCGTGCGTGGGTAAGTGACTTACTGCCATATACTTCCAAAATTGTTGACGATCTCTGCATCATTAAATCTATGTACACAGAGGCGATTAACCACGATCCGGCCTTGACTTTCTTGCAAACGGGTTCACAGCAAGGTAACAGGCCGAGTATGGGCTCCTGGCTGAGTTATGGATTAGGTAACGAAAATAAAAACCTGCCGAATTTTACGGTGTTGTTGTCCCGCGGTGTTGGGAATGGTCAAGGGGTATATTCCAAGCTCTGGTCGAATGGTTTCTTGGATTCTGTTCATCAGGGCGTTCAGTTTAGCAAAGGAGAAGATCCTGTACTATATCTGCGTGACCCGGAAGGCTTGAACAGGAAGGAAAGAAGAGATATGTTAGATCAGCTGGAGGAGTTGAATGATCTTTCATATCAGGAATTTGGCGATCCGGAAATTGCTGCGAAAGTGAAGCAATATGAAATGGCGTATCGTATGCAAACCGCTGTGCCGGAGGTGATGGATCTTTCGAAGGAGTCTGACGATATCATTAAACTATACGGACCCGATTGTCTTGTTCCGGGAACATACGCAGCTAATTGTCTTTTGGCCAGGAAATTATCTGAAAGTGGCGTCCGGTTTGTACAGCTGTATCATCAAGGTTGGGATCAACATGGCAATCTACCATTTGAAATAACAAAACAAGCCATGGATGTGGACCAGGCATCGGCGGCACTCGTTACTGACCTGAAGCAACGCGGACTTCTTGACGAAACATTGGTGATATGGGGTGGCGAATTTGGCCGGACCAGCTATACTCAAGGGAAACTTACGCAGGATAATTACGGACGTGACCACCACCCGAGGTGCTTTACCGTATGGATGGCGGGTGGCGGAATCAAACCAGGTTTGGTATATGGTGAAACAGACGAATTGGGGTACAATATCGCGAAAGATCCAGTCCATGTACATGATTTTCAGGCTACTATATTGCACCAACTGGGGCTTAATCATGAAAAACTAACCTTCAAACATCTGGGCAGAAGATACCGCCTGACTGATATTTCGGGTAAGGTTGTGAAAGATATCATCAGTTAATTCCGAGAGACAGCTCTCAGTCAGTTTTACTCTTAACCTTCAATTTTACCCCGTTTAATGGCTTTTGGATTCCGGAAAATTGGCGAGCAGTTATTAATAGTACTCAATATATTTATTGCATTTATACTTGTCTTTGAGGACAAGCTCATTCTTCCGGCCTGGGTGCAGTCGATTGGAAGGATGCATCCGCTTCTGCTGCATTTTCCGATTGCTTTATTGATTGTGGCTGTCCTGTTGATGGTTTTTGGTAAAAACATATATACCCGGGACGGTAAAAAATCCTCTCTTGCACCCGATTTTCTTTTAATAGGATCCATTTTGGCTGGTATAACAGTCGTGATGGGAATCTTCTTGTCGCGGGAAGATGGATATACCGGATCTGTTCTTGTCTGGCATAAATGGACCGGAGCCGGTGCGTTTTTTCTGGGGTCGCTCATTTATCTGCTCCGAAATTTTTCATGGTATAATGGCCCGCTTTTAAAAATCAGTTCGGCAGCACTGGTGTTTATTTTGACAATTGCAGGGCATTATGGTGCCACTCTAACCCACGGAGAGAATTTCCTCACGCAGCCATTGATGGCCGAGTCACAACCAGTCGCCGTTCCTGTGGAGAAAGCGGCTGTCTTTAATGATGTAATCAAACCGATATTTGAACAAAAATGTGTGAGTTGCCATAACGAGGACAAGCTAAAAGGCGAATTGATGCTGACCGATATGGCTTCCATACTCAAAGGCGGGAAATCGGGCAAGCTTTTCATTGCGGGTAAGCCTGAATTGAGTTTACTCCTGGAACGAATTCACCTTCCACTGGAAGAAAAGAAGCATATGCCACCGACTGGTAAGGCGCAGCTCACAGCGGTCGAAATGGAGATACTGAAATTGTGGGTAAAAGAAAATCCCGATTTCAAAAGAAAAGTGATTGATTTACCTGCAACTGATTCCCTGAGAATACTTGCAGCGGCCTATCTTCATTCCAAAACTCCTCAGGAAAAAAAATACGACTTCGCGTTTGCTGACGAAGAAACTGTGAAAAAGTTAAATAATGACTATCGCACGATATTGAACGTTGCGAACGGTTCGCCGGCATTGGAAGTAAATTTGTATAACAAAAATCAATATTCCCCGAAGCAGCTGGAAGATTTGGCGGATATTAAAAAACAGATCGTTTCCTTGAATCTGAATAAGCTCGGCGTGAAAGACTCGGACTTAAAAATTGTCTCAAAATTTGAGAACCTCGAATGGCTTGGCCTCAATTTTACGGACGTAACCGCAAAGGGAATAGCCAACTTGGATGGACTTAAAAAATTAGAAACCCTGACCTTATCTGGTGTGAAGTTAGATGAGAAGGATCTTCTGGCTTCGTTAAAACAATTGCCTACGCTAAAAACAGTCACGGTATGGGAGTCTGGTATCGCTCCGGAGCAAATGACCGCATTGCAAAAGTCATATGGTAAAATCAATTTTGTAGTTGGATTTAAGGATGATGGCAAAAATCCTTTGAAGTTGAATCCGCCGATTGTAAAGAATAATTCATTGGTTTTCAATTCCTCAACGTCCGTTCTGCTTGCCCACCCAATCAAAGGAGTGGAAATCAGATATACCATTGATGGATCGGAACCCGACAGTGTAAAGTCTCCGGTTTTTGTGAAATTAAACATTACAAACCATACGCAAGTAAAGGCCAGAGCTTTTAAAAAAGGCTGGTATGGTAGCGACGCGATCACGTTTGATTTTTTGAAAAATTCATTTGCACCAGACAGTTTACGACTTTTATATCCCCTCAATCGCGTGCATCAGGCAGAAGCAGCAAATACATTTTTTGACGGAAAATTAGGTGTGATTGGAGCCAATAACCCTGCCTGGGCCAATTTCTGGGGAGGTGTTCGGGACAACGATATGGGGATCGTCGCTGAATTCAAGACGCCCCAAAAGATATCGTCATTCGGTTTGCATTACATGATTGAAGAGAATACAGGAATTTTTCCACCCTCGGAAGTTGACGTTTGGGGCGGCGATGATGCAGACCATTTGAAACTTTTGACCAAACTGAAACCGCCGATGCCTAAATCGGGCGACAAACCTTCCCTTAGATTAAACGAAGCGAATTTCAGTCCGGTGACAGTAAAATATCTGAAGATCATAGCCAAGCCTGTCAATCCAATACCGGCGTGGCATAAGAGCAAAGGTGGTAAAGCGTTGTTGCTCGTGGATGAGATGTTTATTAATTAGTGATGATATTCGCCGCAATTAAATTAAGTGAGGCCTATCCTTTCATCTTCTCCAGCCGCCTCCACATTTCAGCGCAGGCCCGCGAGTTGTGATATGGGCATTTCCAAAAGTTGATTTTATCACCTTTCACAGGTGTGCCATCTTCTCTGACACTGCCATACCATTCGCCTTTCGAATTGTCTATAAAGTGTTCAGTGATATATTTCCAGCTGTCTTCTGATTTGGTTTTGAAATCTTCTTTGTGAGTCAGCTGATATGCATTGTAAAACCCGACCATTTGTTCTGCAAGCACCCACCAGCTTCGCTCAGTGTTCAAATGCTTCGTGTCAGGATTATATTCATAATTCAACGCGCCATCTTTGGCAAGGCCTTCGGTAGCAGCTTCGGCCATTTTAATTGATATCTTTTTTGAATGTTCTATCAATTTTTCATCATGTAATATCTCTGCTGTTTCGTACAACAACCATGATGCCTCAATATCGTGCCCATATGAAATGATATCCTCTTTTGGCTTCCAGCTTTCATCAAAGAAAAGTCGCATACTTGAAGTGGCAGGATTGACGATATGATCCTGAATAGCCATCAGCATATTGCTGGTCTGGGTTTTTAGCTTTTTATCAGGCCAGACACTATATAAATTGGTATATGCTTCCACCAGATGCAGGTGGGTATTCATACTTTTTATCCACGGACTTTTGCTCAGAATATAGTCATCCGTAGCCGACCAGTCACGGTTAAAAGCTTCCCGATATCCTCCATGGATAGGGTCAAAGGCATGTTTTTCAATAATCTCGAATAGTTCCTGCGCCTTTTTCAACGCTGGCGGATAGTTCGTAACTCTGTAATACTCGCTGAGGCCGTACATAGCAAAAGCATTGCCGTAAATCTGTTTTTTTGTATCGGCCGGCGTGCCATTCGCATTAACGGACCAGTAAACGCCACCGTGTTCAGGATCAAAAAAATACTTGACGATCTGCTGATATGCGCGATCCGCAAGTGTGAGGTATTTGGCCTCTTTGAAAATCCGGTGCGCCATAGCAAACGTCCATAATATACGTCCGTTCAGAACCACAGATCTCGCGGCTTCCGGCTGGGCCTCGTTTTCGTAGGTTACCCGCCCATTAAATCCACCATACTTCGTGTCAGGTCCATACTTCTCCCAGTAATCGAGGATATTTCTCAATTCGCTTTTGAAAGCTTGTGATGTAAACGCGGTCATGATGTAAAGGTGTTTTTTGAATAAAGCATGTTTAAGGGAAAACATACCTAAAAGACAAAGCGCTTGACTGCATATCAACGTCGGATTGCATATTCTGGATTCATTCGCCTGTTTTATTGATTGAAAGGAACCTCAAAGCTTTGGAGCTCCGAGGTTTTTGAGTTAAGTACATTTCAAAAAGCATCGGAATTCAAGAGCAAATCTTCAACAAAAAGTAAATCCTATGGGATGAAAATCACGGCCGACCGGATCGAACTCATCAATCAACTTTTTCATACTAAGACGAGCGTTCAAATCATAGATCTGACAGATCATAATGGTGAAGCTCTTGGAACGAAGGTGATATTGACCATTCCGGTTCAGGGTGAATATTACGGGCAAAATTTCGATAACAAACTAAGAATTGTGATACGTTCCATTATCATCGACGACGACCCAAATGCTGATGGAACGGTTCAGGTGGCTTTGACCGCCGTTTAATTTTAAAAAAAACGTACCCGGATGAAGTTTCTCATTCTTCCAGGTATGTTATTTATTTACCAGTGTTTTTGCCGTTTTCCGAATTCCACGCCCGACAAGCATCTCCTGTATTTGGTTAAATATAACTATCGAAGCTTCTATTTCACTTTTTCGAATGGCAACGCTTTCGATATTGAAGCCAAATGGTATCTTGTGTGCAACGCAGTAATCAGTCAACTCGGTTGCAGCTTCCAATACAAACTGAACGGATGCGTCGAGTATATTTTCCGCAGTCAGTAAACTCTCTTTTATCGAAGCCGGAATATGGATGCCGAGCCATTCCATAAACTCGAGTGTCTTTTTAGAGCCGCATGCCGTGATTGTAAACAAGATTGTTGGAATTTCGTGGCCACCGGCATTGCAGGTCAAAACTAGCTGACTAAGCATGTCTTTCGCGTAATTCAAATCAAAAACGCATTGAGAAACGAAGTAACTTACTCCCTTCTCCATTTTGTCTAATATTCGCTGGTCTTCGTCTTTCAGCAGCGCATGGCGTTCCGGAATAGTGACAGCCCCAATTACTGACACCTCTTCAAACTGTCGCCATAGTTGATATGCTTCAGAAAGACTGGTGACAGGCTGGAAGTCAGGAGAAGGTATGCCAACGAAAACCGGCAGAAAACCGTTTTGAGTCAGGTCTTCTAGCCAGTTTGCTAATTCCGTCTTAGTGTATTTGCCCGCCGGACGGTATATGATTTTCGGAACATCTAGCGATGACAAATACCCTCGTGCAAAATCATAGGGGTCAAGTGCATTGACGAAAGGAAAAGGTCGTTCTTCAGAAGTTCTGCTGGACTCTTCCTGTACATCATAAATAATCAGGGCATCGAGATCAAGGTCATAAAGTCGGGCCAGTGTTTTTTCGGCAATCTCACTCACCTTTTCAGGTTCAGTTTGCGATTTAGGAGGGGTAATGCCATATAGAAGCAAACCCGACTCCTTCTCTCGAATTTTGTTCAAAAACATATTAAGGAATTCATATTATAAAGGCAAAAGTAAAGAATTGAAAATTCTATCTATGCCTTTGTACATGATTTTGACATCTCCGTCACAATTAAATTCCGTTTTTTAGCCAGCTTATCCTCTGGAATATCCTCACTGTATGCCGACTTCTGCTTTCTTTACATTCCAGCCCTCAATCGTAACAACAGGGCTCGTATTGGTTTCCTCTATATATTCCAGGAGAACTTTTTTGCTTTCACCAGGTAATACGGATACGTAATTATCTGAGTAAAAGACGGGCAATATTCGTAAACCGGTCTGTTTATTTTCAATGGAGAGCCGGTTGAAGAATGCAACAGTACCTTCTGCAGGGTTCGAAAGATTTACTTCAATTTTACCCTTTTCAATCTTTTTCGCAGTCACTTTTACATTCGATTGACTTATTTCCTTTAATCCGGAGTATTCGCCGGTAGCGTCGGGAAGCCAGTAAAGATTTTCACTCACCGGCTGTTTGTCCAGATTCAGAAGTTTGAGGCTTAAAAAGGTTCCTTTTTCTTTTGCCTGTTTTTTAATCTGCGAGGCAACCGACATCACCATCCGGGTCGTTGATGGACCTATTTCCACAAAAACCTGACCCATACTATTTCGTTTTCCGTTCATATCCAGCGTTTCCATTACCAGCATCATATCATATTGATGTTTGAAGGTATTGTTTATAATTGCGATCGTGGAGTCTGCCGGGTTGTACATGGCATGCACTGGTTCGCTGCCAGAATGCAGCCCATACAGACATGCATTCGGATCCAAATACACGTCGTACATCTGACCGCGTAATGAAGTCCATGGGTTTTGCGTTTTCCAGATAATTACGCCCGTGTACCAATCCCACATGTGCGCACTGAATCCTTCCATCAAGGCTCTATATTGGTCATAATTAGCTAATTGTGCTTTCCTGCCGAAATCTGCTGCATCCTTTGGTTTGCCATACGGTTCCAGAAAATCTCCGTAGCCGATGTACTTGTGGTATTGCCAAACCGAATCAACCTTTTCTCGCTTATTATCAGGTAGATATACCGGAGCGACAAGGTTTTCTTTTGGTAGAAATCTTTGTAGGGACTCGATATCGCCGACACCCACAGATCCGATTTCAGAGTTAAACGGCCACGTACGATAATTCCAGAATTTTGTGAGCGGTTGTATTCCGTAAGGCCCGTCGCCATTGCCGCCCAATGAGTTGAAAGACATATCATCCGAATTGGAATAGTCTACAAACCAGCGTGTTCCATCCAGCTTTGGAAGTATAGAATCGCGTAATGGGGTCATGATATCCTGTGGCAGCGTTATCTCATTTCCTCCACACCATATGGCTAGCGATGGATAATTTCTGATCATTTTGATCTGATCAATCGCTGACTTCAAGAACAGGTTGTGATCGTCCGGGTAATTTCTACGAGTCCATTGGTCATCGCGCTTCTGTGGGTCCACCCAACGACCGTTGCAATCGCCGGAACCCCAGAAATCCTGCATCACGAGAATACCATATTTGTCGCACGCTTCGAAAAACTCCGGACGTTCTGTCAACGCACCGCCCCAAACCCGTAACAAGTTGAGATTCATATCTTTGTGAAAACGCACTTCCGCATCATATCGTGCATCGGAAAACCTGAGCATGGCATCAGAAATGATCCAGTTTCCGCCTTTGATAAAAACTCGCTGACCGTTAACAGAAATCTGTTTGCTTCTGGTTGTGGCATTCCAGTCGGCCTGAATTTCTCTGATTCCCACTTTTATTTCTTCCTGATCAGATAATTTTCCGTTGATCTGAAACTGAATCCTGGAGGAGTATAGATGCTGATTTCCATATCCGTTTGGCCACCACAATCTTGGGTTTTTTAATACCAAATCAGGAAGGGTAACTTCGCTGGTAGAATTGGCCTTTACCGTCACAGATTTGGTGATTTTTTGCCCGTCGATCTCAAACTGAACGATTCCGGATATCGGTGAATTGGTTGGATTCTCAAGTTCGGTCGATACTTTCACAGTAGCGGGCGTCTGAGGTGCATCTGGTACGCGTTTTCCAGGAACCAGCGTGATGATATGGGGATTTTTGAGGTTGATCTTTCCTGTTTTTTCAATCACTACCTTATCCCAGATACCTGTATTTCGGTCACGAATGGGTTGAATCCAGTCCCAGCCAGCTACATATTGATGTGCTACGCTTTTGGCGATTGTTCCGTCACCTCCTTGTCCGCCATTGGGGTTTCCAACTTCATCAGAAGGATATACGATGATTGCAAGCCTGTTTTTATGACCGGATTTAATATGGGAAGTAATGTTAAAACTTTGTCGCAGGAACATTCCCTGATGCAGTTCCTTATTCAGCTTTTTGCCATTTAAAAACACATTGGAACTGTAATTTACGCCGCGAAGGTGAAGCCAGATCTCTTCTCCGGGCTTTACGTTTTCGTCAAAATCTTTTACAAACCAGTACGTGTAGTAATCGCGTCCAACATGATAAATATCTGGTATCTTCTCATTGTTCATTCCGTAAAAAGGATCTGGAATTTCTTTGTTGGTCAACTGGGTTGTCAACACGGTGCCAGGAACGACGGCTGATTTCCAATTAGATATTGTAAAAGCGGGATTACTGATTGACTCACCATTGAACTTTATCGTGCCAATAGGAGCACAGAACCAGCCAGAGTTCAATTCATATTGTTGTTGGGCTTTAACCGGAGTGATCAGGAATAACAGGAAAGGTACTAATAGGAAAAAGGAATAAATGGATTTCATTTGAAATGGCGGTAATGCAGATGTTTGGGCAAATATATTCTATGAATATTCCGCAAAAAAGAAAGGATCTATCATTAATAAGAATATTAACGAACAATCCTTTTATTTTTAAATAATTTGATAAAATCCGGAATTATCCCATAATGCTAAGGAACAGGGGAGAGGCAAAATGGGAAATTTGAAAGCGGACCACCGAAAGCCGATTTCCAATCACTAATCATCATCGTGGTTATCGCCTCCCAGGCTGTAGTAATTATTTTCTTCGTCTTCCCGCCCGATTTCTTCGTCATCGTCATCGAGTTCTGCCCCTGGAACGTCCAGATCGTCGCCGACCATGTCGAGATCGAAATCCTTCTCATTCCATTCATTGGGATCTGGGTTTGGAGATTTCTTCCTCCTTATATCCTCAGGATCGATGTCTTTAACTATTAATCCCTGACTAAAAACGTCTTCCGATGCCGGATAATTTCCAGGAAGATCGTCATCATATTGTTCGTCTGCTTCGTCCCTTGGTGTCATAATCTACGGGTATTTTGGTTACTGATAATTAAATTTAAACAATACAGGCCTCAGTCGCAAGCGTACCGAAAGGAACAATTGACTTGCCTCGAGATCTTGTCTAAAAAATTTGTTCCTACAAAGACATCCCACCATCTACAAAAATATTCTGACCGGTTATATAGCTTCCCGCGTCCGAACAAAGCAGGAGGGCGACGGCTGCGCATTCTTCCGGCATGCCAACCCTTCCCATAGGTGTGTCCATGCGATGTAGAATTCTTTCATCAGCCTCAGGAAGTTTTTCTTTAATTCGAGGAGTTTCTATGACACCGGGGGCAAGATTGTTAACGGTGATGCCTGACTCCGCCAGTTGCATAGCAATGTTCTGCACCAGATTTAAAGATGCTGATTTAGTCGCTGCATATACAGCCATGAGAGGGTGCGGTCTCGTTTGTTGTACACTTCCAATCGTTAAAACACGTCCCCAGGATTTGTTGGCCATGGGTGGTATAAACTGCTGCATGAGCTGCAAAGTGGCAGTAAAATTGGTCTGGTATTGCTCGTTTATTTCCTTTCCGGTTATCTCCTGCCAGTCTACCGGAAGTTGAACGGAAGCATTTATGACTAGAATATCAACGTGTATTCCGAGTTTTTCTATGCCTTCGAAAACTCGTTTTGCAGCATCTGTTTTAGATAGGTCGCCTTTAATAACGTGAACCTCCACGCCCGACTTGGCTACCTGTTTGGCCACCATTTGCGCATCCGCTTTGTCAGTTCTGTAATGGACAATGATATCTGCGCCGTATTCGGCGAGGGCAAGCGCGATTGACTTACCAATTCCCTGGCTGGAACCGGTGATTAATGCAGTTTTTCCCTTGAGATTAAATTTGTCTTTAAGCATGTGCACAATATTTTACCTGTGAAAGTAAAATATTGTGCCACTGTTAGTTAACTCTAATCCAGTACCTCCTGATATTCCCTTTCGAAAGATCTGATTTCTTCTTTGAATTCTTCGGGAAGGAGCATGCTCTTGTTCGTCTTGTAGTCAAATAAAACCATCGTAGTATTACCCAAAGTAGTGATCAGTTCTTCGTCCTGAACCAGGCTGGTGACCATATAATCAAGGGTGAAACTCCGATTGCTTATTTTGGAAGTCCTGACGTAAATCCGGGCCGGGTCGGGGAAGATGAGGGGCCTGATGTACTCAATGTGTGCACTGGCTTGGATCAATCCTTTTTCCTGCCAATTCCATTTGAAGGCTTTTAGTAGATAGTAAATCCTGCCTTGTTCGAAATACGTAAGATAAACAGCATTGTTGACATGACACATTTCGTCCATGTCGCTCCACCTGATATCCAATTTCATTCCGAAAGTATACTTCTCTTTTTCAATTAGTATATTTTTCATTAATAACGTTTTTTTGAGGGTTAAAACGTAAAGTTGTAGAATATTGGCTACAATATACTATTATCAAAGTTATTACACAAATATTTAGAAATATTGTCTGGCTGTGGAGTAAAATAGTACGCTGGTGGATAAAAATATTGGTATTTTAGAGATACTGTTTTAGAAATTGGTGTCTGCTTTGCTGATATCCATATCTTTAATCCAGATGTTGCGATAAAGAACATGGTGACCTTCTGATTGCAATTTAAGCCCGCCAGGTCTGTCCGTGATCCCTTTTCCACCATCATTTCCTCCGTCTTGTCCCGAATTAGGCCCACCCCAAACCTGAGTGATCGCATGATTTGTGTGAACCTTTTTACCATTAAAGTAGAGTGTCACCAAAGGTTTTTCGACAAGCTTGCCATCTTTAAACCGTGCTGCTCTAAACATAATATCATATGAGTTCCATTTTCCAACACCATTGTAAGCTGAATATGGAGATTTCGTCTCGTTAATCACGGCACCCATACCGTGGGATGTCGTATCGCCGTCGAGTACCTGAATTTCGTACCGGTTTTGAAGATATACTCCACTGTTTCCACCCGGAGCGGTAATGAAAAACTCAACATGCGCACGAAAATCTTTGAACTCCTTTTTCGTCACAATATCTGCAGCACCATAAAGTCCTCCTGCCGCAGAAGGATCGAAACAGTCAATCGTTGAACCAGAGCCGGTTGGATCAGGAGCAACAGTCCATTTGATAGGCATTGTGGCTTTTAATCTTGGTCCGTTCCAGTAAACCCATTTGTCGTCGAGCATTTTGCGGCTCCCGTCTAAGAATACCTCTGCGCCTTTTTCTGGCTTGGTACCAACGCCGACCTGAGCAACGGCATTGTTAAAAATAGAAGCCGAAAACGCGGCAAGCAAAATGAACGACAAGATATTTTTTCTTTTCATGATCTATTGATTAAATGGACTGGGAAATTTGTAATTCCAAAAGTGGTCCGCCGACGCGATATACTTCCCCACTGCCAGAAGTAAGGCGAAATGGGAAAGCGGTACTTTTACTATTTTAATTTCTCTTCAAAAAGTTTTAATATCCTTTTATATTCATCCGTCCACGAAGACGGTTCAACAAATCCGTGATCCTCCATAGGATACGAAGCCACCTCCCAGTTGTCTTTTCCAAGCTCTATCAAGCGTTGTGAAAGTCTCACAACATCCTGATAATGAACATTTACGTCTACCATTCCATGACATATCAGCAAATTGTTTTTAAATCCTGCAGCGTGGTAAATCGGCGAACTTTTAGCATATGCCAGGCTATCCCATTGCGGTTCGTTGAGAATATTGGAGGTATATGGATGGTTGTAGGCGGCCCAATCGGTAACCGGGCGAAGTGCGGCACCCGCTTTGAAAACATCCGGCGTCGTGAACAGTCCCATCAAGGTGATAAAACCCCCGTATGATCCACCATATATTCCTATTTTATGAGGATCAACTTTGTAGTTTTTAACCAGCCACTTTGCCCCGTCGGTGTGGTCTGTCAGGTCTTTTCCGCCCATGAAACGATATATGCCTGTGCGCCAGTTTCTTCCATAGCCTGAGCTGGCCCTGTAGTCCATATCCAAAACAGTATACCCTTTGTCAGTCAGCAGGTTATTGAACATATATTCCCTGAAATACTGGCTCCACCATTTGGGCGCGTTTTGAAGATAACCCGCGCCATGGACGAAAATCACCGCCTTTCCATTGGGCTTTTTAGGCTCATATACACGGGCATATATCTCTTCGCCATCGCCAGCCTTTATCTTTACAACTTTCGCTTCTCTCCAGGGATATGATTGAAATTCCGGAAGTGTAGATTGGGTAATTCGCTTTTTCTGATCCGCTGAACCTATCGGTGTCAGGAACAGCTCCCAGGGAGTATTGCTATTCGAAAATAAATCAGCGATGGATGTTTCATCCGGTGAAATGGTAGTATTGTGAGCTCCTGTTCCAGAAGTCAGTTTCGTTCGTTCTCCACCATTTACAGACATTTTATATAAATGTTGTTCGCCCGGATGTACTTCGTTCGTGGTGAGAAAGAAGTGTTGCTTACTTCTTGAAAGGACAACTTTCTGAATCTCAAATTTCCCATTGGTTAGTACCGTTTTTGTGTTGGTTTTAAGGTCGACGCTGTAAAGATGCGAACATCCCGATTCCTCACTTTGGAAATATACCACATCCTCATTAATCCAGCCGATTTCTCCTGCGCTCATTGGATAACCACCAACGCCCGGGCCGCCTATCCACGCCTCATCCCGTTGTCTGTCAATCAGTTGAAGAGATAGCGTTTCCGGATTTAATTGCATGATCCACCGATCTTTGTTATCCAGGGAGCGAATGACAACGATTCCGTGTGCGCCTTTTTCAGACCAAAACGGCCCATGAACAACTAAACTGCGCTCTTTTTTATTCCAGATAGTATCCAATTTCGGATAGTCCTTCAGATAGTCAGGCTTGTCTTTATAACCTGGAATTGTTTTCAAACTCAATTTGCGCGTGCTGTCCGTCTTAGTGTCCAACACCCAAAACTCATCGGTTGCAACAGGCGCACCGACTTTTGTTCTCGCCTGCAATTCTTCCGTATATCCCGACTCGGTCACATAATTCCGAACAATCGTAGTCTTGGCTGATTTGTCTGCCTTAGTCAGTCCATAGGTGATATACCGGCCATCAGGGCTTATTGTCAGATTGGTCAGTCGGGAATCTTCCATATATATGGGCTTGGCATAATGTGGCTCATCGGCCTTATTAATTTTTGCAGCCGAATCTTTTTTCATTTTCCTTTCAGCCAAAACGCGGAACATCGCAAGCTGGTCGGCTTTCAGGTTTCTTTCTTCGTCCGAAAGTTTTTTGTCTGTTTTTTTAGATCCTTCGGTAAAGTTGGATAGTTGGGAAGTAGTACCAGATGTCAGATCAACTGAGTATAAATTGTTGCTCCGCTGATAAAAAGCATATTTTCCATTCTGCAGAAAGCCCGGTGCCGACTCCCTGTCCATAGTATGCGTAAGTTGAGCGACTCGTCCCGTTTTACAATCCAGAATAAAGATATCGTCGTTTTTCTCAAATATTTTCTTGTTGAAATCTGCGGTATAGGTACCCTCTGTTGGCGGAATATTACGTCTTTCAGTTGGTGAAACTTTTTCAATAGCACCTTTAGCTATTGAATATCGATAGAGCGAATCGCCTAAATTTTTCTCAGGATTCCATTTGAAATAGACCGTTTTCGAATCTTCGGACCACGAAACCTCAGAGGGAGAAGTTCCGATCCAAAGCTTGGGATCTCTCATAATTTTCTCGACAGTCAAAGTCCCAAGGTTTTGAGCGGCAAGTTGGTGAGCTGCCATAAGACAGCATGAAAAAACGATTTTTTGGAGGTATTTATAATTCATAAATATTAGCAGGAAATTGAATAGAGTGACAAGTTAATAAAATTGGCGACTGAGCCGGGGGCGTGGGCGAAGAATGAGTGAATGGGAGTCTCGGAACTTCTTATAAATTGAAGTACCTTCAAAAGAGTAGGTGACTGGCTGTTATTCACTTTTATCGGGCAGTAAGGGTTTTCAGCCAGCTGATGCGTCTCTTGCGTGAACCATTGCTTCCGGTGCGGTTACAGATTTTTAAAAATACGAGCGAAATTATGTCCTATTTTAATATTGATGCGGCTGCGGCCAATACTTTTGATGCCATTGTGATCGGTACCGGAATGAGCGGGGGATGGGCAGCGAAAGAGCTGACTGAAAAAGGGCTTCGGACGCTCGTGTTGGAGCGGGGACGGGATGTGAAGCATATTGTCGATTACCCGACTACGAATATGTTTCCATGGGAGTTTGAGCATAGGGGAGAGCCGAGTTTGAAAATCAGGCAAGAAAATCCGATCGCGAGCAAGCACTATATCTTTAAAGAAGATGCTATGCATTTTGTGGTCAAGGATGCGCAACATCCTTATATTCAGGACCAACCTTTTGACTGGATGCGTGGATATCAGGTCGGAGGGCGCTCTTTATTGTGGGCGAGGCAGGTACAACGGTGGTCAGACTATGATTTTGAGGGCCCCGCCAAAGATGGATTCGCTGTCGACTGGCCGATTCGATATAAGGATATAGCACCCTGGTACAGCTACGTTGAGAAATTTATTGGCGTATCCGGAAATAAAGATGGTTTGGCACAACTTCCTGACGGTGAGTTTCTTCCACCTCACGATATGACTTGCGTGGAGAAAGATTTCAGCGGTAAAGTAGCGAAACACTACAAGAATACCCGCCCAGTCATTATCGGTCGTGTGGCGCATATCACTGATCCTCAGCCAATTCACCTGGAACAAGGTCGTGCGAAATGTCAGCATCGGAACATGTGTCAGCGCGGCTGTCCTTTTGGTGGATATTTCAGTTCCAATTCTTCAACTATACCTTGGGCGGAGAAGACCGGAAAGATGACTTTGCGGCCAAATTCTGTTGTGCATTCCATCATCTATGATGACAAAAAGAAAAAGGCTGTAGGTGTGCGGGTGGTGGATTCACAGTCCAAGGAAATGACAGAATATTTTGCCAATATCATTTTCCTCAATGCGTCGGCCGTCAATTCCAATTTGATTTTACTCAATTCCAAATCATCCCGATTCCCGAACGGACTTGGAAATGACAGTGGTGTTCTTGGGAAATTTATCGGTTTTCATAATTATAGGGGACGAGTTACCGCTGATTTTGATGGCTTTTATGACAGCACCACAGATGGCCGCCGACCGAATGGTTCCTATATCCCGAGGTTCAGGAATGTTTTCAAACAAGAGACAGATTTTCTGAGAGGATATGCAACTTCGTTTTCAGCAAGTAAAAAAGGAACGCCCACCGACGGCTTGGGAGAAGAATTGAAACAAAACCTTTTCAAAACAAGTCACGAAGGCTGGAATATAGGACTACAGATGATGGGCGAAACGCTGACGAAAGAGTCAAATTCTGTTCGTCTGGATTCTGAGAAAAAGGATGAATGGGGTATTCCGTTATTGAGGATGAACGTCTCATTTGATGACAATGACATGAAAATGGTGGGCGATTTCTATGCTCAGATGAGCGAAATGCTGGATGTTTCGGGTTTCAAGAATATTAAAACTTCAGATACAAAGCGCAATCCTGGAAGTGAAAATCACGAAATGGGCGGTGCCAGGATGGGCCATGATCCTAAAACCTCGTTGCTGAATAAGTGGAATCAAATGCATCATTGCAAAAATGTATTCGTAACCGACGGAGCGTGTATGACCTCCACTTCGACCCAAAATCCGTCGCTAACCTATATGGCCCTGACAGCACGTGCGGTTAACTACGCCGTCGACCAGCTAAAAAAAGGGAATTTATAACTTAAAGGTTAATCACTACTGACTTAAATAGTACTCGCAATATCCTTAATGAGGATGTTGCGAAGCACTACTTGTTTGCTACAATTTTGTCCTGATTCTCTGCTAATATCAAATCCTGGCGCCCTTCGCGACGCTCATCGCGTCTATTGCGGTTACGCACCAGTGTCTTAGTTTTTATTGGAAAAACACAAAATAAATCTGTCTTTCCTAAAACTCGCTTGGAAATCCTCGACGGAATAAAATGTTGACCATGAGTATAATTGTACTATTTTATTTTAAGAATACCGCGTCATACAGGTTTAATTGTAGTTAATTTTTGAATTTGTATCCAGTAATTAATTATCTTGGAAGCTCAAATAATACCAGAATTGATGTGTTGGTAAGCATTTTCAATTCGGTCATAGCCACAACTGCATGAGACGAAGGGATTTTATACAATTATCAGGACTTGGGATTGGCTCGTTGATGCTTCCGGGAATTCCCGTTTTGGGAAATTCCATTGAACAGGAACGCCTCCTTGAACCATGGCTGGATGCAGCGTCCAAGAAAAGGCTGGCCGAAATGGCGTTAAACGAGGCCAAATCAAAGGGTGCGACATATACCGACGTTCGGGTAGGGCGATACCTTCAGCAATATCTTTTCACTAGAGAGAAACAGGTACAGAATATTGTTAATGCGGAATCGTACGGGATTGGTATACGTGTGATTGTAAACGGCACCTGGGGCTTTTCGGCGACTAGTGACGTGAGTCCGGAAGGGATCTTAAAATGCACCAATACGGCTGTCGCGATTGCAAAGGCCAATTCCAAATTCCAGAAGGAGCCGGTAATACTCGCGCCGCAAAGTGGATTGGGTGAAAAATCCTGGAAGACACCTTTGAAGAAAAATGCCTTTGAAATATCCGTTCAGGAGAAAGTGGATCTGTTGATGAATGTGAATGGAAAGGCTCTGGAAAACGGCGCGGGATATGTTACATCCAATCTCTTTTTGGTCAACGAACAGAAATATTTCGCTTCATCAGATGGCTCGTTTATTGATCAGGATGTGCACAGAATATGGCCGACTTTTACGGTGACCGTGATTGACAAAGCTGCCGGCAAGTTTAAAACCAGAGATGCGATCAGCTCGCCGATGGGTATGGGATATGAATATCTGGACGGGCTTGCAACTGAGAAAATCGCGGGACCAAATGGCCTGGTTGGATATCGGAACTCGTATGATATGGTGGAAGATGCTATCGCTGCCACCAAACAGGCCAAAGAAAAGCTGACGGCCAAATCTGTTTTGGCGGGTAAATATGATCTGGTTCTTGATCCAAATCATCTTGGACTTACTATCCATGAATCCGTAGGGCACCCTACCGAGCTCGATCGTGTGCTTGGATATGAAGCGAATTACGCAGGAACCAGCTTTGCAACTTTGGATAAATGGAAATCAAGAAACTTTAATTACGGAAGTAAGTTCGTCAATATTGTTGCCGACAAAACGCAGCTCAATTCGCTGGGTGCTGTTGGCTTTGACGATGAAGGAGTTCCTTCCAAGGAATGGGATATCATTAAGGACGGTATTTTGGTTAATTATCAGGCTATTCGTGATCAGGCTGCCATTATTGGCGAGAAAGAATCGAATGGCTGCTGTTATGCCGACAGCTGGAGTTCTGTGCAGTTTCAAAGGATGCCCAATATCTCATTAAAGCCTTCCATTGAAAAGCGCAGCGTACTGGATATGATCAAAGAGGTTGATAAAGGGATTTATATCATCGGCCGCGGATCATATTCGATTGACCAGCAACGATATAACTTTCAGTTTGGTGGACAGGTTTTTTACGAAATCAAGAATGGGGAAATTGCAGGTGCACTCGACGACGTAGCATATCAATCCAACACGCAGGAGTTCTGGAATTCCTGCGTGCAGCTCTGTGATCAGGATGACTACCGCATGTTCGGATCATTTTTCGATGGAAAAGGCCAGCCTGCCCAAATCAGCGCTGTATCTCACGGCAGCTCGACAACCAGGTTCAACGGCGTAAATGTGATCAATACGGGGAGGAAGATATAAATGGCCGGATATATTTTTTGAGGCTTGGGAGATCTTTGTAAGGCCGTTTGGTCAGGAGGTGGTCAAGTTTTGTCGGGGAGGATGATTCCTAATCGGCTGACATAAAAAATATACTCAATACACTTTTTATTAAATAGTTATAAAAAGCTAAAACCTAATAGCTAACACCTAAAAGCTAAAAAATGGCAATTCTATCTAGTCAGGAAGCGAAAGCTATTATCGACAAAGTGAAAGGTTTTTCGAAAGCGGATGAGATTTCAGTCAATCTGACTGGCGCGAGAGTTGGGAATATTCGATATGCACGAAATTCAGTTTCCACGGCCGGCGAATCTACAGACTTATCCTTGTCCATTACTTCAATTTATGGCAAAAAGTCTGGCACGGCCACGGTCAACGAATTCGATGATGCATCTTTGGAAAAAACTGTTCGGAGATCGGAAGAAATAGCCAAATTGGCTCCGGAAAACCCTGAGTTTATGTCCCTTTTAGGGCCACAGCAATATCTGGAAACAAAAACATTTTCAGACAAAACCGCTTCCATTGACCCCGACTTTCGGGCAAATATCGCATATGACAGTATCTCGCCCTGCGACAAAAAGAACCTTGTGGCTGCTGGATATCTGGAAGATAGCGCCGGATTTTCGGCAATCGGAAATAGCAAAGGATTGTTTGGATATGCTAAATCTTCCAGTGTTAACTTTTCGGTGACCGTGAGAACCGCGGATGGGCTGGGTTCAGGATATGTTGCGAGAGATTTCACGGATGCAAATTTATTACACTCCGGCCCCACAACAGAGATTGCCATGCAAAAGGCATTGGCCTCCACTAATGCAAAGGCATTGGAGCCTGGGAAGTATACAGTCATTCTCGAACCGCAGGCAGGTGTGGATTTGCTACAAAATATGATGAGGAGTATGGACGCCAGAAGTGCGGATGAGGGGAGAAGCTTTCTTGGTAAAAAAGGAGGAGGGACAAGGCTGGGCGAAAAACTTTTCGATGAGCGTGTTACCATATATTCGGATCCTGCGAATACCGAAATTCCAGGTTCGCCATATTCCGACGATGGCAGACCTCAGGAAAAGGTGGTCTGGGTAGAAAATGGCGTCATCAAAAATATGTATTATTCCCGTTTCTGGGCTCAAAAGCAAGGAGTAAAACCCATTCCTGCGCCTGGTGGTTTTATTTTTCAAGGTGGAACCAAGTCGGTGGCAGATATGATACGCAGTACAGAAAAAGGGATTTTGGTGACCCGATTCTGGTATATCCGGTCAGTTGATCCTCAAACTTTGTTATATACCGGCCTTACCCGTGACGGTACTTTTTATATCGAAAATGGGCAGATTAAATATCCGGTCAAAAATTTTCGGTTCAACGAAAGTCCGGTGATTATGCTTAACAATTTGGAGGAAATTGGCAAACCTGAACGCCGTTCAGGCAACCTGATACCTCCACTAAAAATTCGTGATTTCACTTTTACGAGTCTTTCAGATGCCGTTTGAAGTGAAATTTAAGAATTGATATACCGCTTATATCCGGCTGGGACCGTATAACAATAGGTTTTTGTGAAAAACAAAGAACATGCTTAATCTTAAGTAGTGGAGGTTTCCTGGTTTAAACGTGGAGTTGACTTGAGTATATCGCAGCGTTACGCTGAGCTTTCTTATACTCCTGAAAATCGGGAAATTAATCGCTAACCCCCAAAAAGCTAACAGCTAAGAAACACCTAAATACATATGCAACGTAGAGATTTTATTCAAATGGCAGGTCTGGGTGCAGGTGCACTGATGCTTCCAGGCATGGCTATGGGCCGAAATGTTTCCCCGGAAATGTTGTTGGAACCAGGCCTCGATGTGGCAGTGAAAAAGCGACTGGCTGATGCAGCGTTAAACGCAGCGAAAGCAAAAGGCGCTACATATGCCGATGTCAGAATTGGCCGATATCTAAACCAGTTTGTGATAACCCGCGAGGATAAGGTTCAGAATATCGTCAACACGGAATCGTATGGTGTTGGGGTTCGCGTAATCGCTAACGGCTGCTGGGGCTTTGCTGCGGTGGTCGACGCAAAAAACGAAATGCAACTTGCCAAGGCTGCCGAAGATGCGGTCGCAATTGCTAAAGCCAATTCCAAACTCATGAAACAGCCCGTGGTTTTGGCGCCTCAAAAAGGTTTTGGAGAAGTGAGTTGGAAAGCACCAATTAAGAAAAACACCTTCGAAGTACCTATTCAGGAAAAAGTAGATTTGTTGCTCGGAGTGAATGATTCAGCGATGAAAAATGGTGCCAATTATATCAATTCTTTGCTGTTTGCGGTAAATGAACAAAAATATTTTGCGTCGACTGACGGTTCATATATTGATCAGGATGTACACCGGATATGGCCGATTTTTACGGTAACTACCATTGATCCGAAGTCCGGCAAATTTGAGACCCGCCAGTCGCTGAGTGCACCGATGGGGATGGGATATGACTATCTTCAGGTGAATCCTGCCGACAAAATAACGGGTATTACAACCCGATATAATAAAGGATACGACATGTTGGAAGACGTCACTTCTGCTGCCAAACAGGCTAAGGAGAAACTGACGGCTAAATCTGTTGAGGCCGGAAAATATGATTTGGTTTTGGATCCATCTCACCTTTGGCTGACGATTCACGAGTCGGTCGGTCACCCGCTGGAATTGGATCGCGTGTTGGGATATGAGGCCAATTTCGCGGGCACATCCTTCGCCACGCTGGACAAGCTTCAATCGAAAAATTTCCAATATGGCAGTAAACAAGTGACGCTTGTGGCTGATAAACAGCAAGTTGGCTCGCTTGGTGCCGTTGGTTGGGATGATGAAGGAGTGAATACAAAAAAATGGGATTTGGTAAAAGATGGAATTTTAGTCAATTATCAGGCAATTCGTGATCAGGTGCACATTTTGGGTGAAAAAGAATCACAGGGATGCTGCTATGCCGATAGCTGGAGCTCGGTTCAGTTTCAACGTATGCCTAACGTTTCCCTGACACCGGGTAAAACTCCGCTGTCGGTCGAAGAAATGATTAAGGACGTGAAGAAGGGGATATATATCATTGGTGACGGATCATTTTCGATCGATCAGCAACGCTATAACTTCCAGTTTGGCGGTCAATTGTTCTATGAAATAAAAGACGGGAAAATAGCCGGGATGCTGAAAGACGTCGCATATCAGTCTAATACGCAGGAATTCTGGAATTCATGTGTTCAGGTTTGTGACGATCGCGACTACCGTTTGGGAGGTTCGTTCTTTGATGGCAAAGGCCAGCCGCCGCAATCAAGCGCAGTTTCTCATGGCAGTAGTACTGCTCGATTTAATGGTGTCAATGTGATCAATACAGCCCGAAAAATATAGAAACTATGTCAGTAATATTATCTGAATCAGAAGCAAAGGAGCTGATGCAAAGGGTCCTGAAATATTCCAAAGCTGATGAATGTGAGGTGAATATTCTCGGCGAAGAGAGAGGAAATTTGCGATATGCGAGAAACGAAGTTTCGACGAGCGGATCGCTGATCAATCAAAATTTGCAAGTGCAGTCGGCTTTTGGTAAAAAGGTGGGTATCGCAACTGTTGATGAATTTGATGAAGCTTCTTTTGAAAAAGTAGTAAGGAGATCGGAAGAGTTGGCCCGCCTGGCGCCTGAAAACCCGGAATATGTAAGCGTTTTGGAACCCCAAAAATATACTAGCTCAAAAGGATTCTTTGATACAACAGCCGCAGTTGATCCCGATTACCGGGCAACCGAAGTCGCCAAAAGTCTGGAACTGACCCGGGCAAAAAACTTAACGGGGGCAGGCTTTCTGGAAAATAGAAAAGGCTTTACGGCCATGATGAACTCCAAAGGCCTTTTTGCATATTACCCAAGCACGAATATCAATTTCTCTCTAACCGTAAGAACGGCCGATTCGACTGGATCCGGATATGTTGCAAAAGGGTATAGCGATGCATCCAAACTTGATATCCAGGCGGCGACTTCCGTTGCAGCTGCAAAATCGTTGGGGTCGGTTGGTGCAAAAGCGCTTGAACCGGGCAAGTATACTGTTATTCTTGAGCCAACCGCTGCGGCTGTTTTGCTCGAAAATATATACTTCGGTATGGATGCCAGAAGCGCCGACGAAGGTCGTTCGTTCCTAAGCAAACCTGGTGGAAAGACCAAATTGAACGAAAAAATGGTGGACGAGCGGGTTAATATATATTCCGATCCTGCTCATCCTGAGTTGCCTGCATCTCCTTATTCGGGAGACGGGTTACCGCAGGAAAAGGTGAGCTGGTTCGAAAAGGGAGTTGTGAAAAATATGTACTACTCTCGGTATTGGGCTCAGAAAAATAATGTGAAGGCTATCCCTTTTCCCGGAAATGTCATTATGGAAGGTGGAACTGCATCGTTGGAAGAAATGATCAAGTCTACCAAGCAGGGTATTTTAGTGACTAAACTTTGGTATATCCGTTCAGTAGATCCGCAAACGCTATTGCTGACCGGATTAACCAGAGATGGTACCTTTTATATCGAAAATGGACAAATTAAGCATCCTGTTAAGAATTTCAGGTTTAACGAAAGTCCGATTATTATGTTGAATAATCTGGAAATGCTCGGGAGGCCGGAAAGAGTTGTGAGCACCGAAACAGACACAAACTATATGGTGCCGCCAATGAAAATCAGGGAGTTTACTTTTTCGTCGTTGTCTGACGCGGTTTAATGTGTTAAGCATATATTCCCAGTTCCGGCGATAGAAACCTGACCTCTTGATTTCAGGGGGTCAGGTATATTCATGAAAATTTCTGATGCCGATTATTTCAAATGAAACTTCATCCAAAAGGTATGCAAACCCGCAGTGAATATTTAATGGTGAGTTCAATCTGATCTTTTTTGAGTTAACAAGTGAACGGATGAAACCATTTTTCTTCACACGCATTCAATACACATCGGGCAACTGGGACACCGATCAACGCATGCCATCCAATTTGTTAAACTCTTTGGTGGAATATACGACGATACCAGTTGACGAAAAGGAAAAGGTGGTTCAGTTGAGCAGTACGGAAATCTTCAAAAGCCCGTTTTGTTATCTCAGTGGACATAAACTCGTAGAATTTTCGTCCGTTGAAAGAGATCATTTCAAACGGTATGTTCTCAACGGGGGCTTTGTGTTTGTCGATGATTGCAACCATGATATTGACGGACTTTTTGCCAAATCATTCGAACAGGAAATGGGCAAAACTTTTGGCGATAGCGCATTGAGGAAGATCCCGAACAACCATCCGATATATAGTTCGTTTTTCAAATTTGAAGAGGGTCCACCCACCACTTCCTTCGAGCTGAACGGTTGGGGAGACGACCTCGTGCATGATTATCTGAAGGCTATCGAAGTAAACGGGAGGATCGGGGTGTTATATAGCAATAAAGATTACGGTTGCGAGTGGGATTATGATTTTAGAAACAAAAGATTTTTGGCGGTCGACAATACAAGGTTTGCGGTAAATATTGTGGTTTATGCGTTGACTGCCTGATATTCTTGTGAAAAGGAAACATATTGGAAACAAAGGAATTGACTCATTATAAAGAGCTGGTAGCTACCCTGCCACTTTTGAAACAGGAAATTGGCAAAGTAATTGTCGGCCAGCAGGAGGCGATTGATGAGATATTGATCGCGTTACTTGCAGGCGGTCATTGTCTGTTGGAGGGAGTGCCTGGCTTGGCTAAAACGCTGATGGTCAAGACGATGTCGGATGCGTTGGATATGAGATTTAAGCGCATTCAGTTTACTCCTGATTTGATGCCAGGTGATATAGTGGGGACTGAAATATTGGAGGAAGATCACGAAACCGGGAAGAAATTTTTCAAATTTAACAAAGGCCCCATTTTCGCGAATGTAGTCTTGGCCGACGAAATCAATAGAACACCTCCTAAAACACAAGCCGCTCTTCTGGAGGCGATGCAGGAAAAAAGTGTGACTTACGGGGGCGATAATTATGAGCTTCCTAACCCATTCCTGATCATCGCTACTCAAAACCCGATTGAACAATCCGGAACCTATCCTTTACCTGAGGCTCAGCTCGACCGGTTTTTGCTATTGATCAAACTCAGCTATCCGTCTGAATCAGAAGAATTGCAGGTTTTGAAATCAACGACAGGGACGTTAAAGTCGTCTGTTAATCAGGTATTGTCAGCGACGGATATTGTTGAAATACAAAGGCTTACGCGAGAGGTTCACGTTAGCGATGAGCTGATCGTCTGGATCAATAAATTGGTGAGAGCATCCCGCCCGGATACGACTTCATCGGAATTTGTGAGACAATGGTGCGACTGGGGTGCAGGGCCTCGCGCGGGTCAGGCACTGGTACTGTGTGCCAAAGCAAGAGCAGTATTGAACGAACGGTTTGCGATCATTCCAGAGGATGTTCAAAAACTCGCATATCCCGTTTTGCGCCACCGCATCGCCATGAACTTCCGGGCGGAAGCGGAAGGCATATCCACCGACCAGGTAATTGCGCAGCTTCTCAAGGAGGTCAAGCCATAATTCCATTCCAAATAGTATATGACCAAACCTCCCGGATTGCTGGCTTCAGATCTTATCAAACTCAAAAACCTGCTGCTTACCGGCAAGTTGGTGAGTGAGGAACTGATGTTGGGAATTCATTCCAGTAAGCGGTCGGGGATAGGGGTTGAGTTTGAACAATATAAACATTATACTGCCGGCGATGATCCCAAAGGCATTGACTGGAAGCTATATGCGCGAACGGAAAAGCATTTGGTAAGAGAATCTTCAACCGAAAGTGATCGTAAAATCAGGTTTGTGCTGGACCTTTCTGGCTCCATGAATTATGAAGAGAACTCAGTGAGCAGATTACAATATGCAAAGATCATGTTAGCCTCGCTCTCATATCTTGGCTATCTTCAGAATGATCAAATGAGTCTATATGGTTTGCAAAACGGTACTGTAAATACGTTGGTTGCAGGGAACACAGCGTCCTCTGGGAAACAGGCTTTTCAAAAGATTTTGGTCGGATTGGAAAACGTAACTGCTTCGGGCACATGGGTTAAGGAGGAAGACGTCAAGCATATTTTTCCTGAATTGAAAAACCGGAGAAAGGAACAACTCATTTTTGTCTCTGACTTTTTGCAAAGCTCTGATGAATGGATTCGCTTCATCCGGTCACTCGCCGGGCCGAGCCGTGAAATTGTAATTTTTCAAATATTAGGCGATCAGGAAATTCATCTTTCAATGAAAGGCTTTTATCGTTTCAAAGACCTGGAAACCGGAAAGGAGTTGGAACTTGATGCGGATTCAATCAGAACGAGCTACAACGAATCGGCGGAACAATATTTTGAAAAACTAAAATCTGATTTGCAAATACCTCATGTAAGCCTGGTGCGCGCTAGGCTAAGCGAACCGATCGGGATGATTTTGAAAGCATTTTTAACGAGGCGAAAAGGGTAATGGAATTTTTAAAACCGACCTGGCTTTGGGGATTATGTACATTGGTGTTGCCAGTGATTATTCATTTTTGGTATCAAAAGCGAGGAGAAACCATATGGTGGGCGACCAACCAGTGGCTTAGCGAAAAAACAAGTCTGAAACACCGCGGAATAAGACTTGATGAAATTCCCCTAATGCTAATCCGTTGTCTGTTGCTTTTACTTTTGGTGGCGATATTGAGTCAACCGATTCTTCATTTTATACCAGACCACACCAGAAGCAAGCGCGTTCATTTGGTTGAAAACAATGTCAAACTGATCGAAAATTTTCGTTTCGAAATCGAAAACGCTATCAAAAATGGAGAAAAAGTATATCTGACAGGTCCGGAACCAGAAGAATTAAAATCGTTTGAGGCGAAACCAGGCAATACTGATTTTGATATATATCTTCAAAAGAACATTCAGTCGATTACAGACGAAGGGACCGAACTCCACTTATATCTTTCAAATAATAATTCGATCTCGGTAATTCCCAAAATATAT
Source organism: Dyadobacter sp. HNCC25DJ184 (assembly GCF_056895215.1). Taxonomy (NCBI): domain Bacteria; kingdom Pseudomonadati; phylum Bacteroidota; class Cytophagia; order Cytophagales; family Spirosomataceae; genus Dyadobacter; species Dyadobacter sp. HNCC25DJ184. Next base: position 52,547 of record NZ_JBXHAQ010000019.1, on the reverse strand, counting down.
ATCCCCGGAACCTATCAGATTCATTATGTGACTGTTAGCGATCAAGATAACAGTGTTAACTATTTGAGTGTTGGAAAGGGGGCAGGTCTTTTCGTCGAGCAATCTACCGGTCTGCTAACTACTGCCGACATAAAAGACATTGAGAAAAGGTACAGGAAAACTCATTTAGTGCACAGCGGCGACTATAAAGTTCGGCTGAATGTTAAAGATATTCAGTCGCGAAGAGCGACTGAAGCAGCGTTGCGCGCTTTGGAAAAGGTATATGAAATGCCGCTGAGAATATCAGAAGGAAATACTAATCAGGACTCCATTTTCGATCTTGTTGTGACAGACAATGAGTTGAAAAAATATTCCGATCAGACACTGTATGTCGTTATAGGTTCGGGGGAAAACTTCGCGCCGAATATCGTTTATCTCAACGATGCACTCCATGTCTCCAAGTCTGATTTGATACGAAACGGGCGACTTCCGGAATGGTTTGGAGAGCAGATTGTTGATTATTTCCATTTGAAAAACGAGTCAGTTCCGTTGAGTTCTGGCCGGTTGCATAAGAAATTTGAATCTGTTAATCCACCAGGATTTCAGGAGTTGACAGTTAGCAAATGGCTGATGCTGATTTTTCTCGTTACTCTGCTGGTAGAGCGAGCGATTGTTTTCAGAAAGGAGTGGCGAAATGGCTGATTTTAATGTATTGATTCGAAAAGTGAGCTGGCAATTATCAGTGATCGGGTTCCTGAAGTGCACATTACTTGCAGTTTCGTGCCATATGGTTTTGCATGCTGTCCTGGATATCCAATCTAACTTTAATCTTTTGGTCGATTTGGCGATTTTTTTTATTGCAATTTGGGTTTTCGGGGTTTTTAAAAACCAAAAACCAAAAGCAATAAAGTTGATTCACCGTCATGTCAATGTTAGCGAATATAGCCTTGAATTGTATCAAAAGCCTCAGTTGAATATTGCAGAGCAATTGCAACTTGCTCGCATTGACCGTCAAACAGGAGATTGGGAATTTCCATATTTAAGGTTGTACACAGATTTGAAGTTGTATTTTGGCGTGCTGATTTTGGCCATTGTTTTTTATCTCGGAATACCTTTTCTGACAAAGACAACTAGCCAAAAAGAGGTGGCCGGGTTAAAATTAAAGCCGATAACAGCCAAAACAATTTCAGCTCAACCTGAACTCAAATCTGCGACAATAACAATTACGCCGCCACCATACACTGACCTACCGGAACGAACTTCGGAGGACATGAATATTACCGCCATCACAGGCTCCCGAGTTGTTTGGGACGTTGCATTGTCAAACAGCGATCATCTGGAACTTAAACTGGCAAACACACGAGGAGAAGAGGTTGTGTTTCGGAAAGTCAATAAACATTTTACCTATTCAGACAGATTGGCCGGGTCAGGTTTATATGCGATCCGGGCGTATCAAAACGGAGTATTAGCTTATGAGTCAGAGTTTTATAAGATGGAAGCAATTGCGGACGAACCTGCGAAAATTGAGCCTGCATCCAAGGAACTATATCAATATCATTTCCTGAAAGACAATAAAAACATTAGGATATCTGCCTCCATGTCAGATGACTTTAAAGTAAAGCAGGGGTTTATCGTGGCTACACTTGCCAGAGGTTCAGGTGAAAATGTCAAGTTTCGCGAAGTAAGATTGCCACTTTCCCCAACTGATTTCAAGACGGCTCGGCTGGAGAAAACGATCGACCTGAACCAACTTGGCTTTGAACCCGGAGACGAGCTTTATTACTATTGGGCAGCGATCGACAATAAGCAGCCTGCGGCCAATTTCAGCAAGTCTGATACTTATTTTTTGGTTTACAAAGACACAGCGCAGACTGAGGAATCGGAGCTGGCAACGATGGCGGTCAATCTGATTCCGGAATATTTCAGAAGTCAGCGGCAGATTATCATTGATACCGAGAAGCTTTTAGCCAAAGAAAAGAAGCTGTCGAAAAAGGAGTTTAATGAAACTTCTAATGAGATAGGCTTCGATCAGAAGGTGTTACGCTTGAGATATGGACAATATTTGGGAGAAGAATTTGAAACCAATATCGGCGGAGGCGGGCCTCCGGGAGGCGAATCAAGTGTGAATGGTGCTGGTGTTATTGACGCTTTTACTCATCATTCTGACGGGCATGGAGAAGGTGCAGGAGCGCCGGAACCAGAACATCACCATGGTAATGAAACGAAAACGGAGTCCAAAGACCCGCTGGCCGCGTTAATGGAGCAATATGTTCATAATCATGACGATGGAGAGGTAAATACTTTTTATGAACAGTCGACGAGAGCGTTGCTGAAAATGGCGTTGGAACAAATGTGGCAATCTGAGCTTCATTTGCGGATTTACGAACCCAAACAGGCGCTTCCATTCGAATATAAAGCCCTTGAATATTTGAAATCGGCGCAGCAAAAGGCCAGAACCTATGTTAAAAAAAGTGGATATGACCCACCTCCAATCAAGGAAAAAGAAAAACGTCTTAGTGGCGAAATGAAGGATATATCCTCAGGTCTCATATTACGAAAGGAATATGAAAAGTTAACAACGTCGGTACTCGCAGCCGAAATATTGGGATATCTGGACGCTGGAAACCGGCACGTAAAACTGCCGTCCCATATTCAGTTGGCAGCTAGTACGTTAACACAAAGATTGATGCAGAACGTCCCTTTCAACGGCATTCAAAGTTGGACTGATTTTAAGATTTTGCAAAAAATGATGAGCGGAAAGGAATTAACTGATCTGGAATCCAGTCAATTAAAGTCGTGGCTATATCAAAAAGTGGACCGACAGATCAGAAATAAACAGGGATATTTAAGTGCCGAAAAACTAGAACAGGCTTTCTGGAAACAGCTGAAATAGCCAGTATAGTTGGGCGATACCTGACAATAAAATGACAATTTTTTGACAAACCGTGACTATACCATCCATTATTCAAAGTCTGACAAGTTTTAAGAATTGAAAATTCACGAATGATTCATATCGATTTAAATTGGTCAGATGGGGTAGCGCAGGCTACATTGGGCTTGCTCGTCTTTTTACTGATAATATATTTCTGGACTATTTTTCGAAAACCCGGGGCGAGAAATTCTCCGCGTTTTTGGGTTAAATTTTCTTTACATATCTTATTGTCGGCGAGCCTGTTAGGTTTTGTATTAAAACCATACTGGGATGGCAAGTCGAAATCCGGAACGGCTCTAATTTTCGGAAAGGATATACCTGCTGTATTTTTTAATCAAGTTAGAGATAGTCTTCTAACAGCAGCAATTCTGGACATCAATAAGCCGGATTTCAATCAAATTGATTCACTCATATTGGTTGGAGAGGATTTTCCGCAAAGCATTTTTGAAGGGATTATGCTTTCTGAATACCAACCCAGGTATCTCCAATGGATCCCTTTTGACCAAACACGGCATATCAAAAATCTCAGCTGGAAAGGGATATTGCGCCAAGGCGAAATACAACGGATATCAGGGGTCCTGAATGAAAATAAAAGTGGTCTTTTGAAGTTGAAATATGGTAATGTGTTCATTGACAGTTTGTTAGTTCAGCCTGGTCAACAAACTCTCGACTTTTCGTTTCCGGCGTTTTCGAACAATAGAACAGTAATGACATTGGAATTGGAGGGAAAGGCAGTAGATACGATACGATTTTATACCAGAAAACCTGAGCCATTGAAATTTCGCTTTTTGCTTCAAAGTCCTGATTTTGAGACTCGGACGCTGGCGACTTGGCTGGGGAAAATCGGTCATTCTGTCGATTATATATCTGGTTTGTCGAAGAACATGAATTCAGAAGTTAAGATCAATGAGGCCGGTGAACCTGATATTCTTATTGTCGATCCTCAAAATTTAGGAAACGAGTTGACTAAAAAGTATTTGGATAAAGGCAAGAGTGTGCTGGTGCTAAATCTGGAAAATCCATCTACCGACATTCATCTGATCAATAAAAGTCTGGGGAGTCACTTTCAGATAAAAGCTGATAGAAAAGATAGCACGGCTAAAAACAATTTCGAGAGCATATTACCTTATCGTTTTGTTCCGGCACTTCACCAAATACCTCTTTCGAAGTTTCCTATTCTTGCGGAAAAGAAATTGGGGATCGTTGCCGTGAGCTTGTTAAACGAAACCTTTCCAATGATTTTATCCGGCGATAGTCTGACATATAGCAAGGTTTGGAGCGAAATAATGGCTGGTTTGAGACCACCCATGAAGTCAAACATTGATCTTCAATCACTTGTATATCAAGATATTGATTATAAAGTAGTCCTCAATAACTTCATCCTCATGCCAGATCTTTTAAAGGTAGGGCAAGATTCCATTTTCCTAAGTCCATCACCTATCAATCCCCGGACGGTAACCGCAACCCTTGCAATTGAAAAATCAGGTTGGGTCAGCTTTGGCGATTCATTGGAGTTGTATGTTGGAGCGAAAACCGAGCCAGGATATAATTCAGCATATTTGACTGACTTTCTCAGGAAATATCAGGTATATCAAAGTAACCTTCAAAAATCGAAGCCATCAGATAAGTTCTCAAACAGCATTTCTAGAACAAATATCCCTGACTGGGTATGGTTTGCGCTAATTGTATGTGCGCTTCTGGCAATTTGGATCGAAGAAAAAGTCTGAATTTTACAAATTTCGGGGTAGTAATGAACACCTATTCAGTTTATTGAATCGATTCTGACAAGGGATGTTTCAGGTAGATAATGATCAGATTCAAAAAGAAAAATGGAAGCTCAATTGCTACTCCTTTGAGGTCACGATGCTGGAGGTGGAAGCATATGATAAGAAGAATCGTAGCGGCCATAAGGAAATTGCCCCAGACAAAGGTTTTTGGAAAAACAATGAGCAATGCGCTAGCGATAGTTACGACACCGAAAATCATGACAGCAGTTTTCTCCAAGCCCCACGGACCAAACATTTCAAGCATTTGTGGTTTTCCGTTCAACATCGCCCAACCTTGTTTCAGACCCATGAACACGGCATCGAGTATCAAAACGGAACTAACAATTTTTAAAATCATGGGTGGCTATTAGCTTTTAGGGATTGGCTTATGGTGATTCGTAAGTCATGTGATATACCGTGGATATCTAAATCGAGAAAGAATATCCGCTAACTAACATATCATATTAAATAAAAAAAGCAAAATCCACCCATGCGTAAAATGGGTGGATTTTGCTTTTCGACTACTAAAAGCTAGCAGTTCAAAACGGAAACGGCGCAAGAAACAGTGTGTTCAATGCATGCGCGATATGCACGTATTCCGCAGACGAATCTGGTTTCTGAACATAGTGATTCGCGCCCAGATCAAATGCCTGATCAATTAGATGTGGCTCAGAGTTGCGTGAAAACATCACGACAGGAACATGTTGCACTTTTCCATTTTTCCTTAATGTCTGAAGAACTTTAAAACCGCTCATTTCAGGCATATTCATCTCCATCATAATAAGCGATGGACGGTTGATGTGGCTGAGGTCCGACATGTGATTAAGTAAATCATTATCGTCCATAAACTCCACAACTTTCAGGTCATCCCTAACAACAGTTTCAAATGCGTTGCGCAAATGATTTCTGTCGGTAGTATCCTTGTCTGCTATTAAAATGAGTTTTGGGCTCATACGATTTGCTTTTAACTTATTAAACAAAAGTTACTTGAACACGCTGATAATAAGGTAGTTGGAATACGAATTTAGCTTAAAAGGGCGACAATGTCAAATAATTTTGTCGCACAAATTAGGATACCGGAATAGTCCAAACACCGACAACATCTATTAGAAATTCTAACTATTGGAATGATGCAACTAGAAGCACTGAAATTACAACGTGTAGAAAAGGGTAAAATTTCATGCCCAGAGCATTTTTGCACGTTAACATTTGATTAAAAAGCATCGAAATAGTTTTGACCGGGGAGTGATTATATGCAAGGTCTTGAATATGTAAATCAAGTCGGCGATTTCGAAGATTCTTTCTTTTGTCCTTGTTGAAAATCAGGTAAAACGATGCTATTCAAACGTTTGCATTAGCGAAAATCAACTTTTACATTTCGTTTACAATGTTTTACTACGAATTGTCTGTGGTATGAATACCCGATTCTACATTTGAACCATCATCCACATAAAGATGACCTGATGAAGAATTCATGGGATAGAATCTGACTATCCCGCAACTGATTTCCGAAAGCCGATTACAGAAGTTCTTACAACTATTTTCAGTAATTTTAAACAACAACCGTTTAACCATGAGGAATATACCTTCAAATCTGATCATGACAATCGTGTTTATACTGACCTTGTCAATGTCGTTGACTTTTCCGCATAATTCGGCAGACGAGTTTTTTCGCAATCCTTTGCTTTTAAATGATAAGGTTGTCGACCCAACAGCTTTTTCAACAGCCAGCGTTGGTAAACTGAGTATCGTAAAGGGCGATCCCGAATCGGGTAGAAAAGTTAAAGTTCCGTTTTATACTTATCTTAAACGTTCGGGATTAATCATTGATGGTGGGACATATGCTCAGAATCATGCGGTTACGGAGGTAGACCTGGCTCAGGTTCTGAAATATGCCAAAGCGGGAGACCAGTTAGTAATTGACCCTGCCAACAAAAATGACGAAGTGGGGCGCAGGATTATAACCGTTCAACAGGCGCAGATTGCACCAATTCAAATGAAATGGTTATATGGTGTTATTAAGATGAAAGGTGATGGTTGCTAAATTGGTTGGATGATAGGAGAGGAGAGACAAGTCTCATCAATAATGTGATTAAATTGTTCATATGGGTTTGAAAATGAGTCGGTTAGTTGTATTCAGTGTCGTCGCGGGATCTTTTGAAGAAGTTGGAAGAGCAGGTCTGTGGAAACACAGGCCTTGTTTAGGTAGGAATATGCTGGCGATATCATTGTTTTTGATTGGAGTCCTGATTAAAAGCAACACCGTCTGGGCAAGCAATGAGTCCCTTCGTTTCTCTGAAAATGCCAATCTGGCCATCAGAAGAACAGCTCACATATTGTTGAGTTCCAATGGTGATAGCACCACGACAATACCTCCTGTTCACCAGACAGATGCCAATACTTTCACCATTGAATTGACGCACGTTTTTAAATATGAAAAGTTGCCGAAGTTACTTCAGAAATCACTAGACCAGTATGGAATAAAAAGAGGGTATCACGTAGCGATATTAGACTGTGATAGCGGCGCAGTTCAGCTGGGATATAATTTTCTGGATTTACAGCAGCCAGAGGGTGTTCCCTGTTTAACAAGAACTGAAAAAGAGGGCTGTCATATCCTCAAGGTAGTTTTTGATCCCGAAAAGCAGGTGGCGAGCACATTTGTGGATTTGAAGGAGCCTGACAATGTCTCACGTTCAACGAAAAAAGAGGAAGGCTCTGATACACTCAAAGCAGTTTTTAATCCCAAAAAGCAGGTAGTGAGCACTGCCTCCGGATGGTGGTTTTTACCTTTTGGAAGTGTTGTTTTGCTGGTTGGTTTTATGTTTTGGCGCAGATCCCGAAAAGACCATATCGAAGGTCAGCTAGTGACAATTCCTTTGACGGAGCAGCGACCCAAGATTATATTCGGCAATTCTCAACTTGATCCTTCCAACTTAACGTTGATCTGTTCCAACGCTGTCCATAATCTGACTTATCGTGAAGCCAAACTACTGAAACTTTTTGTTTCACATGCTAATCAGATTCTTGAACGCGAAATAATTCTCAAATCTGTCTGGGAGGACGAAGGCGTTACTGTAGGCCGGAGCGTGGACGTGTTTGTGTCAAGGTTACGAAAAATGCTGAGTGCTGACCCGGCTATAAAAATCGCTGCGGTGCATGGAATCGGGTATCGAATGGAAGTAGCATCGTAAACTATGTTTTGGACATTTCTCAAAATCGCGCGGCGCCATCTGTGGCAGTCGAGGTTATATGCCTGCATAAACATTCTTGGGTTAACAATTGGAACTACTTGCGTTCTTTTTGCCGTACTTTTTGTGCTGGATGAACACAGCTTCGATAGTTTTCATACCAATAATCCTAACCTTTTTCGCATAACGACAACTGTAAATAAGGAAGGGAAAATCGAGACGTCCGGGGGGACAGGCCAGGTTCAAGGGCCGACTTTCAAGATGCAAGTTCCTGAAATTGTTGATTTTGTACGGATAATGGGAGGGGATATATATGGTGACGTTCGAACAGGAAGCACCGCTTCTACACTGCAATTGCTATTCGTCGACGACTCCTTTTTTGATATTTTTACTTTCAAATTGAAGATTGGTAATCCCAAAACGGTCCTTGGCAATGTTAATTCCGTAGTCATCACTGAGAAGACGGCGATGAAATTATTCAATCGGCTGGATGTGATCGGCGAACCTTTGGAAATGGACTCGGATCCTTCCGCCCGACGTATTGGTAAACCGTTAGTCGTTTCTGGTGTGGTTGAAAATCCTCCGGCTAACTCATCCATTCAATTCGATATCTTGTTTCCTTTCCGTTTTATGCAGGTTTCGTTTGAGGATTTGAGTTGGCTGAATGCATATCTTGGGACTTTCGTTTTACTTCACCCATCTGCGGATATTCGGTCAGTGGAACAAAAATTCAACAAAATCCACCGTTTGAATGCAAAGGATCAATTAGCACAAAGTGCCAGGCTGGAGGGATCACCGCCTCAGATATCATATGGTTTGCAGCCCATTGCCGATATCCATTTAAATCCTCAGGAAATTTCAGATCAAAATAGGGAAGGGGGCATTATCAACGGCAGCAAACCAGTTTACTCATATCTTTTTCTGGGTATCGCTTTTTTTATACTGCTGATGGCCAGTGTTAACTTTGTCAATATCAATCTGGCCAACTCCTTGAAAAGAACGAAGGAAATTGGTGTGAGGAAAGTAACCGGCGGAACTCAGACACAGATTATTATTCAATTTTTAATAGAATCAGGTATTCTGTGTGTCGTTGCATTCATATTGGCTGCGGTACTGACTATGCTTCTGTTGCCCTTATTCAATCAAATTTCAGGAAAGCATATCATGATCACAACATCGCCACGATTTTTGTTAGTCGTTGTGGCTTTTGGAATTCCACTGGTAAATATTTTATTATCAGGAGCTTATCCTGCTTTTCTGCTGTCTGGGTACAATCCTGTCGAAGTGTTGTATCAAAAGCAAAAGCTTGCGGGGCGAAATCGCTTCGGGAATAGTCTTGTCATTTTTCAGTTTGCTATTGCCGTGATATTAGGAATATGCACTTTGGTGCTATATCAGCAAATGCGCTTCATTCAAACGAAAAATCTGGGCTATAATCCTGACCAAATTATTTCCGTTCAAATCCCCGGACTGGCTGATACAAAGCATATTGGCTCATTGTTTAAGAATCAACTGATCGGGGAATCCAATATTGAAGGTATGTCGGTTTCAGGTGAATTTGGAATCAGGGATACAAAAGTGAATGGAAAATCGATTAAAAGTTTTTACCGGAGCATTGATGCGGACTATATCCCGACGATGGGTATTCAAATTAAAGAGGGACGCAATTTTTCAACCGATTTTCAGTCTGATCAGCAATTTGGTGTAGTGGTCAATGAAGCGTTTGTTAAGGCGGCAGGCTGGAAAAATCCCGTTGGCACGCAGCTGAAAGTGGATTCATATTTTGGTGATGAAATGTTTACCGTTATAGGAGTAGTCAAAAATTTCCATATCGGATCGTTCAGGGAACATATTCAACCTATGGTAATGGTGATGGCCGAACAATATGGTGGTGATGCAATTCTAGTAAAAGTTCATACTGAAGCACAACAGCAAACAGTTGAATTGCTCAAAAAAACGTTTCAAAAAATACTTCCAGGTGCTGTTTTCGACGCATCTTTTTTGAGTGAACAAAACGCACGCACTTATGAGCAGGAAAGGCGTTGGCAAAAAATCATAAGTCTGGCGACAGTGTTATCCATATCAATATGTTTAACCGGACTCTTCGCGTTGTCGCATTTGGCAACCACGCAAAAAAGGAAGGAAACTGGGATTCGTATGGTTTTAGGAGCTACCGTTTCAGATATCGTGTGGCTGTTTTCCGGTCAGTTTTTGAGAATGATCGGTATTGCAGTTTTCATTGCTTGTCCTTTGGCCTACTACTTGATCAATATTTGGCTGGCCGGTTTTGCATATCGTATTGCGTTTCAGTGGTGGTTTTTGGCTGTTCCGGGTGTGCTTGCAATACTGATATCGCTTATTACTGTCTCCATTCAGGCGATCAAAACGGCGTGTGTTAATCCAATAAGGTCAATTTATAATGAATAATGGGCTGTCAATTTTAATTTTATCGATATCTCCGTTCCCATATTTTATACCAATTCTTATTTTTTGGATAGTTGCGGTGAGCTGCACGATTGTTGACCAGCATCGCAACGAGCAAAAGTATTATTACTCCGGAAAGCACCGGGTTTAATACATAAAGGTATCCCAGACTTGTGACCTTTTCAGACCCAATGTTGGCGATAAGAGCAGTTGCGCCGCCCGGAGGGTGAAGTGTTTTTGTGATCTGCATAAAAACGATGGAGAGAGACACCGCAAATGCGGACGATAACCATATCTCGTTCGGAATGATTTTATGCATTGTGACGCCAATGATCGCACAAATTACATGACCCCCTATTAGGTTTCGTGGTTGCGCCAACGGACTGTTCACAATTCCATAAATGAGGACGGAAGAAGCTCCGAAAGACCCAATTAGAAACACATTGTCGGTGGAGCTGAAGCTCTCCTTATTAATCAAACCGATTAAGGCAATACCCAAAAACGACCCTATGAATGTCCAGACATGATCGGTAAAATCGATCAGGGTTTCCTTATATATCACATATCGCGCCATGCGCATATGCTTCTTAAATCTTCTTCGCAAAATCGTTTATCAATGGTTGAATCTTTGGATACCGAAAATCCTAAATGAAGGGATATCCGGGAGGTTGCAATTTACGAAAAATGGACATTTATGTTTTGTGGATCAGCATGCTACCACCACCGGGCAATTAGATACATATTTCGAAAAAGTAACGCATCTCCATATATTTTTCTGCCAAATCCAAATATCAAGGAATATATATTGATGATATTGTAATATCACAAGCGTTACAATATCTTCAAAATACTTACTTTTAGGCCATATATTATCTTTTCAACTCCTATGAAGAAAACACTCTATTCGCTTTTATTGCTATGTCCTTCCCTTGTTTTTGCCCAGGCAGTAGACCAGGCTGCTATTGCCAAAATTCGCAAAGAGGGTTACGAAAACTCGAAAGTAGCTGAAATTGCCCATCAACTGACGGATGTTTCAGGTCCGCGTTTGACCAATTCTCCGGGATATTACCGTGCTGCAGAGTGGTCGGTTAGCGAACTGAAAAAGTGGGGTTTGACAAACCCGCATTTGGAAGAATGGGGAGAGTTTGGGAAAGGCTGGGAGGTTCAAAAAAGCTACCTGGCGATGACAAAGCCTTACTATATGCCATTCATCGGTATTCCAAAAGCGTGGACTTCGGGGACAAATGGACCGATCAAAGGGGAGGTGGTTGTCGTAGATATTCAGAACGAAGAAGATTTGAAGAAATATGCAGACGGCAAATTAAAAGGTAAAATCGTGCTGGTAAAAAGTCAGGTTGACACTGATCCGACGTTTAAACCGGACGCGACAAGATATACTCAGGATGAACTGGATAAATTGGCAAATGCGGCTGCTTTTGGGCAACAGGGTTTTACACCAGAACAGTTAGAAAAGTACAGAACCATGCGAACTTTCCGCACCAAGGTCGACAGTACGATGAAGGCTCAAAATGTTCAGCTGGAATTGGCAGGCAGGAACGGTCGCCACGGTACCTTCTTCACAAGCAATGGCGCTTCATTTAAAGGAGATTCTCCGTTGGCAGGCCCATCGTTTGAAATTTCTCCCGAACATGCGGGGTTGATGGCACGACTTGTGGAAGGAGGAGTTCCCGTAACTATAGAGGCGGAATCGAAAACAGCATTTTTTGATAAAAAACTGACAACAGCTAACGTGATCGCAGAGATTCCTGGAACGGATCCTGAATTGAAAGATGAGGTGGTAATGTTAGGTGGCCACCTGGATTCGTGGCATAGCGGAACAGGAGCCACAGACAATGCAGCCGGATGTACGGTTATGATGGAGGCAGTCAGGATATTGAAAGCCAGCGGTTTGAAGCCAAGACGTACGATTCGGATTGCATTGTGGTCGGGAGAGGAGCAAGGGCTTCATGGCTCGCGCAATTATGTAAAAAACATCTTTGGCGATCCTCAAACGATGAAATTGACGCCTGCGCATGAGAAACTGTCAGCATATTATAACATTGATAATGGCACTGGCCGGATACGTGGAATTTACTTGCAGGGAAATGAAGGTCCAAGAGCAATTTTTGAAAAATGGCTCGCACCATTTGCTGACATCATCGATCATCCCGTTGTTACTTCGCGAAACACGGGCGGAACTGATCACCAAAGTTTCGATGCTTTGGGTCTTCCAGGCTTTCAGTTTATTCAGGATGGTATCGAGTATGGCACTCGTACTCACCACACGAACGCCGATACTTATGAGAGATTGGTGATGGACGATTTGAAGCAAATGTCTGTTATCGTGGCTGCTTTCGTATACAATACGGCCCAAATGGATCAGAAGATCCCAAGGAAGGAATTGCCAAAAGTTAAAGAGGAAGCGAAAGTGGGAAGGTAATATCTTGAATATCAGTTTGATATTAGAAACGAACCCGTTTGACTTGTTGTCAGGCGGGTTTGTTTTTGTGCAATGGATTACATTAATCACATTGACACATTTCTTAAATGGGAATCCCAGAACTCCATGGACAAGATAACCATTTTGCCAGCAAGTAACTCATAGATAAGTATTTACAAAAAGGTACATTTTATGTTCCCAACCAATTATACCTTTTTTTTATCTAATTAAAAAAACAAAACTTTATGAAAAAATTAGCCATAGTATTAGTTGCATTGACTGTGTTCGGTTGTAGAGATAAAGACGTCGATGAATTAATTCCTGCAGATCCGGAAAGCTTCGTTGTAGCCTTCAGAAATAATGACGCCTGGGACGCGAAAGCTGAACTGCATCTGAATAAAACGACTGACACTTTAACAATCCTGGGAATTATTGATGAAAAAAATACGAATCGACAGCTTCTTGGAATGAAGATTAAGCTGAATGGGGTAGGGAAGTATACCCTCAAACAAGGCCAGGTATATTTCTATTCTATTTTTGCCGGGGATATCATTGCAAGTGAGTACAGGATGTCACCGAGCGATATCGGAGCATTGGAAGTGTTGAAATACGATCCAACCACAAATTTGGCCGAAGGTGTTTTCGAACTTCAAATTGACAAGAATTCCAACGTTTCTGATGACGGGCCGAAAACTTATAAGTTTTCAAATGGGAAGTTCAGGGGAAAGATTTTACCTGAATAAAAAAAGAGACTAGTTAATCACTGTCAAAGTTTTTGTGATTGGGAGGAAAGGTTATTTAAGAAAGATATTAAGGAACCCGTTTGGTTTAAGTCAAGCGGGTTCCTTTTTTATGGATAAAGATCGAATTTGAAAAACGAGCTAGTGATTTACGACTCGCAAATCTTGAAACACTAGTTGCTTTACATGGTAGTAAAAAAGGCATTTTGTCCGCATTTACGAGCGACAGTGGATATTGAATAAAGCCGATTTATTCCAAAATATCAAAACGCAATACCCAATCCTCCTCCTAAATTGACAACGCCAATAAATCGCTTTTCTGAAATCTGATCTGCTATTTCAAGATCCCCAACTTTGGCTTTGAATGCCAAGTCTTTGACTTCGGCCTGGGCACCGATCACATCTCCGCTTGCATGAATATAAAGTCCTCTGAATAGTGGTAAACGTAAGCTCAATCCTCCTGCAAGACCAAATGGCGTCACCGTTCTACGGTCCAGGCTGAGCTCAATTTTTTTACCTGATGGATCAACTTCTCCGCTTGGTGTCATAGGATTTCCAACCAAATAAACGCTCGGAGTCTGCGCCTTTACAAATCCTCCCTGCACGTGCCCCACAATCTGAAGTTTAAAAATATGTATATATATAGCCGGTCCGATCATGGCACTTGCCATTTTCCATTTAGATACATCCGTTTGCCAGTTATATGTCCGTCCAGTGGCGGTTGCATACGAATTCGCGATCTTTACGATAGGTTCCGAGTTGGTGGTATTGTTGTTATAGGTGCCGGAAATCCGAAAGCCAAGCCAATTAGAAAGTTTGCGATCGTAGCTGAATTGTCCGTAATAACCTTCTCCCGCCAAACCCGCCAATGGATCATTAGGCGACGACTTGGCAAATTTTCCAACAGGCACACTGTAGCCGTAAGTAAGAGATATATAGTTACGTCTGTCTTGCGCGCTGGTTTTGTCAACTTTTAAGAAAAGTGTAAGTAGTAAAAAGGCGCTCAGGCAATGGTACTTCATCCGAATATGATTAATTTTTGATAGGAGCAGGTATTAGAATCAGATTCTCAACGAAGAAAATTCGATTTCCGCGTCCAAATTTACATTATTATTGTCTCTTTTCGGGTTTTTCATTCTAACGTTCTCAGGATGTAACTGATTGTCAATAGCTTATTTGTTAACGTGACAAGGGTTGATATTTTGATCGGTCATTAGCCACAAAAGCGTCCGGTTTTGAACAAATATTTTAATTTGAATGGTCGTAATGTATTCATATTCAATGTGTTTTGTTTTAGGTACAGATCTTTTAACGAAATAAAAAACTGAAGAATCAAGCCATATTTCATATGATTAAAAACTACATCAAAATAGCTTTTCGTAACCTTTGGAAACACAAGATGTTTTCTTTGATCAACATTTTTGGACTCGGCCTCGCGATGGCGTTCTGTTTTCTTCAGCTCATGCAGGTTCAAACCAGCTTCGAAAAAGATTCTTTTCACCCTTTTCCGGATCGTACCTATCGTATTATCACCGATGCTGTCGGTAAAGATGGGAAGAGATACGAGCTGGCATCTACGCCTATGCCATTAGGCGACAAATTGAAGTCGGATCAAAGTGTGATTGAGAAGTCGGCAAGGGTAGTCCGCAATTTTGGAGGTAGTCTGAACAATGGTATTAAAACGCTGAATGTCAGCGGGATGTATGTTGATCCTGCTTTCTTTGACATATTTGGTTTTAATCTTCAGCAAGGAAGACCATGTATCGCCCCCAGGACAGTTGTTTTAAGTAAAGAGACGGCCGAACGTTTTTTTGGGACTGCCGATCCAATAGGGAAAATTCTTACTAATCAGGATTTAGGAACATTTACCGTCTCCGGCGTTTTCGGTTCGCTGAAGCCATATACCACCCATTTAAAATCAGATATGGTCATATCAATGGCCAGTTTCGCTGAGCTGAACAAAGCGGTATCAACCGATAACTGGCTGGATTACAATACATATACATTTGTGCTTTTAACAAAGGGAAGTACGCGCGAAGGGCTCAGCAAAGCGTTGGCTCAGGTGGCGGAGGATAACAACAGAACCCTGGATTTTAAAGAATTGAAAGGCCACACTTTCCGGACTCAGAAGCTCAGCCAAATCTCTCCGGATTGGGAGAATTTGGTCAACAATCCGTACGTAGAACCTATATGGAAAATTGGAGTGAGCATTCTGGTTCCTTTGATCGTTATTCTTCTGGCCGGATTCAACTATGTCAATCTTACCTTAACGCGTTCGTTGAGCCGTGGACGGGAGGTTGGCGTGAGAAAAGTAGCCGGGGCAAAAAGGTGGCAACTAGTTCTCCAGTTTCTCACTGAAACGACCGTGATAGCCTTTTTTGCATTGAGCGTGGGTTATATAGGACTGCTTATCATTAAAGAATATGTGCATGTGAGGTGGTTGAACTGGGAGGTCCAACATACAGGTATATTATGGCTTGCATTCATCCTGTTTACACTATTTACAGGTATTTTGGCGGGAATCCTGCCTGCCAGAATTCTCTCATCCTATGAGCCCGCTCAGATTATCAAAGGGGAGTTAGGACCTGCCGGTTTTGGTAAAATAAGTTTTAGAAGATCTTTGGTAGTGATTCAGTTTGTGGTAGCATTGGTTTTCATGACTTTTACTGGCATTTCAAACAGTCAGTTTGAATATATGGCCACTGACAATGAGAATTTTAACAGGAAAGACATTCTAAATATCCCACTCACTTCAGGAGACTTCAAAGTGCTTACCAACGCGATATCCCAACAGGCAGATGTTGCACGTGTAGGACTCGCTTCGGCACCGCTCAACGAGGCAGCCGGAAAAGCTAAAATAAGCAAAATAAGTACCAGGCAAGTCGATGAAGTGGCGCAGGACTCGTATATATATGCTGCCGATGCCGCCTTCATTGATAATATGCAACTGAAGTTTGTGGCAGGGGATAATTTGCCGGAAGCTTCGGCGGATACTACTGTTCATTTTGCGGTGATTAATGAACGAGCCGTGAAAGCATTGGGCTTTAGAAGTCCGAAAGATATCGTCGGTCAAACGATCAGGCTGAATTCTACGAATGTGCAAGTCTCGGGTGTGATCAAGGACTTTTGTTTCATGCGATATGAGCTGCCTGTTGCTCCACTTGTCCTTGCTTACGACCCGAATGAAATCAGGGTTTTATCCCTAAAAATAGCAGAAGGTGCTGAAAAGGGAGACGTTGTGGCCTCGCTAACCAAAATTTGGAAACAGTTTCATCCCCATGAATCATTTGTTTACTCATGGTATGAGGAGCAGTTGTACGAAGATTACGCCGAAGGCGGTGATCAGCGTTTCACAAGTGTCATAGTACTCATCGTGTTTGTAATAGCCGCGATGGGTCTACTGGGCATGGTTACCTATACAACGGAAAAACGAACCAAGGAGGTGGGAATTCGAAAAGTGATGGGCGCCAGCGTAGCACAGATCATGCAATTGCTCTCCACGGGGTTTGTCAAACTGATATTGATCGCCTCGATCATTGCCATGCCGTTAGGGTATTTTCTCGGGAGTTTGTTTCTGAATATTTTTACTTATCACACCTCGCTTGGCCCTAAAGTTTTTCTGACGTGTTTTGCCAGCTTATTGGTGATCGGTATTTCGACAATAGGAATACAGGCTTATCGTACCGCTATGGCTAATCCCGCAGATACTTTGAAAAGTGAATAGGGGCACTTTTTTGATATGATTAATTCTTTACTAACTTTCAATGACTTTGGCAATTCCATGCTTGCAATATTCTGAATTTTAAATCATTACGTAATTTAACTTGGGAATTAATGAGAGTAATACTGATCGGCGCCGGAGGAATAATCGGTAGCGCAGTAGGCATGGCATTATTGGAAGAAGGAGCGGAAGTGATAGCTGTCAATCGTACATCAGGCGATATCCGCGTTGATATTTCTTCGGAGGATTCCATCCGGAAGTTATTTATCCAAACCGGACCAGTTGATGGTATAGTATGCGCAGCCGGCCGCGCATTTGGCGGTCCGTTGGAAAAAATCGGTCGTGATGAAGTCGATATTAGTATCAAATCAAAGCTGATGGGGCAGGTTAATCTGGTATTGATCGGTAAAGAACATGTCAATCAGAATGGCTTTATCACGCTCACGTCCGGCAGCCTCGCTGAAGAGCCTGCTTTGAATAGTGCCGCTTTGGGCATGGTCAATGGTGCCCTTAACAGCTTCGTTCTGAATGCCGCCCTCGAAATGCCCAGAAACATACGTCTGAATATTGTGTGTCCGTCTGCTTTGACAGAGAGCCTTGTCAAATATGGACTTACCAGTGCCAGAGAAGGAATTCCGGCAAAGGAGGTCGCCGAATTTTACCGCAGAACGTTCTCCGAAAACATATCCGGGCAGGTTCTGAAAGCATATGGCAAAGAAGCAAAAAGGTTACCTTGAAAGCTGAAAGGCATAAAAGTTTCATTTTGGTAAATATCCTGTCCTTAGAGACTTTGTCGCACAATCTAAGAACAGAATAAGGTTGTCTGGGTAAAATACAAGGTAGTATTTTAAAATATTTGCTTACTAATGGAACGATCGTTCCATATAAATCGTATTTATGGAACAAACGTTTCAAAATGGATAATTTTATGAAAACTCTCGAAAATAAGGTCATTGTAGTTACAGGTGGCAATAGCGGAATCGGATATGCCGCCGCGAAAGAATTTATCGAAGAAGGGGCGACGGTTATCATCACAGGCCGCAACGAGGAGAGCACCCAAACAGCCGCCAAAGAACTGGGCGCCACCGGGATTGTTTCTGATCAGGCGAAAATTGCAGACATTGGAAAGCTGGCTGAAGAGATTAAGGGGAAATTTGGAAAAGTGGATGGGCTGTTCGTCAATGCGGGGTTTGCTGCCTTCATGCCGGTGGAGACAGCAACCGAGGAACATTTTGACAATATGGTTAATGTCAACGTGAAAGGAGCGTTCTTTACCGTTCAGGCTTTTATTCCCCTATTGAACGACGGCGCAGCAATCGTCTTTAACGGATCGGTGAATGCAGCTTTGGCGGCCCCTGGGTCTGCGGTTTACTCGTTGGGAAAAGCAGCCATATTATCCCTTACAAAAGTGCTTGCCGGTGAATTGGCACCAAGAAAAATTCGTGTGAACGCCGTTTCGCCTGGCCCTGTCTCGACACCACTCTACGGAAAATTAGGATTACCTCAGGAAACACTGAACGGTTTCGCAGATGTGTTAAGTCAAAAGATATTGCTGCACCGATTTGCAGATCCGCAAGAAATAGCTAAAGTTGTGCGGTTTTTGATATCGCCGGATGCTTCGTTCATAACCGGAGTTGATCTGACTGTCGATGGCGGTATAACAATTAATACTCTCGCCTGATTTAGGAACTGGAACATTTGTCCAAATGGCGGTGTTCCCCCAGGCTGAACTTGAAGAATATGGCAAGGAACAAAGCATTTAATGAAGAAGATATCCTCGACAAGGCACTCGGACTGTTTTGGTATAAAGGATATAATGGAACATCTGCACAGGATCTCGTAGATGGTCTGGGTATAAACCGGTCCAGCTTGTACAACACTTTCGGCGACAAGAGAAACCTTTTTTTAAATGCATTGAAGAAATATCAGCAGGATCATACCGAGGTATTGGTGAAAACGGCTAATGAGAGCAGAAATGCACCGGAGGATATTTTGAAAATTTTTCAGGGACTTGTCGACGAGGGGATGTCTGACGACCTGACAAAAGGTTGCTTTATGGTCAACACTGCCATTGAATTGGCACCTCACGATCGGGAAATTGCTATGATCGTGAGACGTAATATGGAAATGGCCGAAAAAGCTTTTTTTGAGATCATCAAAAGAGGACAGCTGTCCGGTCAATTAGAAACTAATATTGAACCGAAAGTATTAGCTAGATTTCTGGCTTCGAACGTTACCGGCATCCGGGTAGCGATTCGCGCGGGGAAGAGCCGGGAAGAATTGAACGATATTGTAAAAGTGATTGAGTCACTATTGAAGTAGGTGGTTATTCCGGAATTCCGATTTTTGCAATAGGCAACTTTAGAAACGAGTTTGATAGCCTGAATGTAAGAAATGCTTCTTATGTTCAGGTTGTTGATTTTTAATGAGTTATAATAATTTTTAGAAATATTATACAACATAAGAATATTTTCTTACGTTAGGTTAGAAACTTTTCTTATGTTTGTTGTATGACAAAAACAAAGACCAGCGAAGCCAGCCAGGAGCCGACCAAATCGGAACTGGAAATCCTGCAGATTTTGTGGGAATTCGGGCCCTCTACTGCCCGGTTTGTGAACGATCATCTCAATCAGTACACCCGGCAGGTGATATATATGTCTACGCTGAAACTGATGCAGATCATGGTAGAAAAAGGGTTTTTGGAGAAAGATGAAAGCCAGATGAAACATATTTATCGTGCTGCGCAGGAAGAATCCAAAACGAAAAGTATGCTGCTGGATCGGGTCGTGGACACGATATTCAATGGATCTGCCTCCAACTTGATGATGCAGTTGTTGGGCAATAAAAAAATGTCCGATCAGGAGATGGAAACACTCAGGGAGTTGATCAAAAAGATAGACGAAAAGTGAAGGGATCGCTATGGACTCAATTAATCTGATCGAAATTTTCCCGGAGGGGCATATCAAAATAATATGCTGGACGCTGATTCATTCGCTCTGGATCGGATTGCTTATCGCTGGGCTGGCGGGGATGATATTAATCGTGACGCAAAAAGCTTCTGCCCACGTGCGGTATCAACTTTTGTGTGGATGTCTCATTGTGTTTGTTTTGATAACAGGATTGTTCCTGTTTCTCGAAAGCGCCGAGGCATCGAAGCAGTTGGCGTTTGAAATAAAACGGAATGACCTGAAAACCTTGAACACCTCTTTCGAAGCTATCGAGTCGCCGGGAGATTATGTAGGAAACTTTGTAGCATATATTGATCGTCATTCGGTTTGGGTATTCGCGATTTGGTTTGTGATTTTTAATATCAGGATTTTTAGTCTCGCAACAGGGCTGCTGTATATACGTCGAATGCGTACGTATAGGGTATATCCGGTAGGCGAGGAATGGTTAGAGAAAATTAAAATACTAAGTTCGAAACTGGAGATCCGGCGATCCGTTAAGTTGCTGCAATCGGAGTTGGCGAAAGTTCCCTTAACTATTGGCCATTTTAAACCACTTATTCTACTTCCGGTAGGTTTGTTTTTTCAACTGCCTCCCGTGCAAGTGGAAACAATTCTGCTCCACGAATTAGCCCACATTCTCCGACGTGATTATCTGGTCAATCTGTTGCAAAGTTTTGTAGAAACGATATTCTTCTTCAACCCCGCTTTATTGTGGCTGTCGGCCATGATCAGGGAAGAGAGAGAAGCCTGCTGCGACGATATCGTTTTAGCAAATTCTACCGGCAAGAGCGATTACCTGGAAGCACTGTTGACATTCAATGACACGCGGGCATCAGGGTCAAAACTGGCGATGGGGATAGGAGGGAACCAGCTGGTTAATCGGTTAAAAAGAATTATCAACCATGAAAATAAACGACTTAACAAGATGGAAAAAGTAGTATTGCTTGGAGGATTATTGATTGTTTCAGCGTTCTCCTACCTGCCCGAGCCTCATGTCAACGGGAACGAGGCTGTGTCAAAGCTAGCGAAAATTGTAAAAAGTAAGACTGTTTCGGCTGTTCTGACTGAACCCGCTATCAGTGCCCTGTATGGCGTTTCTTCCGTGCCGGAAAAAGCGTTGGCAACTATTCCGGAAGATGAGATAGTTGAAAATGAAGTTTTTAAGGACACCCTGATGAAGTTGAACAAAGTCCGTTTTGAAAACTCCAATGGCGATATGAGTAATCGGAATATGGCTGTGGAGGATGACAAGGGCAATTCGTATCAGCTTAAAATTGTAGATAATAAATTGACATCATTGAAAATAAATGGTGTGGATGTGCCTGAAAATGAGCTGGATAAGCATAAGGATCTCGTTGCCCAAATTGATAAATCGTGGGTGGCTGCTCATGAGGAAAAACGCCGGGCAATGGAACAGTCGAGATTGGAGTGGAAAGAACAGAGGTCAAAGGATAAAATGCTGCGAAAAGATGATCTGAGCTGGAAATCACGTGAATTTGCCAAAGCGAAATTCAGTGAAAAGGACAGAAAGGAATTTGAAAAGACCCGGAAAGCCTGGAAAATCGAAAAAGACAAAAATAAGAGTTGGAAGGATGGCAATGAGAAGTACAAATTCAAGGAGCTGAAAAAAGAAGATTGGAAAGAAGATGAATCGAGGAAAGATGATTGGACAAAGGGGGATAGGGAGTTTTCCAAACACGAATTTAATGACAATTTAGAATGGCGTAAAAAAGGCGCAATGGCAAGAGCGGGAGATGGGGACTCAAAATGGAGAAAAGGCGTTCATAAAGAATTTGATCATGGTAAAAAGGGGGACGGATTTAGTACACCAAGGGTTAAAAAAATGCCTCAGGAGGCGGATATATCGGCAGATCAGGCAAGAGTGAAAGGAATTATCGGAGCGCTCGTTGACGAAAAAGTGATCATTCAACCTTCTGATCTTGAATGGTTTGGGTTAAGCGAGGGCGAGTTTGTGGTAAATGGGGAAAAGCAGTCGCCGGAACTACAGGAAAGGCTAAAAACGAAATACGGAATTAAACCTGGACATGGCCTATATTATGGGCCTGTAAAAGTGAGCGGCCAAGGTGTATTTCTGGACAAGGAGGATGTGAAAACGGAGCATTGACACAAAGCCTGTCACTCGTCTTAAGCGAAAGTAAATCACGCTGCAACTAAAAAATCACACTGCAATTTTTTAGTTGCAGCGTGATTTTATTTTTAAGCACCTGGAACGAAGTTTACTTTTTAGGCATACTCAGGCTCTTTCCCTGAGAATCGTAAAGCATTTCTTTACCGTCAATCTGTGTGGCATAGTAAGTGCTTTTTCCTACTGTCACCTCGTAGGGTTTAGTCGCATTTTTCCCGTCCAGTGCCGACTGGATAGACGCCGGCATATCAGTCATCATAATGCCTTTACGCACTTCGCGAACTTTTCCTTCTTTGTCATAAATGACAGACATATCCTTACCTTCACGTTGAAAGGAACTCCGGTATACATCGTTATTTCCCTCCCATTTTGTCCCAGTTACTCCTGAGTATTCCTTTCCGAAGGTCGACGCAACATTTGCCGGAACGCCATTGGTATCCATTGCGTTGTAGGTTGACTGACTAAAATAAGGCATTGCAGGATCTGATGACCCCTGAGTTTGCTGTATGGCTGGCGTTTGCTGGGTAGCCGGTTGCGCGGGTGCTGTTTGTGCGAAGGCTCCTATTGAACCGCTCATCAAAAGAGTGGCCATTATCATTACATGTTTCATATCTTCAAGTTTTTAGTATACTTAACTCTAAAACATAATCATACCATTGTTTCCAAATCCTCAGTTGCGTATGTTATTGATTATGAACATGTAATGTTTTTTATGCAATGGGTTTGATCAATAAAAATGGGGCTGCAGGGCCATGACGGCAACATTTCTGTCGCCCAAAACGAAAGCCTTAGTGGAAAAATATAATTCAAATAATCGACGGAAGATGTATTTTTTATTTTTTTTACGCACATATACGGTGCAAAAAATTCTACGTATTAGGATATTTAAACCGTAGTTAGTTCGAATTCGGAAATGTGAGATTTGATAGCAATATTTACATTTTAACCTTACCTGAAACTCAATATGTCTTATAAGGGGCCGATAGTGCTTATCGATGATGATCCGGATGACCAGTATCTGATGAGGTGTATGTTGGAAGAACTACAGTTGGTCAACGAACTACGTCTTTTCGCTAATGGCAAACTGGCACTTGATTATTTCCTGACCACAGGCGAAAGCCCCTTGATCATCCTTTGCGATATCAACATGCCTGTTATGAATGGTTTGGAGCTGAGGGACCAGATTGATGCAGATCCCTTTTTGAAGAAAAAAGCAATACCCTTTGTCTTTTTGAGTACTTCAGTCGACCGGCTATTGGTCGAGAGAGCATACAACGGAACAATTCAGGGATTTTTCAAAAAGGAGAACAATTTTGAAGAGGGAAAAAAGACGCTGGATTTGATTATCAAGTATTGGAAATGCTGTTTGCATCCTAATAATTATTAGAACTTAGGTGATGAACCAAAGGATATTGACAGGCATAACTCAGGTACTAATTAACATAAACCCGTCAGACGGGTTTATGCTTCTGATTCAATCTGTTCCCAAAGTTGTTTTTCGGTGCCACAGACAAAATGTTTATCTCCGTTTTTGAGTATAATCAGGCTGAAACGAAAATCGGCATCCGGAACGATTTCAACAATCTCCTCCTTTGAAATCTCTACATTTTGTGTTTCATCCTCTTTTAGCGTGAATTGGGCCATTGTCATCTAGAATTGGTTGTAGCAGGAAAGTCATTAAAAACCATACCAAGGGATAAGCGATCAGATTCAGGCTCAAAGCAAAGAAGTCGACTATATAGTATGTTATCGTTATACTAAATGTTCCAGCTGCTCAAAAATCGGGATTAGCAACTTACCTCTTTCTGACAAACTATATTCTACATGAAGCGGCTTTATTTTGACAACAGTCTTTTCAAGTAAACCCTGCTGCTCCATTCCCTTCAGCGCACTTGCAATTGCCTGTTTGTTAGAACCTTCCAGCTGACGCAGCAGCGAATTAAAACGCACTGGTTCGGTTAAAGCAATTCTAAATATTTGAGGTTTCCATTTGCCGGAAAGTTGTTTTAATAGACTTTCGGCCGGGCATTGATTCTGGTCTTCGCTCATTTTTTCACAAGGATTATTCTTTATTCTTCAATATTGCCGGCTTTTTTGGTTCCTTCCTGCCGATCCGGCATTTTCGGGAGTTTGAAAGTTAAGGTTTTAAGTTTTATGCTCAGTAATAACGCTGTCAGAAATTATCTGCCCAAGATACTATATCCTTCCGTAGCAGATAGTCAACTTTTTTTGACTAATTGGCTGACTGGAAAACCTTGACGAACTTTGAATCTTTGAAACATCTTGTTGAGCGTCGGATGTAACTGTTAAGCTTCAGTAGGAACGACAATATCTTTTTTTGGCGCGGTTATATGCTTTGATATTTCGTAGTGTAAAACGGGAAAATAATTTTAATAATGACAATAAATCATAGTAATCCACTTTTATGTGACATTGAATCAGGCGTTTGTGAAATACCCGATTCGTCGGAATTGACTTCAGACCAGACTCTTGAAGTAGTCGAAAAACCTTCGAAGATCGTGTATTTTACAGATCCCATTTGCTCATCTTGCTGGGGAATTGAGCCGCAGTTGCGCAAGCTCAAGATGGAATATGGCCATAATATAGAGATTGAATATCGCATGGGAGGCCTTTTGCCAGATTGGAGCTATAACAGCGGCGGAATTAGTAAACCGTCGGATGTAGCCGGCCACTGGGATGAAGTAAGTCATCATTATGATATGCCTATTGACGGAGATGTGTGGTTGGAGGATCCTCTTCACTCATCTTACCCTCCGTCGATCGCATTTAAGGCCGCTCAGTTACAGGATTCTGAGAAAGCCGTCCATTTTCTTCGGGAAATCCGGGAAATGGTTTTTCTCAAGAAAATGAATATTACCAGATGGGAAAACATGGCTGAAGCTGCAAAAAAAGCCAATTTGGATGTTGAGCAGTTAAAAAAAGATTTCGATGGTCATGCGAATGAGCTCTTTCAGGAAGATTTGAAGCTGGGATCACAATTGGGCGTCAGAGGATTTCCAACTATGTTTTTTGTGGATAAGCAGGGAAATCAGGAAAAGGTATACGGAGTTAAGCCATACGGTATATATGAATCTGTTTTGCTCAAACATCTACCGGCAGCAATCAAGAAAGAAGTTGATTTCGGGTGGGAGGAACTTTTTGCAAAGTATAATACACTCACTGCTCGTGAATTTTCGGAGCTTTCAAAAACGCCGCGGCGTGAAGCAGAAGAGACGTTAAAAAGTCTTGTCAAAACCGGCAAATTGGAAGAGTGTGTTACTAAAAACGGCTCTCTTTGGTCAATTATCCGGCGTTGAGTATCGTCACGAATTCACGAACTCTCTTGGGATGATCTAAAAACTAATCAGAATTGTCGGCAGACAATTTAGTATTTTCTTTTTTGCCCGCATCTTCCTCAGGCGACGTCTTTTTGGCATTTTTCGCCGGGTCGTTGGGAAGCGTCCCTGATTCTTCGTTCCCTGCTTTTGCGTAAGTTCCGTCCGGATCTTTGTCGTAAACCTCATTGACATTTTTTATGGCACGTCTCTCTTTTTTTGGAACCTTTTTCATAACTCGTCTTATTTAGTAATTTATTCGTTTGAATTAAAAACAGTTTTTCAACAAAAAAGCTATCCTTTCCAGGACAGCTTTTTTGTTAATTATTTCCTAATCAGTCTTTCGAAATATCTCGTAGAGCTTTGATTTTATCATGAGCTGCGTTTATTCCCTGAGATTGAACGCTCACTATTTGCTGCGCTTCCAATGTCAGTTCATTATTAGCCAGTGCATCGGCATAAGCTTTTTTGATTGCATCTTCGCCACGTTCCGCCTCAGATAAAATGCTCGCACGATCACTACCGCCGAACAACGTTTTTACGTCAATCCAAGCACGGTGTAACGCACCGATTGCGCTTTTCTCAGTTTCAAGGTGCGGGGCGGATCCAACTATCGCAGAAAGTTCCTGTACATTTTTACGACTTTGTTGAGCATATTCTTCGAAAAGTGCCTTTAAGTCGATATTCTCGTCACTAATATCTTCAATTGCTTTTTCAAAGCCTGCTACGCGGTCATTATTAATCTCAATCAGATCTTCGATTATTCCAGTTGCATTTTCAATAGTCGCCATAATAGTTTTTAAGTTGTTTCGATTAATTCCTTATGAATATCGTGCCATGACGAATTGCAGCCTGCAATGAGGTTATTCTTTTCCGATCTTGAAAAGTCGTCGCTTATCGATGCCTAAGACTCGTGGGAATTTAGTATGGTTACGTACTTGTCCAAATTATCAAAGACGGGCCGGACCTGTTCAGAAGTTTGTACAAACCAAGATCAGTAGCAGATTCTGGTACAACCCTGTCTACCAATATACAGCCAAGGAAGTAAGAGCACAGAAAAAATGGTCTGCCTTTACTGTTCACTGACGTGAAGATGGTTTACCGAAGGTCTTTCTTAGTAATTTTCAGATCGGAGAAGTATCCCTCTGTACCCACTTCCACCCATAACCCGATTGCGCCTGTTGCATTTGCACCATGGAAGAGATCATTGACGATCAGAGCAGGCTGGGGCTTGCCATCCAGAAATAAACTGGCTTGCTGACCATTCACTTCAATACGCATTGAGATCCATTTATTCAGTTCCATATCAGCGTAAGATTCGTATTTTTCTGGTGCCTCTTTTCGCAAACGATCGAATTTGTAATTCGGGTAAGAATAGTATTGAGTAGAATGGTTTCGTCGTACCTGGTCGTTTGCCCTTCCATTTGTTGGCCGGATATAGATACTCTCATACCTTGAATTATCATCATTGATTCTGAATGCAACTCCAATAAAACCCCGTGCCGATTCTGGTGCATTTTTCGAAAGTTTGCTCAATACCTTCACTTCAATTGTACCATTACTAAAATCTATATCTTTTATTTTGATAAAAGTTGGTTCATCGACAAGCTTGATAGTGGAGTCCTTGATTACTTTTACAGCCTTTTTTCCCATTTCTTGCGCCAATTCCATGGATACCTGATAGGGATGAAGTGTCGTTTTATCAAACTTTATTTGCTGGGCGAGCAAATTTGTTGAGCTCAGTAAAATTGTGGTTACGGCAGTAATTAGTAAATTTCTCATCGTTGTTTTATGACGCTTTTCAATTGAAAAACAGAACTTGTATATTAAATGTCGGCAATTTTGCAATATTGCAAAAATGGTCAAAAAGAGGCTGGTGTGCCATTGATCAATTTTAAGAAACAAACTTTAATTATTTGAAGGATTTGGCTGAATCGACACGTTTACTGATGCATCCGAGTTGGGGTATACCATTCAGATTTGGTCGGTTAGTTTAAATATTGTCATTTGTGCAGCTTCTTTGGATTTCTAACCTGCCATTTGAGTAGACATCAACAAAAGTTGCGAGATTTGTTTTAACCAAACGTTTATTCATGTAGTCTCTGGTGGCAGCCCGGGCCATATCTGGTGGCTTGGAAACAAGTCAGGAAAGCATTAGAGCCCACGTTTTTAATTTTTAAAGGTATTTCGGATTCCGGAGGATCTTGGTCTATATTTTTAATGCACGCTCGTCTTAAAATCGAGGATCATGAAGGCAGCAGTTATTTATCAGTCAGGAGGGCCAGAACAGCTCCTGCTTCAAGAAAGACCTGTTCCGAAAGCGAGTGCAGGCCAGGTTCTGGTCGAAGTCAAGGCATTCGGGCTGAACCGCTCCGAAGTAATGACCCGAAAAGGCCTTTCGCCTGGCGTACGTTTTCCCAGAATTCTTGGAATCGAATGCGTGGGAGAAGTCGCCGACGATCCTGGTGGAGAGTGGAGCTCAGGCCAAAAGGTTGCAGCGTTTATGGGAGGCATGGGTAGGGACTTTGATGGTAGTTATGCAGAATTTGCTGTACTCCCCAAATCGATTCTCCAGCCGTTTTCGAGTAGCCTTCCCTGGGATATACTCGGTGCGCTTCCGGAAATGTTCCAAACCACTCATGGCTCATTATATAAAGCTTTGCAGATAAAAAGCGGTGAGGTGATCCTGGTTAGGGGGGGCACATCATCCATAGGGCTTTTAACTGTCCAAATGGCGAAATTAGCTGGCCTTACCGTTCTGGCCACTACGAGAAGTCCCGAAAAACTACAGTTTTTAAAAGATAAGGGTGCGGACATTGTACTGGTCGACGACAGTCAGTTAAAAAAATCGGTGCGGAATATCTTCCCCGGCGGAGTTAATAAAGTTTTGGAGCTGGTAGGAGCATCTACACTTGCCGACTCACTTCAATGTACAGCACCTGGCGGAATCGTTTGTATGACTGGAATGCTATCAGAGACGTGGAGTCTCAAAGATTTCGCTCCGATGGATTATATTCCTTCAACAGTGGGTCTGACGACTTATAACACAGGGGAGATAAGGGTTGGGGCAGCTGAATTTCAATCGTTCATCTCCGATATTGAAAGTGGCAGGATACAGATCAGTAATGGTCGTAAATTTCCGCTCAACGAGATCGTCACAGCTCACGAGTTAATGGACTCCAATAGGGCATCAGGCAAAATTGTTATTGTAAATGTTTATAACTTCCTGTGATTCGGCGATGCCCAAGTTTAGTTCCTGTGTGCCGGGGTATACGAAACCTTTAATTTTACTTGCTCGTCACTTTTTTTCAAAAGGCATCACATCAGCTAACGATCCGCCACTTAAAGAGACGAAACCAGTTATGGATTGGAGTTTTCACCGATCCTTTTTGCCTGTTCACCGAAAAAAGGGCTGGACCCAATTGATGAACGTATACTTTTAAGTCATCAAACAGAATTAAATGATATACCTAAAAACAATTGGATCATGAAAGCAAACATTGGAATCTCAGAAGAAAACAAAAATGCAGTTTCAGCCCAGCTTGCCAAATTACTTGCTGACGAATTTGTGTTGTATACCAAAACCCGGAATGCACATTGGAACGTGGAAGGTGCGGACTTTCACGCGATGCACTTGTTTTTCGAAAGCCAGTATCAGCAGCTTGACGAAGTGATGGACAGTGTTGCAGAACGTATGCGCAAGTTAGGACATTACGCACCAGCCACTTTGAGCCAGCTTTTACAATTGACCCACCTCACCGAAGCGTCGGCCAACAAAAATGACAGTGCAGGATTTCTGAAGGAATTACTCGAAGACCACGAAAGTATCATCACGTTCATTCGAGGCAACATTAACCCGTTTGCTAACGAATACCATGACGCCGGAACAAGTGATTTCATTACCAGTCTTTTGGAAACACATGAAGAAATGGCCTGGATGCTTCGCGCGCACTTCGCGTAACTAAAAGGCCGATCAAAAATGTGAAAGGTGATCAGTCCAAACAGAGCGGTTATGAAGTTAAATAATCCAACCTGGAGAAAAGTGGCCGGTATGATCATAGCGCTTACGGCGGTGTTTGTTGGTATTCAGTTTACTGGACCTAAATTGGATAACCCGGCGGTAACTGGTGATTTGCAAGCACCGCCAGATGTGAAGGAAATTGTCAGGCGGGCTTGTTATGACTGCCATTCCAATGAAACCAATTTGCGATGGTATGATGAGGTTGCTCCGTCCTACTGGCGGGTGGCTGAGCACATCAAAGAGGGTAGGAAAGGGCTTAACTTTCTACCTGGGACAAACGTGCCCCAACAGACCAGAAGGCTAAACTATGGGAATCGCTCAGCCAGGACTGGTTTGGTGCAAAAATCCCCGATCAGCTGCGCTTTGCCGAAACAGTCAGAACGTATCTCAATTCCGATGGAGAACTACTCGTGAAGTACGATAGATATAAGGGCAGACACTTAGTCCAGGCTGATGATACTTTAGGCGACGCCAAACGGAAGGCACTCCTGCTCGTACAAAGGCCTTCCATTATGCCATGAAATGATTTGGACAAACTTCATCTTCACATCCAACCTGAACCGCTGCACTTTCCAGCGGTTTTTTGGCTTATTCTTTTTTACGATGAGCACCACCTGCTTGCCCTCATGAGGATGAGCATGTGGCCGCGCTTGGTTGCGACTGGACTGTCGTCGATGTAGGTTGTGATTCCACCGAGGCTTGTCAGCAATTTCAGCGTTGCCAATTTGAGGTGGGGTATCAAAGAAAGGATGAGAAAAGCACATATCGGGAAAAAAAATGCCATTTTCTTTTTTATACTTCGAAGCGGTCTGTACCTTTGGGGCGATTGAATTTACTTCGGGTTTTGCTCGCGTGACAAATTGATTTGAAAAGTTCCAAAACACAATGGATTAGCCTTGGGCTGGTAATGCTTATGCTCGTTAAAGCATGGGTAATTCCATTGTTATACCTGGACTTTGAGTTGAGGAGAGACTACATTGCAAAAACGCTTTGTATCAATCGTAATAAGCCAATTCTTAATTGTAACGGGAAATGTTTCCTTGCCAGGAAAATAGCCCAAGCGGAGGAGCAAAAGGAACGTCAGGCTGAGCAAGACTATATGGCCAGTTTGATATACTCCGTTATGGATTCCAGAGTCCAGTATAATTTTGCTCCTGTTCAAGCAGGTTTTGAACATCGTATATCGCTTCAGTTTAATTTCAAGTCTCCGTTCGGCGGTCGTGTTGTGGCCGGGGATGTCTTTCGTCCACCTCTCGCGTAAAAACAGTTCCTCTGTTTTTTTTATCAACCTTTAGTCGAGGTTTGATGTATCGTTAATTTTTTTATTCAGGTGTTGTTGGTCTTTATTGGCTTAGCATCCCCTCGTATACATATGAAAAATATTTTTTCTGTTAACTCAGCATTTTTTGCTTTGGTTTGTTTATGCCTTATGACTTCGTGTTCAGAGTCGGGCGACAATCCGAAGCCAGTTTCCTCTGAAACCGAAGGGGGGAGATTAAGGATTGAGTTTGATAATGTTGTAGGTGATAAAAACCTGGTATTGAATGGTGTAACTTATAAGAATGCTTCTGATGAGGATTTTATAGTAACCAAGTTCAATTATTTTATATCCAACATTAAACTTGTTAAGGCCGATGGTTCTGTTTTTGTTGTTCCCCAGGATTCCAGCTATTTTTTAATAAAAGAGGATACAAAGGCATCTCAATTTGTAACACTAAGTAATGTTCCTCTTGGTGATTACAAATCCGCTGAATTTATGGTGGGGGTGGACAGTGCAAGAAACACAGCACCTATCGAAAAGAGGACTGGAGTTCTCGATCCATCCGGATCCATGATGGACGATGGTATGTACTGGGCCTGGAATTCTGGATATATTTTTGTCAAATTGGAAGGATCTTCATCCAAAGGAAATCCGGTGAATGGCAAATTCTATTACCACATTGGGCTATTCGGTGGCTATAGCGAAAAAACGGTAAATAATACCCGCTTAATTAAGGTGCCTTTTGGAGACCTGACAGCGACCGTTAGCGAAAAGGAATCCCCTGAGGTTCACTTACTTGTAGATGTTCTTAAAGTGTTTGACGGACAAGCCACTAATATTAAAATTGCCGAGTATAACAGTATAATGGGAGGGCAACCAGTTAAGTCTCAGGAGATTGCCAACAACTATGTTAGCATGTTCACCCTTGATCACATTCATTAGGAACCCGCTCATCTCTTCAGCTATGAACAAAGTATTCGCTTTCTTTTTTCTATCAACGCTTTACCTAAGCTGTAAACCGGACGCCGACCAGCCTGATCCAGTAAAAACGGGTCCCACCCCGATTGAATGGCAAAAGCCGGTAGGGTTTCCTGAACCTGTTTATGATTTGTCAAGAAACCCATTGACGGAAGAAGGGGTTGAGTTAGGAAAATTTTTATTTTACGATGGGATATTATCGAGAACCAACCAGGTGGGCTGTGGTACCTGTCACCAGCAACAGGCTGCCTTTACCCATCACGGTCACGAGCTGAGCCATGGTGTGGAAGACAGATTGGGGGTCAGGAATTCGCCTGCCGTTCAAAATATGGCATGGAACCCATCGTTTTTTTGGGATGGAGGAGTGCATGATCTGGATCTATTACCGTTTAACCCGATAGAAAATCCGGTTGAAATGGATGAAAAAGTAACAAACGTTCTTGAAAAACTCCGCCAAACTCCCAACGCAACATCGAAGATAGCTGTGGATTATCCAAAGATGTTTAAGGCCGCTTTTGGAACGGAAGAGATCAGCTCAGAGCGCATGATGAAGGCCTTATCACAGTTTATGATGACAATGGTCTCCGCAAATTCAAAGTACGACTTTTTCCGGGCAGGTGACGATAACGCTTTAAATGCACAGGAAAAACAAGGAATGATATTATTCCAAAAAAATTGTTCTTCATGTCATCAAGGGGTTCTATTTACAGATTATAGCTTCCGAAATAATGGCCTGACCCCTTTGAGAAACAACGATCAGGGTCGGTTTGCGATCACTGGTAATGATCAGGATCAATACAAGTTCAAGGTGCCGAGCCTCAGAAATGTAGGATTGACCGCCCCCTATATGCATGATGGGCGATATCACTCTCTGGAAGAGGTTTTGGATCACTATAGTGACAGTGTTCAAAAGATGGAGACCTTGGACCCATTACTGATTCAGGAAAACGGGAAAACAGGGTTTGCCTTATCGCAAGCGGATAAACAGGCCTTGATTGCCTTTTTGAAAACATTATCAGACGAACAGTTCGTTCGGGATGCCAAACTTGCAGACCCCGGTATTGGAAACGCTTTCTAATAATTTATTATGAAATACAAGATCATATTCATATTACTTTTGGTGACCCATTTATCGTACGGATGCGACGTATGCGGCTGTGCAAATAGTGGGTCATATTTCGGTCTGATGCCACAGTCCCATAAGTCGCTTATCGGTGTCCGGTACCAGAGCTTACATTTCGTGACTCATCCTGACAGCAAGGTTCTCCGGACTGAGGAACATTTTAATATTGGCGAAGTTTATGCTCGTTTTTTTCCGGTAAAGAGAGTTCAGGTGATGGCCTTCATTCCTTATAGAATCGACAAGCAGATCACATCAGCGGACACGAAAAAGCAGAACGGTTTGGGGGATATTACTGTTTTGACGAACTACAATATTCTTAACACGCTGATGGACAAGGACGAATCCGGGGCGTTTACCCATACCCTCTTAATTGGCGGAGGAATAAAGCTCCCGACAGGTAAATTCAAATTTGATGAGAATAACACATTGCAGGTTGCCAACGCGAATTTTCAACTAGGAACTGGGAGTACAGATTTTATCCTGAATGCATTTTACACGATCAATAAAGGCCAATGGGGATTAGCGACAAATGTTTCCCGCAAGTTTAATACGACCAATTCTCAGGATTACCGTTTCGGAAACCAACTTTTTGGAACGGTAGAACTGTATCGTTCTTTCCAAATGGGAGACCTGACACTTACCCCCAGCCTTGGAATATATGGCGAAAAAGCTGAACACGGTATTCAACATGGTGAGATTCTGGAAGAGACTGGCGGGGAATTACTCAATGGTTCGATAGGAGTGACGCTTTTCTCTGAACGATGGACATTTGGTATAAATGCACAAAAACCTATGGCGCAACAAAGTGCCTCTGGCCATGTGGATACCAAGGAAAGAGTACTTGTACAACTCGGATTTTTATTTTAGATATTAACAATATAGGATGAGGCCTTTCATAGCATACATATTGCTTTTTGCTATTATGCTACCCACATTTAGTCCGTGGGGGACGGTCGCGTATTTTCATCTGAACAGGAGCTATATAGCAAAAGTGCTTTGTGAGAACCGGTCAAAGCCTGAACTTAAATGTAATGGCAAATGCTATCTTGCTAAAAAGCTCAGACAACAGCAGGAAAAGAAGGATAGAGAGACCACCGAGCGCGTGGAAAATACTCCAGTTGTGCAGTTGTTCATCATAAGTGGCTTCCTTTATCAATTTGTGGAGAAAATGTTTAGTGCCAAAGAGCGGACAAACTTCTTTTACAGACTGCCCGTATACATATCTCCGTTCGACAGGATGCTTCGTCCGCCCCAGAAAGATTGACTCACAACAGAAGGCATTCATACCGGGTATCATTAGCAGATACCATTGGATTGCTATGCCGAAGCCAAACTGTTCATCAATAGATATAATGCAGGTGAACCGCATGATCCGGGATGGAATATGCGTTCGCATAAAATACTTTACTTTTAATTAAATATCTGTGAAATCAATTTTTAAATATATATCAATAGCCTTTTCAGTTTTGGCGTTTTTCGCTTGCCAGGAAGATAAAATTGTCGAGGTTGAAAAAATTGTTGAAGTTGAAAAAGAAGTTTACGTAAATGAGAATTTCGACCCAGCAAAGGCGGTGGCGAAACTTTCAATCTCTCACTTTGCAGGCGCCTTGCCATTTGAGATCAATAAAAACTTTTCTGATAACGAAGGCAATACCTACAAGTTCAACGAAATCCGCTACTGGGTGTCAAATGTTGAATTTGTGAAGGCAAACGGGGATGTGGTCAGCGTTCCTAATTCGTATTACCTGGTGGAGAATCGTGATACTTTGTTCTACTATGGCACGACAGCTACCAATTCAACCATGATGAGATCCAACCCAAGAATTCGGGAGGAAATTTTGGTTGGAAACGTTCCTGTTGGCGACTATACTAAAATTCGGTTCTCAATTGGCGTTGATCCAGTTTACAACGGCAACTTCTCCTTAAAATCCGGGGAACTTGATGTTAACCAAATGTCACAGGTTGGCGGCTGGGCCTGGCAAACCAGCTATATCTTTCTTCGTACAAAAGGTATTTATCTTGCCAAAGGAGGAGATCCAATTTCGGATTCCAAAAAGTTTGTGGCGGAAACGGGGGGAAATGATCAATATCGTACAATTGAGTTGACTCTTCCGTCGACAACGTCACTGAAGGCAGGTACGACTTCGGTCATCGATTTGAAGGCCGACGTGCTTAAGCTTTTTGGAAATGGTTTACCGGAAGTGTCAGCATTCACGGGAACAAAGCCAGCAGGTTGGGCTGCCGACCCGAATCTTTCCAGCTTTGAAAAGTTTATAAATGCCAGTTCTGCGAAAGATATGGCTAAGCTTTCTGACAATTCGAAAGATGGATTTATTACAATTAAACCAAGAAATTAACACTTGCGCTGGTTGGCAGCTTAGGCGCCAACCAGCGTACAAGTCATCTGAATTTTTAATTTTTTTCTCAATCTTTTAATAGAAAAACACATGAAACGTATTTTAATTTTTGCTGTAGCTGCAGCTCTTTTTACATCTTGTTCGAGCGACGATGACTCTTCAGAAGTGGTGACGCCCATTACATCATCGGGAGCGGAATTAACTTTTGACGCAAAGGTTGGTTCGGCGGACTTTGCGTTGAACAAAGACTTTACTATCGGTACACAGACATACAACTTTAGTAAACTGCGCTATTGGGTTAGCAACGTTACTTTGATCGATTCGAAAGGAACCGAATATAAAGTGCCAAACTCCTATTATTTGATGGAGGAAGTGGGAGATCTGGATTTGTCAGGCACAATTAATGACAGTATGATTTATCCGGCAAAGAAGCGTGAGACTATCCAACTGACGGATATTCCCGCCGGAGAATACAAATCAGTCAAATTTTCGATTGGTGTTGATTCCAAATACAATGACAACCTGAGTCTGCAGGCTGGTGAGCTTACCATTGCCAACGGCATGAGTAGCATTGCCTGGATGTGGCATTCCAGCTATATCTTTTCGTCTGTGGGTGGAACGGTGAAAGACGGTGGTGCAGCAAACGCGTTTTCTGTTGAGACTGGTTTAAACGCAAACTATAAAACCCTGACAATTGATTTTGCTGCGCCTGTCAATTTTGCTACTGCAAAAGGGGTGTCTTTAAATGTTGACGTAACCAAAATCTTTGATGGTATCGATATTGCGAAAAACCCGACCATTAATGCAATGACGGCACCGTTGATGTCGACAGTTGCTGCGAATTATGCGACAAAAGCCATCGTGTTTGGATCTCAAGTGAAATAGGCAAATGTTTGACATCAAAAAAATAGCATTTTTAGCTTTAATAGCTTCATTATCCAGCTGTGACAGACCGGAGATTGAGGAAGAACCACAGGTTTACACCTTGCCTGTTCCGGCTCACTTTCCCCGACCCATATTTGATACTGAAAATCCAATGACAAGGGGCGGTGTTGAGTTGGGGAGGATGCTATTTTATGATGTAAGACTTTCGGCGAACAACAAGGTTTCCTGCGCGAGTTGTCATGATCCTAAGCTGGCGTTTTCAGATGGCGTAAATTTTAGCACTGCTGGCGTGGCTGGCACAAGCCTGCTGCGCCATTCACCGGCTTTGTTTAATTTGGCGTGGGCTAACAATGGTCTTTTCTGGGACGGTGGCTCAACCAATTTAGAATCCCAGGTTTTCGGACCTCTGACTGCCCATGATGAGATGGCCCAAAATCTATATGAGTTGGTCGATGAACTCAATGCGGTTCCGGCCTATTTGAAAGGTTTTGAAGAGGCCTTCAATGACGAGATCAGTTCACCGAATATAGCTAAAGCATTGGCACAATTTCAACGCACGCTTATTTCGGCCAACTCAAGATATGACAGGTATCGGCTGAATAAGGCGGATGGGGCTTTAACGTTAGATGAGCTGAAAGGTCTGGAGCTAGTCAAAAAGAATTGCCAGGCTTGTCACAGCGGTGAGCTCTTCACCGATCAGGACTATCATAACAATGGCCTGGATGCAGATTTTTCCGATACATCTCACGAGGGACTGTATCAGGGAAGATCGCGGATTACCTATGACCCGCTCGATACAGGGAAGTTCAGAACACCCTCACTCAGAAATGTTGCAATCACAGCGCCTTATATGCATGATGGTCGTTTTGCAAACCTGGATGACGTTCTGGATCACTATTCGGACCAAGTTGAAGGTTCGTCGACGCTTGATTCGAGACTTGTTGCGGGAGGAATGAAGCTATCAGCCGTAGAGAAGCAGCAGATTATTGCTTTTCTCGGGACGCTGACCGATTACGGGTTTATTAGGAACAAAGATCATCAGAAACCATAATTGATTAGTTTGAAAATGAATAAGTTCTTACTTAAATATATCGCCGTGCTAGTTTTGGGTGTGTTAGGTTGCTCATACACAAAAGGAAATAGCAGTGAAGCGGAGACTGCAACACATCCGGAGCAGCGTGACCACGAGGGGGCAGTTGTGATTGAATTGGGACCTCGTTTTGGAACTGTATTGTCGATTCACGATAGCATTATGCCTAAAATGGGTATTGCATGAAGCCGAAAATGGATCTAAAGGTGCAGGTCGAATATCTGGATCATCTTTGCCCGATAATGAAGGACGATATGATGAAAGTGTACAAACGATTTCGATATTATCCGGAAGTTGGTATTCTTTCACATTCCATAGACCCGTCCTATAATACGACGACGGTTTTACAAAGAGATGTTAATGACTTCGGCGTCTCAGGCGATATGTGGCATTTCGTGACGGGCGAAAGGGTCAAAATTAGCGAAATCGGTCAGAAACACTATCTCGTGGATGACGGGACAGAATCGAAAGATCAGCTACATTCATAATGGCTCTTTCTTGTAGGTTGACAAGGATCGATATGTTCGTAGTGTATATGACGACACCTCCCAGAACAGCTCCACGTGATGATCAGGGACATTAGAAATTTATTACAAGAATATGATTGAAAAGACCCGGTTTAGAGACGTGAAATGCGTCCTCTCCGAAACGAATAATCTTACATTAACTAGTTCAATTTAAGTAATTTAAAGAAAAATTAATGAAAACTATAAACACATTTGTGATAGGCCTTTTAGTATTTTCTTCGCAAGCATTTGCCCAGCAGACTCACACAATCAAAATTCCAAAAGACGTGGAGGCTATGTTACAGAAATATGCATGTCTTGCCTGCCATAAGGTGGACGCAAAATTGGTTGGTCCGGCTTATATGGATGTTTCTCATAAAAAATATACGGATGAGCAAATTGTTGAGCTTATCTATAACCCCAAGCCAGCAAACTGGCCTGGATATCCCCCAATGACGCCGATGAAACAGGTGCCTAAAACAGACGCAGTCAAAATAGCGTCCTGGATAAATTCCCTGCGTAAAAGTCATCATTAACTGATCTGTAGTTATTAAAGAGGGCGACTTACATTAAATTTGAGACGCCCTCTTTTTTGTAGCCAAGCTAATAATGTTTGATATGCCCCAAGTTCCTGTCGCCACCAGGGGTGGAGTATTCGCTGACAGAGGTGGGTTGGTCATTAATGCCTATCATTGATGCCATGAACCAGTGGGGTGAAACCAACCGGCAGTTTTTGGAAACCGTGATAAAACAAAACCCCAAAACAATGCAGGTTTCAATGTCACCATGTCACATTTACCAGCATATGCGTGTGGGGCTTAAAAACGGATGAACTGGGTGCTATGAATTTTCGTAAACAGTTTTAACAACAATTTTTGTACTATTTACCGGAGTGCTATGCCTGGTCTATTTGCAATCCCATTTTATGTCAGATAATGTATTGTAGTACGCCACGGACTTGTGCTCAGGATCGAAATTTGTCACAATCGTGTTTTTGGGCTGGGTGTTTTCGTAAATTATCTCACTTTCTACCATATTATTTGTAGAAAACACAGCAGCTGCACTCGAACTTGAGAAAAGAAAGCTCTCAAATAATTTTACAGAATTTGGTGAGCTGTCATACTTATAATTTGCAACGAAACTAACACCAGAGTTAGGGTAGTAACGATCTTCCTTAACTATATTGCCATTTTTATCATACTCAAATTTATAGGTACAAACTACCTTCATATCTTCGTTAGCGCGAGTATAATTGAAATTAAAATATTGGATCATTGAGGTTGGCTTATCAGAGCCCTCGTATTTAAACTCATAACGGTTTGCAAGGCTGCCATCATCATAATAATCGTACACCTTTTCGATTCCATGTGGTCCGTAATCAAACTTCAAGGATACATAGGTTTCGCCGGTGCTGGTGTCAGATGTGAGGAATTTGCCCCTTAAAACTCTCCTTAAAAATCCATTCTCGTACTGGAATCGCCAACGAAGTTCAGTATTAATGATTGTCGGATCCTTGTAATTTGGTATGTGTTCATATATCTCCGTCATGTGATTGTCATTCCCGTACTGAACGGTAAAGTGCTGAGAATTAAATGATTGCAGTTTGCATGTGGTTGCAGTTATGTCTGAGAAGGCCGGAGTTGGATCCTTACCCTTTTTACATGCGATGGATATCAATATTAAAAAAAGAGTGGAGAGACATGCAGAGAGGTTTTTCATCAAAAATTCACGAGAGATAAGTTCAATATGGGGACAAATATAGGAACTATTGGTAAGTTCCTTCCGGACACACGCTAATTGATACATAATCTTACGGTTAGTAGGAAATATGAAGTTTCCCAGCGTTCAATTTCAACTCCTCGATTTATCTATGTGGGAATGAAGGCTCGGGCACATTTATTAATATTCTGATCTTATTGCAATTGTGGTAGCATTGGATGAAATATTACCGAGGATCTTGGGAAAAGTGTTTTTTGGAAGCTAGTTCAGACGAAATTCTGTCAATCACCGGAAATGGTGGTGGCTATTGCAGACCTGGAGCAACCATGATGGTTAAAGCGCAAGACGACCAACCCAATTAGAAAAACAAAAATTACTAAACTCAAAAAGGAACTTAATTTATTTACCGAACGTTCGGTAAATAAAGAATGATATGCCAAACGTGAAAATAAAACCGGATGAAGTTGTAGAAAGGCTGATGCAGGTGCTCAGATCTGTCGGGTATGACGGAGCTAGCATGGCCGAGCTTGCATCTGCGACAGGGCTAAGAAAGGCAAGTTTGTATTATAGGTTTCCGGAAGGGAAAGTAGCGATGGCAAACGCGGTTCTTGATCATGTTACTGGTTGGAGTGAAAAAGAGATTTTTGGGATTCTTTTTTCATCTGAGCCACCTATTGAACGCCTGGATGCAGCGTTAAATTCTATTAATATACTTTACGAAGGCGGCCGATTAGCGTGCGTTCTTCGTGCTTTGTCCCACGGAACAGCCGCGGAGATTTTTAGAGATAAAATTGCTGAACTATTTGAAAGATGGGTTACTGCCTTTGCGCATTTGGCAGGAGATATGGGTCACGATGTCAACGCCGCAAAATGGCTCGGCGAGTCCACTCTTGTTAAAATACAAGGGTCGTTAATACTTGCTCAGACTTTAAAGAGACCGGATTTATTTCAGGAGGTTTTGAGCGATATTAAAACAAATTTTCTTAGATAAATGTACCGCAGGCAGGACAAATTGCTTTTCAAAGCAGCCGGATCGCCGGTCATCTGATAAGCGGTTTTACTGTAACTGCATTAAACTTTTAATAGAATGGAAACGATAGACTTGTTAGATGAAATGCCATTTGTCAATGAGGAATGTGGCGACACCATGTGGAACGAAGAAAATTTGAATCCACCGAAAAGTAACGAGGATAAGGGCGGCGTAGTGTTGGATTTGATGAAAGAAGTTTCACAAAAGTCTTCTACTGCCACTGGCAAGTAAATGCATTTAAACCCTGTTTGAGATTTGTTATTAAAATATTAAAATGGATGAGTTATGGCAAAAAACTATGCGTCTGTGGCATTCACGGAAGAAGTGAAAGCCCTTCAAGAGCGATACGGCAGCCGTCAGGCTTATGCCCACCTCGAACAGAGAACCGCTAAGACTCAACTAAATGAAGGCGAAACTCGTTTTATCGAGGATCGGGATAGCTTTTATATCGCGAGTATTGGCGAAAATGGATTTCCTTACATTCAACATAGAGGAGGTAAAAAGGGTTTTTTGCGCTCAATCGATCCAGTTACTTTAGGGTTTGCTGACTTGCGTGGTAATAAGCAATATATCTCAATCGGCAATACTGCCACCAATCCTAAAGTCTCACTAATACTTATGGATTATGCACGTCAGGCTAGGTTAAAGATATATGCTGAATTGGAAACAGTGGACATCGACAGCCGTCCCGATTTAGCCGCCTTGTTAATCCCGGAAGGCTACGAGAAAATTGCAGAGCGGATTATTCTTCTGCACGTAATAGCATTTGATTGGAACTGTCCGAAGTATATTACGCCTCGCTACACGATTGAAGAAATCAACGAAATGCTGACGCCGCTGCAAGAGCATATCAAAAATCTCGAGTCAGAAGTCACCAGGTTGAAGGAGAATCAGCAGCCGGCTGATATGGAATAGTTTCATTTTTATAAGGCAATGAGGATGGATAGGGGACTTGCTTTGTTAATTTGCTGGTTAAAAAATTGGTCATAAAATTGATATAAATCCCGTAGCGGCAGTTAAAATTAAAACATGGCTCAGGCTAAAATTTGGAAGGCCGGACTGATTAAGAATTTACACTCATATTCAATAAGTTAGTTGGGGATATATCATATACAAATGCGTAAGATATATTCATTAATTATTTTTTTAGCAGAATCTGGAAATTGTGAGAGGGGTTGCATACCGCGGAGCTGGTAAATTTAGCGGCCAGCACTGTCGTCCTTATTTCCTGGGATTATTTGCACTCATGGTTTATTCGACGGAACAGCGCAATAAGGAAATGGGTATCCGTAAAACTCTTGTAGCTTCACTTTCCAACTGCTTTCACAACTTTTGCAGGTATACCTGCGACTATTGAATTGGCTGGCACATCCCTGCTAACGACCGCGCCAGCAGCGACAACGGCGTTTTCACCAATCGTAACCCCAGGTAAGATCGTCGCCGCCGCTCCAATCCAGGCGTTTCTCCGGATTATAATGGGCTTAGGAATAACTGTCTCGCGCTCGGTTGGGTCTAAGGGGTGGGTTTCAGATGTCAAATTGACCCTGGGGCCGATCATTACATCATCCTCAATTGTAATCCCGCCCATATCCAGAAAAGAACAGGCGTGGTTTATAAATACATTTTTGCCAAGTGTTATAAATCTGCCGAAGTTGGTGTAGAAAGGAGGGAATATGGTCGTAGACCTGTCGATGTTTGAACCGGTGATTTCACTCAACCGTTCCCGCACCTGATCGGTATCTGTACAAGCATTCAGGGCAGCGGATAACCGGATCGTCCGGGCCACTTCCTGTTGAAATTGATTGTACTCAGGATCATCTTTCCGGATAGGTTCACCGGCTCTCATTCTCTCAAAAATATCTTTCCCTTTTAGCTGACTACTCATATCCATCAATATTTACTCTAATTCAAAAGTGACTGTTATGCTTCCGGAACCCACTGCGGCCGCAAGTCCAGCCGTATCATCGATTCGTCCGAGCTTTGTGTAACTGTAAGATGTCGGGAATGATTTGTAGAAATGTACCAAAGTACTGGAGCCATAAATCATCAGGTCGCCCGAGCTGATCGTTCCCGGATTTGTCGAGTTCGTCGGCAGATTTGCCGGGAAACGGTATAGTTTTTCATTGCCATTTAATTCACTCATCGACACCGTCATTGGCAACTTAGCTTTAAAAGCAGTCACGGTTGGATTGTTAAGCAGCCTTGCAGTGAATGTATTGGAACCAATGCTAATTTTAAGCTTATTACTCAGCGTATCAATATGAGTGCTGTCGCTAGTTTCCATATTCGTATTGGTAATTGTTAGGACATCTGTTTTGCAGGCCAAACCTCCGGTTAAAAGTATGATGAGTCCAAAAAAGATAATAATGGAATTTTTCATTATACGTC
The DNA here is from genome assembly GCF_056895215.1 of Dyadobacter sp. HNCC25DJ184. Lineage (NCBI taxonomy): Bacteria > Pseudomonadati > Bacteroidota > Cytophagia > Cytophagales > Spirosomataceae > Dyadobacter > Dyadobacter sp. HNCC25DJ184. The sequence goes on along the minus strand of NZ_JBXHAQ010000019.1, from coordinate 9,570 downwards.
TGTTTTAAATGGTAGCGGCATCGATCACAAACCGGTACCTGGCTTTTTTATCCACGACCTGCTGCCAGGCATCATTGATCTCTTCGGCTTTGATGATTTGTATTTGCGGGTAGATTTTGTTCGTCGCGCAGTAGTCCATCACCTCCTGAGTTTCAGGAATTCCTCCAATGAGCGATCCGTTGAAATTCACTCTGTTAAAAATCATATTGAAGTTATTGATCGTCAATTCACCATTTACCGGCTGGCCAACCTGGGTAAAATACCCGTAGGGTTTCACGCATGAAATGTAATTGGACATATCATAAGCATAGGGAACGGTGGAAATCATAAAGTCCAGCTTGCCGAACCAAGGTTTGAGATCATCGGCACCTTTCACTAAAATTGCTTCTTTGGCTCCGAATGAGCGGATATCATCAAGCTTACTTTCCGATGTCGTGAAAGCATAAACTTCGGCACCTTTTGAAACAGCCAGTTTGATAGCCATATGTCCTAAACCGCCAATGCCCACCACGCCTATTTTATCGCCTTTTTTTATGCCAACCCGCATCAATGGAGAATAAGTTGTGATACCGGCACAAAGCAGGGGAGCGGCAAATTCCAGCCCCATGGATTCCGGAATTTTGATCGCAAAGTGCTCGGTAACAACAATGTTATTAGAATAGCCGCCCTGGGTAATACCGCTCGGTGATGATTTCTCAGGACTGCCGTAGGTTCCTGTCATGCCCGTGGTCTCGCAGTGATGTTCTTCACCTTTTTTACAACTGTCGCATTCCATACAGCTGTTGACCATACAACCCACACCGGCTTTATCTCCCACCTTGAATTTGGTAACGTTTTTCCCAATGGCAGTTACAATCCCTGCGATTTCATGACCCGGTACCTGCGGGTACTGCTGCGGCCCCCAGTGTCCTTTTATGGTGTGAATGTCCGAATGACATATACCCGAATATTTGATATCGATCAGAATGTCATTATCTCCCAGCGGACGCCGCTCAAAATTCCACAATTCCAGTTTGCCCGTTTTGTCCTTTCCGGCGTACCCTTTCGACTTAATATTGCTACTCATTTGGTTTGTTTGCGAAAAAAGCCGCACAGGGTATGTGAATAACAGGCCTGTAGTTGTCATAGCCGTTTGCTGAATGAATTGTCTTCTCGATGCCTTTTTCATTATTTCAGTTTTTTAAAAATTTCTAACATGGTTTGCTGGTCAAGTGAGTTCATGTCCACCAGCTTCAATGCCTTCACCATTTTAAGCGTCGTTGTTTTGTAATGCTGGAAGTGTGGCGTTTTTAAATGCGACTGGTATGCAGCGCTGTCAGCGTATATTTCTATAATCCTGATCTGGGTTGGCAGCTCTTTGATGCTCATTGGAAAAATGGCAATTACTCCTGGTTCCTTTTCCACCGAAGCTTTGGCTTCTTCTTTCAAAATGGCACTGTATTCAGTCAGGAATTCCGGACTGATTTCGATTTCCGAGATCCGCACCATCATGTCAGGTTCAATAATGGGAGTTGCCGGCTTCTCAATGATCTCTCTTAATGAATTTGCCTGGGTTCGGCCGACGAATTGTTCGATCAGCTGCGCAACTTCCGCCAGTTGGTTGTCAGTGATGCCGGTATTAAAACCCATTTTCACATGCGACTGTAATTGCGAGTTAACACCGGTCATTGCTGCAAGGGCAGATATGGTCACGAACTCCCGATCCTGAAAGGTTAACACGTCGTTTTCGAAAATGTCGGCAAATAGGTGCTCTTTCAAAAATGAATCAATCCTTGGGGCAAATTCTCCAAAACCAGGCGCAGGCTTTGACTGCGGTGTTTTGGTCAATGATTCCAAAACTTGCCTGCCTTGTTCATATTTGTCTTTGATCCCTTTTGTTGTAACGGGTTGCTTTCCTGGCTTGTCATTGATTCCATTTGCCTTTCTTTTTTCAATTACCGTCATTAGCGTACCGATTGCATTCAGGCTTCTTGGAAAACCGCAGTAAGCATACAGCTGCACCAGGATCTCCTTCGTTTCTTCAACTGTCAAACCAGCGTCCAGGCCGTTGCCCAACTCGGTTGAAAGCTTTCCCAGGTCTCCGGCGGCGGTTAATCCGGAAATGGCTACGATACGCTGTTGACGCGCGCTCAGCTCGTGTTTTTGAATTGTGTTAGTTTGTGCTTTCATAACAGTGGTGCCTAATAGAATCACAAGAGGGAATAGGCATGAGAGCGATTTGTTTGGGTTCATTTTCACGATGTTTACTGCTTGTTGACATTGTTATATTCATCTTCCGCGACTGGTGTAAGTCAAACAACATACGGGTCAAATACTTGATTTTGGGATATGTTTCATTGCTATTCTAGTTTGTCTTTCAATTTGTATAGCAAAGGTCGGTAGTAGCACATAGTCAATTTTATACAGATTACTGGTTTATTTACCAGTTTTACTGATCTGGTCATTGATATGTTTTTCTACATGATGGCGTTACTATATTTGACCTGTAAATCACTGAGATATGGAACAAGTAGAAAGGATAGATACTGTAAAGCAGTACAATAATTGGGTGGGGGCCGATACGCTACATCCTTTGGTGAGTGTAGTCAACTTCAATGAAATACCAACTATACAGCATTTCAGGCGCTATATGGGCGTATACGCCGTATTTCTCAAAAATATCAAGTGCGGCGATATGATCTATGGGTGCCAGCCATATGACTATGAAGAAGGGACATTGGTTTTTGTCGCACCAGGGCAGGTTTATGGGATTGACAGTAAAGGAAAATCCATGAAACCGTCTGGTTATGCATTGGTTTTTCACCCGGATCTACTTGCAGGCACCCATTTAGGGAGAATGATCAAAGAGTATTCATTCTTTTCTTATGAAGTTAATGAAGCCCTGCATTTGTCGAAAAAAGAAAGGGAGACAATTATTGATAGTTTTGAAAAAATCAGGGCCGAGATAGATCAGAATATTGACAAACACAGTAAGACGCTGATTGTTTCCAATATCGAATTGTTTCTCAACTATTGTATGCGGTTTTATGACCGGCAGTTTATCACCCGCAGTAATGCTAACAAAGACATTCTGGTGCGATTTGAAGAATTGCTTAATGATTATTTTAAGTCTGGAAAAGCGCAGACATTAGGTTTGCCAACCGTCGCTTACTGTGCTGAAAATCTCTTTTTGTCTCCAAACTATTTTGGCGACCTTATTAAAAAAGAAACCGGCAATACAGCTTTGGATTTCATCCAATCAAGGCTGATTGAGGAATCAAAAGTGAAAATATTTGAAGCTAACACGTCATTTGGCGAAATTGCCTTTCAACTTGGATTTAAATATCAGCAACATTTCACGCGACTTTTTAAACAGAAAACCGGCGTTACACCTAATGAATTCAGAAGTCTGAACTGATAATTATTGCTCTAAAACGTTGGTATATGGGCCTGTAAAAGGAGGTATTATGCTGCTTAGACTTTTGTTCAAACGAGATGGGCGGATAGGTTGCAGGGCATAAGATGCCAGACGGTACCTTATTTCGCCAGGATAAAACCCCGCTTTCAACGACTTTCAATATTTCACTTTCGATTTTCGGTTTTGTCATTTGTGATGGGTTGATAGGACAGCTCGAAAGCAGCACAAAAGATTTGGGCAACCTACTACATTAATGACGGCGCGTTTTGGGTGAAAGATGGTGACCCGGTAACAACCCGCCAGCCAATACAAACTTGGGCGCATCAATCCGGGGGATACCCTTACACAATTGGCACCTACTCAGGAGCCGAAGACGCATGGAGTTTTGGCGCGGTCGCGTACGCTTCAACAATAGGGAAGACAGCCGGGGCCGTTCGCAAGTTTGCACAATACAAGATCAATAACGGCAGTTGGTACAAATCCAGTGAATCAATTGAATCAATACGCAGACGATGAAGTAAGGGCACAAAAGAATACTTTGCCTTTGGTATTCACTGAAGTAAAAGACGGTTTAATGAGTTGGTTCTACTAAGACCTCAAAGGAACGGCAGCACGTAAGCAACTCACGTTTGTAGGCCAGGACGGACAGCAATATTATACCGAGATTCAGGGCAGTTTGCCCAGGATGGGGGTAATTCAGTTCTAAGTAGTTAATGTTTGAAAATGGGTGAGTAAGTAAAAAGCCTGGTCATTCAACACGTAGACAGCTACGTAGCCGATATTCAGCGGCCATTCGTCCTTTCGTCAGCTGTCGAGGTCATTGAATATATTCTTTTAAATGGTCAAAAGCCAAATCCACTTTACTATCAGGATGTAGAGCGCGTAGGATGTTATCCCTGTATTATGTGCAAGCAAAAAGAAGTGCTCGCAATTGCTCGAAATGATTCAAAATACATTGATCGTCTCGAAGCCGCCGAAAAAGAAGTGGGTCGGACATTCTTTGGACCCGATTTCGTTCCAAAGCGTGCCAGACTTCACAAGGATCAAAAATCCGGGGTAAAGCTGGCCAACACAAGGGATGTGATTAAATATCTTACCGAAAAGGATGGCGCCGGAGGGCTTTCCATATTTGAAGATGATGATGACGATGAGCCAAGATCATGTATGAGTGCTTTTAATATCTGCGAATAAATGGGTAGCATCATATCACACCTAACCGACATCATCAACGAATACGGTTCCTACGAAAACTATCTAAAAGCAACAGCGATGGAGGATCAAAAAGTAAAATTGGCAATTGACCAAAGAGTAGAGATTGACCTGGGTAATCGACAGGGACTCGTCATCACCAGGGACAGTAGTGGCATAAAGTTCATAGCTTTTATCGGTTCGTCTAATCTCATGATAGAACTGGAAAGTTCCAATTCATTTTCTATCCAGTTGAAAAAGACTAAATCATGAAGCCGTGCCGGGGCACTTCCGGCAAAAGAGATCCTGCAATTCTGAGGATGATGATGGACAGGTACGACTTGCGTACCATATTTTTTAGGACGAATTTCATATTTTTTTCTTTTGACAAATACTCGTTATCAGATTTATATGTTAAGTTTAGCTATCTAATTTCATATTTTTTGTTGCGATTCAACACTTAATATCACATATAAATGAAGGTACTCATTACGGTTTTAAGTACATCGGTACTCATGGGACTAGGTATTCGGCCCTCAGATGGAATTTCGGTCACAAGATCGGCCACTGACAAGCAGATTGAAAGCGCTGAAATTCAGTCATTCAAAGAATTTGGGTTGAAATTTGACATTCAAGTGCTTAGCCGAAACTCCGATGGTAATATCACCAATCTTAAATGTATATGCTATGACAAATCAAATCGTCAATCTGCCTCCTGTGAGTCAGACAATTTTGGTCTCTTAGTTATAAAGAAGGATGGTGGCTGTGAAATATCTGACCAACGCACCGGAAACAAAAAGCAATAAAGGCACACTACGATTTGCATTTTGGAAGCAATTTTACTTTTCTCGGCATTCGAGTCGGAATAGCATTGTAATCAAAACACCCCTCGGCCAAACCAAGGGGTGTTGTAATAAAAATCACAACTTGTAAGCCTTGTCCCTAACAAGCTTCTTTCCGAATTTTCCGATTTCGATATAGTCGTTTTCTCCGATCAGGCCACGCTCGATCCATTTGGAAACGATTTGCGTTGTCACCCCATATTTCTCTGCATATTCGGAGATATTCAGCCACTCGCTCATTTCGAGTACCTTTCCTTCGTTAACAAGAAAATCTTTTCCAGCTTTAATAAGCTCATCGGCTCTTCTAATGAGCTCGTCAATATTGACCGTTTCTGTCGTATTCATATAAGTATTTTGTTTAAAGGGGGGCTTCCCCCTTGGTTAACTCTCAAGTTGATTAAGGATATCGAGCAGGTCTTTGAGGCGTTCAAGCAGTTTGTCGATTTGTTCTGGTGTTAGCCCGGCTTCCTCTGAGTCCCGCAGAGCCTGTCTCGTTGCTGCGGCTTCCATTCGGAGGGCAAAAATTAATTGAACTTTATTCATGTGTGTGTGATTTTATTATGCTGTAAAAGTACAGAACGACACGTTACGTGTCAAGTGTTTTGCTGATTATTTTTGCCGATTTTATTGGCAGAGGCAACAGAGTTTTGTTTCGATGAAGCTTCGCAAATCTCAATATTTACGGAAAATTATTTTGGATATATTCCAAAATAATGGATATAATCCATTACATTTGAACTGTAATAAGTGTAATTATGGTGCATCTGGAATATACACTAGTCGACCCGGAGATGGTTTGGCTTTCATATAAGGAAAATGGAGACAAGCATGTGAAGGAGCTTGTTGGAAAAGAGGCGGTTCAGTTTTTGAAATTCATTTCAGATGCTGAACAAAAAGGGAAATCGGTGTTAGACTCCTCCGGACCTTGGGCCGATGCTTTACCAGAAAATTCAGTGGTTCAACTCAAAAGCGACGATAACCGATCGGATTCGTAACGATATTAACAAATGCCATAAGGTTAATAAAGTGGGTTAATTTAGGATCCAATTCCCCGCAGATTTTTTCGGCGGGGAATTTTTGTTTTTGCTACAAAACCAAAGAACCTCGGTAAATTAGCTTCGTGAATGAAAAAAAACGTCTTGAAAACTGCAATTTTCAAGACGCAAAGATTGTAAGCTGAACGACCCAAATTTACAATCTAATGTTCATACATGCTACTGAAAATTCCTGTCGAGAAACCCAAACCCAGATGCTGCAATGTGGGCGGGGTACTATGATGCCAAAAAAATACGGATGGATCAGGAGCACGGCGCGGGAAACTGGCTAATGTGCCGGGATTATCTTTACAGCAATTTGGCACCGGATCTATTCAGCATTTCGGAAGAACAGGCGAAAGGATACGTAAGAAACCCGGAGACTTTACCAGGATTTGACCGGATTATCACAGGAACGGCCAAACATCACAACTTGCATACGATACCGTGTTATTTGGGCGGGTTGGATTGGGATTTTAGATATTTATACAATATCGCATACGGCGGAAGGCTTCATAAAGCAGTGGGGCACAAATGCGTAGTTTTCCCGACCCCGTTACGGGAATGGCGGCCAAACAACTACGCAGGGCACAAGATGCCAGACGGAACGTTATTTCGCCAGGATAAAACACCACTTTCAACGACAATCAATATTTCACTTTCAATTTTTGGTTTTGTTTTCTGTGACGGGTTGATCGGTTGGGGGGACAGTTCAAAAGCAGCTCAAAAGATTTGGGCAACCTATTACATGAATGACGGCGCGTTTTGGGTGAAAGATGGTGACCCGGTAACAACCCACCAGCCAATACAAACTTGGGCGCATCAATCCGGGGGATACCCTTACACAATTGGAACCTACTCAGGAGCCGAAGACGCATGGAGTTTTGGCGCGGTTGCCTATGCTTCAACGGTAGGGAAGACAGCCGGGGGCGTTCGCAAGTTCGCACAATACAAGATCAATAACGGTTCCTGGTACAATCCGGTAAACCAGTACGCAGACGATGAAGTAAGGGCACAGAAAAATCTTTTGCCTTTGGTATTCACCGAAGTAAAAGACGGTTTAATGAGCTGGTTCTATTGTGACCCCAAAGGAACGGCAGCACGTAAGCAGCTTACATTTGTAGGGCAGGACGGACAGCAATATTATACAGAAGTTCAAGGCAGTTTGCCACGCATGGGAGTAATACAGATATAAGGGATTAGTTGTTTAAGATGGGAGAGTAATTAAAGAGGCCTGGTCGTTTGACCAGGTTTTTTTTGATACTTTTTTTTGACCGTAAGTCAAGCTATTTCTCCCTTCGTGTTTTTCTCCTTTTAGGAGAATATATGATCTACTACATTGGGAATAATACGACTACAGAAACACAAACAGATGTTAAACCTAACTGCTACAATTCAAAATGGCAATAATTGATTTATTTTCAAAACGACAAAAGCGTCTTCGTGGGGAGGTGCCGGATATATTCGTTTTTGACATTCCGCGTACACTCCGAGTTCAAATAATTAGAATAATTACCGAAACGATTGGAGAAGGAACTCATGGAAGGCATCCGACCGACGGTACTTATAAATGGCTCCATGATGCACTTTGTCGTGAATATGGGATACTTTCGCTTAGCAATAGTAGTTTCCATGAAAGTGACAAGGAAAAGGTGGTAAATTTTATGTTGGAGGTAGATAATACTGACATGACACTCGACGTCGTCGAGCTTTCATTTTTTTTTATTACATCAATAATCAAGCCGACATACCAAGAATACCTTAGTAACACTAGGGTTAAAATGAATCCTGATGAAGCCGTAGTAGAATTAAATGAGCGCTTTAGGGAAAATGCTGTTGGTTACTCTTTTGACGGTCAGAGGATTATTAGGGTGGACTCAACATATATTCATTCGGAAATTGTTAGACCAACAATCGCCCTACTTTGGAACGATAAATTTAGAGGAGCAAATGAAGAATATTTAAAGGCACACGATCATTATAAACACGGTAGAAATAAGGAATGTTTGACGGAGTGTCTCAAAGCTTTCGAAAGTGTTTTGAAGTCCATTTGTCAAGAAAAGGCATGGGGCTATAATCAAACTGACACCGCGAAGGCACTGATTCAAATTGTTTTTAGTAATGGATTAGTTCCCCCATTTACCCAGAATCAATTTACTTCCCTTCGAAGTCTCATGGAAAGCGGCATACCAACAATTAGAAATAAGTTGGGGGGACATGGGCAAGGGCAGGTACCGCAGATTGTTGATGACGAAATGACCAGGTATGCGCTTAATTTAACCGGTGCCAACATTATTTTTCTCGTGGAACAAAGCGGAATAAAATAATCAAAAAAAGCCCAGTCAACTGACCGGGCTTTTTTGATGCAAAAGATGTCTGTCGGGCTGTAATAGAATGCCTCATCCGGGATAGCTTCTTTAAAGCAAACAGATATATTGCACATACAAGACCGCTAGCTGTAAATTAGCGGTTAAATCTTGTTTCAATCTAAGCATCATTTATGAAAAAGTTCAATCATTTACATGGAGTTGTCCTATGCCTTTTTTTCGTCCCAATTTGCTTCAGTTTGGCAAGTTGTGGTGGCGAAGAAAAGAAGCAGTTACGTCAAACCACAAATTTGCCTAAATACAGTATAGATTCTACTGATATTGGGCAGTATGAAATTTATCTCAGGGCGACTATCAATGAAAGAATTTCTAAAAGTGATCTAATAGCGATTGCTCATAAGGAAAGAAGTGAAAGGCAATCAGTCGAGAAATTTGTAGTGTACTTTTTCATGCACTCAATGAACAATCCCGCTTACGCGACGATTGCCTACCTCCGTGATTGTAGTTCTTGTTCCGATGTAGACGAGTCTGGTAATAAGTTAAATATCACTATTTGGTCAGACGAAGAAAGTCACAATGAAGTCGCTAAGTTTAAAATTCCAGAGAATATTGACAAAAACCTATTTGTGATTGCTTATTATGACGAGTCTTATAATTGCCCATCGATAATTGTATACAATAATTCTAAGAAAAAGTCAGCAAAGAAAATTACCTATTTTAGTGATGGGGGGATTGGGGAAGAGAAATTAGTAGTGGAGTCGCCAACCTCGTTTAGGGTTGTT
>NZ_JBXHAQ010000018.1:0-151822 GCF_056895215.1 Dyadobacter sp. HNCC25DJ184 | reverse complement strand
CGTGCGTGTCTACCAATTTCACCACTCCGGCTCATATTAGTGCGCTGCAAAAATAGTAATTATTGCAATTAAGCAAAATATTGTCTGATATGGGTTTTAGAAAATGCTTTAACATTCAACATTTTCATATAGCGCAGGGATATGTATATTGCTATATCCCACTGTTTCCAGCTTCTGCTTGAAAGCGACTTGCGTTTCATACTCGCCATGAACCAGAAATACTTTTCTGACCCGCTCCGGATTTTGGCAAGAGAGAAAACTAATCATTTCATTATAGTCTCCATGACCGGAGAATGAATCCATTGACTCTACTCTGCACATTACATGATAGGATCCTCCAAAAATATTCACCTCGGAATCTCCGCGTTTTAAAGCACCAGCGAGGGTGTTAGGAGAGGCATATCCAACAAGTAATATAGTGCAGTTCGGATCTCCAATATTATTTTTAATATGATGTTTGATCCGTCCTGCTTCTGCCATTCCTGATGCCGAAATAATGATGCAGGGCTCTTGTCTATCATTGAGAGCAATCGATTCTTCCACCGCAGAAATATAATGCAGGTTTGGAAAAGCAAAAGCGTCACCGTCTTTTTCGATATACTCCAGAATTTCGGGGTTGAAACACTCGCTGTGCTCTTTCATAACGCGAGTCGCCTTGATAGCAAGCGGGCTGTCGACATATACGGGAAGTCGTGGCAACTTACCGGCACTTGAAAGCTCATCTAACGCATAAATGAGCTCTTGGGTGCGGTCAATCGCAAAAGCTGGAATGATGAGCTTGCCGCGGTTGATTACACATGTTTGCTGCACAATTTCGAGTAACCTGGCGTGCATATCTGAATCAGGTTCGTGCAGGCGGTCTCCATATGTTGATTCGCATATGATAATATCCGCTTGCGGAAATGGCTCAGGTTTTTTTAAAATCCGATCTTCCGGACGCCCAATATCACCCGTAAAAGTTACTTGTTTGAAGGTTCCTCCGTCTGGAACACTCAAATGAACGGCTGCACTGCCTAATAAATGGGCTGCATCAGTGAGCATGACCGACACCTCTTGGTTTTCACCTAAAAAGAAGGTTTGATCGTATTGGACAGTTCTCAAAAGCGACAACGCTTTTTCGGCATCCTCCGCATTGTATAGCTCCTCCAGTAATGGTCGGCCTTGCCTTTTTCTCCTTGTATTGATTCTTTCAAGATCCTGCTCCTGAATATGCGCGCTGTCTAAAAGCATAATGCGACAAAGGTCAGCGGTAGCCGAAGTGCAATATATTGGGCCATTAAACCCTTTTTTTACAAGTCTTGGGAGCAACCCGGAGTGGTCGATATGGGCGTGAGAGAGTATTACGTAATGAACGTTCGACGGTTTGAAGCCAAAATCCTGATTGAATTCGTCGGTTTGGATGCCTTGGAACAGCCCACAATCCAACAATATTTTCGTTCCTTTTTCGGTGGTTATCAGGTGCTTACTTCCGGTCACGGTACGTGCGGCACCAAAAAATTGTATGTGCATATTAAATCTGACTATTGATAACGAGATACCTGTATCTGCTTCAATAATACGAATAATTGCGTGAAGTCAATTTTATCCAATATAAAATAGCCGAATTACAATATGGTGAGCTCTGAGTTTGTGAAAGACTATTTGGCTAACTTATATTTTTCATAAGCTTTGGCGAGCTTGACGTCGTACTTGTTCAGCTTGTAACCCCCACCATTATATCGTTCAGCAAACTTATCCCACTGTTTGTTTTGAAGAAAAGCAACCAGCTTATTGACTTTCAGGAATTTGGAGAAAATGATCAACTGATTGCCTTCACTTTCTTTCATCTCTCCCACAAACTGCATAATCTCGTTATATCCAAGGGATTTGTAGTGGAATCCCATGATCTGAAATAGACCATACGATGCCGAAGCGTATGCTGCCTCCGTTACCAGACTGGAATCAGAAATATTGATAGCCTTATCGAGACGGGCATATTCTCCCTTACCTCCTACATAGAAATTCTTAGTCCATTTTTTGTAGAGAACGTTTTCATTGCCCTTAACTAAAGCTGCCGGATCGATGCCCCTTGCTTGAAGTTGCTGCCAGAAAATGTGCCCCTCAAACAGAATTTTTACACGCCCGTCTATCAGATATCCTCTTCCACTACTTTCTACCTCATTTACGGCCTTTAAAGCGGCTATCTCGATATTCAGTTGCTTGGCAGTTTGAATAATATCGTCTTCTTTCAGGAACCAAGTCTCCATGTTCCCTAGATTTACGGGCGAATTATTGATTAGTTTGGTCCATGTTTTAGTATAGATGATACCATCGCTAACCAGCCCGTTGTTCTTTTGAAAATCACGAACCACCATATCTGTGGCATCATCAAATTTACCGGTTACCTTAATTTCGTAACCAAATTCATTGAGAAGTTCCTGAAGCATGGCCACAGAATCGCCCTGTGACTTAAGTTGAAGCTTTATCATTTCCTGACTATTTTAGTAAAAAGGGTATGGGAAAACCTTCTCAAGACCTCTGAAAGAAATTACTTTTTAGGTGCTCTTGAGCTGCAATAAAGCTACATAGTTTACAGTAAATTCTTAAGCGTAGAGCTACTATTATTAGCGGGTAATTATACCTATTTTATTTTGGGGTGTTAATATTTTTGAAGTATTTAGGCTATTCGGCCAGAACATACAGAGCGTCCAGGTTACGTCCCAATCCTTCGTAATCAAGGCCGTAGCCAACTACAAATCTGTTTTTAATTTCGAAGCCTAAATACTTGATATCCACGGGTTTTTTAATAGCTTCAGGTTTGTGTAGCAGGCTCGCAATTTTCACAGAAGCAGGACGATATCCTTTGAGCTGCTCAAGAAGCTGAGTCATCGTCAGTCCGGTATCGACTATATCCTCGATGACAATGATATCACGGCCCTCCAACTTGTCTTCCAAACCGATTATTTGTCTAACCATTCCAGTCGATTCAGTGTGCTGATAGGAGGCCAGACGGATAAAGGTAATCTCGCAGGGAAGTGAAACATTTTTGATAAGCTGGGAAGCAAAAAGAAACGCACCATTCAATACGATTACAAAAACTGGTGTACACCCCGCATAATCTTCGTTAATTTGCGTCGCAATTTTATTAATCCTTTCTTCGATCATTTCCCGTGAAATAAACGGAGCAAAAGATTTGTCAAGAACCGAGATATGATTTGTTTCTTTCATAGATCAATATTAACTCTTTTTCAAAAACCAGCCAGCTTACAAACGTAAAATTAAGATCTGACGTTACTAATGACAGATTTCCACCTGATATGAATATTAAAAAGATATTTCTCTGTGCTTCGCTGGCAATTCTTGTTTTAAATAAAAGCATTGCTCAATTATACTCTTCGGCCGAGCTGGATAAGAAGTATGATATGGTTTTGAAAAATCCTGGCGTTCAGATTGAGGCGACGGAGGCGATAAACTTACTATATAATTTCAAATTTGACGAGGCTGATACCGAATTCAGATGGCTTAGATATCGATATCCGAATCACCCGATGCCTCACTTTCTGTTGGGCCTGGCCGAATGGTGGAAAATAGTGCCGAATACTGATAATGAACAGTATGATGACAAGTTTCTTGCATATATGGATTCGACTATCACATCTGCGGAGAAGTTATTAGACAGTCAGGAAAATAAAATAGAGCCCGCATTTTTCCTTTCGGCGGCATATGCTTTCAAAGGAAGACTTTATGCAGAAAGAAAAAGCTGGACGAAGGCAGCATTTGCCGGGAAGAAATCATTGAAGTATTTTGAAATGTGTAAAGGCAATGGTGATTTGTCTCCGGAGCTTTTATTTGGAGACGGGCTTTACAACTACTATGCAGAATGGGTTCCGAAGGAATATCCGATTTTGAAACCGGTGCTTGCCCTTTTTCCTAGAGGAAATAAGAAATTGGGAGAAAAGCAGCTGGAAACCGTCGCAAATAATGCCTTTTATACGAGAGTTGAAGCCCGATACTTTCTGCTTCAGATATATAGCATGGAAAGCGAATACAGCAAGGCTTACGAAATGGCAAAGTATATGTGGCAGACCTACCCGAACAATCCTTACTTTGAACGGTATTTTTGCCGAACTGCATATGTGACTGGAAAGCGCACTGAAGCCAGTCAGGCTGCGTTAAATATACTGGACAAAATCGAAAGGGGGGTTGTTGGTTATGAGGGAGTTAGTGGCAGAAACGCGGCATATGTTCTCGCTTACTACAATATGAATTACGATAAGAACTTCGATCTGGCAAAGGATTATTTCCAAAAAGCGATCGATTTTTCCGTTAAAACAAATTCTTTAAATGCAGGATATTATGTCTCCTCATTGCTAGGCTTGGGCAAAATTTCCGAGCAAAAAAAGGAATATGACGAGGCTCTGAGGTATTATAAACTGGCAGATGATCGTGCTGATAGAAATTCGAGCCAGGACAAAGACGCAAAAACGGCCATCGCTAATTTGAAGAAAATGCGAAGAGAGCAGCGCCGGAAAAGATAGGTTTGCGGAATATATTAAAAGGGGTAAATGCATGTTAAGATGTATTTACCCCCTCGTTTTCACTAGCTTTTCAACGCAGCATAATGTTTGAAAAACAACGGAATGGTTTCAATGCCTTTATAATAATTGAACAAACCGTAACTTTCATTCGGGGAGTGCAAGGCATCAATATCCAGCCCGAAGCCCATCAATATACTTTTCCGGCCCAATTCCTGCTCAAAAAGCGCCACGATCGGGATACTTCCACCTCCACGTGTTGGTATTGGTTTTTTACCAAATGCTTCCTCCATGGCCATTTCTGCAGCCTTATATTCTACCGAATCGGTTGGCGTCACATAAGGAAGCCCGCCATGATGAGGGGTTACTTTGATTTTTACAGAAGAAGGAGCTATGGAAGTGAAATGTTTGATAAACAACTCACATATTTCCTGATCGGTCTGATGTGGAACCAGGCGCATGGAAATTTTAGCGCTGGCCTTCGATGGCAGCACAGTTTTAGCACCTTCACCGATATATCCGCCCCATATACCATTCACATCCAACGTGGGACGAACGGAAGTTCTCTCAATAGTTGAATAACCTTTTTCTCCAGCAACATCTGCAATGTCCAGATCCCTCTTATATTCGTCCAGATCAAAAGGAGCGGAGTTTAGTGCTGCTCTCTCTGCAACCGAAAGATCTTCGACGTTATCGTAAAAACCCGGGATGGTGATATGACCATTTTCGTCTTTAAGTGATGCGATCATTTCACAAAGCACATTGATCGGGTTTGCGACTCCACCGCCATACACACCCGAATGAAGATCCCGATTTGCGCCTGTTACTTCAACTTCAAGATATGTCAGGCCACGCAAACCCGTTTCAATAGATGGAACATCATTGGCGATGATACTGGTATCGGATATCAGAATGGTATCGCATTTCAAAAGCTCGCGGTGTTCTTTTACAAAATTTTCAAGATTAGACGAACCTATTTCTTCCTCGCCCTCGATCATCATCTTGACATTACATGTAAGCGAATTGGTCGCGACCATCACTTCAAGCGCCTTGATGTGCATATAAAACTGACCTTTGTCGTCACAAGCTCCCCTTGCATATATCCTGTCATTTTTAATCACCGGCTCGAATGGGGGCGAATTCCAAAGCTCATATGGATCAGCTGGTTGCACATCGTAGTGGCCGTAAACAAGCACCGTTGGTAAAGATGGGTCAATGATCTTTTCACCATATACAACCGGATGTCCGGGTGTTTCAAATATTTCTGCTTTGTCGGCACCAGCCGCAAGAATACTTTTTTTGACAAACTCAGCAGCCGAACGCATATCGTTTTTGAACTTGGAGTCAGCGCTGACGGATGGTATGCGGAGGAGTTCCAGCAATTCGTCCAGAAATCTCGTTTTGTTTTGATCTATATAGTTGTTCATTTCAGCGTATTACAATTAGAATCTGGTTTGTTTGGGAGGCTAAATTAAAAAATAAACCCCCATGGATAAGTCCACAGGGGTAAGAATTTCTTGAAATTATATTCGAATCAAGCTCTTATGTAATTAAGAAGCATGTTTATTTCTTGAAAGGATATTCACGCGATTTTCGTTGCCATTCATTAAGCGAATAATATTTTTTTGGTGTGTGAACACAACCAGCACAAACATAACGAAACCGAAGACAATTAATAAAGGCTCCGGATGGCCGAAAAGACCCACCCATGATAATATCGGGAATGACAATGTGGCTAAGATAGAGCTAAGCGAAACATATTGGCTCGCGAGTAATGTTAATATAAAGATCGTGATGCAAACAGAAGCGAGTTCCGGGTGAATGGCGAGCACCATACCCAATAATGTAGCAATTCCTTTGCCTCCTTTAAAACCTACAAAAACAGGGAAAACATGTCCAACGATGGCGATAATCCCGAAAAGAATTTTGTACATCAAAAGCTCAGTTTCTCCTATCGTTCCAACGTAAAAAAGAAGTGACGCTATTTCAGTAGCAGTCCAGCCTTTCAAAACGTCGATAAGCATTACAACGGTTCCGGCTCGTTTTCCTAACACTCTGAAAGTGTTGGTAGCACCGGCATTTCCGCTTCCATGTTTTCTAACGTCGATTCCAAAATAACCTATTCCGTACCATACCGAACTAGGGATAGAACCTAATAAATAAGCGGAAAGAACTGTTAATATTAATAAGCTAACACCCATTTTGTACTATTTGTGGAAATTCTTTGATTTAAAAAAGCTACTCTCAAATATACAATAAAACACTCATTTCGCAAACCTGAACGCGGCTACAAAAGTAGAGATATATTTGATCGAATCAAAGATTTGTCCTATAATACATTGATTATCAGAACCCATCAGCTTGTTCTTCCTTTTTCTTTTTGGCTGCTGCCGGAGTCGTTTTTTTCTTCGCTGCTGCTTTAGCAAGTTTTGCTTTTTTCATGGCCGGCTGATAGAAATCATCGAATCTGTTCACGAAGAGGTCTTTTTCCTCTATTCCCAACGAGACCAAAGTCATCTTCGACTTACCTGAATTCGACTTTGTCATGATCTGATCATTGAACTCTATCTGCGAGGAAATGACTCCAAGCTCATCTTGACGAAAATCAAAATAGTACCAAATATCGGGAGACGCCTGGAGGAAAAGACTGAACTCGTCGCCATCAACTCCCTTTCTTATTTCCATCACACCTTCCATTTGGGCGTTGATATTGTTTTTGCCAAAATTCGCAACTCCGATAGGACCTTGCGAATAATAGGCGCCATGAGCTGCCGACCAATGAAGATTAACATTCGACAGAACAATAGGGGCATCTAACACCGGCGAAGCATCGAATAATGGCTTGTATCCTGCGGCGGAAAGCTTCACATATGCATCAACTGCCTTTGATCCGATCAGGGCTGAAAGTTTTCCGTTGATTTGTTCCGCATCGTCATCGGCTGCTGTGCTGTTTTGCTCCTCCAGATTTACTTCCACAATCTTGGCTGCTATCGGTTGAAGCAATGGCTCCAATGATGCCATCTTCAAAATGAGCAAGGTATTGAAAGAGAACCGCGAACTATCTACCTGCGCTTCAACGGTTCCTGTGGACTGCAGCCATTCGGAACCGACGAGTTTCAATGGACCTGCGAAATTGGCAAGACCTGTTTTATCATCAAATTGCAAAGAGTTCGCTTCGTCAATCAGGCCATCTGCTCCGGGAGGTGGCAAAACTTTGAAAGCTTTTTTGTCTTCGTCGTAATTCAGATTTCCTTTGGCTTGATATATATCCTCATCTCCGTCCGATTCTTTGGGAGAGAGAAAGGTCATATATAGTCCCTTAACCTCATTGTAATGCAGGCCGACGGACAATGGAATTTCATGTTCGTTTTTCAGGTTCTGGTCGACTTTGATGGCCACAGTTTCACCCGGAGATTCTTTATATGGGATCCAGGAGCTTTGGAAATCTTTGCGGAATTTAATCATGGGTTTTACAAAGCCATCCAATTGAAGGGAGGGCTCATACGATACGAGGTTAATACCCCCCTTAAACTGGATACGGGGACTGAGGTACAGATTCTCGGTTTCTTTGATATCCGCTCGTGCAGTTGTGTAATATTTTATTTTGGCGGTGTTCGAATTATCGGGTCTCGCCTTGCGGCTTGCCACAGCGGATTCCGGCTCTCTCAATTCGAAATTCTGCATTTTAATATTAAAGGTATCCTTGCGGGCTGTGATATACTGATATGTCGCTGACCCTTCAAAAAGATTTCTCGAATTGATCTTGATATCCGCATCCTTCATCCGGTGAGAAACATTGAGTGTATCAATTTCAATTCTCGCGTTTTTAAGCGGGTTTATTCTTCCTTTGGCATCGATACTTACCAGACCCTTATCCGGGATGATTTTAACGTCCGCAGTTTGAATATAAGGCACTCCTTTTACCACCAGCGTCACTTTCTCGATATCATACATGGCCTCCGAACCGTCGAAAGAAAGTCCCTCCTGTTCCTCCAGTGTTGAGGTATAGGAGGACGTTTCGCCAAAACCTTTCATCAAAATGGTCTTTTTGACCATATCCCATTTCGCCGAGCCGATGAGCGTTTTATAGGAAGCCAGCGGAATTTGCATACCGGAAGAATCATTTCCAAACCCGGACTCGTCCGTAAGGAAGTTGGCTACTCCGTTCTTGAAATTGAAATCGATATTCACATTGTTACCCGTCAAAAGCTTCTTACCGGCGTTTGCTGCACTCGCATTGATCGAAAACTGGGAGCGATTGGCCAAAAACCCTTCTTTATTGAATTTGATATCAGTTGATGAAATTTCGGAATCAGAGCGTTTCAGAATACCATTTCCGTACAAACCCGAAGAACGGAGCAGAATACTGCCTTCCAGATTTGTGGTGCCTTTATAGAATGAAAAGGATTTCCCGGTTGTGTTGATCTGCATACTGTCTTTTTGTGGGAACCAGTTCAATGCATAATCTTTCAGATCCACGGCGGGGAAGTAACCAGCTCCAATACTTGCCTCTTTAATGCTCGCCACGTCTCCACTTGCATAAAGCGAATCAGCTCCCAACATTACTTTTTTAGCGGTAATGGTGGCAGACATATATCGAAGAATGGCACTTGAATGTAATCCAGTGTTGTCCATCGTCAAAGTATCCGTGAAACGAGCCAGCGCTTTGCCATCATAAATCTTCATATCAACCGCCGGGGTCTTATAGTTAAAACCGAGGGAGTTGTCAGGCATGCTTTTCAATGTCGTTGCGATATCCGGTACAATTCCGTTGGAGAAGAATTTTCCTTCAAAAATTACATCACGCTGGTCCAGCCCATCCATATCAATTTTCGGGATCTTGAAAAATACTTCGCGCGGGTACAAATTTGGCTCTCTTTCTGGCTGATCAA
Source organism: Dyadobacter sp. HNCC25DJ184 (assembly GCF_056895215.1). NCBI lineage: Bacteria > Pseudomonadati > Bacteroidota > Cytophagia > Cytophagales > Spirosomataceae > Dyadobacter > Dyadobacter sp. HNCC25DJ184. Next base: position 142,416 of record NZ_JBXHAQ010000018.1, on the reverse strand, counting down.
AATAGACAGTCATACCGTCCGGAACGACGAGCCGAGGAGATTTCTTTCCTTTTTGGGCTCCTGATTTGTTTTTTGGATCACTAAGGTAAAAAGTACCCCCATTTTCATATTTCACATGACCGCCCACTTCGCCGCCTTGCCCCTTCACATATTTCTCACGAGGAGTGAAAGTGATGGAGTCGGAGGGAGCCACGTTTACAAAAAACTGGTTGTAGTCGAATTTGAGATTTTGGCCACGGAACTGGTAATTGGACGCCACCAGCTGTCCATTAACAGTGAAATTCCGATTGCGGCCAATCACCACTTTTTTATCAGACGGCGTAGCAAATATTTTTAAACTGTCACTGATAATGAATCGCGATACACCCAGAACTGTGAGTAAAGTGTCTGGTAAATAGATTGTTGCGTTGGCAATTTCATCGTTCGCAGTATATTGCGACGCAATCTGGAAATTGTCGTAATCCGCCTTGTCTACATTGGCATTAACATAAAGGATGCCTTTTTTGCTCAACGCAAACTCGTCGGTTGACTTGTCATAAATAAAGTATCCTTCCAGCGCCATTCTTTCCAAAGTCCTTCTCAGAATTTTCGGATTTTGCTTATACTTAGCGGCAAGTTCTTCTGCAAGAAATGCTGATTTCTTTTCCGTTTGCAGGTAGTTGGCGGCTAACAATAACGGCTGAAAACCAAACTCTTTCGCAATTCCCCTGAATCGTTCTTTTTTAAAATAATCAAAAGATTCCAACGCAACCGGCACCACCTGCTTGCCATCAATTCTATAGAACTCGACTTTCTTTTTAGGGAAATCCCATCGCATAGCCTGCGACCAGATATCCATTTTGTGGTAAGTATCTTTATAGGGTAGTGGTGCAAAATCTGTTTTATCGGCCCGATCCAGACGAAGTTTACCTTCCAGGTCATTGTATTTGAACCTTACACCCGGATGATACAGCGAATCGCTTCCGAGTGGCATGGAGTAAAACGCCAATGGTGCTGAAACGACGGAATCGGCCAACCGAAATTTGGTGCTGACGGCTTTAAATGCCGGTTTCTGCTCAAAAGATACCGAAATAACGGATGGATTTCCACTCAGCGACGTGCTGTACATTTCCTGCCCTATCAGTGAGAAGCCACCCTTGTATTGGATATTGGGACTAATGAATCTGATTTGCGCGTCTGTTCCGTTTGAAACGAAACGAGGATATACCGGTGCCTGATTTTTGCCTCTTTTTAACCCACGATATTCCAATGTGCCTTTAGTAGGCGCAATGAGTTTGCTATCTGCATGGATGGTAACGTTTTCGGCTAATAATTTCGGCTGAGAGATGTTAAAAAAGTATTTATCCAGATCTGCATAAATATCAGGGTTACCAACGCTTTCCCAAGTAAATTTCCCTTTTTCCCCGATGAAGATTCCATCTCCCAAAGATAGATTTCCGTTCGTTGGGCCGAAAACAACCGAATCAGTTGCCGTCACCATGGCGAATTTTGCATTTTGCACTTGAAGCATTGCGCCTGATATAGCCGGGAATGATATGGATTTTGGAGCAATTATATAATTAGAATCAACCGGAGCATCCCAGCTGTCGTTTATAGCAACCTCCTTCGCGACAGCTTTTGCCTGATCAGTTGAGGTAGTGTCCCATTTATATGAAAATGACCCGTCGAGAAGGTACAGAGAATTGTAATTTGAGCTATACAACTTGCCCGTTTCACTGATGGTTCGCACTGTTTCCAGCATCTTTTGATATGCCTTAACATCCGTTTTCACTCCTGCCTGAGCTGCAAGATCGAGAAAGCCGTCGAGTGCGCTGGCGTTTGCAGATTTCGTCAAAACCGCCGTATTACGAGCTAGGAGGTACATTATCGGTCCTGCCTTTTGACCTTTCGCAAGCTGTGTTTTCACGGCCGTCATAAACTTCTGCTGTTGAGCAGTGTTCATCCCGCTATTCCAAACGCTATCCAGTTGGGCAGCAGCACGGATATACTGGGGATTTCGGCTGCCGTCCATGAGCTTTTTAAACTGGGCCTGGAACTGCGCGGGATCGTCTGAAGCTTTCTGGTTTTGGGAATATACCTTCGGAAATGAAAGTATCAGAAGTATCAGTATAAAATAGGTAGTGACTTTTCTCATAGCTCATATGTATACCCAGCCGTTTCGGAGCCGGCATATCCATGCCGGGTATATTCATATGGCTGAAACGACGTTCTTGGTCAATATATTATACTTTCTGGAATACAACGGTCGCCCATTGGTTACGTGTATTGGAGCGAAGTTTTTTCAACCCGTTTTGTTCTCCGCATTTTTCGATATCCTGCTGGTCTGTTTCGTAGAATCCGCTGGTAACCAGCCAGCCTCCGGGTTTTAGGTGCTTCACATATGTTGGAATTTCTGCCAAAAGTATGTTGCGATTGATATTTGCCAATATTCCCTCAAAAACTGCATCTGGTCGCACCTGTTTGATCGTGCCCTGAAACACTTCCGCATCTTCCGGTAACTGATTCATCTGAAAATTTTCCAGCGTATTTTCCACCGCCCACTCGTCAATATCAAATGCTACGATTCCTTTTGCACCTAATTTATTAGCCAAAACAGCCAAAATTCCGGTTCCGCAGCCGACGTCCAAAACATTGATACCCTGGTGAGGAAGACTCAATTGTTCGTTCATGACGAGCCAGGTGGTTTCGTGATGCCCGGTTCCGAACGACATTTTTGGTTGGATCAGTAAATCGTATTGAAAAGAAGGGTCATGTTCGTGAAAAGTTGCACGAACGCGGATAGAATTTCCTACTTCTATCGGGTCATAGCTTTTTTCCCACTCCTCGTTCCAGTTCTTTCTTTCAAGCGATTTCCAGCTTAACTCAATTGTAGTCAGCGGTTTGTATTTGTCGACGAGCGCATTGAGTTCGGTTTCTTTAAATTCGTCCTCCTGAGCATAAGCAAGTAATCCCTCGTCGGTCTCGACAAAAGACTCAAAGCCGATATCACCGAGCTCTGCCATCATAATTTCGACAAAATCTGACTCGATCTGTATGTCAACTTCGATATAGTTCATTTCAATATAGTAATAATGGGTAAATCTGCGTGAAGGTGCCTAATTTTTTCAGGAAACCAAAGAAAATCACGTTATGAATGAAGTAACAAAAAACCCGTCATACCTGAGGGTAAAACGGGTTTTCATTCAAACCGAATATATATTATGGTTTTCTTCTTTTGGCGGCCAAGTCGTGAGCTGTGTCATAATAAGAACGAAGGTTCATCCAGTCGAAAACGTCTGAAATATTCTCCACACGGTTTCTCTGCATGATACGGTCGCGGCGCTGCATTTTCACAAATTTGAAAAGGATATCCGCCATCTGATCAGCTGCCTGAGAATAGGTCTGTGACTTACGGTTGATCACATAAATACCTCTGTTTTCGTAATCCCGCATGATCTGCATGATATAGTCTCCAAAACCTGAAAGATCACTTGTCACAGTGGGAACACCTCTCACTACACATTCCAATGGAGTATATCCCCATGGTTCATAATAGCTTGGGAACACACCCAAATGGCAACCTCTTACAAACTGGCCATAGTCAAGACCGAAAAGTGGATTTGTTGAAGATATGAAATCAGGGTGGTACACGATTTTTACGCGGTCCCTTTCGTTGTTGACGAGGTTTGCTTTTTTACAAAAATCAGTAATACCGTCTTCCTGTTTCAAATCGTGCGTTACAAATGCCGGCAATTTTTCCGTCTTCCAGCTTTGGATGGTACGTCTCAATCGAAGACGCCAGTACTCATCTACAAAGTTGTTCAGATCCGGCATTTTATGATCAGCGCCCGAAGCAGTTGCAAGGAATAACTTTTCGCCCACTTCTTTCTCGATAGCGGTGCAAGTTTCCTGCAACTCATTGAGGACTGCTCTTGACTGAAGCACATCCGGATTCACTGAGTAATAGGGCTGTTTAGTAACAATAAACATTACGACAGTCATATCCATTCCTGCCTGCACCATCTTCCAGTTCAGACGTGCGAGAGCCTCAAGTGTAAGGTCGTATCCCTTGTTACTATATTCGTAACGACCAGACGTAAAAAAGTATAATGTTTTATCCAGGTCAAAAGAATAGCTGGGAAAGAAATGGCCCAGCACAAACTCATGGATACGTTCTTTATATTTCAAATGCAGATTCTGGAATTCGTGAACTGCCTGAAAACGAACAACATTCAGTCCGTTCGGAGTTACTAAATCAGGCATTCTCCCCAGGAAAACCTCACATTCTTTGGCTGTTACATCACTCACGGTGGTGAGCACATGCGCATTTAAAGCTGCTTGCCGTTCAATGGTTGCCTGTGTGACAATGCCGTAGTTCCGGGCTTCCTGTTCCCAATCAAAAAACGGAAGTTTGCTGTAAAAACCGTCAACATTTTGCGCTAAATAACGCCCTAGCATAGTTGCATGGGTCGTAAACGTCATCGCTATTTTGACATTGTCACGCTTCAGGTCGGGAAGACCAGAGCTGGCCATCCATTCATGAAACTGCGCAAAAAGTTCTTCGCGTTTGGCATTCTGTTCGGCATATTCCGCCAGGAAAATACGTACCATATCGCCAAAGCATAATGTCTGATTGACAAGGTCTTCAACGTTCAGGGTTGATATGCGGTGCTTTTCCCAGAGATTGTATTTGATTTTATCCAGATCTTTCCTGCTGCTTTCGACATCGAAAAGAATTACCCTTGGCTTACCAGTTACCAGCCAATAGCCATATTGCACGACCAGACCCATTTCGCGCATTCGACGCACGACACGGCCAGCCGGAGAATCATCAAGATCATTGATACTTTCAAATTCTGATGAAGCTTTCTTTTCAAAGTAGGGGCCAAGCAAAAAGTAGTTGTCTTCCCACTTTTCAACCATAGCCGGAACTTTGGTTCTGATAACAGTATAAATTCCTCCGACCTGGTTACAAACTTCCCATGCTATTTCGAAGAGGACATTGTTTTTAGTGGTTTTGACAAACGGTTCCAATTTGGGTAAGGTTTTAAGCGTTTACAGTGTGCTGCTTAACAGGGGCCATTCCGTTTTCTCACAAAAATTCCTTGTTATTGCACAATAAATATCCGGAAAAAATATTCAGAATAACAATAGCCGTAGCTATGTTTATTTAGCTATTTACAAATTTCAAGTGATCTCGGCTAACTTTCGTCCAAATTACGTTACTTTGATCAGATTAACATTTCGCATTGGTTTTCTAGTGAAAAAATTTCTTATTATCCCTTTTGCTCTCATTCTTAGTTTATACCTGCTGGCTGGTTGCAATGCTCAAAGTCCCGAAACAGAAAATGATTTCCCTCCAAAAAGGGAATTTCGGGCTGTGTGGATTGCAACAGTCGATAATATAGACTGGCCTAGCAGTAAAAACATGGAACCCGAAGGCCAGCGCGGTGAATTCTCGAACTTACTGGATTTTCATAAAAAGAATGGGATGAACGCGGTATTTGTTCAGGTACGCGCTGCCGGAGATGCATTTTATGCCAAGAGTTCCGAACCGTGGTCTGAGTGGCTAACCGGGAGGCAGGGAAGGCAACCATACCCGCTTTGGGATCCCATGGATTTCATGATCAAAGAGGCACATTCAAGAGGATTGGAATTTCACGCATGGCTGAATCTGAATCGCCTCGTTCATAAATCATCAACAAGTGTTTCTTCCGAAAATATAAGCCTACGGCATCCAGAGTGGATTTTGAGCTATGATGGGTACAAACTTTTCAATTTTGGTATCCCCGAAGTACGCCAGTTTATAACCGAAATTGCAGTCAATGTTGCCAAGAATTATGATGTAGATGGCATCCACTTCGACGACTATTTTTACCCATATGCGGTAGCCGGAGAGGTAATTCAGGATGAGGCGACTTTCAGAAAATACGGTGGAGATTTTACAAGTAAAGCAGATTGGCGAAGGAATAATATCGATTTATTGGTAAAGCAAATACATGATGCGCTCGAAGATTTGAACCCTAGACTGAAGTTTGGTATCAGTCCTTTCGGAGTGTGGCGAAACAAGGATCGTGACACGGAAGGCTCAAAAACGAGGGGAGCACTCGCTTCATATGATGACCTTTTTGCTGACAGCAGGAAGTGGATCAGGGAAGGCTGGATCGATTATATAGCTCCACAGCTTTACTTTTCGTCGGGTTTTGCCAGAGTGCCGTATAAAAATATGGTGGATTGGTGGACGGAAAACTGTTACGGAAGACACTTTTATGTGGGCATTGGAGCCTATCGGGTCGGATATAAAGAGAAAGATACGAACTGGTCGAATCCCTCTGAGCTCCCGAATCAGATCAGATATCTGCGCGAAAATGAGAGTGACGGGGCGATCTTTTTCAGTTCGCGATCTTTGAAAAATAATAGTTTAGGTTTTGTAGATTCTTTGCGCACAAATTTTTATAAATACCCCGCCTTGGTGCCAACAATGCCCTGGAAAGACAAAATTCCACCCTTAAGCCCAAAAACACTTAAGGCAACGCTGCTTACCAAAGGTCTGGAATTGTTCTGGGAAAAACCGGATGCAGCTTCTGATGGAGAAACGGCTTCTTACTATGTGATTTATCGATTCAGTCCCGAAGAGAAGCCGACCGCACACGACCCACGGAAGATTTTGGCGATATGTCACGAGGGAGAGAGATATGTGGATGTGACGATTGAAGAGGGAAAAAGATATGTATATTATATCACAGCAGTCGATCGGCTGCATAATGAAGGAAGGCCAATCGGACCTCTCAAAGTGGAGATTCAGGAACAAAAGCTCGTGAAGTTCTGAGATTCTGAGAACCTTGGCGACGCCAGGCGTTGTCAATAATGGAGATTTTCTCTGACAACTTTTTGCTCAGAAGGTTGGGTGCTATGGCCTTTCGAGGCAAAATCTTTGCTAATTTTACAATCAATGACTATTTCCTGACAACACCTGACCTTTTGTCAAGTCTCCTGTGTTACCAAATTTTAATACAAAAAACAGAATTACCGACGTCTGATCGAGTCCTAGCATGAGTAATAGCATCCAGTACGAATATCGTCCGGAATATATGGAGGTGTCGGTGCCTACGAAGTACAGGCCCGAAAATCTGAAAACCGAGGAAATGGTGCTGAATGTAGGCCCTCAGCATCCATCTACACACGGTGTTTTACGCCTTGAAGTTATTACTGACGGTGAGGTGATTAATGATGTGGTGCCTCACATAGGATATTTGCACCGATGCTTCGAAAAACACGCCGAGGCGCTGCCTTTCAACCAGATCATCCCGTATGTAGACAGAATGGATTATGTAGCTGCGATGAACTCTGAGCACGCTTACGTGATGGGTGTGGAGCGGATGCTTGGTATTGAACTTGATATACCTAAAAGGGTGGAATATATCCGGGTTGTTGTGGCTGAATTGAATCGGCTGGCTTCGCACTTTGTGGCACTTGGTACTTACGCTATGGATATTGGTGCATATACCCCATTTCTTTGGATGATGCGGGACAGAGAGCAGATACTCAGGTTATTAGAGTGGACGTGTGGAGCGAGGATGCTTTACAATTATATCTGGATCGGGGGGTTGTTTTATGATATTCCTGTTGGTTTTGAGCAGCGTTGTCTGGAGTTTGTGAAATACCTGAAGCCGAAGTTGGTAGAATTGCAGCAGCTGGTGATTGATAATAAAATATTTGTCCAAAGAACTGCGAATGTGGGTGTTTTGCCTTTACCTGTAGCGATAAATTATGGCTGCACGGGCCCAATGTTACGTGGTTCTGGATTGAGATATGATCTACGCAGGGTTGATGGATATTCGGTTTATCCCGAACTGGATTTTGATATTCCAATTGGCGAAGGGAAAATGGGGAAAATCGGAGACTGCTGGGACAGAACTTGGGTGAGGGTCTTGGAATGTTGGGAATCGGTAAAAATTATTGAACAAAGCCTCGAACAGCTAACCGGAAACCATAAAAGGAACAGCGATTTTGATCCTCAAGCGTTGGTCCCGAAAAAGATTCGTCCGAAGGCTATGGACTTTTATGTGAGAGCTGAAAATCCTAAAGGAGAACTTGGCTTCTATTTCCGCACTGATGGAAGAGCCGATATTCCTGTGCGGTGTAAGGCTAGAGCTTGTTCCTTCAATAACCTTTCTGTAATTGGCGAATTGTCAAAAGGTGCACTTATTGCGGATTTGGTTGCCATTATTGGCTCCATAGACGTGGTGATGGGTGAGGTAGACAGATAATTTTGAAATTTATTTTAAAGACATTTAATAAAGAAGCGGCCCGATTGATCAACTCAGTCGGGCCGCTTCCTTTATAATTTTATTTTAGAATCAAGCTTCAACAGCGGATCCTACCAATTCATGTTTCACCAGATATTCGGCAATTTGGACCGCGTTCGTAGCAGCACCTTTACGCAGGTTATCAGCTACAATCCAAAGGTTCAACGTTTTAGGTTGAGATTCGTCGCGACGGATACGGCCAACAAACGTTTCGTCTTTTCCATGTGCGGTTAATGGCATCGGGTAAAGATAGTTTTTCGGATCATCCTGAATAACAACTCCTTCTGCTTCGCTCAAAATCTTGCGAACCTCGTCCAGATCAAATTCATTTTCGAACTCAATATTCACAGCTTCGGAGTGACCGCCAATTGTTGGAATACGAACAGTTGTCGCAGTAACTGCAATGCTGTCGTCACCAATAATCTTTTTGGTTTCGTTGGTCATCTTCATTTCCTCTTTGGTATATCCGTTATCAAGGAAAGAATCAATATGCGGCAAAACGTTCAGGTCGATCTGGTGAGGATATACCTTTGCAATGCTGTGGTCGCCGGTGCGCTCAGAAAACAACTGATCAACAGCAGCTTTGCCTGTTCCGGTTACAGACTGATAAGTGGAAACAACCACTCTTTTTACCTTATATTTTTCGTGCAATGGTGCAAGAACCACTACCATCTGAATTGTCGAGCAATTCGGGTTTGCGATAATTTTGTCTTCCTTGGTCAACGTTTTTGCATTGATCTCAGGAACAACCAGTTTCTTGGTAGGATCCATTCTCCATGCCGATGAGTTGTCGACTACCGTAATACCGGCTGCTGCAAATTTCGGAGCAAGCTCTAATGAAGTACCACCTCCCGCTGAAAACACGGCGATATCCGGCTTGGCCGCAATAGCGTCTTCAAAGCCGATCACCTTGATCTGTTTACCCTTAAATGTAACTTCCTTACCAACAGACCTTTCAGATGCAACGGCCAACAATTCCGTTACCGGGAAATTACGCTCTTCGAGCACTTTGAGGATTTCGCTGCCTACCAAACCGGTGGCACCTACTACTGCGATTTTCATTATTGCATTAGGATTAAATGGAATATTAAAAAAATTCGGCACTCCCGAACAGCTACATAACCATGTAAGTGCTCAAAAGTGCCGCAAATTTACCATGAATTTTGAAAGAAATTATTGTTTTATGAGAATATTGATATGTTTTTCATAAAAGCTACCTTCCAAAAGCCGTTTTTTGATGGTTTTTCTAAGCTACTGAACCACAGCAGTAAACTCTATCTCGACTAAATAGTCGGGAGAAACGAGCTTGCTGATTTCATATATTCCGGTGGTTGGTTTGATTTCACCAAAAAAAGCTCCGTGAGCTCTAGCGATATCGTCAAACAAAGTAATATCAGTTGTGAAGATACGGGTACGAATGACATCGGAAAGGCTCGCTCCTGCATCTGAAAGCACTTTTTCGATTCTTTCAATGATATTATGAGTTTGGGCAAAGGCGTCAGTGGCCATTACTTTTTCGCCATCTACGATAGCTACAGTTCCGGCAACTTCGATAATATTACCTATTCTTACCGCGCGGCAGTAACCCATTTTGTCTTCCCAGGGTGAGCCGGAAAGGATATTTTGTCGTGACATAATAAAGCGTTTTTTGACTCAAATATAATTACAATTGCTTTTCCGAGCCATCAGTTGTCCGAACTCCTTTCTTCATCCCATATAGCCAGTGCCAGCCTTATCTTTCCATAATCATATTTTTCTTCAAGCATCTCGAAAAGCGGTTTGAGAGCGTCGTTCTTCTGAAACTGAATCTCCCTGGCCATTTTGATGATTATGTTAAATGAATTGGGATCAATAAGCGTCTTTAAATCAATAGGATGGCCATCCTCTTTGAGTTTTACCAAATGGGATATGATAGTCACCGGATTCAAGTTCCGTTTTTCCGCGATGTCATTAATCGAATATCCCTCTTTAAAAAGATCAAATGTTTCGACATAAGTCATTCCAGCAACCTTTTTCTTTTCTGATTGAGGATTTTCTTTTACAAAAGCATTGATTTCATTGATAAAGGTCGGCCCATAACGGCGGAATTTTTCGGTACCAATTCCGGAAACAGCTTTCATTTGTGCCTCAGAGGTCGGTCGTTTCTGGGCCATCTCTGATAAAGTCGCATCGCTAAACACAACATATGGAGGTAGGCCGATTGAGTCTGCAATCTGCTTTCTCAAAGTCCGCAATTTTTCGAAAAGAGCGTCCCTGATGATCTCCAGTTTCGCCCTGTCTTTTGGAATTACCTCTTCTTCCTTTGCTTTTCTTTCCGATATTGGGATGAAACGCACCAATTCAACTTTCTTTTCACCACGTAAAACCTGACGGCTGAAATCATTGAGTTTGAATGAATGCGCTTCATCATATGCGATATCCATGATGCCGGAGTTGAGGAGCTGGCCGATATATTCCGCCCATTCCTCGCCCTTTAAATCGACTCCAACTCCGAACGTAGGCAGCCGATCATAGTTATGCTGCAGTACATTTCTATTCCGGCTTCCACGTAATATATCGATCAGCATACCCATGGCAATTTTTTCCTTAGTCCTGAATATCGCAGAAAGTGCTTTTTGAGCGATAATTGTAGCATCGAATCTTACACGAGGATTTCGGCACACGTCACAATTACCACAGTCGGTATCGACTGCTTCGTTAAAATAACTTAGCAAAATCCGTCGCCGGCATATATCTGCTTCCGCATATTGTTTCATGCGGTTGAGTTTGGCATGAAGCACTTCCTTCTGCACATCCGACTGCTCCGAATTATTAATCATTTCTGTTCGCGTGACGATATCGGCGTAACTGTAGAAAAGCGCAGTATCTGCTGGGGTCCCGTCCCGTCCTGCACGACCAATTTCCTGGTAAAAACTTTCGACATTGGAGGGCATATTATAATGTAAAACCCATCGAACGTTGGATTTATCGATCCCCATTCCAAAAGCGATCGTTGCGACAATTACCTGAACATCATCACGAATAAACCTCACCTGAACGCTTGAACGTTGTTCGCCCGTCATACCGGCATGATAGTAGGCGACCGAAATGCCGTCTTTTTGAAGTGCCGCAGCAACGGTTTCGGTGCCTTTTCTGCTGAGGCAATATATAATACCCGATTGATTCGCATGTTTACCTATAAACCTTTTGATTTGCTCAATTCGCTTCCTTCCCGGAAACACGGAAAGACTCAAATTGGGCCTGTCAAAGCTGGACACAAAAGTATTGGCTTCCTCTATACCCAGTTGTGCAAGAATATCACGGCGGGTAACTCTGTCGGCGGTGGCAGTCAGCGCAATAACCGGAACTTTCGGAAAAAATTGTTTTAGAATTTTAAGCTGTCGATACTCAGGACGAAAATCATGTCCCCATGACGAAATACAGTGCGATTCATCAATCGCGATCAGGCTCACGTTCCATTCTTTCAAATAATCGACCGTGTTTCCTGAAAACAGCTTCTCCGGAGCGATATATAGTAACTTGATTTCACCCAGTTTTGCCCCCCACATGACCCGGTCAGTTTCTGCTGAGGATAGCGTAGAATTCAGATATGCAGCATTGATACCATTTCCGCGCAACGCCTCTACCTGATCCTTCATCAAAGCGATAAGTGGAGAAATAACTACCGTAAGTCCAGGCTTTAAAACCGCAGGGATTTGAAAACAAACGGATTTGCCTCCACCGGTAGGCATCAACACCAGACAATCCTGGCCAGCCATCACAGTATCTATAATTTCGGCCTGATGCGGACGAAAGGAGTCATAGCCAAAATATTTTTTAAGGGCTTCGTATTTATCTTTGGGTGTCGAATTTTCAACTATCATAGTGCAAAAGTACAATCTCAAAACTGATACATCATCTGCATTTTCACCTCACTTCTTTTATTCCCCTGAATTTCACTGCTTCCTGAACTTATCTTGTCAAGCGTCGTGTACCGGGTTTGCGACCATCGTAGCCAGAGCTTCATCTTTTTGGTCAGGTTATATTTCATCATCAGATAATGCCTGGTTCCTGTATCGTAATATGCTGGAATGGAGAATGAATACAGCATATCTTTTTCGTAAACATATTGACGGCTGTCATAGTCGTCCGTTTTGAAAAATGCTGCCCTTGCACTTGCTTCCAGACGGCCAAAACGCCGCGAGAAATCCTGAATAATAGCAAACCCTTTTGATTTTGAGACAGTTTTGTAATTCATGTCTCCATACTGAATTCTGGTATGCAAGTTGAATTTCAGTGGAGAATTGTATTCAAAGTTGACCATGATCGTCCGGTGTACTGTTTTAATTACCGGTGCGGGGGCTTTGGCACCAGGTTCATTACGCTGCTTGTGTTTTTGATGAAATAAAAGGTACATCGTCATCCGCTTATTCCGATTCCAAAGGGCGTGAAGCAGGAAGTCATGTCCCTTGGAAGATGTATTGACCAAATATCTGAGCCATGGAAATTTGAAATAATCATAAAACAAACTGAATTGCCAACGGCGGTTGGGTGTATATCTGAATCCAGAAAAAGCACCTTGTTCATTAATCGGTCGGGTAGATTCCGCAAACGAGTTTCCGTAGAATGTGTGGAAATTCTTTTCATAATTTCTAATTAACATACTCAAATCCAGCTTTTTCCCTAACCCGGCAACAAGACCCGCCAAAGCTCCAGTACCGCCACTCTGCGATCGTGCAAATTCACCAAAGAAATGGATATTCTGCCAGCGATATTCACCGTTGATTCCGATATTGAGATTATGTGTGCCGGTAAATTCATATTTGTTGTAAGGCAAGTCTCTCTTTACCAGAGGTACCTCATATTGCGAGTTCAGGAGTGTCATTCCCACGGCCCCTTTTTGAGCAGGCAAGTGGTACAAGACATTTGCTCCCAAATTTTGTTCGATAAATGCTCCCTGGTCATCCCGCTCGGAAGCAGTTCGATGATATCCTGAAATGGTAATAGAGGTCGCTATGGAACGGGAAGAATCATCAGCAGCATCGTTCAGATTGGCATCGCGGCGTGTTCTTGAATAAAATAGGGTCAGATCTAAAGCTTTGGCCAGTTCGATTTTGACCGCAGTGCCTCGGAAAAAGTTGGCCTCCTGACCAGAGGTATATGGCCGTGCACCCAGCGTACTACGATAAACTGATCGGATCACTTCTGCGCCTTTGCCTAGTGCGAATCCTGAGGAAAGTACCATTCCTTGCCCTATCTGCAGCTGATAATCACCGATGATGAGATTTTTAAGTCGGCCCCGGTTCACAATTTGAGCATGAAAAGAGGTGTAATCAAACCCATAAATTTGCTTTTGCCCCTGCCAATTCCAAAATAATTCGCCAGCGTCTTTGTCGATGGTAAGACCGACACTGTATGCTCCTGACCGTGCATATCTATATCGGAGATAGCCATTCCAGGGTTTTCCAGCATATTTCGCGGCGGAAGTTTCGTCTGCTTTAAATCCTTTTTGAGATTCAAGGAGTTTCCCGCTGCGCAGCATTAGGAAATGCTGGGTGGGATTTTTGAGAGCATCTTTAAATGAAAATGATTTATCTGGCAGGACTAAGAATGGCAGTATATTCTGAATCGTCTCCATATTGAAGCCAGGAACGGCCTGCAATTCATAGAGTGAAATAAACAGCCCGAGATTTTGCCGGTACGCTAATAGCGATTGAATTTGAGGGTCGGAAAGAATATACAGAGACGCAAGTTCGTCGGCCGTCACTTTATTGATATCATAAGGCGTCGAATATGCCTGCAACAATGCTTCGTAGATATCTTCCAGCTCAGAGTCTTCACCGGAAATCAGAACGTTATTTTGGATCAGCTCGTTGATGTCAACTTCTTTTCTTGGCGGATTTTGAGCGAGGAGGGTGCCTGTGCTACCAATACAGATCAAACACAAAAGCCATATCCCTATCGGCATATGGTATTGGAAGTCAGAAGCATATTTTAAAATCATGGCATTTAGCATACGCTTCCAAAATTGGGCGTGGTGCTAGAAGGCCTTCAAACTTAGGTCAAGACTTCGGACCTGATGGGTCAGAGCTCCGCTGGATATGCCATTGACACCGGTGAGGGCAACTTCCCGCAGTGTTTTTTCGGTTATGTTTCCTGAAGCTTCTGTTTCATAACGTCCTGCAATTCTCGCAACTGCCTCGCTCATATCTGTGAGCGAGAAATTGTCCAGCATAATAATGTCCACATTCCCAGTAGCGAGTACCTGATCAACTTCTGCCAGATTTCTGGTCTCAATTTCGATTTTAATTGCTTTCCCTAACGTCTTTCTATATGCATTGGCACTTTCTATCGCTTCTTTGATTCCGCCGGCATAATCCACATGATTATCTTTAAGCATAATCATATCGTAAAGACCCATTCGATGGTTTTCAGCTCCTCCGATCTTAGTCGCGAGCTTTTCGAAAATTCTGAAATTTGGTGTAGTTTTTCTGGTGTCGAGCAATTTTACAGGCAAGTCAGAGATCAGGCTTACCATTTCGTTGGTATAAGTGGCAATTCCGCTCATACGCTGCATAATATTGAGAACGAGCCTTTCTGCATTCAAAATCAACCTGGCACTTCCTTCCACAATAAGCACGATATCGCCTTTTTTGACTTCTGTTCCGTCGGAAAGTAACACGCTAACATCTAGTGGTTTGTATCCGTATTGCAAAGCCGCTTCTTCAAATATGATTAACGCAACGTCGACGCCCGCCAATATCCCATCCTGTTTGACGAGCAAACGGGCCTTTTTGGTTGCATTTTCAGGAACACAACAAAGAGAAGAGTGATCGCCTTCGCCTACATCTTCTAACAAAGCAAGACGGATAAGATCTCTTATTTGATGCGGGTCGGTTTCTAATTGAGAAGTCATGGCAGCTGTTGGCGGTTAGCTTTTAGCAATTATTAATCTATTGAATACAAAATAGTTATAAATCACAGCGGCGTCAATATGTCTGCTGTCGGTAACTTATATTGTAGCGAATCGCAACGGAAAACACATTAGTCTTGGTTGCATAATACGACTCAGGCGAACGGGCGGTCCGAACCAGGAATCGTCCGTCCAGGAATAAATTGTGAGCAAGGGAATATGACAATCTTAAATCAAAAGATGAAGTTTTTGAGGAAATGCCTTGCCCAATCTTGTTTCCTTCATCGGAATAGCGATTTAAATAGCTTTTCAGGACATCACCTCCGTAACTTTTGCCGACGCCGAGTGAGTCTTTTCCCTGATTAGCCAACATTACCGTTCCATAAATCGACATGCGTGGTGTCATTTTGTACCGCAAAATCCCGATAAATTCTTTGAAATTGCCTCCCAGCGGATGAGCTAGAGCTTGTCCGTAATGGGCATAATTTCTTCCGCCATCCTTGTGGGAATAAGTATACGGTCGGGCAAGATTGAATTCTCCTTGCAAATCGAGATTCGGTATCCCGAAGGCGTCGACATATTTGGTACCTATTTGAAGGCTGTATTTATTGGTCCATGACTTGCTGCCGTTGAACATATTTTTAGTTAAAAACTCGTCCAGCACAAACTGGCCATATACCGATGCCGTTTTTCCAACTAACCATCTGAAGTCCATACCGAGCAAGGCATTGTCCTCGCTTCCGATGTATGACTCAATATAACGGTAGAAGATAATGGGATTCAGGTAGTTAAGATCGTATCCGCCACCAACGGAGTCACGACTAAATACTTCCGCTTCGAATATTCCGAGATTGAATTTGTCGCCCAGATTGATGCTCAAATGATGAATAGCTGCAAATTTTTTACCATTTAATAGCGTGTTTCGCGTCGCTTTGTCTTCGGTAAACATACTGGTCCACAGGTTCGTATAGTGGAATCTGCCCAATTGTGTATCAACTCTTAAAAAGAGATATGGAGAGCTGTTATCTGACAAAATCATGGAGCGATATCCGCTGCCAAAAACATTGTAGTCATGCCCAAATTTGACGTTGATACTCTTTAAAGGTCGAAATGTGATGTAACCTCTGGCACTAAGGAAATCTGTTCCCCCGTTTTTGGTGACCTTGGCCAGCCCTTCTCCCGGAAAGCTATAAGGAGTAGCAAAGTTCCTTACATATTGCGGGAATCGTCCTTGATTATCAGACACATAGGTGTAGAATCCAAGTTTGTTATTGATCATCCCACGAATTTCAACGCCACGGCCGGAGAAAAATATGGACTGTGAGGAATCTCGGTCGTTGTCCTTCCCTATAAAATTGTTGGTGACAAAATTGAAGTGTAAGTCCCAGTCCTTATTGTGCTTTCCGTAAAGATCCGCCGAGTGTTCCCAGAATGTTCGCGTTTTCCCGGGTGGCAACGGTTTTCTCCATCCAAGCCTGCTCAGCTTAGCATATCCCAATGAGTCAGTGGCAGCGTGACCGTCGGTCCATTCCCAGCTGTCTTCTCTAAGGTAATCTATCGTTTGCCAGTCACGTTTCGTGAGGTTCGCATTTCCTTCCTGAATAATCGAATCTGTAAGTGCAACAATTGCTTTTCTTTCAAAGGGTTTTACGTTAAAATGAAATCCCTCGGTGAGTTTGCCCCTTTTTATTTCCAGACGATCAATCAAATGATAGTAGTCATCATTTATGGGAACAAAGGCGCTTTGTGCATATGAAAACGAGGTTGAAAGAAGTATAAGTAAAAATGAAGGCCAGACCTTAAATCCTTGATACATAGATTGTAAATGTAGATTCTTCACATAGAATATGAAAAAGTTTGACGATGAGCCGAGCAAAAACCTCAAATTACGTGAATGAATTTGTATTATCTTGCATAGTTGAGCTTAAAAACCGTCAAAAATATGTATTTGCTATCCCAAAAACCTTCAATTGCTGACCATTATCTTGCCGAATTAAGAGATGTTAATATTCAAACGGACAGAATGCGGTTCAGGCGAAATATCGAGAGGGTAGGGGAATTGCTCGGTTATGAGATATCGAAAGTTTTGACATATAAAAACGGAAAGGTAGAGACGCCGCTGGGCGTTGCGCCATCAAGGGCTCTGTTGCAGCCTGTAGTTTTAGCAACGATTATGCGTGCCGGTCTGCCGATGCATCAAGGCTTTTTGAATGTTTTTGACAATGCCGATAATGCTTTTGTTGGGGCTTATCGCGGACATAATATTAATGATACTGAAGAGTTTAATGTAGAAATGGATTACATCACCAGTCCGGATTTGACAGGTAAAAACCTGATATTGATGGATCCAATGTTGGCTACCGGTAAGTCTCTGGAGAAAGTGTACCATGCGTTACTCCGGTTTGGGATACCTGCTCAAACACATATTGCCGCTGTGATTGCAAGCCCGGAAGGCGTTCAGTTTTTGCAGAAAAGAATACCGCAGTGCAAACTTTGGCTTGGTGCAATTGACGAGCAGTTGAACGAGCAATACTATATTGTTCCCGGTCTCGGTGACGCCGGAGATCTGTCGTATGGCAGTAAATAAGGACTCAATTAAAGTAGGGCTCTTGCCGGTATCGATGAAAAAGCAACATCGTGACCAGGTTGAACGATTCTTTCAAATTCTGACTTCTTTAAAAAGGAGAATTATTTATTACCAGATTTACATCGACAAGAGATATCCAAATGATTCAAAATACATATGTTGTGATCATGGCAGGAGGAGTGGGTTCACGCTTTTGGCCATTTAGCAGAACGAGCTTTCCAAAACAATTTCATGACGTTTTGGGAACTGGCAGAACACTTTTACAGCAAACTGTGGACAGGTTTCATGGAATTTGTCCAGCTGAAAACGTGTATATAGTTACAAGTCTGGAGTACAAAGAGCTTGTTAATGAGCAACTTCCAGGGCTCTCAGACGATCAGATTTTGCTGGAACCACACCGTCGCAACACTGCACCTTGTATTGCATATGCCTGCTACAAAATAGCCAGTCGCAATCCTGATGCGAATATCATAGTAGCTCCCGCTGACCACATCATTCTGAAAGAGGAAGCGTTCAAAGATACCGTGCGCGTTGCCTTGGGTTCTACTCGAAACGAGGATATATTACTAACCCTTGGAATTCAACCTACCAGACCTGATACCGGGTACGGATATATTCAGTATATACCTGATAAACTGATGGTTAAGAAAGTAAAATCATTTACTGAAAAGCCGCAGCTCGAGCTGGCTCTCCAGTTTCTGGACAGTGGCGATTTTGTTTGGAATGCAGGGATTTTCGTTTGGCATGTCAGTTCTTTTAAAAAGGCTGTAAAAAAATACCTTCCGGAAATCGCGGAAATTTTTGAAGGCGGCGAACCTCATTATTATCAGGAATCGGAGGAATCATTTACAACGGCAGCTTATCAACATTGCGGAAGCATTTCTGTAGATAAAGGAATTATGGAAAAAGCCGACAATGTTCGTGTCGTATTGAGCAGTTTCGGTTGGTCGGATCTTGGAACCTGGAAATCGTTATTTGAAATTTCTGAAAAAGATGAAGATCAGAATGTGGTAGATGGCAATGTGATTGCATATAACACAACAGATTCAATTATAAAGACGCCAAAGGACAAATTGGTGGTTGTCAATGGATTGGACGGCTTTATTGTGGCTGAATTTGACGGAGTTCTCCTGATCTGCAAAAAGGAAGATGAGCAGAAAGTAAGGGAGTTTGTGGCGGATGCCAAGAAGCTGGATAGCAAGTATGTATAGGCAGGGGATTAGTAAAGATTTGTCGGGGACGCCTAGTCGGGGACGCCCATTCATTTGTTGTCAGGTGGACATAATTATGCCGCAGTATGATGAATCTGTGTACCTGCCTTATACGTTGGCTGGAGAAGAGATGATTTCAAAGAATCGGACGTCTGACTTCACATTTTCAAGTATTTTTTGAGAACGCTCTGGCCTGGCGTCGGTAATGAATACCTGACCAAGAAATCCTGTATCTACGAGTGCAATCAATTTGTTGATCCGTTTATCGTCGAGTTTGTCAAAGATATCATCGAGCAGCAATATCGGGGTTTTCTCTTTTTCAAGCTTCAAAAGCTCATATTGTGCTAATTTTAGAGCGATAACAAAAGATTTGAGCTGTCCTTGCGAGCCAAATTTTTTAAGCGTAATACCGTCAATTTCAAATACAAACTCATCTTTGTGAATTCCTTTGCCTGTTCTTTGGGCATGAAGATCTCTGGACTGATGTTTCCGAAATTCGAATTGATAATGCGAAGAGGAAACCTCACTTTCATAAGTAATATCAACCTGTTCTTTGTCGCTGCTCAGAAATGCATAGTGTTTTCTGAAAAGGGGCATAAAACGCTCCATAAAATCGCAGCGTTGGCTATATATACTTTGTGAAAGCAGAATTAGCGGTTCGTTATAGGTTTCCAGCAGTTCTTCATCAAAATAATTTCGCTCGCCGAAAAGTTTTAGCAGGCCATTCCGTTGCGCGAGAATTTTATTGTATTGCAATAACTCGCCGAGATATCCCGGGACTGCCTGAGATAATACGCCGTCAAAAAACCGCCTTCTTTCTTCGCTCCCTTCTCTGATCACGTCGGTATCATCAGGAGCGATCAAGACAACAGGGAAGAGCCCGATATGGTCGCTGAGGCGTTCGTAGTTTTTTTTGTCCGACATAAATACCTTACGGTGACCACGTTGCAGGCTGCAAGTAATCTGGTAATGTTTGTCGTTGGTATTAAATACTCCGTCAATCAGAAAGAAATCTGCAGAGTGGCGGATGCCCAGCGCATCCTGATTATGAAAGGCACTTTTGGTTAGTGTCAGAAAATATATAGCATCCAAAAGGTTGGTTTTCCCGCTCCCGTTTTCTCCGATAATGCAATTTACATGCTCCCCAAACGTAAAGACTTTCTCCTCATAGCTCTTAAAGTATGTAAGATGGAGCTTTTCTAGCCACATGAACTTCTTTGTTATATAGTTTATGCTTATTTTCGCAAATCATTTGCGTGAGTACGGCAAAAACAGACTCTGTTCAAAACCACTAACTGAAAGACAAAGTTCTGTCTTTATAAACGAGAACCAAATACATGGCCACCGTTACGGAAAAAAAGAAAGCAACAGCTCCAAAAAAATTACAGCATGAGAACGAACGTTATATGTTCTGGTTCGAAAACATGCTTTTGCAAAGACGCTTTGAAGAAAAGGCTGGCCAGTTATATGGGCAGCAGAAAATTCGTGGTTTTTGTCACCTTTACATAGGTCAGGAAGCATGCTCATCGGGTGTGGTTACTGCGTTGGAAAAAGGAGATAAATATATCACAGCTTACCGCGATCATGGTATTCCTTTGGCGTTAGGAACAAGTGCAAATGCTATTATGGCTGAATTGTACGGTAAAAAAACCGGGACAACGAAAGGCAAAGGAGGTTCGATGCACATCTTCGATAAGGAAAATGGTTTTGTGGGTGGACATGGTATCGTGGGTGCTCAGATTCCTTTAGGTGCGGGTATTGCGTTTGCTGAAAAATATAATAAAACCGGAAAGCTTTGTATCTGTTACTTCGGTGACGGTGCCATTCGTCAGGGTGCTTTTCACGAAGCGTTGAATATGGCGATGAGCTGGAAATTGCCGGTAATTTTCGTTGTTGAAAATAACGGGTATGCAATGGGTACTTCAGTAGCCCGTTCATCCAACGTGACCGAGCTTTATACCTTGGGTGAGGCATATGATATGCCTTCTGAACCAGTTGATGGTATGAGTGTGGAAGCGATACACGAAGCGGTATCACGCGCAGCGGCTCGTGCCCGTAAAGGAGATGGACCAACTTTCCTTGAGTTCAGAACCTATCGCTACAGAGGTCACTCCATGTCGGATCCTCAAAAATACCGGTCGAAAGAAGAGGTTGAGGAATACAAACATCGTGACCCAATCGAGCAAATTCGTGCGGTGATTCTTTCTAATGGCATTGCAACCGAAGAACAATTGGAAGCAATTGATCAAAAAGTGAAGGGAATCGTGGCCGAATCTGTTCAGTTTGCTGAGGAATCAGACTTCCCGGATCCTTCTGAAGCTTATACAGATGTTTATGCGGAGAACGACTATCCGTTTGTAATGGATTAACAAAGGATTATAACTATATTAAAAAAAACCCGTCGAAATAATCCGGCGGGTTTTTTTAAGTAATTTCGGCTTTTTACCTAAGTAAATGATCCGGCTGATAGTTTTAGACGTTATATGGATCACTATCATTAATCAGTATGCCCTTAGACCAGGATTTTAATAAAGAAGAAGAGGAAGGAAATGAGATGTCGTTTATCGGGCATCTGGAAGAGCTCAGATGGCACGTAATAAGAGCGGGCGCTTCCATCATCATTTTTGCCATTATTGCCTTCGTTTATATCAGAGAGATATACCAATATGTAATCATTGCTCCCGCTAAATCTGACTTCTGGACTTACCGAATGTTGTGTAAACTTTCGGTAATTGTGGGTTATGATGACCTCTGCGTGAAGGAACTCAACTTTACGTTACAGGCACTGGGATTAGGAGACAATTTTACGATGAGTATGACCTCGTCTTTGATAGCGGGTTTGGTATTTGCTTTTCCTTATGCATTTTGGGAAGTATGGAGTTTTATCAAACCTGGCCTTAAAGCTTCTGAAAGAAGATCGGCGAGAGGTGCCGTTTTCTATGTTACCTTCCTGTTTCTATCGGGGATATTATTCGGATATTATGTGGTTACGCCTTTGGCCATCAACTTCCTGGCTAATTTTCAGTTGGATCCGTCGATTATCAATCAATTTAGTATTACGTCATATATATCGCTTGTGTCTACCCTGACATTGGCTTGTGGAGTAGCATTCCAGCTTCCGATTGTGGTGTTTGTTTTGGCGAAAGTCGGTGTGTTGACACCTGCTTTTATGAGAGAATATCGCAAGCATGCCATGATCGTGATTCTGATCGTCGCAGCTGTCATCACTCCTTCACCGGACATATACAGCCAGATTATCGTTGCTATCCCACTATTCTTGCTTTATGAGTTAAGTATCTTCGTGGCTGGAAAAGTGGAAAGAGAGAAATTAAGAGAGGAGCAAAACTTAACTACAACTTCCAATTCAGACGAAACACCTGACTGATAGTTATTGAAAACGCATACAGACCTCGGCTAATTTGTCGAGGTCTTTTTTTTGATGGATACTTGAAATTGCAATCCGGCTAACAGGTGCATCTGTGGGAAGCGGGTAAGAAAAGCAGGAAGCCAGAATACCATTTTCAAGAAGGAAGTCGAATAAAGTGGTATTTCTGCTGCATAAGACTGGATAGTTGGCGACAGAAGTGAACAGGGTCGACGAGTCAAATATCTGGTGGAAATACCTGATGTTTTCCTGAAGCAATTTCAATGATTTCAGATGCTCACCGGTTTCCAAAAGTCTTTTTAATGCATATATATAGGCAGGACTGGAAGGAGACGCGCCCGAGAACCAGGGAGAACTTCGTAATTGTTGATAAGTATCTTTCGACGAGAAAATAACGCCGGCGGGAATTCCCATGGCTTTATTCAGTGATGCAATAACGATCGTTTCAGCATTTTCAATTTGCCGGAGCATCCTATATGTTTCAAGACCGGAGGCACCCACAACGCCCAAGCCGTGAGAGTCGTCAACGATAAGCCATGTTCGAGCCTCACTTGGTAAATCTGCAAAAATAGAAAGATCGAATTTTTCAACCCATGGAGAGCCTATGGAATCTGAGCAGATAATATGTATCTGTTCAGGTGTTTTAGCGACACTTTGAATTGTCTTTTGAGCCCAATCCGTCCACGCTAACTGGGATTGAGCATACTGATCGCCCCATATGGCTGGATGGCATCCGGGAGCGTAATGATATTGAACGGGAAAACTTTCGCTTTTTGAATTTGAAACGATATTATGGAGCTCTTTATGAAGCAGTTGTCCAGCCCACAGGCCGGAAGAAACTGTTAGTGCGGCCTTAGCGCCTACGACTGATGCCAGTAAATTTTCAGCTTCTTCATATATGTCAAGTCGCAGACTGTTGTTTCGGGAGCTTCCAAAATGAGTGCCATGGATCTCAAAGCCCTCAAAGAGAAACTTTTTAAACGCCTCATTATGACCCATTCCCAAGTAATCTGTGCCACTAAACCATAAATATGTTTGGCCGTTGTCTATTGTGACTTCTCTGCCTGGAAGTTGGGAAGTATGATAGATCATGGTGTTGAGGCCATTTTGACATTACAATTGTTTCAGAAAAGCACCGGTTCCGTTTGCAGGAGCGTATATCACTTTCCCAAAGTCAAATGTAACGCCTGTTGCGGGGTCGTTGCTGATCAATAAGCTGCCGTCCATATCTACATAATCCAGCAGAGGAAGAATATGTGCGATAGCTGATATACCAACGCTTGTCTCTGTCATACAGCCCACCATAGTCTTCATACCCAAAGATTTAGCTTCCTGGATCATTCGCAATGCGGAGGTAAGTCCACCACATTTTGTCAACTTGATATTGACGCCATGAAACAAACCTTGACAATGCTTCACATCACTTTCAATGATACAACTTTCATCTGCAATGACGGGCAATACACTTTGGGCGAATACCTTTTTCATGCCTTCTATATCATCTGCAGGAAGTGGCTGCTCGATAAATTCAACGCCAAGTGCTTTTAGCTGAGGTGCGTATGATATCGTTTGGTCGGCACTCCAGGCACAATTGGCATCGACCCGGAATAGTGCTTCCGTATTTTTCCGAAGCTCTTTCACAATCTGGATGTCGTCTTTTGTTCCGAGTTTAATCTTATAGATGGGCCATGGAACTTCCTTCATCTTCGATACCATTTTTTCAACAGTATCAATACCAATCGTGAAATTGGTCAGCACATTTTTCTCGATCGATAGGCCGAAGTGTTCATATAATTTTTGACCTTTTTTCTTGGCAAAAAAGTCCTGAGCTGCTTCGTCTAAGGCGCATTGTGCAAAGGAATTGTCTTTGAGGTACGGATGGGCAATATTCCACAATTGTTCAGCAGATTCGAACTGGCCATTTTCTACAACGGTTTTTACCGTAGAAAGCGCCTCAATCATATTTTCAATTGTAATGCCGTAGTAGGGATTAGCGGTCGCTTCCCCAAAGCCGCTGATGTCACCATCTTTTAACTCCACCACCAGCGTTCTCTGAATATCCCGTGAATCGTGGGCAATGGTAAAAGTGTGTTTGAGTTTTAGATCGAACGGATGAAAGTGTAAGAGCATAAAATCGGGGTCAAACAGGTAATTCGGTCAGTTTTGGTCAGGTGGTGGTCATTTATTGCGTTGCTACTGTGTTCCTGATTTTGTGGCCAATAAAACTAGTTACGCATATCAAGCCCCCAAGACAACTTGCTCCTTAGCGTATTTAAAAAGCTATCGTCCAGCATTTTGATCAATCTGGCTTTGAAATTGGCTTTTTTCACGGTGAACTGTGTGTTTTCGTCCGCTATGCAGGATCTTGCATCAAGCGATACCAGGAAATTGCTGCTACGGCTCTTGACTTCTAGTCTAAGCACGGCGGTATCTTCCAACACCAATGGACGCACATTTAAATTATGCGGGCTAATTGGTGTCACAATAAAATTTTGAGAATGAGGTACTAACACTGGGCCGCCACAACTCAGAGAGTATCCCGTTGAGCCAGTCGGCGTAGA
Source organism: Dyadobacter sp. HNCC25DJ184 (assembly GCF_056895215.1). Classification (NCBI taxonomy): domain Bacteria; kingdom Pseudomonadati; phylum Bacteroidota; class Cytophagia; order Cytophagales; family Spirosomataceae; genus Dyadobacter; species Dyadobacter sp. HNCC25DJ184. The sequence continues at coordinate 117,492 of NZ_JBXHAQ010000018.1, read as the reverse complement.
AATAATCAGTCCATCGGCCCAATATGAGTTTAAGAATTCCTCATTGAGATAGGTGTGAACCGTGATCATCGACGAAGTATCCGTTTTGGTGATCGTAAAATCATTCAGACCGAAATTCTGTGCACCAAACAAAACAGCATTTGATTCCACAGATACCAGGGAGCGCTCGTCTATTTTGAATTCGCCCCGTTCCAGGGCCGTAATCATGTCGGAAATCCGTTCAGGGGGAACCGTGGCAAGAAAGCCCAGTCTTCCCACATTGATACCTATCGCTGGAGTTTCGCGACTTCCAACGTGTGATATAGTTTCGAGCAAGGTACCATCACCGCCCATACTTACGATCAAACGAGCATCGAAAAGTTCTTCGGGTTTGTCGTAAACCAGATCTGAGAAATGGGTGATGCCAGATTTGTCGAGAAATGTTCGGAAAGCTGAAGACAATTGGACCTCAATTTGTCTTTTTTCAAGTTCCAAAAACATGTTTTCGATAAATGGGCGTGCAGAATCATTAAAATTCCGTCCGTGAATTGCAATTTTCATGAATGCGAACCTGAATGGGCGTGTTTCACTGGAAAGATACGGGCAAAAATTGTTTTAACCCAAAGAAGAATGGCTCAACGGTAGCGGTGGAATTGAATTAAGTGGCGAGGTATCTCAAAAGCATATCCAAACGTTCCTGATCGACGCTTTCGATAGGATCATTGGCATGCGCTTCTTCAATATTATATCCAAAACGTTCCAGCGTCGCGATAATGGGTGTGATATGGGTTCGGTTTAATTTCAGAGTAAGTTTATTACCCGTCATAGGCCTTACTCGGTCGCCCGAGGAATAGTAACTGCTTAATATTTTTGTGCCGTTAGACTCAATCAATCTGCTAATCTCTGAAAGAGAATAGTCTTTCTCTGCAACATTCAGGACGAGTATAGCGCCTTTCTCCTGCACACCCAGGTCGTTTACAAAGTATTCAACCAGGTCACTGACCAAAACAGTACCTGCAAATGTCCGGTCATCATGCAAAACGGGAATGATATAAAGTCCAAACTGATTAACCAATCTCAATAATTCATAGGTATGCTGATCTTCAGGAGCAAAGATGTCTTCGTGCTGAATAATAATACTGGAAATCAGGCTGGAGCCATCCGCCGTATCGAATAAGATATCCTCAGAAACAATTCCTTTATAACTGGCAGAATCGACAACAGCAAGCTGTCTCGTCCTGAATTCTTCCATCCAGTCCAATGCCATACTCACCGTATCGGTGGGTTTAAGGAATGGAATCATGGGGTTTATCAGTGATAATGCTTGCATACCAACATATGTGTTTGATCTAAACTATGAAAAAACTGGATATGTGTCAACTTTCGTATAAAAGAAAAGCAAATTCCATAAAAAAAGAGCCGCGAGGCTCTTTTAAATATCAGGCTACCGAAACAGAAGCATGTTTTTCTAAAAAGCTCTCAAGTATCCGGTTAAATTCTTCCGGATGTTCCATCATTGGCGCGTGACAACACTTGTCAATGAAGTGCAATTCTGAATCTGCAATCAAGCGGTTGAATTCATATCCTACGTGGGGAGGCGTGATCGTATCATTTAGTCCCCAAACCAACAGTGTCGGAACTTTGATCACATGTAAATCCTTCGCCAGATTGTGTCTTTGCGCTGATTTTGCGATGCCTACGATACTCATACACTTTGGTATGCTGGACGTAGTTTCAAAAACCTCGTCAATAAGTTCTTTGGTGGCTACTTCGGGGTCATAAAAAGTATATGCCACCCTTTCCTTAATATACTCGTAACTACCTCTTTTAGGAAATGAGCCTCCCATCGAATTTTCAAAAAGCCCGGAGCTGCCCGTTAAAACGAGTTTGACAACATTATCCTCGTTTTTCAGCGTATATAGCAAACCAACATGGCCTCCCAGTGAGTTACCGATCACAGTAAGGTTGGTAAGCTCCTTTAAAGCGACAAAATCTTCAAGATATTGTAACAGAGCCTCTAATCCGGCTTCTCGTGGTGGCAATTCGTATATCGGCAATACAGGAATAATAACTCTGTATTTCGATGAAAAATGTTCAATAATCCCATCCCAATTACTAAGGGCTCCGAAAAGTCCGTGGAGTAAAAGCAAAACTTCGCCTTTTCCTTCGTCGATAAATCTAAACCTGCCGTCGGCATGTACAGGATATTTCATTCTCGGTATTGGGTTTTATTTGTAAAGGAAAGCTTCTTTCTTGAAAAAAGTTCAATTATAGTTTAATATAATAGTTCGAAGAAAGACGTGTAACTTTCGGATAGTATACAAAACTAGTTAATTTTTTGCATTGAATGAAGGAAATACAGCATAAAGATTATTTTATTTTCTTGTAAATATTATATTAAATTAATGTTATTATGATGAATAACATAGAAAGATGCAATTTTTGAAGGCCATTTCCCGGAGGGTAGCAGAGATGATAATGTGCCCTGAATGGTAAATTTTGGACTGTTGTCGCTTAATATTGAAAGTATTATAATTGTTCCGCATAATTATTCCGTCTTTTTGATCTGGTCGAAAGCGGTTAGTTTCCATAAATCTATTTTAGCAGTATATGAATCTCGAATTAGAAGGTAAGATAATTGTTGTTACAGGCGGTGCCAAAGGTATTGGCTTGGGTATTGTTCAGGTGTTAGCCAATGAAGGTGCTGTTCCCGTGATTATCGGGAGAAATGAGGTTGATAACCTCGAAGCTGTTCAAAAGATTAAGAATGGAGGCAAAGACGCATATCAATTAGTGGCCGAGTTGTCGAAGCCAGAGGAGTGTGAAAAGGTTGTTTCCGAGATAATCAGCCAATTTGGAAGAATTGATGGGTTGGTAAATAATGCAGGAGTTAATGATGGTGTCGGTTTGGAAAAAGGAACCTATGAACGTTTCATGCAAAGTCTGCACAGTAATCTGGTGCACTATTATCTGATGGCTCATTATGCATTGCCGTTCTTGAAGGAATCAAAAGGTGCTATCGTAAATATCGGATCCAAAACGGCAGAAACCGGCCAGGGCGGAACGAGCGCATATGCGGCTGCAAACGGCGGTAGAAATGCATTGACAAGAGAATGGGCGGTCGAACTGCTACCATTTGGAATTCGTGTGAATTCTGTGATCGTGGCTGAGTGTTACACGCCATTATATGACAAATGGATCAAGACTTTACCTAAGCCCGAAGAAAAACTGGCGTCGATCGTAAGTAAGATACCTTTGGGAAATAGAATGACAACAGAGGAGGAGATAGCAAATATGACCGTATTCCTTCTTTCGGAAAGATCCAGCCATACAACGGGACAGCTTATTCATGTGGATGGCGGGTATGTTCATCTGGACAGAGCTATTACAGAATAGATTGCTATGAGAAATATACTGTTTGGGTTTTCGTTAATAGCCATTTCGTTTACGGGCATGGCGCAAAATGTAATGAAGTTATACCCAAACGGTATTTCTGGCCGCATTGGCATGACGAACGATGAGACCGAAAAAGATGGAGTCGTTAGAAAAGTGTCTGATCCCACGCTTACAATGTATAGTCCGCCGGCCGGAAAAGCGAATGGTACTTCGGTTATTGTTTGCCCGGGTGGGGGATATGGAGTGCTCGTTATAGATAGGGAAGGAGCCAGAGTGGCTGAGGAGTTTGCTAAAATCGGTGTGACGGCTTTCGTGCTAAAATATCGGTTGCCAGACTCCACAAAGTTTACCAATTTCCAATATGTGCCTCTTCAGGATGCGCAGCAAGCTATTAAGATGGTGCGGGAAGGAAGTAAAAATTGGGGGTTGGATCCTGCGAAAATTGGCATTATGGGTTTTTCTGCGGGCGGGCATCTGGCCGCAACAGCTGGTGCTCATTTTGACAAGGCTTTTGTTGAGAACAAATCCGGAACCAGTCTCAGGCCCGATTTTCTGATTTTGGTATATCCCGTTATCAGTTTTATGGACGATATCGGCCATGTAGGTTCCCGTAAGAATCTGTTGGGAAACAGGCAGGATACAGTTAAACAAAAGTTTTTCTCGAACGAATTTTTTGTAACAGCCAATACTCCTCCCACTTTTCTGACACATGCAAGCGACGATACTGTTGTGCCCGTCGCCCATAGTATTCGCTTCTATGAAGCCCTGCAAAGCAAAAAGGTAAATACCGAAATGCACCTGTATGCAACTGGAGAGCATGGGTATTTGAAGGTTCCTTCTTTCGATGAGTGGTTTGGCAGATGTAAATTTTGGTTATCAGGCACTAAATTTCTGCCTTAGCAGGTCTTCGTTTATTTTAGGTTTTAAATCCAGTGCCTCAAACCTTGAGTTGTTGCTGACAAACTCGGGCACGATCGATTTAAGAATCGAAACGATTGTATTCGGATTACCGGTTTGCAATGCAAATGCGAGCAATTCGAGTTTGTCATTCAATTCAACCGGAATCGAGTTCTGCATCAGTGCTATTTTGATCTTGGCATGATAAGTTGGCAGCGTTGTTTCAAGATCAGACAGTAATTCTTCATACAGCTTTTCTCCTGGCCTGAGTCCGGTATATTCAATCGCGATATCGGCATCTACGGTGAAGCCCGAAAGTTCTATCATTTTACGGGCTAAATCCTGAATACGGACTGGTTCGCCCATATCAAAAACAAAAATTTCACCCCCATTTCCCATAACACTCGCTTCCACAACGAGCTGGCATGCTTCCTTAATTGTCATGAAATAGCGAATGATATCCTTATGTGTCACAGTTACTGGCCCGCCCGCCTGAATCTGACTTGCAAATAAAGGAACAACCGAACCGTTAGATCCCAGCACATTTCCAAAGCGAGTCACAATATATTTTGTGTCTAAATCTGTGCGGTCATTCAATTGTTGTACGTATATCTCCGCCAATCTTTTAGTAGCTCCCATTACGTTTGTTGGGTTTACCGCCTTGTCAGTGGATACGAGAATAAATTTGTCGACACCGAATTTTGCACTCAGGTCGGCTACGTTTTTTGTTCCGAATACATTGTTTTTCACTGCCAGATAAGGAAATTTCTCCATCAATGGCACATGTTTGTAAGCGGCGGCATGGAAGACGATATCCGGTGTATAGTTTTCGAATATTTGATGGAGGTGATATGGGTCTGAGATATTACATGGGATCGCGCTCACCTGGACTGATCCATTAAGATTGGCGCCAAAATAATTTTCCAATCCATAGATTCCTGATTCATAGTGATCTAGTAAAATCAATTCTTTTGGTGCGAATTCCATTAGCTGCTTACTCAATTGGCTACCAATGGATCCGGATGCACCAGTGATCATGATCACTTTACCTTCTATTTGAGACTGGATCGACACGTTATGCATTTCAATAGGTTGGCGTTCCAGCAAATCTTCGATTTCTATGTTCCGTATCTGTTCGCTACTAAAATTTTCATCCAGCGGGTCAACGGACGAAGGGACTATTTTGGGGACAATTTTATACTGAAGCAGTTGGTTCGTGAGTTCCTTTTTTCTTTCCTGCGAAAGATTTCTGACCGCCAATATTACTTGAGGGACTTTTTGAGCAGATTCTATGTATTTTCTGATAGTAGTGGGCATATCAAGAATGAGAACGCCTTCGACCGAATTATGCAACATCGATGGATTGTCATCCGTGAAACAAACGATACTGTATTTCCCCGGCTGCTGCAAAAGTGCGTTCTTAGTGATAATCCCGAGCGATCCTGCGCCGAAAATGATAACGGGCTGAGCGGATGTTCCTTTTTTCACTTTCATGAAATCCAGATAAATCGATCTTATAAAAAGACGGTGGGCCGTGAGTAGGAACAGGCAGGTAAAGTAGTCAACTGTGAGAATGGAAGTGGGTATATAAAAGTTTTTGTTTTCGAGGTATGCCGACGCAACCTTGCTCGAAAGCACGATCACCAGAAAACTGAGTGTGACCGCATGAAAAATCAGTTTGATGTCCTCCATGCTGGTATGCCTGACAATTCCGCGAAAAGCCCTGAAATGATAAAAGAAAACCATTCGGACGATTAGCATGACCATCAGGTGATACATGTAAAGATGCCAGGGCACGATTTCAAAGTTGAAATCAAAGATCAGGAGGCAAGAAAAAAGATAGGAGAATGAAACAATGATCAGGTCGATCGTGAGAATCAGGTAGCGGGATACAAATCGATTCTGGTAGTTATTAAGAATTTTAGCAAATAGGGATTCAATACTTTTTACCATCAGTCCAACAATTTTTAGCTGGTGAAGAAAATTGTTCTACGCTATCATAACGAACTAGTGGAATGTCTTTCGACTGCTGAATAAGTTCTTGAATATATGCTAATTGTAGTGAAATAAAAACAAAAAGGACCGGATTTACCGGTCCTTTATTAAAAAAATGAATTTATGTTTCTTTTATATCAATCCTTCAAAAAGGCCGGGCGCTAGACCGAACAGGAAAATCAGAAAGGTAGCAACTACCAATACAACCTTAAAAAATGGGGCTATACGGATATTGATCAAATCCCCTTCTTTCAGATAGGAAGAGATAATGACACGGAAATAATAATATATACTAACTGTCGACATGACAACTGCGATAACTGTTATCCAGATAATTCCTCTTTCTGCAGCACTACCGAATATCATAAATTTCCCCCAGAAACCTGCGGTAAGAGGAATTCCAGCCAATGAAAGCATGGAAACCGTCATTACAAAAGCCAGGAAAGGATTTTGCTTGGCAAGTCCGTTGAAGGCATCAAAACTTTCATTTGGCTGTCCGTTTACCAGCTTTTGATTCGACACCAAAAGAAGTACCGCAAATGCACATATTGTAGCCAACGAATAGGCTATGGAATAAAATATAATGGCGTTTTCAGAAGGTTGTGAAAAAGCGGTAATTGCGATCAGCATATAACCTGCATGAGAAATACCGGAATATGCCATCATTCTCTTAAAGCTGTTTTGCCCGATAGCACCAATGTTTCCAACTAAAAGAGTTAATACGGATATCACTGCAACAGCCAGCCACCAGAAATTATATGCCCCACCAAAGGTGTTGTCAAGCAAACGGTATATTGCTGCAAAACCGGCTGTTTTTACGACAGTCGACATAAATGCAGTAAAGATCGTTGGCGCACCCTCGTATACATCTGGTGTCCAGAAGTGAAAAGGAGCTGCCGAAACTTTAAAGAGCATACCGATCAACAGAAGCATAAGACCAGCATATAGCAAATAGGAGGGAGCCGCCACATTACTTACCGATACAAATCCTTTAATATGATCAAGTTCAAATGAGCCGGTTGCACCATATATCAGAGTCATACCGAAAAGCATGAAACCCGTTGCAAAAGCTCCCATCAAAAAGTATTTAAGGGCAGCTTCGTTTGAACGCAGGTTTCTTTTGTTGCTTCCTGTCAGAACATACATAGCAACAGACAGTATTTCAACTCCAATAAATAGCATGATCAAATGCTGAAAACCGATCATCATGATGGCTCCAACCAAAGAGAAAAGCATCAAAGCATAATATTCCGCTGGTTCAGATTCTGTATTGTCCTGAAATCCCCCTGATATTGCAACGATCATAAAAGCAGACAAAAGGACAATTCCGTTGAAAGCCAATGTAGTATTGTCAACCCTGAACATATCGTAAAAGTAGAGCAGGGGACCTTGATTCCACTCTAAGAAATTTCCCGCTATTGCCAGAATCAGAAATAGCAATGTGGCAGGCAGCAAGACATTCTTAGACTTCGAAAACCCGAGAAAAAGGGTTACGATACCAAGAACTGACAATAGGATAATGGGATACATATTCTTTATTTATCGTTTTATCTTTTTAATTCAGCCGATCAGATCAATTTCTGACTGCTTTATTATTTTACCAGCGTTAACAGGTGGTTGATGGCTGGTTCGCTTATTTTCAAAAATGTATTCGGATATATACCAATCCAGAAAACCATGATTACCAGAGGTATCAGAACGGCCCTTTCGTTAAGGGTTAGATCGAAAAAGCCCTCAACCCATTTTGATTTGGGGCCGAACATCGCTTTTTGAAATAACCTTAACATATAAACCGAACCTAGGATGATGGTCAGACCGGCTATAGCTCCGAGCCATGCGTTATATTGGAATACACTTGAGAGAAGCAGGAACTCACCGACAAACCCGTTAGTAAGTGGAAGCGCAACACTTCCCAATAGCAAAATCATAAAATAGACACTCAAATGCGGGCTGGTCTGGCTGATACCGCCTAGTTGATCCAGATATCTGGTTTTGGTTCTTGCGTATATGATATCAATGATAAAGAACAAACCTACTACATTTATCCCGTGAGCAAGCATTTGGATCATCGCACCCTGAAGACCGTTTTCTGAATAAGAAAAAACGCCTGCTGCCATCAAACCAACGTGTGCAAAAGATGAATAAGCAATAAGCCGCTTCATGTCGCTTTGCTGAATGGCAATGATTGAGCCATATATAATTCCGATTACGGAAAGTATAACCGCCAGCATACCCCAAGCTGCAACACCATCCGGTACAATCGGAAGTAGTAATCTGATCAACCCATATACCCCCATTTTTAGCATAATACCAGAGAGCAACATCGTCGCAGGAGTTGGAGATTCAGTATATGTATCTGGCTGCCAGGTGTGGAAGGGAAACAATGGCATTTTAATGGCAAAGGCAATAAAGAATGCCCAGAATATAAAGCCCTGCGTTTGTGCAGGAAGTTGTAGCTGGTAAAAAGCTTGTATATCCGATGAATGTGCGCCCGGAGTCTGATAGTACAGATAAACCAAAGCAACAAACATGAAGAGGCTACCAAAAATGGTATAAATGAAGAATTTGATAGTCACCTTCAACCTGTTTTCCCCACCCCAGACAGCAGCGAGGAAGTAAACCGGAATAAGGGCCGCTTCGAAAAACAGATAGAAGAGAAATGCATCGGTCGCAGTGAAAACACCCACGAGCGCGCCCTCCATCAGAAGAATAAGGGAATAAAAAGCGGCACTGTTTTTATAAGAATGACCGAATGCCGAGAGGATAATGAGCGGAGTCAGGAACGTAGTAAGTAATACCAGCAACATACTGATACCATCTATACCACCGGCAAAATTGATACTGCCTGCAGAAAGCCAGTTATATCTAAATGCAAATTGGGTACCAGAAGAAGGATCAAATTGCATCCAAACCACGACTGCCAGTGCCAGTTCGGCCAATCCCCCTATGAGTGCAACAGATTTTGCAGCACGTTCTCCGATCAGAAAAGTGAGGAGTCCGGCAGCAATCGGTAAAAGAATGAGAAGTAAAGTAAGCATATATTGTGGTCAGCGTTCAGCAATTAGTAAACGATGTAAATTAAGGTCAGAGTAAAAGTTTCCAGAACAGTAATGCTGCAATACCAACCACCATCGCGAAGACATAGTCCCCAACTGACCCGGTTTGCGTTTTCTTTTGTAGTCCGTAAAGAACGTTGACCACCTTTACAGCACCGTTGACAAACAAGTCAATCACAAATTCTCCGAAACTGTAAAGTAGATTGGAGAGTGTCATGATCGGTTTTACAAATACAGCATTGTATAGTTCGTCGACGTAATATTTGTTATAAATCAATTTTTGAAGTCCTGATTTCTCAACAGTATCAGCTTCAGGAACAGCGGCTTTGCTGACATACATGACATATGCTGCAACAGCTGACGCAAGGGCCGCTCCAACAGATATAGCCATCAGGAGATATTCTTCGCTATGAGAAAGTGTTGTCGGTTCGAATGCAGCTGGATTTGCAAGTTTCGCAGTGTGATACAAAGGATCCATAAAGGTGCCGAGGATATTCGATCCATGAAGAACTTCCGGAACGCCAATAAATCCACCCAAAGCGGAAAGCACCGCTAAAACGATCAGAGGAATGGTCATCGATGCCGGCGACTCATGCAGGTGATGTTCTTGCTCATGCGTACCTCTGAAAGTTCCAAAAAACGTCAGAAACAAAAGACGGAACATATAGAAGGAGGTCATTACCGAACCTAGTACACCGATTACCCAAAGGGCTTTATTATGCTCGAATACATGGGCCAAAATTTCATCTTTGGAGAAGAAACCGGCAAATGGAGGAATACCTGAAATGGCAATCGTCGCGATTAAAAATGTCAGGAACGTAACAGGTAGTTTCTTTCTCAATCCACCCATATTACGAATATCCTGTTCGTCAGACATCGCATGGATAACGCTACCCGCACCGAGGAAAAGAAGTGCCTTGAAGAATGCGTGGGTAATAACATGGAACATTGAGGCCGAATAAGCCATAGCTCCAAGCCCCATAAACATATAACCTAACTGACTGACAGTTGAGTAAGCCAGAACTTTTTTGATATCGTTTTGTAAAAGACCAATCGAAGCCGCAAACAGCGCAGTAACTCCGCCAATTATACCTACGATTTCAAGAGTGGAAGGTGCAAGTGTGTAGAGCACGTTAGACCTGATCACCATATAGATACCTGCTGTTACCATCGTCGCTGCGTGAATCAAAGCAGAGACCGGTGTCGGACCAGCCATGGCGTCTGGAAGCCAGGTATATAGTGGAATTTGTGCAGATTTACCCATTGCCCCAATGAACAGGAACAGGGTGATTGTGATCATGACAGGATCGCCAACCGAGAAGCCAGTCGCTTGTTTGAAAACCTCGGTATATTCAACCGTCCCGAAGGTTGCGATAATTGTGAATATCCCTAACAAAAAGCCAAGGTCACCCACACGGTTCATAATGAACGCTTTACGTGCCGCGTTGTTATAATTGGTGTTTTTGTTCCAGAAACCGATCAATAGATAGGAGCATAAACCAACTCCTTCCCAGCCGATAAACATGATCACGTAATTGGCTCCCAAAACCAGCAGAAGCATGAAGAACAGAAACAGGTTCAGGTAAGCAAAGAATTTCCCAAAACCCGCATCATGATGCATATATCCTGCTGAATAGATATGAATCAACGATCCAACTCCAGTAATGATCATCAGCATTAGCAGAGAAAGCTGATCAACCTGAAATGAGAATGAGATATTCAGGGTGTCAACCGTTATCCAATCAAAAAGCTTGAAAATGACCGGCTGGCTTCCACTGGCCAGAAAGGCATTGAAAACAATGATAGAAAGAATGAAACTTCCGATAGCGGCAAGAGAGCCGATGACACCGGAAATTCCTTTTGGTAAATGGGGGAAACCGAGTCCATTGATCAAAAAACCAATCAATGGCAGTAAGGGAATCAGTATTAGTAATGATGCAGACATGTCTATCTATAATCTTTAATCTCGGAAATCTGAGTTGGAGTTACAGGCTTTATCGGCAGGTCGCGCTGACCTTTCCCAAAAAACCGGTTCTCTTATTTACCACTTTAATTTATTAAGGAAACCGATATCTGTATTTCTTGTATTTCGGTAAATCATTACGATAATAGCAAGACCCACAGCCACTTCGGCCGCCGCAACTGCCATGATAAAAAATACGAATACCTGACCGGATGGATCGGAACGATAGGATGAAAACGCAATAAGCAACAGGTTGGCTGCATTAAGCATCAACTCTACTGACATAAATATGATGATCGCGTTCCGACGGGTTAAGACACCGATAATTCCTATAACAAAAAGCAGAGTACTGAGAATCAGGTAACTCTGCAACGGGATATTTTGAATAACCTCCGGTATTACAACTTGTGGTAAAGCAGGGTTTGGAAACATAGAATATTTACCTTTTTGGTATTCAGCAGTTGACTTCTGAATGATTAAAAATACACAAATATTTTACCGTATGAACTGTGCCGGCAAAAATACTGATAAAATGACGTTAGAACCAATAAGTATCCGAACAAAGACTATCTGTTTGACAACCCGCGTAATTTTATTTCGGTGAGTTTTCTCTTGGTATCCAATGGAAACTCCGATTTCATCATCCAATCGAAGAATGATGGTTCGTTCTTCAACACATCCGCCACTTTTTTTCCATTGTGTTTTCCGAAATTGAAAATTTCTTCGCCCTTATTGTTATAGACCATTCTGCCAGCGAAGTCTATCAAATTAGAAGCCGTGAGTTCATGTAACGCAGCGACATCATTTTTGATAAGTTCCCTTTCATTGCCGTCCGCGTCTTTTACTTTGACCCCTTCATACTTAGCAATTTGCCCCTGTAAAACTTCAAAAGTAGCAATGGTATCGGCTTCGGCACTATGGGCATCCACCAATGTTTTTCCACAGTAAAACTGATATGCTGCAGAGAGATTTCGCGGCTCCATCATGTGATAGATTCGCTGAGCGTCAACTGTTCTGCGGTTTTTCAGATCGAATTCAACGCCTACCCGCAGGAATTCCTCGACCAACATCGGAATATCGAACCGATTACTATTGAACCCTGCTAAATCACATCCATCTAAAAAAGAGGCCAGATTTTTGGCAACTCCTTTAAAAGTCGGGCAGTCTTTGACATCCTCGTCATAAATGCCGTGAATCAAGCTACTCTCAAGAGGAATCGGCATTTCAGGGTTGATTCTTCTCGTCCGTATCTCGGTTTCACCGCTGGGTAATGCTTTAACTACTGAAATTTCTACTATCCGATCACGAACAATATTCACCCCGGTAGTTTCGAGATCAAAAAAAGCCAGAGGCTTCTTAAGCCGAAGGGTATGCATAGGTTACTCTTAATTGTTATCGGCACGAAGTTAAGCTATACGGTTAGATCGAGCAAATTGGACATTAGTTTATACACATTCCAAAAAGGCATGATAAAACCATTGTAAATGAAGCAGCAGAAATACCCCACAGTCATTAAGATCCAACTTTTCTGAAAAATTAAACAACTAAATGACATTCTCCGGACAATTCCAAACTGGTTGGATATTCAGGCCTGTATTATCTGATGTTACAATTAAATGACCATGCGCCCCAACCGGCTGGCCCCACCATTTACTGACAAACCCTAACCAAAAACTAGTCCACCCAGTCGAACGACTTTGTGACTGCCTTTTTCCACCCCGAATATAGTTTTTGTCGTTTTTCGTCTTCCATCTTTGGATTCCAGGTATGCGCAATAGCCCAGTTTTGTTTCAGGTCGTCGGTTGAATTCCAATAGCCCACGGCAAGACCTGCAGCATAAGCAGCGCCTAATGCCGTTGTCTCGGCCACGGCAGGCGTAACTACTTGCTTATTCAAAATGTCCGACTGAAATTGCATTAATACTTGGTTGGCAACCATGCCTCCGTCCACACGCAGAGAAGCGAGCTCAATACCCGAGTCTTGTTCCATGGCTTTTACAACATCCATTGTCTGATAGGCAGATGCTTCCAAAACTGCCCTGGCAATATGCCCTTTGTTGATATAGCGGGTAAGTCCTGCGATTACACCTCGCGCGTCGTTTCGCCAATATGGTGCATATAAGCCCGAAAACGCAGGAACAAAATATGCACCACCATTGTCTTCAACAGTTTTCGCAAGTTTTTCGATATCGCTGCTTTTGTTAATCAGGCCCAGATTATCTCTAAGCCATTGAACCAGTGCGCCTGTGACGGCCACACTGCCTTCCAATCCATATTGAACGGGCTGATTGCCGAATTGATATGATACGGTGGTCAACAATCCATGATCAGAAATCTTCACTTCATTCCCCGTATTCATAACTAGGAAACATCCGGTACCGTAGGTGTTTTTCACCATTCCCGGCTCAAAGCAAATTTGCCCGACGAGCGCTGCATGTTGATCTCCCAGGTCTCCCGCAACCGGCACGCCCGGCATAACTTCGCTGGTTACGTGACCATATACTTCACTACTACTTTTGATAGACGGCAGGAGTGATGCCGGTATATCAAATTCTTTCAGCATGCTTTCATCCCACTGCAAAGTGCGGAGGTTCATGAGTTGAGTTCTGCTTGCATTGGTCACGTCTGTCACGTGAATTCCGCCATGTGGTCCACCGGTCAGGTGCCATATAAGAAACGTATCCATATTTCCGAACAGGGCTATCCCTTGCTCGGCGTCCGTCCTCAGACCTTCAACGTTTTCTAGTAGCCATTTGATTTTGAGGCTACTAAAGTATGTTGATACCGGAAGGCCGGTCAATTTTCGGAATTCGTTAGCTCTACCGTCCTTTTCGTACTTGGCTACGAAGTCTGTCGTACGTGTGTCTTGCCAAACCAAAGCGTTGTAATATGGTTTTCCAGTTTTGCGGTTCCAGATCACCGTCGTCTCCCGCTGGTTGGTGATGCCTATTGCTGCTATGTCAGATACATTTGCCGACGCTTTGATTCTGGCGAGGGCTACTACTTCCTGTGTATTTTGCCAAATCTCATCGGGGTTATGCTCCACCCATCCCGGTTTAGGATAGATCTGTTGATGCTCTTTTTGTCCAACCGAAACGATGGCTCCTTGATTGTTGAATAATATACAGCGGGTACTGGTAGTGCCCTGATCAATCGCAGCAATATATTTCGACATAATAGAATTTTGGTTCTGGTAAATTGTAATTAAGTCAGAAAATAAAGAAATATAATGATGCGCAGCAAAATGACGAGGCTAAAATAATTTAGATACCCGTAATATCAATTGGAAAGGGAGCGGACAAAAAGTATCCAGGTATTAGGAACTTGAGCGGATTTAGGCCAAACCCGGTCAAGAAATCGGAATATGAAAATCTATTGGAAGGAAGTGATGCATTTTTAAGCTAACCAAGCGTAAAGATCCGTCGCTTAGTTAGCTTAATATTACATGGATTCAGGCTGAGCCTCCTGATATATAACCTGGACTAATGTTTGTCCAACTGCTTTTAAAGTCTTAGTATCAATGTTTTCCATTGTATCGTGCGACGTATGCCATGCATCGAAGAAAGTATGTGCCATGTTATTCTGGTTGGTGTGAATGATATCAACCATCGGAATTTTAGCAACTTTGTTTACTGGCAAATGGTCATCCGTAATTGCCGAACCGCTGGCGTCCACAAATACATTGCTATATCCAAGCTGACTAGCTGTGTTCCAGATTTGGCGAACCACACTTTCGGCAAGCTGGACAGAATATCCTTCTTTTAAAAATGTTGCGCCTTTTGCACCGACCATATCCAGCAATACGCCGAAATATGCGGTGTAATTTGGCAAATGCTTATGGGAAGCCCAGTATTGAGAACCTAAGCAAAAGCCACCATATTCGTCGGTAGATTCCGCAGAATTCCCCCAGTCTTCTGCGTCAAAAAAGATGATATCAATACCGATATCTGGCTTTTTGCTTTGTAAGCTGATGGTTCGTGCAATTTCAAGTAAAACACCTACTCCACTTGCACCATCGTTGGCAGCAGGAACAGGTACTGTCTTAGCCAAAGAATCCTGATCGGCAAAAGGGCGTGAATCCCAATGGGAAGTCAATAGAATGCGTTTTGCGGCTTTTGGGTTAAATGCGCCGATGATATTGCGGGCCTTCAATTTTTTACCATCATATGTAATTGCTTCAAATGGCTGTTCGGTCACCTCAAAACCATAGTCTTTCAGCGTTTTGGCAAGATAATCGCCACATGATTTGTGAGCCGCAGTATTCGGAACACGCGGACCAAAGCTAACCTGCTTGTTAACGAACTGATAAGCTGAATCTGCATTGAAAGCAGGAGCAGCGGCCAGTTTTGGAGCCTGCTCAGTGGTTTGTTCAGAACTTGTTTTAGTATCACAACTCTGAAAAGCCAGAGCAATTAGTGTTAATAATAAGGAATAGTATCCTTTTGATATTACTTTAGAATGAAATGGCATCTCCTATTTTTAAATCGTTTTTTTCCGAAAATCCGGCATTCACTTCCAGTACATATTGTGCCGGCCCGAATGACGGAATACTTTCTTCGGAGTATGGTTTTGTGTTTCTCGATATTGAAATTATTTTTTTGTCGCTTCCCAAGTAGATAATATCCAGAGGGATAATCGTATTCTTCATCCAAAATGCCTGATCCTTCGCTTCTTCGAAAATAAAGAGCATGCCAACGGAATCCGGTAGATATGGGCGGTACATCAGGCCTTTATTTCGCTCTGCTGAGTTTTCTGCGATTTCAATATCGATTTTCTTGTAAGGTCTTGAATCTCGTAACAATGTCAGTTCACCCTCCTTCGTAAAAGAAAATGAGGCCGAGGTATTGACAGTTGGCGCAGGCTTTTCGGCAACTTTTTCACTCAATAGAGGAAGAAAGAAGTAGCCCAAACCCCCAATCAGAAAGACTGCCAGCAAAAAATATGCGATAAGCGACGACCTGTTTTTCATCCGTTATTCTTCATAAGCCCATTCAATTCTTTCTTTTGTATCCCGGATTACTAATCCTTGGGACTTGAAATAGGAACGAATTTCATCCACCTTTTCGTAATTTCTCACGAGCTTATATTCTTTGTACAGGTTCAACATACCCTCCAGGATGCTGTTTCCTTCTGTCGGCTCCTCTAGCAGACCCAAAACATCTTCAAAGAAAGTGATGAAATTGGAGATCAACGAAGTGAATATCGCTTCACCCAACGCAGGAGCCTTTAACTGACCAGTGTTGAGCATATTGATATACTTCAAAAGATTAAACATTTGTGCAATCGCTACGGCGGTGTTCAGGTCGTCGTTCATGGCTGCGTAAAATCCTTCTATCGTTTTTTCAATATCCGATTTTTTATTTTCGTCAAAGAAAACGTCGTCCTCGTGAACATACTTTAGCATTTTAGCCAAACGGATGCCGTTCGCCAAACGCTTATATCCTTTATGAGCTGCTTTCAAAGCGTCATTTGAAAAATCAAGCGTACTTCTGTACTGACTTTGGAGCATAAAGAAACGTACGGTCATTGGGCTATATGCCTGCTCCAATAATTCGTGACTGCCGGCAAAAAGCTCCGAAGGCAAAAACGAATTATTAAGTGATTTGGACATCTTTTGACCATTTACAGTCAGCATATTGGTATGCATCCAATATCTCACCGGCTCAACATCTGTCAATGCGGTTCCTTGCGCAATTTCGCATTCATGGTGTGGAAATTTCAAATCCATTCCACCGCCGTGAATATCAAATTGCTTCCCTAAATATTTGGCACTCATACAAGTACACTCCAGGTGCCAGCCCGGAAAACCGCGACTCCATGGCGAATTCCATTGCATGATATGCTCAGGGCTTGCTTTTTTCCAAAGTGCGAAATCCAGCGGGTTCCGTTTTTCTGCCTGGCCGTCAAGCTCCCGCGTCTCATTGAGCAGGTCTTCCAGAACGCGTCCCGAAAGCTTGCCATAATTGTGACCGCCCTCATTGTATTTTGTGATATCAAAATATACCGAACCGTTGGATTCGTACGCTAATCCCTTGTCGATCAATGTAGACACAGCCTCGATTTGTTCGATCAAATGTCCGGTAGCCGTCGGTTCAACGCTTGGTGAAAGCAGGTTGAAAATACCTGTAACATTGTGAAAATCATTGGTATATCGC
Organism: Dyadobacter sp. HNCC25DJ184; assembly: GCF_056895215.1. Lineage (NCBI taxonomy): Bacteria > Pseudomonadati > Bacteroidota > Cytophagia > Cytophagales > Spirosomataceae > Dyadobacter > Dyadobacter sp. HNCC25DJ184. The sequence goes on along the minus strand of NZ_JBXHAQ010000018.1, from coordinate 100,052 downwards.
TGCACGATTTCCATCGGCTCCAGCTTTTCGAGCTTGGCCATTTTTCCAATTTTGTCTTCGCCTTCCTCGCCGTCTCCAACCAGGTGGCCAACGTCCGTAATATTGCGCACGTAACGTACCTTATATCCGATATGAGTCAGATAGCGAAAAAGGATATCAAAGGAAAGGAATGTCCGGATATTACCAAGGTGAACATTATTATACACCGTAGGACCGCACACATACATACCAACATAAGGGGCTGCAATCGGCTCAAAAAGCTCTTTTTTACGGGAAAGCGTATTGAAAATTTTAAGTGGCTGATATTGTGATTCGGTCATGAATATTGTACTTCTTTTTTAAGATCTGATTACTTTACTCGTATGCTCATTGGGAGACGCTTGTCAGGCGATGTTCTACCCATGTAATTATTCTTTCGGCTTCTCCTATTCCCAACTGCGCTGTTTTTGCACTTCTGATCCCGTCGTACCCCATTGAAAGATGTAATATTTCGTAGGCTGTGGCAAAGTCAGATGTGATTTTTTTATCAATTCCAGACAACTCCTTTTGATACCATTCTACACTTTTCCGGGTCTTTTTTGTGCTCTTCGCAAATAGTTCGTCCAAGGCCAGCAAAATCCCTGTATATGCAGCATGGCCAGCAATTTTTACATACTTGCGATCCTGATATAGCCCGTTTTCCTTTTTAGCCTGATTTTTGAGAAAACCTTTGGCATTGTCAATATGACGTCTAGCTTCAATAATCCCCTGCATGGTCGTTTTTTTATTTTAGTAGTTGATGATGAAATGTCTTGATGTCCGCTTTTCTAATTGCTGAAAAGCATTTTCACAAAAATAGCAAATAACCTATGATTGATTGCCAGGTATTTATCATAATGCCCCTGCATGAACTCGTCATTTGATGCTTTTCATTATCTTCGCACCGTTTTTTAAATAAATTTTATTCACAAACATTCTATAAATCAATTAAATAGTAGCTATGAGTTTATTGACAGTTGGGTCGGTCGCTTTTGACGCCCTTGAAACACCATTTGGCAAAACAGATAAAATAATCGGAGGTGCGGCGACATATATCACGCTGGCGGCATCCTATTTTACCAAAAAAAATAATCTGGTAGCCGTGGTGGGAGGCGATTTTCCAAAAGAAATGATCGAGCTTCTGGAAGCGCATGGCGTTGGAACCGAAGGACTTGAAATTGTACCTGACGGCAAGACTTTTTTCTGGTCGGGGAAATACCATGAAGATATGAACACCCGCGATACGCTGGTGACCGAGTTGAATGTGATGGAACATTTCGATCCGATTATTCCAGAGTCGTATCAAGGGACAGAATATGTGATGTTGGGAAATACCGTTCCGGCGACCCAAAAACTAATTATTGAAAGAATAAAAAATCGTCCGAAGCTGATCATGTTAGATACCATGAATCTTTGGATGAATATCATGATGGACGATCTTAAGGCAGTATTGAAGCTTGTGGATGTTCTGACGATTAATGACGAAGAAGCCCGCCAGCTTTCAGGGGAATATTCTTTGAGAAAAGCAGCTTCTAAAATCATGGAAATGGGGCCAACAACATTGATTATCAAAAAAGGAGAGCATGGAGCATTATTGTTCCAGGGCGACAAGATATTCTTTGCCCCGGCACTTCCATTGGAAGAAGTATTCGACCCTACCGGTGCTGGTGATTCATTTGCTGGTGGATTTATCGGATATCTGGCAAGCACCGACGATATTTCATTTGAAAACATGAAACGTGCAATCATTTACGGTTCTGCGATGGCATCATTCTGCGTAGAGAAATTCGGGACCGAGCGGTTGGTAAACCTGAGCCAGGAAGAAATTAATGATCGTGTTCAGCAGTTTGTGAATCTTTCCAGTTTCGAGATTCAATAATAAAAGGATATAATAAAAGCCCGTGTTTCGATGCAATAGAATTTGCAAAGAAACGCGGGCTTTAATAGGACATTCCCTCAGCTCTCGGGTATATAGTTTGTTCAAATACTATATATATGTACCTCAAAAAGCTTTCAGATTTTCGCAGTCTTTTTTTCCTCGTTACACTATCTATCATTTTTTCATCGGCGGGATTTGTTCGACATCAAGAAAAACAGGTCGTCGTCATTGCGCATCGTGGGAACCATGTGGCTGTCCCCGAAAATACTTTGGCGTCATATCAGGAAGCGATTAGGATCCAGGCGGATTATGTGGAGGTGGATCTGCGAACTACGAAGGACGGCAAGCTGGTGGTGCTTCATGATGCCACAGTCGATCGAACTTCCGATGGAAAAGGGAAAATAAGCGACATGACCCTGGCGGAAGTGAAAAAGTTAAATCTGAAATCTACCGACGGCACACCTTTTTCCATTCCTGAATTCTCTGAGGTCTTGAAGCTTTGCACAGGGAAAATTGGCATCTATCTCGACTTTAAGGATGCCGATGTACCGGAAAGCTATCGTCAAATTAAGGAAGCGGGAATGCAAAACAACGTGATAGTCTATCTCAACAAACCGGAACAATATGCTCAATGGAAATCTGAGGCACCGAACATACCGTTAATGACAAGTTTGCCGGACGAGGTAACGACGCCCGAGCTTTTTGTGAATTATCTGAAAACCTATCAGATAGCAATTTTTGACAATATCACCCAATCCGATTTAAAGGAGACTGCGCATCAAAATAATTGCAAAATCTGGCTTGACGTACAGTCAAAAGATGAAGGTCCTGCAAAATGGCAAAAGGCCATCGAGCTGGGAGTCGACGGCCTTCAGACAGACCATCCTGAAGAATTGGTCAAGTATTTAAGAAAGTTAAAGCGATAATGTATAAGTAAGCTATCTCTTAATTCTTCAAATTCAATTTCTTATAAACGTGGCAATCCGGGGTGTGCGCTCCGGGCAGATATCCTGTGCTCATAAGCAGCTCATTAACAATCTCGCCGCCGGTAAACTTAAAAGTCTTTTTAAAAAGCTTCATCCACTCATCTTTGGACAACGGGTGATGCGCATCAATCCAGCCTTTGAAAGATCCGAATTCTTCCTTCAATTGAAGTATTTTTTGGGCATTGACAATGGCGGCATTGACTTTAAGACGGTTGCGCACGATTCCGGGGTCTTGTAAAAGCCGTTCCCTGTCGTCATCACCATATGCTGCAATTTTCTCAATGGAGAAATTGTCATATGCCTTTCGGAACCCTTCCTGTTTTCGCAACATGAGTGTCCAGCTCAATCCTGCCTGATTAATCTCCAGCAAAAAGCGACCAAAAAGTTCATCGTCATCGTCGATTGGATATCCGTAATGATTGTCGTGGTACTCTTTATTTAATTGAAAATCAGAGCTTTCTGCATTTCCGGTTTGTATATAGCTGCAGTATGACATTGTTTTAAAAATAATTGTCTGTAAATCTATTGAACCCCAATCAAAACTTCGGTGATATTCCGGTCAGGATTTTCAAAATCCATATGAATATAGTATTCTCTGTTCTCACCGCTTGGAAGCAGATTTTGAACCTGGAGGTTGGAGAATATTTCAAGATATGTATTTCCCAATAATGCCCAATCTCCGTCATGGCGTTTTCCGATAGATTTGAATGCATCTACGGTTTTGAGGTGAAATTCTTCTGATTCAATAGATTTCTTTTCTGTGATAACCGGAATAAGAATGGTCAGTAAAAATTTCGTTTGCGGATTTCCATCCGCGCCATCATATACCCATTGAACCGGCCCCGCGATTTCCAAGTCATTCACAACCGCGGTTTTGTATAACCTGGAAGCAACGACGCGGACGAACTCATTTATTTCGGCAAGAGAAGTCGTTGTTTCAAAATATAGCGCGGTGAATGATCCGATGTGTCTGATTTCCATGATTGCTAGTTATGATTGAGCAACAAAGAACAGCTAAGCATTTGACAACAGTATGTCAGGAGGTGATCAGAAAATATGTCTATCAATCAATAAAAGGAATAATTAACATACAGAAAACCGGGGATTAACCAGTATAAGTTAATGATTCGTCTCTATTTCTAACAGCTAACAGCTAACAGCTAACAGCTAACAGCTAACAGCTACCTCCCATGCTTCTTTTTTATCTTCCGAACCTGCTTTTGAAGCCAGGGATAGCTGATATATACCGCATTGGTTGCTCCGATCCCAATTCCGGCACCCACTAGCACATCTGACAGCCAATGGTCATTATTGAGCATCCGCATACCGCCAACAACGCTTGCATTAGCGTATCCCCCAATACTGTAAAAGACGCTCCGCTCACCATATTCCTGATGTAAAAGTGTAGCGTTTGCAAACGCAGATGTGGTGTGACCGGAGGGAAATGAGTGATTATCCTCTCCGTTGGGCCGGGGATAACTAACAATCCTTTTCAGGCTCTGGGTTACTCCCTGAGCAATTATATTTGACAGGATAGCTAGAATGATCTGATCACCCAGCTTATGTTTTCCTTTCACACCCGAAGCCGCGAGGCCTAAACTCAGAGCAGCAGGGGCATATATCAGGTAATCATCGGCATTGGAATGAAAATCCGGATATCTGTTTTGTAAATGTTCCTGAACCTGCCGACTGATATGACCTTGGGTGATTAAACCCGCCAATGTCAGAGTCACCGGAGGTATGACGTCCATCGGTTTTACAACCCATAATGATGTTGAATCTTTTTGGGCTAAAACAGGGGAGCTGAACCAACTTCCGAAGAGAACAATAAAAAGAAAGATTCGGGAAAGAGTTGGGAAAGACGTTGAAACCGGCGGATTTGAACTCATGGATATTCACCTGACGACTATCACTATTTACAAAATTGCTTCTTTAACCCGCACCAGTCTGGATAATAAACCTTCCAATTGGTCGAGCGGAAGCATATTTGCACCGTCGGATTTTGCTTCGGACGGATTGAAGTGCGTTTCGATAAAAAGACCGTCGGCTCCGACTGCTATCGCTGCCTTAGCAATTGTCTCTATCAATTTTGGTTTTCCACCGGTTACACCCGAAACCTGATTCGGTTGTTGCAGTGAATGTGTACAATCCATAACAACAGGTACGTCAAATGCCTGCATTTCAGGAAGGTTTCGATAGTCAACTACCAGATCGCCATATCCAAAGCTATTTCCGCGGTCGGTTAATAAAACCGGACTTGCAGGATTGATATCCCTCACTTTTTCGACGGCAAACTTCATCGAGTTTCCCGAAAGAAATTGCCCCTTTTTTACATTTACCGCTTTCCCTGTACGCGCTGCCGCTGCAATCAGCTCAGTTTGACGACAAAGAAAGGCCGGAATCTGGAGGACATCCACATACTCGGCAGCAAAAGCAGCTTCATGTGATTCGTGAATATCGGTCACTGTCGGAATACCGAAGGTTGTACTTACCTCCTGAAGAATTTTCAAAGCCTTTTCGTCACCAATGCCCGTAAATGAATCAATTTTGGTACGATTTGCCTTTCTATATGAGCCTTTAAAAATGTAAGGGATATTAAATTTATCAGTCAGCGTCACGATATGTTCGGCAATTCGGAGTGCCATATCGCGTCCTTCAATCGCACAAGGACCGGCCATTAAAAAGAAAAGAGGCGAATTTGTATGTTTTAACTGCGGGATATTCAGCATGTTGGAGCTTTTTGATGATTTATTAAAATTCTGCGAATGTACGCTTATCCATTAGGTTCTCTGTGCAAATTTGCCATTTCTTAGAATATAGAACGATAAGCATTTGATTTTCTGCTTTTTTTTATTTCTGTCCACTTTGTACGATAAAATTAATGCAACTAAAAAAATTTTGTCAAAGTGAACTGAAATATCTTTCTTTGTTGCGATTTTAACCAAAAAGTGTTTATAAAATGTCAGCAATTGCAGAAAGAGTTAAGCAAATTATCGTCGAAAAACTCGGCGTTGAAGAGTCGGAGGTAACGCCAGAAGCTAACTTCCAAAACGACTTGGGAGCGGACTCTCTAGATACCGTTGAGTTGATTATGGAATTCGAAAAGGAATTTAACCTGTCTATTCCTGATGACCAGGCGGAGAACATTGGCACAGTAGGCCAGGCGGTAGCATATTTGGAAGAAAACGTAAAGTAATTACGTAGTTTTCCAATATCATTTTCTTTTTCTGTCCTTTTTATATGAGTTTTAAGCGAGTTGTAATTACCGGTTTGGGTGCTATCACGCCCATCGGAAATGATGTTTCTACCTACTGGAAAAATTTGGTTGCGGGCGTTAGCGGTGCTGCACCCATTACCCGGTTCGATCCCGAAAAGTTTCGAACCAAATTTGCCTGTGAGATAAAAGGTCTGGACATTAACGATTACATTCCTCGTCAGGAAGCACGTAAAATGGATCCATTCACGCAGTATGCAGTCATTGCAACTGATGAGGCTATGAAGGACGCCGGCTTTGGCGAAGGTACGCTGGATCTCGACAAAGCCGGTGTAATTTGGGGCTCTGGAATCGGAGGTTTAAAAACCTTTGAAGACGAGGTTCTCAATTTTGCAGAAGGCAACAAGACTCCCCGTTTCAATCCGTTCTTTATTCCTAAAATGATCGCCGACAGTGCCTCGGGTGTGCTGTCGATCAGATATGGTTTCAGAGGCCCAACGTTTATAACGGTGTCTGCCTGCGCATCTGCAACCAATGCCCTGATTGATGCATACAACTATATCCGCTTGGGTATGATGAACGTATGTATTTCAGGAGGTTCTGAGGCGGCTGTGACGAATGCGGGTGTGGGAGGATTTAACGCCCTGAAAGCACTCTCGGAAAGAAATGATTCTCCTGAAACAGCTTCCCGACCATATGACAAGGATCGTGATGGTTTTGTCTTGGGTGAAGGTGGCGCATGTTTAATTCTGGAGGAATATGAACACGCAAAGGCTCGCGGAGCCAAAATTTATGCTGAAATGATTGGTGGAGGCATGTCGTCAGACGCTTATCATATCACAGCACCGCATCCTCAAGGCCTGGGCGCTTACAACGTAATTAAAAATGTTGTGGAGAACGCAGGTATCAGGCCAGAAGAGGTTGACTACATCAATACCCATGGTACATCCACACCGCTAGGTGATCCACAGGAAATTACGGCTATCGAAAAATTCTTTGGGGAACATGCGTACCAGATGAACATTAGCTCTACCAAGTCGATGACGGGTCATTTGCTGGGAGGAGCCGGTGCTATTGAGGCAGCTGCCTGTATTATGGCCATTCAAGATCAGATTGTGCCTCCTACGATCAACCATTTTACGGATGATCCGGAAATTAACCCTAAGTTAAATCTGACTTTCAATAAAGCTCAGAAGCGCAAAGTAGATATTGCGTTAAGCAACACTTTTGGTTTTGGTGGTCACAACGCGTCCGTCATATTCAAAAAGTTTGAAAGCTGATTAATCAATTACTTTGGCAAAACGCATTCTTCAACCGATTCTTTCTCTTTTCAGTCCCGGTAGTGCTGAGGATAAGAAATTTAAAGAATCCATTGCCCATGTGATTGACGACCGTCCTTCCAATATAGGAGTGTATCAACTGGCATTCCGCCATACGTCGGCGTCCAGGGAAACAGCGATCAAAGGGTTTAGAGAATCTAACGAGCGGCTCGAATATTTGGGCGACGCTGTGTTGGGTATGGTCGTGGCCGAATTTCTTTTTACCAAATATCCCTACAAAGACGAGGGCTTTCTGACGGAGATACGTTCGCGTATTGTGAATCGGGAGTCACTCAATCAGATATCCCGCAAACTGGGGTTGGACAATCTCATCGAATACGATGGCAACCGCCGGGGCATGTCTCCACGATCGTCTATGTATGGCGATGCGCTGGAAGCATTTGTTGGTGCAATATATCTTGACAAAGGTTTTCGCTTCACACGTAAGTTTATCATTAGCAAGCTGTTGACGCATTATGATCTGGATAATATTATTCAGAACAATGTGAACTTTAAAAGTCTTATCATTGAATGGGCTCAGAGAGAAGGGAAAGAAATCCGCTTTGAGATCATTGAAGAAAGAGGCACGCGACATCATCGTGAATTTATCTCCCAGATATTAGTTAACGAAGAGGCTTTCGCCACAGGCAACGGGTTTACAAAGAAGAAAGCGGAACAGTCGGCTTCAGAACAGGCCTGTGCTTTGTTGGAGTTGAAGTAGGTTTCGTCCTGTTTAGTCAGCCTCCGGGTGATAAACCATTCCTTAATCGCTGCCTTATTTCATATAGCTTTTCTTCATAAGAAGCGCCAATCGGTATATACTTTCCGGCTATGTTGATGTCTTGGCGACTTATTTTTTCGACTTTGTTAACCGCGATAATGTACGATCTGTGAACCCGGACAAATTGATTTTCAGGAAGTATTGCAAGCATATCACTAATTGCTAACCTGCTCAGAAGCTTTTTGTTTTTAAGAATAAAAGAGACATAATTTCCTTCAGCTTCAACGTACAGAATATCTTCAAGTAGAATTTTTTCTTCTTCGTAACCCGTTTTTACAAAAATAAATTGATCACGTTCGCCACTTCGCAACGTTTTGATTTCCAATGCCTTGTTACATGCTTTGGTAAATCTAACCAGGGAAAATGGCTTTAAAAGATAATCAATTGCATCCAGTTCAAAGCCTTGTACTGCGTATTCGGAATATGCAGTTGTGAATATCACCAGAGGCGATTGGGAAAGACAATTTACAAATTCAATTCCTGAGATATCAGGCATTTTAATATCCAGAAAAATAAGGTCAATTTTGTTATTTTGAAGATAAGGTATAGCCTCAAATGCATTGGTGAAGCAATTTTTTAAATCCAGAAATGGTACCTTAACCGAATGCATTTTCACAACCTCCAAAGCCTTTGGCTCATCATCAATTGCAATTGCTTTTAAAATCATGGGGAGCTGTTAGCTTTTATTATTTAGGTATTTGTAAAACTGCAATTTACCATGAAAAATGCAGGTAGTTTTGTTGAAAGCCGACAACTGAAAGTCATCTCAATATCTGATGGTTAGCGAAGCAAAATAATCTTGGGATGATTTCTGAATATTGAGATTGTATCGGCTGGGGTAAATCAGCTTCAAGCGTTTTTCCACATTTGAGAGTCCGATTCCACTGTGATCTTTTTCAGGGTCATTAAGCTGTTGCGGATGTATCGAATTGTGGACTTTAAAATAGATATGTGCGTCGTCTAAAGTCAAAGTTATAAAGATCCAGGAAGGATTTTGCAAACTAATTCCGTGTTTGAAAGCATTTTCGATAAACGGACTGAGAAGCATGGGAGCGATGTAGATATCGGTTATCGGCTCCTGCATATTGACCCTCACTTCAATATTTTGTGTTTCGTCCAAACGCATTCTCTGAATATCAATATAATTATGCAAATATGCTATTTCGCTCGTAAGTGCTATCCGTTCGCGATTGTTATCATGAAGCATAAACCGCATCATATCCCCCAGTTTTTGAATACCATCAGCAGTTTTTTCTCCATTTTCCGATAAGGCAGTGGCATATAAACTATTTAATGCGTTGAAGAGAAAATGTGGATTAATCTGAGATCGCAGATTTGAGAGCTCTGCTGACTTATTGGATACTTCGGTGGTTAGCTCTGCTTTTTCCTTTTGCTGGCTTTTTCGATAATATGCAATTGTCAGAGAAAAAGCATGAAGTGCTGAGCCTGTAAAAATAATAAGTACGATAGAATTGATGTGAAACCGTGCCAATATACCCCATATCAATCCGATTCCCAAAGCGAAGATTAGCAAATAAGCAAGAAGGGGTAGCGACGCTCCCGGCGCAAAGGAAGGATTATGCATCAGTCTGTGTACTTTTCGAAAGTAGTAATCCTGCATGCAATACGTAATTAAACCAAAAAGCACCAACGCGAGGAATTGTCGTATCCCGATTGAATACAAAGCGTTAGGCACCAATCTTTGACTTACAACGAGCATAAATGCAAATCCGCAAGTCAAAATCAGTATTACGTACTGCAGAAATTTGCCATTAGGCTCCGAATCGAGCTTTTCGATCAGGTTGTAGTATAGTTGAGAAAGCAATTCATAAAAGCATATCAATGTTAAAATCGCAATTGAGTCTGACAGAAGGAATAATTTTCTAAAATTGCTGACGTCTCTCAAGCCAATAATCTGATCTAAATCATTCTTCCGAAATGCAACATCAATTGTATTCAACCAAACGAATGTCGAGCAGATCACAAGCCCGACAACTAAGGTGATTAATGCGATTTCATAGGCACTGGATCTTCGTTCCTGGATTTTAGGGAAAAGAATGTAATGGAATAGCGCCCAGGCAATGAACATCATTATGCCAGCTACGATCACAGGCATATTGTGATTCCAGGTATGGTCGTAATGTGAGAGGTCGCTTAAAATAGAGCGGACGGAAACACCGTCACTAATCGCTGCTTCAATTTTAGACTCAAAATTCCTCGCGTCGTAGGCAAGGCTGTTGGCCAGGTAACCGACGGTTGCGGTGAGGACTAGCGCAAATTCAAACCTCCTTGTTATGTGATTGTTATGCATGATTCTCATTGATATTTTCTCAAAACTAATCCACCGGGCTGAGCAGTAGAAACCAATGTGATGAACCTATCGAAATATGTGACGAAAATTATGGACGCGCGAATATGTCAAATTTTACATCAATAGGGCGGCAGAACGAGACATTTTGGCATATATTTTCCCAAAATCTAAAAAATGCAGACATTTTGTCTTGTTTTGAATTGCTTTTTTCATTCGGAATGGAAGTTGATGATAGAGAACCATACTTCGGCAGACAGTCGATATCAAACTTTCAAAAACTAACATTAAAACTTTATAACAATGAGCACTTTAGTAAAAACACAGTTTGCGCCTAAACACTTCAACGGCTTTTTCGGAAAAGATTTGTTAAATGAATATTATAATCCGGCGTTTGCAGGAAGCGTTCCGGCAGTGAATGTGATCGAGAATACCGAAGGCTTCAAGATTGAAGTTGCAGCGCCAGGCTTACAAAAAGGAGATTTTAAACTGAACCTTGAAAAAAATCAGCTGACTATTTCGGCTCAGAAAGAGCAAAAGGAAGAAGAGTCGACCGACAAGTATACCCGCAGGGAGTTCAAATACAATTCTTTCCAACGCACCTTCACCTTGCCAAATTCTGTTGATGGCGAGAAAATCGTTGCAAGCTACACTGATGGTATACTTTCCATTGCCCTTCCAAAACGCGAAGAAGCAAAAGAAAAGCCTGCCAGAGAAATTGAGATTGCATAATATAATGATCGGGTTTAGGGGGCGTTATCTTAAAAATAGCGCCCCTTTTTTGATGTGAATATATAGTGGGAATGTTTTAAATTTGATTTCTGATTTTGAAAATGGCGAGAGAGAATTTTCTTTTGTTAAAAGATGTTAAATCAGTTTTACCGAGGGATATATTATCATTTTCTTAGCGTTTATAAAAGCACAATATTTTTAACCTCAAGGATAGATATGAATACAAATTGGAAAGCTTTGGTGTTGGTTGGACTGCTTTCTAGTGCAACCACCCTCGCGGGCTTTAAACTATTGAATAGCGATGCGGGGAAGGAAGTTATATTAAAGGAAGCCGGCTCAGAATCCCTGAATCATTTTACTTCAACAGGCTCGCCGGCCGGTGCCCCGGGTGATTTTGTATATGCGGCGGAGGCGACCACCCCCACAGTAGTACACATTAAATCGACCATGTCGAGGCAGTCGTCTTCAAGGGAGCAACAAATACCGGATATTTTTCGTGATTTTTTCGGTGACGGATTCGGCGGTGGTGGCAGAAGTGCGCAACCTTCAGAAGCTACGGGTTCGGGTGTGATCATTTCACCGGATGGGTATATTGTAACCAATAACCACGTTGTGGAAGGTGCGCAGGAATTGGAAGTGACACTTCACAATAAAGGCAAACTGAGAGCAAAAGTGATCGGAACGGATCCTTCAACGGATATTGCAGTGATTAAAGTTGATGCTAAGGACCTTCCAGCTGTCACTATCGGCAACTCTGACGCCGTAAAGGTGGGAGAGTGGGTAGTAGCGGTTGGTAACCCTTTTAACCTGGAGTCAACAGTTACCGCAGGAATCATAAGTGCGAAAGGTAGAGGTTTGGGTATTATTGGTTCCAACAAGAGATACGGCAATGCAACCCCTGCGTCATTGGCTAATATTGATTCTCCGCTTGAATCATTTATTCAGACAGACGCGGTTGTTAACCCTGGGAACAGTGGTGGTGCGTTGGTGAACCTGAAGGGGGAGCTAATCGGTATTAATACAGCCATCGCAAGTCCAACAGGAAGCTTTGCGGGATATGCTTTTGCGGTTCCGTCGAGCATTGTAAAAAAGGTATCGAGTGATCTGATCAAATTCGGAAATGTTCAAAGAGGATATCTTGGTATTCAATTGGATGATCTGGATAGCAAAAAAGCAGAAGAATATGGAGTGAAAGTGAATGACGGCGTTTATGTTCGAGAATTTACCGAAAACAGTGCTGCTAAATCAGGCGGTGTGGAAAAAGGTGACGTGATTGTGGAAGTTGATGGCATTAGAATCAGTTCAATCCCTGAATTGCAACAATCTATCGGTCTTCATAAGCCTGGCGACAAAGTGAATTTGACCGTAAATCGCGATGGTAAAGAAAAAGACATAGCCGTAACGCTGAGAAACAGAACGGGCGGTTCTGAAATTATAAAGAAAGAAGAAAGTGCTACCGAAATGGCGACTTTAGGTGCAAACTTTGGCAATCTTGAGAAAGCTGAAAAAGATCGTTTGGCCAGATATAAAATCAGCGGAGGCGTGAAAGTTTTGGCGATCAATGGCGGAAAACTGCAAAGATCCGGCGTAGAGGAAGGATTTGTGATTACAAAAGTTAATGGCAAACCGGTAAGCTCCGTCAAAGAATTCGAAACCCAGATCGCTGGAAAAGAGGATTCAATGGTGCAATTTGAAGGCTTATATCTCGATGCTCCATATGATGTATATTCATTCGGATTCAGGTTGTAAATAGAATATTGATTGTATGAAAAAAGGCTCTGGCGTAATGCCGGAGCCTTTTTTCATATATATATGCTCAGATTCTTAAAGCATAAACTTCAATCTTACCACTTCTTTCTCAGAAAGGAATCTCCATTTACCTCTTGGAAGATCTTTTTTGTTCAGACCTGCAAACACGGTACGATCCAGTTTCTGAACTTCGTAACCCAGGTGCTCGAACATACGTCTTACAATACGGTTACGGCCACTGTGAATTTCAAGTCCTACGACCATCGCGTCAGGTGTAACGATACCTACTTCGTCAGGACGAATAAATCCATCTTCCAGCTCAACACCATGTTGAAGTAATTCGAAATCTTCGGTAGTGATCGGCTTGTCCAGCTCTGCCTGGTATATCTTTTTAATACCACTTGACGGGTGTGTCAGCTTTTCAGCCAATTCTCCATCATTTGTCATCAGCAAAAGTCCGGTAGTATTTCTGTCCAAACGGCCTACAGGATATATTCTTTCTTTACAAGCACCGTTGATCAGATCCAAAACAGTTTTCCGATCTTCCGGATCTTCGGTTGTGGTGATATAATCTTTTGGCTTATTCACCAAAACATAAACCATTTTCTCTGGGTTCAACGACTTACCTCCGAATTTAACGTCGTCAGTCAGTTGAACTTTGTAACCCATTTCTGTAACCTTTTTTCCGTTTACAGTAATCTGGCCCGAAGAAATAAGGTCATCAGCTTCGCGTCTCGAACAAATACCAGCGTTTGCGATATAGCGGTTTAAGCGGATTAAGTCGTCTTTGTCAGCTTGCTTCTGGTTTTTATCGGCGTTTTTTTTTTCGTAATGCTCAAGGTCATAGCGAGGAGCATACTCGTGTTTTCCTACACGACGGTCTGTTCCCGAAACCTTTGGCTCACGTTTTTTCGGAGAATTTTCGTCCGGTGTTGCGCCTTCCTGTCCAAAGTTTTTGCTTCTATATCTTGGTTGCTCATCTGTCTTTGGCGTGAACTCACGTTTACCAAAAGCAGGTTTTTCGAACGAAGGCTTATCGCCACGAGGTTTGAAGGTTCTTTGGCTATCATCCTTTCTTTCTCCACCAAAAGCAGGCTTACCAAATTTCCTCGGCTCAGCATCTCCGCGGAACGGGCGTTTTGTTGAATCAAAGTCTCTCTGTGGACGACCTTCTTCCGAGCTGCGGTTTCTGTCAAAAGAGCGTTCGCCGGCCGGTTTGCCATATTTTCTTGGTTCAGCATCTCCTCGGAATGGGCGTTTTGTTGAATCAAAATCTCTTTTCGGACGATCTTCTCCTGAGGTACGATTTCTTTCGAAAGGACGTTCTCCGGCCGATCTCTCACGACGGAAACCCTCAGGACGTGGTCCATCAGTTTTTCGTTTATCGAATGAAGGCTTCGGGAAAGCCCTCGCTCCTTCTTCTCGTGGTTTCGCAGGTCCATCCCATTTCTTTTCCGTACCACGGAATTCTCCTCTCGCAGGTCTCTGCGCTGACGCCTCGGCTTCTGCTGCTTTTTTCCTTAAACTGGATTTTTTGATGGTTGGCTTGCTGAAACGGCTTTCGATTTCCCAGCTTTCGCCTTTTCCGCTCCTTTTTCTGAATGAATTGGGGGAGTTGGTCGCCTGACCGGACGGTCTGGCGTCTTTTGAGTTGGTTGTTCTTTTTCTCATCAGGAATGCAGTATCACTACTGGATTTTTTTTCCTCTTAACAAATTTAGTGCGTAATTGGGTCAGCGGAACCAGTCATATATTTTTGCATGCTGCCACTAAAACTCTTTAACGAACGTATCTGATCATCAGAGTACTACGTGTTATATTAATTTTAAAACGCAAAGATAGGTTAAATTTTTGACCAAATAATTATTGGGACATTTATCCGAAAGAATGTATCTGATCGTTTATAAAATCTATTGAGGAAATTGGATCTTTTCGATTCCTTTTATCTTCACTTTTAACCCTTTTGATCGTGAGCATGGAAGTTAATACACCACTGGAGCCACTATGGCAGCCAGGCAAAATCCTGATGGAGCAAGGCAATCTTAAGAAGTTCATGAACTGGCTTTTTGTAAAGAAAGGGCTTTACTTCAGAACTTATCAGGATCTGTGGGAATGGTCTGTGACAGATCTGGAGGACTTTTGGGAAAGTCTGTGGCAATATTTTAATATCAAATCTCACGATATATATCTTGAGGTAATCCAGAAACCTATTCGCGGTATGATTGGAACGCGCTGGTTTACACGCGCTACCCTTAATTACGCCGAGCATATATTCCGTAACAAAACGAAAGATCGTCCGGCAATACTGTTCCAGTCCGAAACGCGAGGTCTTGAAAAATTGAGCTGGGAAGAATTGGAGCAGCAGGTTGCTGCGGTTTCGACTTGGTTGCGACAGATTGGTATAAAACCAGGAGACAGGGTCGCAGGTATTTTACCCAATACCCCACACGCTGTAGTTGCATTTTTAGCGGCAAATTCTGTAGGCGCCGTTTGGTCTTCGTGCTCGCCGGATTTTGGGTTGTCAGGAATTATCGATCGGTTTAAGCAAATTGAACCTAAAGTACTTTTTTTGACTGACGGGTATATATATAACGGAAAAGAATTCGAGTCGACGTTGATCCGACACGAGATATCAACGCTTCTACCTTCCGTGAAAGATATTGTTCACGTTTCTTATCTTGGGAAAGGAGAACGCCCGGCCCGAACTACCTCCTGGGACGATATCATGCATCTGCAAAACCTGGGTCTAGAATTCGAGTCGGTTCCGTTTGATCACCCGATATGGGTTTTGTATTCTTCGGGAACAACCGGAAAGCCCAAAGCGATTACGCATGGTACCGGCGGGTGCTTGCTGGAACACTACAAAGCACTATCGTTGCACCAGAACGTAAAACCCGGAGATCGGTATTTCTGGTATTCGACAACTGGATGGATGATGTGGAATTATGCGATCGGCTCGATGCTTTGTGGGTCAATCTTGGTACTATATGACGGCGCACCAATGTATCCATCCGCTCAAACACTATGGTCATTGGCAGAAACAGCCAAAGTAAGCCATTTTGGAAATGGAGCAGCGTATTTCATCGGCTGTATGAAAGCGGGCGTAAGTGTGGTTGCTGAGCGATTGAAAAATCTGGAGACTATAGGTTCCACCGGCTCTCCGCTTACTGCCGAAGCATATGAATGGATATATCGGTTCGTAAAAAAGGACGTTTGGCTTATTTCGCTCAGTGGAGGAACGGACGTCTGCAGTGCTTTTGTGGGAGGCTGTTCAGTTTTGCCTGTATATGCCGGAGAAATTCAATGCCGGATGTTAGGATGTAAAGTGGAGGCATATGACGAAGAGGGGCAGCCCGTAATCGATGAGCCCGGTGAAATGGTGATAACGCAACCCATGCCGTCAATGCCTATTTATTTTTGGAATGACGAGGATGATGAGCGATATGAAAAGAGTTATTTTGATACCTATCCGAATGTTTGGCGGCATGGAGACTGGATCAAAATTACTAAAAGGGGATCTGTCATAATCTACGGGCGTTCCGATGCAACTTTAAATCGCGGAGGTGTCAGAATAGGTACGGCTGAGATATATAATGCAGTTGAAAGCTTCCCCGAAGTGAAAGATAGTTTGGCAGTATACCTGGAAAAGTCAGATGGCGGAGGGGTGATATCGCTGTTTCTGGTTTTGGTGGATGGCGAAGAACTAACCGATGACTTAAAAATAAGGATCAAAGAAAAGCTCAGAAGCGAATATAGCCCAAGGCATGTGCCCGACACGATTGAACAGGTACGCGATATACCCTATACCATCAGTGGGAAGAAAATGGAAACGCCAATTAAGAAACTGTTAATGGGCATTGATCCTGCGAAATGCATAAATCCGGAAACGATGAGGAATCCGGAGTCATGGAAGGGTTTTGCTTAAACATTGGCTAACGAAATCTTTTGCCAAGACTAAGAGATACATTTGTAAGGACATCGCCATTCGTATCAGCCTGAAAATTTGCTGATATTCCTAAAAATATTGTTTTGCCAATGGTTTGATTGTAAAATATTTCCGGGGATACTCCAAGGCTCAACGTCCTTTGAGGTGTTAAATTAAAAATATAAGTTGCTGGATACGGAATACCATTTGGATTATTTGGATCGAAAATGATTTCTAATTGGTCAAAATATGATGAAGATTGATATCTCACGAGTCCATTTGCGCGGACTCCAAATTCACTGCTCTTTATTCTAACAGCTGAAAAGCTGATACCACCTATAAGTTGCAACGCCCCGGCAGTGTAACGAAAAGAATGATCATGGAATTCGCCATCAACTGTCGAGGTTACCCTATACTCTCCATCGTGCAAGGTCGAGCCTATTCCCGCAGTCCATGCCAACTTCTTTTTAAAATAGGAGGCAAAGGAAATATTCTGAGAAAAGCCTCTCATATCACCAGTACCGTGCTTACTAAAACCACCACTCAGGCTAACATAATGTTTGCTAAGCGAATTATTGG
The DNA here is from genome assembly GCF_056895215.1 of Dyadobacter sp. HNCC25DJ184. NCBI lineage: Bacteria > Pseudomonadati > Bacteroidota > Cytophagia > Cytophagales > Spirosomataceae > Dyadobacter > Dyadobacter sp. HNCC25DJ184. The sequence continues at coordinate 82,563 of NZ_JBXHAQ010000018.1, read as the reverse complement.
TCTGAGCTGGTAAACTCAAAGGTAAAAAGAACAACAAAAGAAGTACTATCTTTTTCATAGAATATAAATATGTTAGGGATACAAATTAGCGGAGCATATCTCTATTTTAAGCTGTATACGGTGAAGTTATTTACGCTTAATCTTTGTACCCTATCCTAAATCATATTCTTGTCCAACGGGATCGTTGAATTGGATGATTGCTTGCCCTAAATGATCATCTAAATCTTTACTCGGGAACGTATAGCTCGTTGTCGGCGCTCCATTTTGTCCAGGAATAGAAATTGTTGTGCTTTCGGATATCCCTCCGTCCTCTTCAATCCAAGCTTCTGCCTGATATATGCCGTAAGTATTTGTATACCAGTTGCCGACAAAATAGTTGAAATCATACCAACTATTATTCCTGAAATTCTTCCTTTTTCTTTTTCCGAAGGGCATATTTTGATTTGCTCCGGATGACCCGACAATGGCTATTTTAAACTCAAATTTACCGCTTGTCCAATGTTCAATAGCATTTAAATTCGAAAGCTTAATAATGCCAGCGTATTCGGCTCGGCCTTCAGTCCTAAGATTATTAAAACTCATATTTTCAGAAGATACATTCTCTTCTTGCCCTATAACATACACATCATTCTCCCATGCAAACTCTTCATCCACATACTGTTGCCAAACCCACTGCCCATTAATGTTCACTCGATATGAATCTACTGTTCCTTCCGGCATATCTGTAACTCTAAGGGAGCTTCTTTCATCAATTACTTGAAAAACACCGAGCGGTTCCAACAATTCAACCGCTGAGATTCTTGCTTCCGGGGATTCAAGAAGTTTATCTTCAATGGTTTCTGCCCTGGGATAGAAAACTAATGGCTCATTATTATTCGCCAATGGCTTAATATGGTTTACTAACTCCTGAAGATTCTTCATGGACTTTTTGTATTTATCGATCTCTTGGTAAGCATAGATAATATCCTGGACATAGACATTATAGTCCCCATGTTTTTGCTTCAAACATTCAGCCAAAATAAACTGTCTAAATTGATCTTCCTTTGCCAGTGTAAGAATTTCGACCATCACTTTTGTTTGAAGAGTCCGCAAAGGAGTATTCTCTGTTACGGGAGGATCAAGTTTTACGATAGGCGTCTGGCATCTAGATAGCAAGCCAACGGCAAAGGTAAACAAGACAGCAAATTGAAAGCATTTTCTCATAATTAGTTTTGTTGATCGTGAAACGGTTTAACTAATGAAAGTTCACTAGGAATTTTTTCCGAGGTACTTTATTTTCTAAAACTATTGGTATTATCGATCATCAGCAATAGCGGGTTATTTTTCTCAATCTAGGTTGATTTGTGTTGATACATCTATTTTCAAGTTTCGGATGACTGTTCCCGTTTCAAATATTCTTTACGGACTCGTGAAAGATGTGTGTGTGTGTAATACCCAGGTAGCTGGCAATATGTTATGTTTCATTTGGACCCGGTTGGCAAGGAATGAGTGTGTTCTCATAAACTGAGCATATCGTTCCAATGCAGTCAGCTGGTCCAACCCATATCTTCGCTTTTCGTTATTCAATAAATTGAACAGAAAATGTTTAAATGCATATTCATACAGTTCGGGATAGTTTTTCAACAACGCATCGCAGTCTTCTTTACTAATAGTGGACAATGCTACAGGCGTGGACGTCTCAATAACTCATTAGAAACCTGGTCATAGAAAAGACTTTCAGTGGAACTAGCAAAATGTCCCTCCGCGGTAAACCAGTTGGTCGACTCATTTTCCAAGTGTTTTATCTAATAACGTAAAATACCATCCTTTACCTAGTAAGGGTGTTTTTGAAATTGTCCAGGTTAAAGTAAGATCACCCCTTCACTAAAATCTAAACAAATAATTTTTTGGAGGATTGCATCGATTGTTTTTTCACTTATGCGGGAATGCAGAGAGTTCTCGAATAATTGGGGTATAGTGTAATCTTTGAAAGGATTTTTTTTGATTTACTTCCCAAAGTTTTTACACGTTTTGTAAATCCATTTCTCTATTCTGAAAACGCCGCACTGGTTCTTAATGTGGTGTTAAACAAAACTTAGCTGTTATTTAGAATTGAAAATAAATGACTTTGGAACAAAACCACATTTTCTATTGGTTTTCTATGTGTAAGCCATCAGAATTGCTTTGTGGACAAGCCATTGTTGTGTATTTTTAGGAATTGAGGAAATGTGAACAGCCTTCTTGGCGTTATTTCTCTGGTTATCAATAGAACTTCGACCTTAACAGATATATAAATGAACAAAGACAGCTCCGGGAATCCGATAAAAAATTCGCCTTCGGTGGTGCGCTTACCGATCATTATCGGGATTACACTATCGGCCGGTATGCTGATAGGCAGTACTTTTTTTAGCGGTGGGAAAAAATTAACAGATGTGGCAAAAGGATATGCCAAATTCAGGGAAGTGCTGATGCTGGTTGAAAACAATTATGTCGATTCAGTCAACACAGATGAATTGGTGGATTTTTCGATCACCAAAATGCTGGAAAAGCTGGACCCTCACACTGCATACTTTAACGCAGAAGAAGCTATTGCAGCGAGGTCCCAGCTAGAATCCGGCTTTGACGGCATTGGTGTTGAATTCAATATATATAATGATACGGTATATGTCGTAACTCCTTTAAGCGGAGGGCCTTCTGAGGCGGCTGGTATAGTGAGTGGAGACCGTATAATCAAGGTTAATAAGGAAAATCTATCTGGCCCTGGTGTTACTAATGCGCAGGTATACAAGTTGTTGCGGGGAAAAAGGGGGTCAAAGGTCGATCTGAGTATAGAACGCGTAGGCTTGAAAGACAAGATGGATTTTACGGTTGTTCGCGACCGGATTCCTACGTATTCGGTAGATGCAGCCTATATGGTTGATGGAGAGATTGGGTATATCAAAGTAAGTCGGTTCTCCGAAACAACATTTGAAGAATTCAAATCCGCTTTAAAAACGCTGAAAGCGAATGGTTTGGAAAAACTGATTTTGGATCTTCGTGGAAACCCTGGGGGGTATATGGAGAGAGCTACTGCTATGGCTGACGAGTTTATTTCAGGGGATAAATTGTTGGTATATACTGAGGGAAAAGATAGCCGCTTTGACCGTAAAACACGGGCACATGTAGAAGGAAATTTTGAAAAAGGTCCTGTGATCGTATTGGTGGATGAAGGAAGTGCTTCTGCTTCGGAAATTCTTGCTGGTGCTTTGCAGGATCACGACCGCGCACTGGTGGTGGGTAGAAGATCGTATGGAAAGGGACTCGTTCAAATGCCAATCAAACTCAATGATGGTTCTGAGCTACGTCTGACAATTTCGAGATATTACACACCGAGCGGAAGGAGTATTCAAAAACCATATGAACTTGGAAAAGGCGAAGATTATAGCCAGGATTTGTCGCACCGATATGATAGCGGCGAGTTGTTCAATGCGGACAGTATTAAGTTTGACAAGACCAAAACTTACAAAACCGACGGAGGAAGAATAGTATATGGCGGAGGTGGGATTACACCGGATATTTTCGTGCCGCGTGATACGCTGATGAATAGCAAATATCTTTTTGAATTATATTCGAAAAATATCATCCGGGAATATGCACTCCGGTATGCCAATGAGAATCAGAAGAAATTGGAGAAAATGAGCTTCCCTGAATACCTGAAGTCGTTTGAAATGACGGACGCAATGATGCATGAAATGGTGAAGGACGCGTCAAAAGCAGGTATAAAACCAAATGAAAAAGAGCTCAGTCACTCAAAGAGTCTAATCGTGGCGCAAACGAAGGCGGTGATCGGGCGATATATCTGGGGAAGGAAACAAAAGGGTGGATTGAACAATGAAGTATATCAGGTACTCAATCCGACAGACAACGTTTTCGTTCATGCCGTTAAGCTTTTTGGCCCGGCCTCGGAACTTGAAGCGGGTAATTTTAGCAGTCTGAATACGGTGAAAGGGAAAAAAGAATAGAAGGAGAGGGGCGAACAGAGGAAGGGACGAAGGGGATTCGGTTCCGTTTTTAATTACAATTTAGAATAAATGTCTCGCATTGCACTTATTACAGGGGCTACTTCCGGTATTGGAAAAGCCACGGCAGAAGTTTTCGCTGAAAATGGTATTGATCTGATTATATGTGGTCGTCGGCAGGAAAGGCTGGACGAAATAGCTACCGAGCTTTCTAAAAAGGTAAAAGTAACCACATTGCTTTTTGATGTGAGAGATAAAAGTGCCGTGCTGGGTATGATCAATTCGCTTTCCGACGAATGGAAAAACATTGATATTCTCGTTAATAATGCAGGTAATGCGCATGGAATGGGGTCATTGGATGAAGGCGATCCGGACGACTGGGACGCAATGATTGATGGCAATGTAAAAGGGCTTCTATACGTTTCGAAAGCGGTTATTCCATTACTTTTGGAAAGAGGCAAAGGACATATCGTGAATATCAGTTCAATCGCCGGAAAGCAAACGTATGTGAACGGTGCGGTATATTGTGCATCCAAAGCTGCGGTGGAAGTACTAAGTGAAGGAATGCGACTGGAGCTCACGCAGCATGGCATCAAGGTGACAAATGTGGCGCCCGGTGCAGTAGAAACGGAGTTTTCACTGGTACGTTTCAAAGGTGACGAGGCAAGGGCTGAGAAAGTTTATCAGGGATTTGATCCGCTCCAAGCCGTTGACATCGCTGATGCGATATGGTATGCAGTAAACGCGCCTTCAAGGGTGACCATTGCGGACATTACAATCCTGGCGGGAGCTCAATCGGCCGCAACTACGATTCACAGAAAATAATGTATTGACAGTCAGAATAAAAATGTTCCGGTCAGATTATGACCGGAACATTTTTTATTACTACTTTTGAAACATCAGATGATATGATGAATTGATTTGAAATGATAAAAAGGCAGAATCTGGCGGATGAAGTAGTGAATTTACTTAAACAAAAAATCACAGATGGCGAATTTGAGGTAGGTCAAAAACTGCCAACAGAGCCTGAATTGATGGAATTATTTGGCGTTGGACGATCAACGGTACGAGAAGCCGTCCGTAATCTTTCGCATATGGGTTTGGTACGGGTGCAGCAAGGTTTAGGAACATTTGTTGAAAAACAAAAGGATGAATCTGAATCATTGTCTGATCGGCTATTGAGAGCAAAAGGATTGGAGCTAAATGAAATTCGCCAGTTGCTGGAACTGAAAATCGCAGAGAAAGCAGCGTTAAACCGCACCGACGAAGATATTGTTACTATGCAGCATTATTTGGCCGAGCGTCAGAAAATGGCTTTAGCGCATATTCCGCACAAATGTATCCAGGCTGATATCAATTTTCACCTCACGATCGCGAAGGCATCCAAGAGTGAAGTATTGCTCGATTTGTACAAAACCATTGCGCAGCATATGCAGGCATATTTTCTCGAATTATTTATTGATACCGAGAAATTTATACAAACTCAGGATTGGCATCAGTCTCTTTTACAGAGTATTATAGATAAAAATTCACAAAAGGCCTGGGAGTGGGCTGCAAAAATTACAGGACAACCCCTGTGAGCTGTTAGTTGAAAAAAACCGCTGCGAACCTCAGCGAAATACTCCCTTTAACACTGCGTTTAAAAAATCAAAGTTTATGAAAACCGTCCAGGAAGAAGCTCAAAACACCCTAACTGCACAGCAAACCGTATTTCCCATTCTCATCGCGTTGAGTCTTTCTCATTTGCTGAATGACACACTTCAGTCATTGATCCCATCGATTTACCCGATGGTAAAGGACTCATTTCATCTCACTTTTTCGCAAATTGGATTAATCACTTTTACGTTTCAGGTGAGCGCGTCCATATTACAGCCATTGGTTGGGATTTTTACCGACAAACGACCACAGCCTTATGCCCTCGCAATCGGTATGTGTTTTACTATGATCGGTTTAATAACGCTTTCGATGGCCAGCAGCTTCCATATTGTTTTGGTTTCAGTAGGTCTGATTGGTATCGGTTCTGCAGTTTTTCATCCAGAGGCATCCCGTGTTGCCCGCATGGCATCTGGCGGTCGTCATGGGATGGCGCAGTCGTTGTTTCAGGTGGGTGGTAATGCGGGAAGTTCATTGGGACCGCTTTTGGCTGCATTGATATTGCTGCCATACGGACGCGAGCAAATCGTTTGGTTTTCTATAGTTGCCCTGATTGCCATTGCGATTTTGTCCTGGGTGGGAACCTGGTATAAAAACAATATGAGGGTATCGATCAAAAAATCAGCCATTCATTCGGAACACTCCAGTCATTTAACAAAAGGGAAAATCGGGATGTCGATCGCTATCCTTTTGTTGTTGATTTTTTCAAAGTACATATATATGGCCAGCTTGTCCAGCTATTTTACTTTTTACCTGATCGATAAGTTTGGAGTTTCAATTCAGAGTTCGCAAATGTATTTGTTTGCTTTCCTTTTCGCAGTGGCCGCAGGCACATTTATTGGTGGGCCTGTCGGTGATCGGATCGGTCGTAAATATGTGATCTGGATTTCGATATTGGGCGTAGCTCCCTTTGCGTTGCTTTTGCCTTATGTCAATTTGTTTTGGACCGGAGTATTGAGCGTTGTTATCGGCTTAATATTGTCTTCTGCGTTTTCTGCGATATTGGTATATGCCCAGGAGCTCATTCCCGGGAAGGTCGGGATGATATCCGGATTATTTTTTGGGTTTGCATTCGGAATCGGCGGTATCGGATCGGCTTTGCTGGGTAATCTCGCGGATAAAACCAGCATTGAATATGTGTTTTCGATATGCTCGTTTTTGCCATTGATCGGATTGCTCACTGGCTTTTTACCCAATCTTGAAACTGCGAAAAAAGCAAATTAACGCTAGCGAAAGTTTAGTGATTATTTTAATTCGTCAATTCTGAGAATGAGATTCGGGTCCGGGCATATCGCCAGATAATGATCCATATCCTGCTCGCTGCATACGCCCGGGAAGTCGCCGTCATATGAGCCGATGTCTGTAATGAGTTGAAAATGAAGGTGTGAAGGCCAGTCGCCGTTCTCGGGGAAATTACCTATCTCGGCAATTTTTTCACCCGCTGTAAATAGTTTTCCGGGATATAGTCCATCCACCGATGAGAGGGATAAATGGCCGTATAAAGTGTAAAAGTTAAATCCGCTAAGGTGATGGCGCAGTATGATCGTGGGGCCGTAATCGCCATCGCGGTCGTTGAAGGCATAGCTGTGAACGATCCCCTTTAAGGGAGCATGAACGGCCTCGCCAGCTTTGGCCCAGATATCTATACCGAGATGGATATTTCTTGCCGTACTATTGGCTCCAAAATGCTCACGCGTGCGATATATGACACGGTTTTCGAGATATCCACCCACGCCGATAGTCTGTCCGCCGGACAATAGCTCATCAAAAATGTATTTTGAGAAAGTGGAAGTTTCTGCAAAATTCCGGCTTGACAAATCGAGGTTGTTTGACGAAAAATCAAGCTTTCTGAATGGTTTTGAGTTGGCAATAACGCTCGTAAAGTGAGCGTGGTTGTTCAGTGCCTGGCGGAAGTTTGACATCGTTGAGTTTTGTAAAACGGACGGATTCGGTTTCAGGCCAAACCCGTCCGAGTATGGTTATTTTGGATCTAAAGCAACCTGAATTCTTTTTTGCAAATCCTGTAAATGGTATTTGCTTACCTTATCAGTGGTTCGCGGAATAGCGGCCTGAATTCCTGATTTGATACCTTCCAAATGAGCGCGCGCAATAGACGGCAAATCCGTCTTGTCCAATTCCACAGATCTGTTGGTATAGCCATAGGTTACGCCAACCGGTATGGCCATCACCGTTGCTTTCCCCGGATTAAGCAATCCGATCAATTTCTCTGCATATACTTTCTGCAGATTTCTTCTGTAAATTTCAATCGAGCTGCTGGCCTTTAATTCACTCCATATACCCGTTTCCAGATCCGTAAAAAGATCGTCAAGAGTGTAATTCTTCGACGATAATCCTGTTTCCATTAGTCTCACAGTTCTGTCACCCGAAAACAAGGCTGTTAATGCATATTCCTGCAAAGATTTAATGGCTTCAACACCAGACTCAGGTTTGATCCTGCTCAATACATTTTGATCAGCAAGCCATGTCGGCGTTTTGAAAAGTTGTGCATTTAAAAAGCTAACCGCCTCTTTCTGAGTCTCTTTCTTTACAACGTCAAAAGTGGCTCCTTCCATATCATATGTAGTCGGAGTATCATAAATTCCACCCACATTTTTGATCACGTGACCCAGGTAGCGACGATATTGGCTAACCACGTTGCCATATAGTTCATCCAGTTCTTTGTACGACTCGCCATCTTCACGGCTCCATTGAATCAGATTAGGAAGGATTCGTTTCAGGTTTTTGATACCATATTCAGAAGCTTTCATGGAATTGTCTCCCAAATCTTCTGTCTGATAGCGGGGATCGTAAGGGCTTATTTCAGTACCAAAATGTAGTCTTGGATTGCTATATGCCGTTTTCGTCCAGCTGCTCAAAGTTGCTTTTTCTTCCAAGCTTGTTTTTGCATCCGGGAAATATGAATATCCCCATTTTATCGCCCACTTATCGTAGTCGCCAATTCTTGGAAAAAGGTTTGTCACTCCGTCTTCAGGTTGCGCTACATAATTGAAACGTGCATAATCCATGATCGACGAAGTATGGCCGTTTTGTTCGACCCAAGTTTTGTCTCTCAGCTTTTCAACCGGGGTGGCAGAGCTCGCACCCATATTATGACGAAGACCCAAGGTATGTCCGATTTCGTGAGAAGAAACGAACCGGACCAACTCACCCATGAGTTGATCATCGAAGTTTTTATTTCTCGCTTTTGGATCCACCGCCGCCGTTTGGATCATATACCAGTTGCGCAATAAACGCATCACGTTGTGATACCAGCCAATATGGCTTTCCAAAATTTCTCCCGTACGCGGATCGTGAACGTTAGGGCCGTACGCATTCTGAATATCGGCTGCGAAATAACGAATTACTGAATATCGCGCATCTTCCAAGCTCATTGTCGAATCCCCCTCCGGCCAGTATTCGCCACGGATAGCATTTTTCCACCCCGCACTTTCAAAAGCTGGCTGCCAGTCGTCGACCCCTGCTTTTAAATATTTGCGCCATTTTTCTGGTGTCGCAGGATCTATATAATAAACGATGGGCTTTTTCGGCTCGATCAATTCTCCTCTTTTCTGTTTCGTAGCGTCTTCTGCATTTTTCGGTTCCAAACGCCACCTTACAGCAAATACTTCATTATCAGACTTTTGAGATTCTTCCCCGAATATCGCATATTGATTTGCAAAGAATCCAACTCTGCTGTCAAACAGCCTTTTACGCATTGGATTAGCTGGCAAAAGTATGAATGAGGTATTAAACTCCATCGTCACCACACCGGCATCAAGCCCGGCCGGCAGATATTGTCCGATCTGCGGAACCGGAGTGGTAGTCAACGCAGGTGGAACCACGGCGAAAGTCTTCACCGTCCTGATTTCTGTATTGATCGGGAAAGAATGGATGGTGGATATGAACGACGATTCTTTCTTAAAGGCGCCGATTTTATGCAGCTGCTTCGTGATTGGATCGAGGGAAAATGTTTGATTATCAGCGTTAAAGAAGTCTGTTACGTCAATAATCGAAGCATTTTTCGCAGAATCTTTTTTGATTGCCTTTATTTCAAATGATCCGATGATAGGATCGGAATTTGAATTCCTAACGGCCTGAAATATAGGTTTGGTGCTGTCCGCACTTGTCATCACCATTGTTACAGATCGAAGCAGGAGATTATTGTCAACCCCTTTTTCCCATCTCAACATTTGTTTGTTGACTTCTTCTCCCCCAAATATCCCACCACCAGCGGCGGTTTTTGAGTAACGTGTCACAGACATCATATCCCTGGAAATCAATGAGTCCGGGATTTCAAAGTACCACTTGTCAGATACTTTGTGAACAGATATCATCCCTTTTTGACTTACAGCGGTTGAGTCTATTACCTCTTTGAAAGCTTTTGGGCCTTTCTTTTTTTCTTCTTTAGGCTTTGGGGCAGCGGCCGTGGTTTCGACTTTATTTTTCTCTTGCTTTTTTTTCTTTTGGGCGAACGCAGGAGTGAGTTGACTCATCCCCAATGTGGCAATGAGCACATAGTAAATTAGCTTCATTTGAATCGATAAAGGTTTAATTAGGCGGAATTATAAAGATTTTATCGATAGAATTCAGAAAATAATGGATAGGCGGTTCGTTCCGACGACTAATGATGCGGATATATTGGGAAAAGTTGCAGCCCCCATGCAAAAATTTCAGAAAAGGCAAAAACCTAATATCCCAGCAAATGCGCCAATATTCCTTCTTTTAATGCGTAGCTGGATACCTGAATTTGTTTAATCCCATAAGTTCGGAGTACATAATCGACCAGACATACCGCAACAACGATCATATCAACCCGCAATTCAATCATGCCCGGAATGGCCATTCGTTCCTGATGGTTCCCCGAAAGTATCAATTCGTAGGATCGGTAGAACTCCTCGATTGGCAGACTAAAGTCAGTCTGGTCACTCGGTGGCAATTGTTGATTGCGATGCTGATAATATATATCTATCAGTGTATCGAAAGTGCCTGATGAGCCAACTAACTTGGAAGGGGCATATTGATGAATAGCATTGGCGAGGGGGATCAGGTTTTCATCAAAATAATTATAAAGTCTCTTCCGGTCAGACTCGGATAATGGATCATTTCGCATGAATTTTTCCATCAGCCTTTGGCCGCCGATCTCAAAACTTTGTTTCCAAAGGATATGAGAGTCATTTCCAATGATAAATTCGACGCTGCCGCCGCCGATATCCATTACCAGGGACGGATCGGTTCCAAGAGTTGAGCCATATCGTACACCTTTATATATGTAGCCGGCTTCCTGGTTCCCGTCGATAATCGTGATTTTGATATTGGTATGACGGTGCACGGTATCGCAAAATTGCACCTGATTTTCAGCATTTCTAATCGCACTGGTTCCAAACGCAAAGGTACTATCGTGACTTACCTCATGTTCATCCAGTTTCTGGCGAAAAATCGCAAGCACAGTAAGGGCACGTTCCTGCGCTTCATCGGTAATGATTCTTCTGGAAATACCTCCGGCACCGATCCGGGCCGGACGACTTTCATGAAACAAAGTGCGTATTTGGGTACCTTCTTTCTCGACGATGAGCAAATGAAAAGTGTTTGTTCCTAGGTCGATAATACCCCAGCGGGAATTCATATTTGGTCAGATTATGCGGTGCGGAGCCTTAAAAAGAACACAATATGCAAAAATATCCTAATTTTTAAAGAGTTATCTTGATTTTCTGATAGATATATATTTTCTTTGCAGTCCGAATTCAGAAACCAGTTCAAAAACATTATAATTTACAAGCATGCTTATTATTAACATAAAAGACAACGAATCGATTGATCGCGCTTTGAAGCGTTACAAAAAGAAATTTGAAAGAACTGGAACTATGCGTCAGCTTCGTTCTCGTACAGCTTTCGAAAAACCATCTGTAAGACGTCGTTTCGAAGTTTTGCGTGCAGTATATAAAGAAAAAACTTACGGTCACCTGGAAGATTAATTTCTAAAAGAATTGATTTCTGATGGCAGTTGGAACGGGATAGTTATATCCTTTTCATAAAAAGAAAGAGTTGTCTTTGCGGAGGCAACTCTTTTTTGTATGTTGGTGTATGATTGAAGTTTTTATTGAATTTCTACGTTATGAAAAGCGCGCAAGTGCGCATACAATATTAGCCTACCAAACGGATCTCGAGCAGCTCAGAAAATATCTGTTGTTGCAATATGAAACCGAATCTTTGGAAGGCGCTCAGCCTGCAATGCTTCGATCGTGGGTTGTTTCTTTAATGGAAGAACGAGTTGCTCCCACATCGATCAATCGCAAAATTGCAACTTTGAGGTCGTTTTACTCTTTTCTGCGAAAGAAGAGGCTTATTTCCAAAGATCCCACCAAAGTATTACTATCACTGAAAGCAGGAAAGAAGCTGCCCATGTTCGTGGAGGAAAAATCCATGGAAATGTTGTTTGATGAAATCGGTTTTCCCGATGATTATTTCGGGTTGAGGGATCAGGTTGTTCTTGAAATATTATATGGAACAGGAATACGGCTTGCTGAGTTGCTCGGGTTGACTGTGGCCGACATCAATCCATATTCCAATACCATCAAAGTTTTGGGAAAGGGTTCCAAAGAGCGGATTATTCCGATATCGACTTTGCTCTCAGACCTTTTGAAAAAATACCTGATTCAGAGAGCTCCTGAGGAAACCACCCAGATGTTGATATTGACTGACAAAGGAAAGGAAGCCTACCCGATGTTCATCCAACGTATAGTTAAGAAGTATCTGACGGCAGTCACGACCTTAGCCCAAAGAAGCCCCCATATTTTACGACATACCTATGCCACACACCTTCTGAATCGTGGTGCAGAATTAAATGCAATCAAAGATTTACTAGGTCATGCGAACCTCGCTGCGACCCAAATTTACACACATAATTCAATTGAGAAGCTGAAACAATCGCACCAACAAGCCCACCCAAAGGCTTAAAATTGAATTTTTTAGGTATATTTGTTTTCAGTTGAATTCTACAAAATAAAATTTTGTCACTCCACCATGAGCAATAGTTTCCAGGACGCTGTCGTAACGAAGTACAATATTTTTAACAGCCTTTTTTTGAGTTTGCCCTATCGAGGCGTTTTCCAGACCGGTTCGTTGCTCCCCATTTTGACACAACAAAGTGAGGTGGGATTTCAGGAAGGTAAGTCTCCCAAGGAAATTATTGAGCACTTTTTCGAAGAGCTTTTAGAAACGGCTTCCCCTAAGGAAAGAACCGATCTGCTTTTTGCATTTATCCAATACATTGAAAGACAGGTAGTATTGTTTGACTCGGTAGAAGACGCTGCTTTTGAACAGACGCATGACCTGACTGGTAAAGGATCCGTGGTATATCTTACGGATCGGATAGAAAGCGAAGCGTTGAAAAAGAAATTGCTGGCGAAGCTGGAAGATTATAGCGTGAGAATTGTTCTCACTGCCCACCCGACTCAGTTCTATTCAGGAAAAGTACTTGGGATCATCAACGACCTGGAAGATGCTATACGTCTGAATGATTTTACAGAGGTAAATCAACTGCTTCTTCAGCTAGGAAAAACGGCCTTTATCAACCACGAAAAACCAACGCCTTTTGACGAGGCGGTAAGTTTGTGCTGGTTTTTGGATAACGTATATTATGATGCAATTCCGAAGATACTTACCAAGTTGATTACTGGCTTGGGTATGAATTTGCACGACTGGAAATACCCGAATCTGTTCAGATTAGGATTCTGGCCAGGAGGTGATAGAGATGGTAATCCGTTTGTCAATCCGGAAACGACTTTGGCTGTGGCTGCACGTTTGCGTGAGACTTTATTAAGAGGATATTATCGTGATATCCGCACTTTGAAAAGAAGACTTACTTTCAAAGGGGTGGACGAGGCTGTAAACCTTGCGGAGCGCAAAATGAACAGTACCATTTTCGGCCCGTTTGAAGAAGGATATGCGAACGCACAGGAGTTGATCGACGAATGTTTAGGTGCGAGAGAGGTTTTGGTGAGTAAGCATCAAGGACTTTTTGTTGAGTTACTCGACGATTTCATTCTGAAACTTAATTTGTTTGGCTTCTTTTTTGCTAGTTTGGATGTTCGTCAGGACAGCCGGAAGCATACTAAGGCTTGGGAGGATATATTGAAAAGGCTCGAAAGGAAAGTGCCCCTTTTGAAATACGCGGATTATGAAAGTTGGGATGAGGATAAGAAAATAGATCTGTTGCTCTCACTCAATATTCCGCTTCGTGATGAGGATTACGAGGATGAAACGACAAAAGATATTTTAGGTTCGATCAGAGCCATTAAGTCTATTCAGGCAAGCAATGGTGAAAAAGGGGCCCACCGTTATGTGATCAGTAACAATACGTCTGCGCTCAATGTGATGCAAGTCGTTGCTTTGGCAAAGAACCTGATTGCTGACGAAAATGGAGTGGTAGCGGTTGACGTGGTTCCGTTGTTTGAAACGGTGGACGATTTGGCGAACGCCCCGGAAATCATGCGGAAGTTGTACTCAAATACTTATTATCGCAACCATCTTGAAAACCGCGCCAACCACCAAACGATTATGGTTGGATTTTCCGACGGAACGAAAGACGGGGGATATCTGAGAGCTAACTGGTCGATTTATACCGCCAAGGAAGAATTGACAAAAGTCTCCAGAGAGTTTGGAATTAAAGTAACCTTTTTCGACGGCCGTGGAGGACCTCCTGCGCGTGGCGGTGGAAACAGCCATAGTTTTTATTCGTCGCTGGGCAAGGATATAGAGGATAAGGAAGTTCAGTTGACGGTTCAGGGTCAGACCATTAGCTCTAATTATGGCACGATCACAACGGCCATGTACAATTTGGAAAGGTTGTTCACGGCAGGTCTTGATAATCACCTTTTCAAAGCGAGCAAGAGAGAGGAAGATCTGAATGAGGATGACAAGGCGTTGATCGAAGAAATGGCTGGATATGCATACGATTCATATCTTGATCTGAAGCGTCACCCGAAATTTGTCAAATATCTGGATAAAAAGACACCGCTACGTTTTTATGGACAAACGAATATTGGCAGCCGTCCAACGAAAAGAGGAAATGCGGATGAAGGACTGAAGTTTGAAGATTTGCGCGCTATTCCTTTTGTAGGTTCGTGGGCTCAGATGAAACAGAATGTTCCCGGCTTCTATGGGTTTGGTTCGGCCATCGCAATAATGGAAAAAGAAGGAAAGAAGGATGCAATCAAAAAGCTTTACAAAAAGTCGCTTTTCTTCCGCACGCTTATTGAGAATTCAATGCAGTCGCTGTCAAAAGCATTTTTCCCTGCAACCGAATATCTAAGAAAAGATCCTGAGTATGTAGAATTTTGGGATAAAATGTATCAGGAGTTCAATCTGACATTGAAAATGCTGTTGGATGTATCGAGTCAGCAAGAGCTGTTGGATAGTAATACGGTGACTAAGGTTTCCATCAAAACAAGAGAAAGGATTGTGTTACCGCTTATTACAATTCAGCAGTACGCTCTACAAATGCTAGCTGAAGATCCCAAGACATTGCCTGTCGACGTGGAGACATATAACCAGTTGATAATGAGGGCAATGTTTGGTATTATTAATGCTGCACGTAATTCGGCATAAGTTTTTTAAATTCATAAAATAATCAGGCCCGGCAAGTAACATTCGCCGGGCCTTTTTTATGCCTTTGAATCAGAAAAATATGTTTGTTGATTTTTCAAGAAAAATTATGCTAAAATATTTAAATATTGTCCTGTTTTTCCAATTAACTTACCGTATAATGTTACCGTACACACAGCCCATTCATTACTATGACCCATATTTCTGACCATCACGCTTACTTTTTCAAAATAGACACCACCATAAAAAAAATCAGAAATATCCTTCAGAAGAACTTTCAAAATGCGGGTCTGGATTTAACTTACGATCAATGGATGCTTATTGATCACATCTATCGGGAGCAGGGAATTAGTCAGAACAGCCTTGCTGAAACAACTTTCAAAGATCCTCCGACGATCACAAGAATTGTTGATTTGCTGGAAAAGAAATTATTAGTTAAGCGTGTTTCATCAATGAGCGATCGTAGAAAGTTTAATTTATTTCTCACAAATGAAGGTGAAAAGTTGCGTTCAAAGGCATATCCCATAGTTGTTGAAATGAGAACCAGCGGTTGGGGAAACCTGAACGAGGAGGATTATGAAAACTTTTTGAGGATCATCGATGTAATTTACAAGAATTACAACTGAATGGACACGGTTTGTTTTGAGCTAAGAGAGTGGTTTCTAACGAGATCGCTCTCTTGGCTGTTTCCAGTTAACATATCTTAACAAAATAGCCACAAGGGAAGGGTAAACCTTTTAGCGAGATTTGTGTCTATAAGGTACTGATGTGCAAAGTTGACCAGCGAAAGAAACATGCAATTAGCCATGAAAAATATTTTAAATTTGTTGATTTTCAAACGGTTAACATCGCGTCAGTCTCACAATTTTAAATTTACAAATTGAATAGTACCATGAAAAAAGAAATGTTATTGACTTCATTATTGGTTGCCGTATTATCGTTTTCTGCCTTTAGTCAGACAAAAGTTACTGAGGTAGTTCCACCGCGGAAAATAGAAGTGACCGGTACGGCAGAAATGGAAGTCGTTCCTGATGAACTGTATTTTGGGATATCGTTAAGAGAATATTTTGAGGACGAGAAAAACCAAAAGGATAAGGTGAATATCAGTACGTTGGAAAAACAACTTGTGAAGGCTATCGCCGATGCCGGGCTTTCAGCAAGCGATCTTTCGTTGAAAGGGGCTGGCGGATACCATAATTATGTGGACAAAAAGAAAAAACCGACGTCGTTTCTGGAGGCGAAACAATATGAGCTCAAAGTAAGCACGCCTGAAAAGCTTGACGTCATTCTTTCAAAGATAGACAGCCGTGGTTTGCAGTATGCCAATATCACGCGGGTGGACCACTCGAAAAGAGATGAGTACAAGAAGCAGGTAAAAATCAACGCGTTGAAGTCCGCGAAGGATAAAGCAGAGTATCTGCTTGTTGCTATTGATGAAAAGTTGGGAAAAGCACTTGAGATTCATGAGTTGGACGACAATGTGTATTATCCTCAACCCATGTATGCAAAAGCCAATATGCGGGCAATGTCAGTTGAGTCAGCCGATGCGGTCACGGAAAGCGATGTTCAGTATCAAAAAATAAAAATCACCTATAAAATGCAGGCTGCTTTTGAGATTAAATAAGTGAAAACCATGTAGTTGGGCGCCTTTAATCCGTTTATCACTTAAACATTTCTTTTCGCGTAAAACATAACTAATTTTAAGAAAACCAAACAGGATAAAGTGATGAGCATTAACGCGAAGCATTTAGCAACATTTATTCTCGGAGCCGCCGCAGGCGTTGCTGCACATAAATATCTGCAAACAGAAGAAGGAGAAAAACTGTTGGAAGATCTGAAATCCAAAGCCAGTGATTTGAAATCGGAAGCGGAGCAGGCAGTGGACAAGGCACCCGAATATTTTGAGGAACTGAAATCGAAGGGTTCAGAAGCACTAAAATCGAACTTTCCCGAAGCTGAAAAATTTCTCAAGGATTTCTTCGACAAAATTAGTGGCGCTCCAAAGACCGATGCATCAGGTAACATAAATATTGATCCGACTCCGGCATCGTGAGGTAGTCTATGGGATGATTGCTTATTGTATGGCTGACCATCGGTTTTCCGACGGTCAGCCATATTTTTTGTTCCTTCAAACAACCCATATCATGCGCTTAGCAGATTGTTGAGCTGCGCATATTGGATGAGCATCACCGTTTTAGCATCTTTGATTTCTCCGGTTTTAAGCATGTTAACTGCCTCCTGGAAAGGTACTTCCATTACTTCAATGTTTTCCTGCTCGGTCTCGCATCCGCCACCAGTGCCTGTTTTCATTGAACTATCATATTCAGCTACAAAAAAATAAAGAATCTCGGTTACGGAGCCTGGAGACATATAGGCTTCGAAGATTTTTTGAACGGATTCTATTTGATATCCGGTCTCTTCTTCAGTTTCACGACGAATGCAGTCTTCTGCGTTGTCCTTGTCCAGTAAACCTGCACAAGCCTCAATAAGCATACCGTTCTCGTTTCCGTTGGTGTAAGTCGGTAGCCTGAATTGTTTTGTGAGAATAACAGTCTGACTGCTTTTGTTGTATAACAATATAGTGGCTCCATTTCCGCGATCATATGCTTCCCGGGACTGTCTTTCCCAACCACCATCTTTTTTGCGATAATCGAAAGTGAATTTTCTTAGGGTATACCAATTGTCGGATAATATCTCCTCGGATACGATATTTACGTTTCCATCCATATTTATGATCGTTTTTGATTGATTATGATTATATTTGAACAAATGTACAGAGAAATATGAATTTTCAACATCGCAAGAATAAAATTCTTCAGCTGGTAAAAGAAAATGAGGAGGTATTGGTAAAAGAAATGGCGGAGGCGACCAGTGCTTCAGAGATCACAATTCGTCGTGATTTGCAGATTCTGGCAGCCGATGGGCTTATATATCGAACGCACGGTGGCGCAATGAGACCCGATATAGTTAAAACGCCGGTCGATTTCGTGAATAAAGTCGCGTCGCGAATATCTGAGAAGGACTATATTTGCGGGCTTGCCTCCAAGTTTATCAAAGAGGGAGATACCATTTTTCTTGATTGTGGCAGTACCGTTTTCCGATTGTGCGGACTGATTAGATCTATGAATATCAGAGTAATTACCAACTCATTACCAGTTGTTCATGAGCTGATGAGTAGCAACGTGCATGTCAATCTGATCGGGGGGGAGTTGGATAAGGCGAGACATGCGGTTCATGGAAAAATGGCTGTGGAGCATATCCAGCGATACAAGGCAGACAAAGCATTTTTAGGTGTTGACGGAATCTCTGCGCTCCACGGGCTGTCTGCCAACAGCGAAAGTGAAGCGGAAATAACACTTGCGATGGCTTCTGCGGCAACGGAAGTCATTCTATTGTGCGATAGCTCAAAAATTGGAAAGGATAAATATCTCCAGTTCGCTGGCCTGGATCTGATCAACACATTGGTTACGAACGAAGTCAATGACTCGGTACGGGATATTGAGAATAAGGGAGTTAATATAGTTTATCAGTAAAAGTGAATACAGACTTTATGAAATCCGCATCCTACTGGGTAGAGAAATACCAACTTCAGCCACATCCTGAAGGAGGTTTTTATGCAGAAACCTATCGCTCGCATGGCACGATCACCAAATCGGCTTTGCCGGCGACATTTTCAGGGGATAGATCCTATTCCACCGGTATATATTTCTTGTTAGAAGAGAAAGATTTCTCAGCTTTTCATAAAATCAAATCGGATGAAATGTGGCATTTCTATGCTGGTGGGGCGCTGGAAGTTTATGTGATATATCCTGAAACAGGGAAACTTGAGGTGATTCGCCTTGGACCGGAGCCGGAAAATGGAGAGGTTTTTCAGGCCGTTGTTCCCGCCGGAACCTGGTTTGGATCTTGTCCTTCGGAGAATGTCAGCTATTCTTTAGTAGGCTGCACCGTTTCGCCAGGCTTTGATTTTGACGATTTTGAAATGGCGGAAAGAGAAAGCTTAGCTAATTCTTTTCCTGAATATAAAGAACTGATTCTCAGACTAACAAGATAATCCGAGAACCAGTTTACAGCGTCTTAATATCCAATACTCGTATCGTCGCCTCGTGGATCGGAGCCTCCTTCCAGCCAACCATCTGGTAAAACCAGAATGCAGTCCATACGGCCTATTGTATTTCTTTGTTTTTCAAGGATATAACCTTTGTCGGTAAGAATTTTGATGGTGTTTTCGGAGAATGCATTTGCTTCGAAAGTCGTTTTGTCCGGCAGCCATTGGTGATGGAATTTCAGTGCATTTACGGCTTGCTGCATTGTCATCCCATGCTCCAGCACATTCAGAACTGTTTGATAAACAGATGTAATAATCGTTGATCCGCCAGGCGTACCAACCACCATTAGTAGTTTGCCATCTTTTTCAATAATTGTCGGCGTCATGGAGGAAAGCATTCGTTTTCCGGGAGCAACCGCGTTGGCCTTATTTCCGATCAAACCGTACATATTCGGAGTGCCTGGCTTGATACTAAAATCATCCATTTCATTGTTCATAAAATAACCACCCCCTTTTATAACCACCGCACTGCCATAACCTCCATTCAGAGTCGTAGTAACAGAAACGGCATTGCCTTCTTTGTCCACTACCGAAAAGTGGGTCGTTTCTAAGCTTTCATACCCAGGAACTTCACCTCCGTTAATCGTCTTGCTATCAGTCGCTTTCGTCCAATCGAAATCTTTCCACCGACTTTGCAGATACTCCTTGCTCATCAAGGTCGACATCGGAATTTTGACAAAATCGGGATCACCTAAAAACTTCGCTCTGTCGGCATATACCCTTCTTTCCGCTTCGATCATCGTTTGTATCGTTGAATCGCTGTGCCAGCCCCACTTTCTGAGCGGAAACGCTTCCACCAGGCGCATCAATTGAACCAATGCAATACCACCGCTCGAAGGCGGAGCCATGGTAATTACTTTATATTCCTTATAATTCTCGGAAATCGTTTCACGCCATTGGGCATGATATGCCGCCAAATCTTCTTTGCTGATGATACCTTCTTTATTTTTATTGATATCCTTCACCAGCTTCTTCGCCACTTTTCCACTATAAAATCCGTCACGACCTTTTTTCTGAATCCGTTTTAGTACTTTTCCCAAATCTCTCTGAACCAGCAAATCGCCTGCAACCCAATTAGCTCCGTCGGCTTTTTGGAAATATTTTGTACCCGGATTTACAGCGAGCATATCTTTCTTTATCGCGTTCAAACCGCGAGCTTCTCGCTCCGTCTGTACAACTCCCTTGACAGCAAGGTCAATAGCAGGCTGGATCAAATCCTTCCAGGGTAATTTTCCATATTTTTTATGCGCTTCGACCATTCCGTCAACTGATCCTGGTACTCCCGAGGCCAGTCGTCCCAGTGTACTGGCGTCAGGAATAATATTTCCATCTTTGTCGAGGTACATATCCGCATGGCCTTTAGAAGGAGCTTTCTCCCGGAAGTCGATACTATAACTTTTTCCTGATTTTTCGCGAAGTACCAAAAAACCGCCACCACCGATATTTCCGGCAGAAGGGTGAACTACTGCTAAGGCGAATTGAACAGCTACTGCGGCATCAACGGCATTTCCACCAGCCTTCAAGATATCGACACCGACCTGAGATGCAACCGGATGGGCTGTGGCAACCATCCCATTTTGAGCAATAACACCTTTTTTGTCGGTTATAAAAGCCTTTTGATTTGGGTCGTCAGACAAAAACTGATAGAATCCGGACGATTCTTTCACGGGTTGCTGAGCGTGGGATAAGCCGCAGGCGAGTGACAGGGATAAAATAAGCAGGTAATTCTTTTTCATCTTAAAAATAGTTAATGTCAGACAGGTCAGTGGGATAATAAAAGCGGTTTTCGAAGTAGGTCGTAAAGCACTGAAAATGCGCTTTTTATCACAATATCGACTTAGTTTTCGGAACGCACTTCGATTATAACCACCTATTTCTGATTAGTTATAGGAGTTGGAAACTCAATATATAAATTCCTGACAAGACCTGTATACGAAAATGGATTTGTTCAATTTTTCCTGACTATTATATAGTCGAATAACGTAGAGGCGCAATTCATATCGGTTTCGTGCCTTTTGTACCAATTTATTTTTCATAAGGTAATATTCATCTTACCTTTTACAACGGTTTCCGAACTTCAACCATTGACAGCATTGAAATGAAAACAGTAAGGCAGATATACGAGAGTTTTCGGTTTGCATGGCAAGCGCTGAAATCCAATATTACGCGTACAACGCTTTCTCTTCTGGGCGTAACTGTCGGTATATTTGCCATCGTTGCCGTTTTTACGATTGTCGATTCGCTGGAAAAAAATATACGCGAGAGCCTTAAATCCATTGGAGAAGATGTGTTCTACGTTCAAAAATGGCCATGGGGATTTGGGGGTGAATATCAGTGGTGGAAATACTTTCAATGGCCGAGTCCTTCAAATGCTGAATACAAATTTCTGCACGATAACTTAGAAAAAGCCAGTGCAGTTGCAGTAATGGATTTCAGAGGAAATATTACGTTGAAAAACGGTTCCAATAGTATCCAGGCACTTATTCAGGGGGTGTCATTTGAATATGATCAGATTTCGGAAGTCCCGATGGCGAATGGTCGCTATTTTATGGAGCAGGAAACAACTAATGGCCGGAATGTTGCAATTATCGGTTGGGATATCGCCGAAGCCTTATTTCCAGGGCAGGATCCGGTTGGTAAAATATTCAAATTGGCGGGACAGAAGTTTACTGTTGTCGGAGTTCAGGAAAGAAAAGGGGAAAGTTTGGTGGATTTTGGGGGGAATCCAGACAAGAAATGTCTGATCACTTATGGCTCGTTTGCCAAAATGTTTCAATCAGGGCGCCCGGATCCTGATATAGTGGTTAAAGGTTTTCCGGATGATGAAGGTCTGAAGGAAGTTGAGGCGGAGGTTGTGGGTCTAATGCGTTCAAAACGTGGAATTAAACCCAGAGAAGAAAGCAACTTCTCAATCAACCGGCCTGAAGCTGCCGCCGAGGCACTTTCTCAAATGTTCGCCGTTCTTACACTTGCTGGATGGGTGATCGGTAGCTTTTCTATTTTAGTGGGAGGCTTCGGTATTGCCAATATCATGTTCGTGTCGGTAAAAGAGCGAACGAATCTGATTGGAATTCAGAAATCGCTTGGGGCAAAAAACTATTCGATCCTGTTTCAATTTCTTTTTGAGGCTGTTATGCTCAGTCTTGTCGGTGGGCTTGTTGGTATACTTCTGGTATACTCGTTGAGCTTTATGCAGTTAGGAACGCTCAAGATCGTTATGCTGCCGAGTAATATTCTTCTTGGGCTCGGTGTTTCCTGTACGATTGGTGTCATTTCCGGGATCGTTCCAGCGATGATTGCGGCCAAAATGGATCCGGTAATTGCGATACGCGCCAAATAATTTTCTAGGAAAAATCAATCCGTTTCACGAAGTTAGCTGTCATAACCAAGTCATTATATTACATACTATGCGCAAATGGACTTTTCTCTTCATATTCCTGGCTATCGTCTTCGGGATATTATATTATATCACCTTCGGATACTACAGTGAGGGAAAGCGGGGGGGATACGTAAATAAAATAAGTAAAAAGGGTTACCTCTTTAAAACTTATGAGGGCGAACTAAGAACCGGTGGACTATTTGAAGGAGATGGCTCCATGAATACCACGGAGTGGCCTTTTTCTGTAAGTACCAGCAACAAGGAAGCAATTGCTAAACTGGAAGATGCGATCAAAAACGGCTCACGCGTCTCGCTTACTTATGAGGAAAAGTTTTTCACCCTGAGTTGGGTTGGAGAGACGAAATACTTTGTCACGGAGGTTGAGGTTTTAGACAACAAGAGAAATAATTTCCCGATCCAGCCACCTGCAGAAACATTGCCAGCACCGACTGAAATAGATACTACCAAGGTATTATAGGGTTCAATATACAATTGAAATCTGGAGGAGATGATCATCGATCATCTCCTTTTTTAGGCCTATCCTCCGGCTTTTTTTGCTTTATATCCTTTGGTAGTCAGCCAGTTAATCACTTTGTCGCGGTGGTCACCTTGAATTTGTACCTCCCCGTCTTTTACTGTTCCGCCGCTTCCGCAGGTATTTTTCAAAAGTTTACCCAGCGATTCCAGATCAGCCTCTGTTCCTACGAAACCCTTCACAGCAGTGGTAACTTTCCCACCGCCTTTACGTTCCAGCCATATCCTCAGGTCTTGCTGATTTGGTGCTAATGTTTCAGCCTCCGAATCGTTACCATCGGTATATTCAAAATCGGGATTGGTTGAATATATAATTCCCGAACGGTTTTTCTTTGACATAACTTTTAAGGTTTTGGATTGATATTAGAGGATCACCTTCAAGCTGGCTGGTATAACCCTGACAGTAAATCGATTGTCTTCCAATTGCAATGGCTCTCCATCGTAATGGACCAATATCTTGTGGTCCGCTTCGATCACAACTTCGGAAGCGCGTTGATAAGATATAAAGTTTGAGTTTTTGAGATTTTTGGTAAAAAGCCTGTATACAAGGGATGCTCCAAACCACTTTGGGAAAGTCTGGATAGTACAAACATCCAGTTTGCCGTCCTGTAAACTTGCCTCAGGAGCAATCCAGGCATTATTTCCATATTGACCTGCGTTGGCAAAGGTGACTGAAAACACTTCGGTGGTCTTTCCGTTAATTTTATAAGTTTGAGAAAGAAATGACCAGTATGATTTAAAAGAAACGCTCATATATGTTGCGAGTCCTCTGGTATCCTGCTGGCTGAAAAGGCTGCCAACATATGCATCAAAACCCACCCCGGCGGTACAGAAAAATGGGATATCGTTTAACTGCGCGGAATCGATCGTTATTGTTTGACCTTTAAAAAGTCTCTGTAATGATTTTTGAAGATGAAGTGGAATGCCAAGATGCCGCGCCAGGCCGTTTCCAGAGCCAAGGGGCAATATTCCGAGTGGGGTTTCAGTATGAACCAGTCCTGTTGCCACTTCATTTACAGTTCCGTCACCACCGACGGCGACTATTGCTTTCCAGTTTTTTTTGGATAGATTTTGCGCAACAATTTCAGTTGCATGGCCTCTGTGACCGGTGAATAATACTTCAATAGACGCATTGTACTGATCTCCGATTTTTCTGATTTCTTCAACAACAGACTCTGAGTTTTTGCCGATGGAAGTTCCCGAAGTGGGATTGACGATAAACAGGTAATTGGAATTATCCACAATCAGGCAAAAAATAAGAACAGGATGAGAATAAACACAATGATGAAAAGGTAGTATAAACCATCCACAAAGGGATATTTCTGGCGATCCAGCTTTTTGAACAGATTATCAAACATCTTAAATAAAATTTATTCGTAAAAAGAACAATCTGCATTTTGATCAGAGATGTTCCCTTATCTTTAAATAGGAAATATCAGATTACAAAAATCCGGAAAAATTGTGAGAAAAGTTCTACTAACTCTTAGCTTGCTATTGGTTTGTTTCCTAAGCAAGGCGCAGACCAATCAAAATGTTGATGCAATACAAAAGATTCTGGACCAGCAGGTATCAGATTGGAACGAAGGAAGAATCGATGCTTTCATGCATGGTTACTGGAATTCCGATTCTTTGATGTTCGTTGGAAAAAGTGGCGTAACTTATGGATATAAGGCTACGTACGAAAATTATTTAAAGCGATATCCGGACCGAGCAACAATGGGAAAGCTGAAATTTGATGTAATCAGCCTAACTTTTCCGTCAGAAAATGTAGCCTTTGTCGTCGGAAAATTTCACCTTACCCGCCCGGAGAAAGGTGACTTAAGCGGATACTATACCCTGTTGTGGAAAAAAATTAAAGGCAAGTGGCTGATCGTTTGCGATCATACTAGTTCTTAGAAAGATTGAACCTATATAACAAGAGTGCGCCGTATCAATTTGCGCACTCTTGTTATATAGTTATTAGACTATTGCTTTTTAAGCAACAGAACAATGTTTTTAGTACTCGTTGTAGTCAAGTCCGTATCGACGATAATTTTCAGGTCTGTTCCTGAAATACTATACTTGAAACTCTGATTGTTAGATCCGTTTGTAATGATCAGGTTATCAGCGTCTGTTTGCCAGGTTGTTTCTGTGCCCAATGTCAGATAACCCGTTTGCGCCATAAGCGCGATCAATTGCTCACATCCACTGGGAGTAATCTTGTTGTTAGCTGCAAAAGTTAAAACAAGTTGGTTATAACAAGGGGCCACAACGGGAAGAAGAGCGAGAGCAGAAATGGTGTCATTCGGGTTTTCCTGTGTGACAGTGCTCAGTTTCCAGGCGGCAACGATTTCGTTTTTATTTTCAACAACCGGATCATCGTCGTCATCGCTGCAGGAGATGAAAGCAACTGACAAGAACATTGCAAAAAGTAGTAATCCGAGGCCTCTTAGGTGTTTCATGGTTTTGTTATTATAAATGGAACTGCTCAATTTAACGGTAAAAGTGACTGAATGAATATCTTTTTCCAAAAAATATGCCCGAATATTCAGTCTTTGGCACCCGAATATTGGTCAAGAAAAGATTGAACCAGTTTTTGAGCGGCCAACAAAGGGGTATCCAGGCCCTGTTTCAAATTTTGTTCAGTTTCCTGAATATTCGCTTTCATATTCAGGCTGTTGTAGAATTTTTCTACTAAAAGAGTTTCAATATTGTTATGCAGTCGCTCGCTTTGTTGTGAATTGCGATTTTCCAGGAGATATCCATTTATGGTTGAAATGGATTGGAAATCGGTGATTATCTTCCATATCTCCGAAATACCGGATCCAGTTAACGAGGAGCAAGATATGACCTCGGGCTGAAACCCCGAAAATGATTTGGGCATCAATGGCAGGATATTCCTTAATTCTGTTACTGTGTTGGCAACCTTACCAATATTATCCCCATCTGCCTTATTAACAACCAGTAAATCAGCGATTTCCATAATCCCACGTTTAATTCCCTGCATTTCATCACCGGCTCCTGCTATCAAAAGCAGTATGAAAAAATCGGTTATATTCTTAACGACTGCTTCTGATTGACCTACTCCGACGGTTTCAACCATGATATAGTCATATCCCGCAGCCTCACAAAGAACAATAGCCTCAGGCGTGGATCGTGATACTCCACCAAGTATGTTGCCAGCGGGAGTCGGGCGGATGAAGACGTACCGATTTTGGGCCAATTTTTCCATCCGGGTTTTATCAGCCAGAATACTTCCATGAGAAAGGCTGCTAGTTGGATCAATCGCTAATACGGCGAGTTTCTTGCCTTTTTTAAGCACTTCATTTCCCAGTGCCTGTATGAATGTGCTTTTCCCCGCGCCGGGAATTCCGCTTACGCCGATTCTCAAAGAATTACCGCTATGAGGAAGAATCTGGCGGATGAGTTGGTCGGCCAGGACACGATCACTTTCTAATATACTCTCTACCAATGTGATAGCTTTTCCCAGAATTCTACGGTCTCCCGCGAGAATCCCCTGCAAATAGTCATCGACGGAAAGCCTGGTCCTCATATTAACGCTTACTTTGATATTGGTTACAAAAGTTAACAATCAAAACCGAGGTTAAAACTTTTTAATATTAAAAAACATGAAAAGCCGTATATTGCTCGTTAAGAATAACATTATTTTAATATTTAATTTATCCGAATGAAAGTTTCAAAAATCGGCCTGGGTACGCTGTTACTTGGTATTCTGGGTGGCTCGGCGTCTTTTTCGCAGGAGGCCGAAAAAACGAAGTATGATGCTCATGTGCTCTTTCATCCTTTGTTCAATTTCCAGCCAGGAAACGAATTTCGCTCTGGTAGCGGAGCGCCTGGGGCAAAATATTGGCAGAATCGTGCCGATTATAAGATCAATGTTTCTTTGGATGAGAAAGAGGGAGTTGTAAAGGGCGACGTAGAAATTTCTTATAAAAACAATAGTCCTGAGGATCAGGAGTTTTTATGGCTTCAACTGGATCAAAACGCTTTCAGTGACAAATCTCGCGGCGGGAAAACGACCGCGGTGTCCGGTGGACGTTTTGGAAATATGGGATTTGAGGGTGGAGATGCAATCACCTCCGTGTCAACCCAACGCGGAAAAGACAAAGCAACGGATGCGGCATACATCGTCAACGATACCCGCATGCAGATCCGGCTTTCTTCACCTCTGAAAGGAAACGGAGACGTTATAAAAATCAAGATTGCATATTCTTTCAAAGTGCCTGAATACGGTTCGGACAGAATGGGTACGCTTGATACGAAGAACGGTATCGTTTATGAAATGGCACAGTGGTATCCGCGCATGTGCGTTTTTGATGATATAGAAGGATGGAACGTATTGCCATATCTCGGTGCGGGAGAGTTTTACCTTGAATATGGGGACTTTGAATATAATGTTACTGTTCCCTGGGATCATATCGTAGTCGGTTCTGGGGAATTGCAAAATCCTGCTGAAGTATTAACTGCAGAACAACGCAAAAGATTGGCGGATGCCGCTAAAAGCGATCAGACGGTGATGATTCGTACTGCGGAAGAAGTTACTAGTCCATCGAGCCGTCCTAAGACTTCCGGTACGCTTACATGGAAATTTAAATGTGTTCAGTCAAGAGACGTTGCGTGGGCGAGTTCAAAGGCGTTTGTTTGGGATGCGGCTAAAATGAATCTTCCTGGAGGAAAAACGGCTCTTGCTCAATCCGTATATCCTGCTGAAGACGGTGGGTTGGATGGTTGGGGACGTTCCACCGAATATGTGAAAGGGTGTATCGAATTCTATTCGAATTACGTTCACGAGTTTACATATCCTGTTGCGACCAACGTAGCCGGTATTGTGGGGGGAATGGAATATCCGGGAATCGTTTTTTGCAGCAGCAAAAGCCGTAAGGAAGACCTTTGGGGTGTGACAGATCACGAATTCGGCCACAATTGGTTCCCGATGATCGTTGGGAACAACGAGCGTAAATATGCCTGGATGGACGAAGGTTTCAATACTTTTATCAACTTCCTTTCCGGCGATTATTTTAACAATGGTGAATATAAAGACACTCGTCTGAATGATTTGCACCGTGTTGCGCCTATGATTTTCCGCCCGAATGCAGACCCGATCATGACGATTCCTGATGTGGTTCAGGCTAAAAATTTGGGTTGGGAAGCATATTACAAACCGGCATTGGGTTTGAAAATGCTACGTGAGGAAGTTCTTGGGAAAGAAAGATTCGACTACGCGTTCAAAACCTACGTAAAGCGTTGGGCATTCAAACATCCAACTCCGTACGATTTCTTCAGAACAATGGAAGATGCGGCGGGTGAAGATTTGGGATGGTTCTGGAAGGGATGGTTTTTCGAGAACTACAAATTGGATCAGAGTGTAAAGGATGTCGTATATGTTGGTCAAAATCCCCAGAAAGGTTCTTTAATTACCATCGAAAACCTGGATCAGATGGCAATGCCTGCAAGAGTTGAGATTGAAGAACTAGACGGCAAGAAAACGACCGTAGAATTCCCGGTTGAGATTTGGCAGCGCGGTGGCGCATGGACTTTCAAGGCAAGTACTACGCAGCCTTTAAAATCAGTGACAATTGATCCGACCAACAAGCTACCTGATATTGATCCTGATAATAATCAATGGAAACCGCTACAGACAACGGATTCTGAGATAAACTAGTCGGTAAGCCTGATATTCTTGATTACGATATAAAACGAGAAAGGCCATTCGATCTGTCCGGATGGCCTTTCTCGTTTAGGTGGGAGTTTCGCTAAACATTGATCAACATTGCTCCATATGAATATCCGCCTCCGAATACGGTAATAACAATATTCTCTCCTTTCTTAAATTTCTCTTTATTTTCAGAAAGAGCGATGGCACAGCCCGCGCAACCCGTATTTCCCAGGTATTGAATATTAGAAATCAATTTTTCGACAGGGATGCCCAAAGTATTGATCACGTTCAAACTGATCCTATGGTTGGCCTGATGCGGAATCAAATAATCCAGATCATCGATTGTTAGTCCGCAAGCTTGTAACACCTGCTGACTCACTTTCGGCATATACACACATGCATTCTGGAATACATCACGTCCGTACGGCATAACCACTCCTCTGTGATTAGGTCTCAAAACCACCGCTTCAACCGCTCGGCCACTCGTAGCAGCACCGCCGGTGATCAGCTTTTTGATATGCATATCCGACTCTGTTTGTCGTTCTTTCGAAATCACAAGCGCGGATGCTCCGTCGCCCCAAAGGTGGCCGGAAACCGTATCCATTTCGTTGTAATATGCAGTGTTATGATCGGACACCACGACAAGTGCTTTTGACGCTTTACCCATCGCAAAATAGCCTTCCACGATCTCAATCGCATTCAGGAACGATGAACAAGCTGTTGAAAGGCTCAAAACCGGAATATCCGGAATCTGGATATGATGCTGAACCGCATGAGCAAGTGTAACAATGGTGTCGTACGGCGTATAAGTTGCGCCGACAATCAGATCAATTTCGTTTTTACTATAAGGTATTTCTTCCAGCAACAGATCAACTGCGGCAATTGCCATAGTTGTGGTGTTCTCCCCTTCTTCGGCTTTCCGGCGTTCATATATTCCTGTACGCTCCGCAATCCATTCTGTAGACAGGTTGTTTATTTTAGTAAAATATTCATTACCAATTACTTGGCTTGGAAAATAGTGACTTATTGTATTAATATACATGGTTGGGAAGTTGACTTCGCAAGCTTTAATTCTGATTCAGTTCCGAAAGTTAAATATTTCGTAGAAATCGTAGCATTTAATATTTGAACAATTCAACAATAAATTTCATAAATACAAAAGTTTCATTGTCTAAAGATTTGGCAAATGCTCTTTTACTTCGATTTTTTCATAAAAAGACAACAGTATTTTTTCTTCATTTGTCCAATTATATTCCGAGTTCACTGCTGTTTTTCCATTTTTGCCCAATAATCTGGCTTCTTCCGGATTATTAATGAGCCAAAAAAGCTGTTCGGCCAGCTTTTCGTGATCAAATGGTGAGATGCAAAAACCACAATTCGCTCTTTCGACCACATTTTTGTACAATGGAAATTCGGAGGTAATGACTGGGAGCTCCATGGCCATATACTCAAATAATTTGGTCGGATAAGAATCCACATAATCCGCCACTGGTTTGAGTAGTGCAATTCCTGCCGTGCTGCCCGTTGCATGTTTTAAAGTCACTCTCAGATCGGTATATCCATAAAACTCGAAATGGTCCTTCACAAGGTTAAATCCGGGAATCTGCTCTGCCTCGCTGATCGGAAATCGTACTGGTCCAAAGAAATATACTTTAAAATCAGTGATTCTTTCTTTGAGTATCACAAAAGCTTTCACCATCGTGTCAAAGCACCTTTCCATTGAAATAACCCCGCAATAATAAAAAACCGGAGGAATACCGGGCTCGCTTTTCCGATAAAACTGCTCAATAAATGGCAAACTGACATAATTGTGAACAACCGCACTCGGATACTTCAAATCCTGATACTCGTTAAGATAAGCGTTTTCCGTAAAAATCAAATGAAACTTACGTCGCGCCAGGTGATCAAAATGATAAAACAGCTTCTTGGATAGCCAGCTGTTGTTATAACTCTTGATCGAGAATTTTTTGTATAAATTCTCCTGAACTTCATATACTATTTCCGCGCCAAGCCAATTGAAAAGAAACGCAATTGGGATCAATTCAGGCACGAAAATATGCACAACTGAGGGTTTGAGGCGAAAACACTTCCAAAGCACCAGTGGGTGGCTAAACAATATCCGGTTGTACAAACTCCTGAAATGCGGCAGACGAATCATGGTCACGTCATTTTGTCCATCCATACTGGTTTTAGCATGCGGTAAGCAGGCAAAAACCCTATGTTGTTTGACCAAGGCCGGGATAATCTTATGGACAATCCGCGGATCGCTTGGAGGATGAACAGTGCTGAGTAGTAACACGCTCGTTGTCATACCTCGCTTACCAGGATAATGCCCGATGAAGTTCCAATCCGGTCGGCTCCCGCGGCTATCATTTCAAGAGCCGATTCCTTTGTTTTGATTCCACCCGAAGCTTTGATTTTGATATGGGCCGGTAAAATCCTGCGCATCGTTCGTACCACCTCCGGATCGGCACCTGCGGGTGCAAATCCAGTGGACGTTTTCACGAAATCAGCATTCACATCAGCGCATATTTCACACGCCGTATGCAGCTCAAAAGCATCGAGGTATGCCGTTTCAATGATAATCTTTATCAAAGCGTTTTGCGTGTGAGCCAAATCGGTAAGTTCCCTAAGCTCTTCCCGCACACTCAGATAAGCCATAGACTTGAACTGAGACATATTCATGACCACATCAAGCTCTGTCGCTCCGTCGTCAATCGCCCTTTGTGCTTCAACTAGTTTTGCTTTCTTGACAGAATACCCAAGCGGAAAACCGACTACGGTCGCAATTTCAATTCGGATAGGACAAAATTCCAGCATTTCCTTCGTGTAGCCAACATAAGAAGGCGCGACGCAAACCGCTTTAAACTGATGAATCCACGCCTCTTCACACAACTTTCTGATATCCGTTTCGCTGGCGATCGGGGAAAGAAGTGTATGATCAATATAGGAAGCCAGATTCACGAATCAATTATTTACAGTTGGAATAATGCAAAAACCCTGTCCGAAGACAGGGCTTTTGTTATATATCAGTCGTTTATACTATGCTTCGCTTTCTGTGGATGTTTCAGCGCTTTCTTCAGATACTTCGGAAGCTACGAATAGCTCAGGAACGTATTTCGAAAGAAGATTGAACCAGGTAATTATTTTTTTAATATCGGAAACATATACTTTCGAACGGTCAAAGTCCGGAAGGATTTCGTTCAAAAATTCGATAAGATCTTTATCAGAAGCTGTTTTTACAACAAGCGCAACTTCTTCTCCGTGAACTTCTTTGATTTTCAGAAAAACATCAGCCAAAGGAACTGACTCAAATTCGCCATCCGTGAAGATCGAAACGTCCTTCAAAACAGATACACGGGCAGTAGGGCCGATTAGTGTTTTCTCTTTTTTCTCGTCAAGACTTTCAACAATTACACCGGCACGGCTAGGTTTCAAAATACGGTATAGGCCGCTTTTTCCGGATACGTTGGCTATTTCTTTCAACAATTCCATTCCTGTAGTCTCTATTTTTTCACTCATCCTTTCTGGGAATTATATTTAATATTGATAAATCCATGTTTCATAAACTCAATTTGCAGCCTTATGAAACGGTCAAACTTTTGGTAATCACCTAATTTTGTCGCAAAATAAGTGAAATGTTACGGGGTAAACAACCTTCGGAGGCTATTACTTACTTGCAAACGTCGTATTATAGGACGCTATTGCGTCCAGAATGGGTTCCGAACCCTGATTTTTTTCAGCAGACGTGACGAATAGCGGGGGCAATTCTTCCCAAATTTCTAAAAGGTGCTCTTTGTAATCGTTAACGGCAATTTCCACCTGATATGGTTTCAATTTGTCGGCTTTCGTGAATATAACATGGAACGGAATTCCTTCTTCCCCCAGCTTTTGCATAAATTCCAGATCGGTGGCCAGAGCCTTATGCCGAATATCCACAAGTACAAACGTGCAAACCAGATTTGGGCGAAGCAACAAATAATCGTTGATCATCTTTTCCCATTTTTCGCGCTCGGTTTTACTCACTTTGGCATATCCATATCCAGGTAAATCGACGAGGTACCACGACTGGTTAATGATGAAGTGATTGATAAGCTGCGTTTTTCCAGGTTGCTGGGAAGTTTTTGCAAGTGCTTTTTTTCCAGTCAGCATGTTGATCACCGACGATTTGCCCACGTTGGAACGCCCTATGAAAGCATATTCAGGGATGTTCGGCTCAGGGCATTTTTGGAAATCTGAATTGCTTACAAAGAACTTGGCTTCCTGTATTTTCATCTTTAAATCTCTTAATTTTACTGCAAAGGTACTCCTTTCTTTTTAAACGGGGTGGAACTACAGGTCAAAGGTGGTATAGTAGAAATTTATATGGCTGTTTTGGAACCTGTTGCCCACTAAATTACTTTTGTTTAAAATGAAGGACGTATCAAGTTCGTTATCAGGTTGTAACAATTGAAATCATATCAACGCATGAAGAATTTTAAGAATTGGGCTCTGACAGGTTTTGTATTACTTCTCACTTTTGCCGTAAGTTTTGCGGATGGAAAAGTAAAAAACCATGAAGCCAAAGCAGACAAGGGTATTCAGTTTGTCCAAGGAAAC
This sequence comes from Dyadobacter sp. HNCC25DJ184, assembly GCF_056895215.1. Classification (NCBI taxonomy): domain Bacteria; kingdom Pseudomonadati; phylum Bacteroidota; class Cytophagia; order Cytophagales; family Spirosomataceae; genus Dyadobacter; species Dyadobacter sp. HNCC25DJ184. Next base: position 49,054 of record NZ_JBXHAQ010000018.1, on the reverse strand, counting down.
TGGGCATCCATATTGAAAAAGGCCAAAGCAGAAAATAAGGTCATTTTCTTCGACGCATATACCACTTGGTGCGGACCGTGTAAGTTGATGCAAAAAAATGTTTTTACACAATCCAGTGTAGCTGACGTGTTTAACAAGAATTTTATCAATGTAAAGTTTGATATGGAAGATGGCGAAGGACCGATGTTGGCCGAAAAATATCCTTTGCAGGGATATCCAACGTTGTTTTTTATCAATCCTGATGGAACGGTAGCTAAAGAAGTTTTGGGATATCAGAAGCCTGAGGATCTCATTAAAATAGCCAACAAAATTCTAAAACCTTCTAAGAAGAGTGTTTAGGACGTTGAAGATTTAGAATAAAAAAAACCTGACAATCAGTAAGATGTCAGGTTTTTTTATGTCTTTCGAAAAATATCCTATTCGTAGTAATTTGGTACTCTGTGACCGCTGTCTTCCAGAATCTGATCTTTTTTGAACAGCGTAAGATCGGCAGTGACCATATCATTCACCAGTGCTTTCAAATCATATTTAGGCTTCCAGCCCAGCTTCGTCATTGATTTGGTTGGATCACCAATCAACAGCTCAACTTCGGTAGGGCGGAAATAGCGTGGATCCACAGCCACTACTTCTTTTCCGATTTCAATTTTATAGGCAGGATTGTTGCACTTAACAACTTTGGCAATTTCGCTCGCACCTTCTCCTGTGAATTCAAGCTCCACGCCCACTTCCGCAAATGCCATTCTTACAAAATCTCGGATACGCGTTGTAACGCCAGTTGCGATTACATAATCTTCGGCAACTTCCTGTTGTAATATCAGCCACATCGCTTCTACGAAATCTTTCGCATGACCCCAGTCGCGTTGCGCATCCAGATTACCCAGATATACTTTGTCCTGCAAACCAAGTGCTATTCTTGCGACTGCTCTCGTGATTTTACGCGTCACGAAAGTTTCACCTCTCAACGGTGATTCGTGGTTGAAAAGGATACCGTTTACAGCAAACATATCATATGCTTCGCGGTAATTGACTGTGATCCAGTAGCCATATAATTTTGCAACCGCGTATGGTGAGCGAGGATAAAATGGTGTAGTCTCCGATTGGGGAACCTGTTGCACCAATCCGTAAAGCTCGGAGGTGGATGCCTGATATATCTTTGTCTTTTTTGTCAATCCAAGTAGCCGGACTGCCTCCAAAACTCTTAAAGTTCCGATTCCATCTACGTTGGCGGCATATTCGGGTTCTTCAAACGAGACCTGAACGTGCGACATTGCGCCTAAGTTGTAGATTTCATCGGGCTGAACTTCCTGAATGATCCGTATAATATTGGTTGAGTCACTAAGATCTCCGTAGTGAAGCTTCAACTTCGGATTTTTCTCGTGCGGATCTTCATAAATGTGGTCAATTCGTTGGGTATTGAAAAGGGAACTGCGGCGTTTGATCCCGTGGACTTCATATCCTTTTTTCAATAATAGTTCAGCAAGATAGGCTCCGTCCTGACCCGTTATACCCGTAATGAGCGCTTTTTTCATTAGTAATTAGTATGTATATAAAAGTGATTCAATATGAAAGTCAAATGTTAGTAATCGCTGGATGAGCTGGAATTCAGACTCTTCTTGATATCCACTTTATCGGGCAATATAGTTGCCAATGGATATTGTTCCCTGATCTGTTCAAGAACCTGTTCCGCGTCGCCGCGATCCATAAAATCACCTGCCTTAACTCTGTAAGTGGGTTGATTATAAGACATATAGGGATTCATTTCAGGAAACATCTGGTATATATACGACTTGGCACCGTCGGCTTCGGAGCGGATATTTCCTACATAAAGCTGAATCCTGAAACCGTTGATATAACGAATGGATTTGTTCCGTTGAGCCATCGTATCCAGCACAGACTGTAATTTTTTATTGACATTAAGCTCGTCGGCGTTGATTTTGGAATCTGAATAACGATCCTTTTTAGGTTCTTCCGGAGCCGGTTCTTTGATGACAGGCTGCTTATATTCGTATTTTGGTCGAACGCGCGCAAGGTCCTCATTATAAGCACCTCCGGAGGTACTAACTGTGGCCTTTCTAGAGCATCCGGTCAGAGCCAGTACTCCAAAAAAGATCAGTTTTATAATTAAGTTACCTTTTGGAAACATAGAATATGCGTGCTTTTTTTCTCCACAAACTTAACCAAAATTGGAAGAATAGCCATACAGGGTTAATTTGTTTGTAATACCTAACTTTGCCGATAAATAATTATTCATCAGGCAATGCTACCGATTTATAACGCTTCACTTCGACAATATAATACATTTGGACTGGACGTAAGAGCCCATACACTGGTCGAAATCCGGACCGTTTCTGACTTGCAGGAAATACTTTCTGACGGGAAATGGGAAGGATTACCACGGCTGGTTTTGGGAGGAGGCAGTAATATACTTTTTACCAAGGATTATGAAGGCCTCGTTATCTTAAATCGGATTACGGGTATTCAAAAAATTTCAGAAGACACAGATTATATTCGGCTGCATATAGGAGCGGGAGAGACATGGCATGACCTGGTAATGTATTCTGTTGCAAATGGATATGGTGGAATTGAGAATCTTTCTCTAATTCCGGGAACCGTCGGCGCGGCTCCCATGCAGAATATCGGAGCATATGGAGTGGAGGTGAAAGAAGTAATTGAAACGGTTGAAGCACTGCATATTTCGTCTAACTCCATTCGGATATTTTCAAATGAAGAATGTCAGTTTGGATATCGTGAGAGTATTTTCAAGGGAGAACTTAAGAATCAATATATCATCACCGGGGTCAATATCCGGCTGAATAAAAATCCTCAGTTCAATATTGCTTACGGTGATATCAGGAATATTCTGGGAGAAAATGAAGTTACTGTCAAGTCTGTCAGCGATGCGGTCATCCAAATCCGCCAAAGCAAATTGCCTGATCCTAAGGATATCGGTAACGCCGGAAGCTTTTTCAAAAATCCGGAGATACCGCAGGCACAATATGATTTGCTAAAGGAGAAATTTGGTGATTTGCCCGGATATCCAACGAACCATGGCATAAAAGTTCCGGCTGGATGGCTGATTGAGCAAGCAGGATGGAAGGGCTTTAGAGAAGGGGATATTGGGGTTCATGCACGTCAGGCGCTGGTCTTGGTCAATTATGGTGGTGGAAAGGGAGCAGATCTTATCGCGCTTGCGACCAGAATTCAGGAATCCGTTCATGAAAAATATGGCATTCGAATTACGCCGGAGGTGAATTTTCTCTAATCCGGAAAAATCGAAGCTTCGAAATTGCACTCCTGCTTTTACGGAATTGCACTTTGTGAAACTAAGAAATATTAATTTAAGAACAAAAGTATGAATTATTAATAGAGGTTAGACAGGCTATTTTTGTAACTCAACATTATTGAAGACTTCGATATGAAATCAGTTTTTACGTTTTTGGGCACATTCGTTATTGTGCTTTTAAGTGTTCTCGACTCGGCTGCACAGCGTTATTTTTCAGTTGTTTTTACCAAACTTCCCGCCGATTATCAACTATATGCAAGAGACGACAATAACAATGCGGAAGTCGCGATCGAAGGATATATCGAACTACCCGATTGGCAGTCGATGACGCTCGTAACTTATCGGAATAAAGAACGTATTGCATATTCAAGTTCCGCATTGGATTATGGTGCAAAAACAACGGCGAATTTCGCCCTCAAATCCACAATAAAAGCGGAAATGGCGGATTATGATTTTGAGGTATATGCCAAAAAGAATGACACAGATTCTGCTCTCATTGTCAGGAAAACGGAAATCGTGGCTGGAGATTTCTTTGTAATCAGTGGCCAGTCTAATGGTGCGGCCACCACGTTCGGGGCATGGTCGAGCAAATACTGCCGGACGATCGCCAGAACTCCCGATGAATCGCCGGCGATAACACCCGCGGATACGCTCTGGACCGTCGCTTCGTGGTCGTGGACGTATGTTGGGGCCTGGGGTTTGGAACTACAAAAATACATTTTGGAAAATGACGGAATTCCGACTTGTCTTATCAATGGCTCTCTTCCCGGCGCGAGAATAAGTGTATTTCTGGTGCGGGATGAGGCAAATCACAAGAATCCTAACACGCTTTACGGCCAGCTTTTATATAGGGTTGGTGTGTCGAAGGCAAACCGGATCAGGGCGTTTTTCTGGGTGCAAGGCGAGCAGGAAGTTTTTGAGAATATCGGAGGATATGATCAACTATATGATCAGTTGTATAAGTATTGGGCTGAGGATTATCCGCAAGTGGAGAAATTTATCAATATGCAGACCAACGTTATCGTTCTCGCCGATGACAATAAAGACCCAAAAGGAGGTCAAATACGGGATTTTTTAAGGAGGACAAAGTATATATACCCTAAGTCGGATCATTTCAGCCCGATCGGAGTGCCGGGATATGACGGTATTCATTACAGCAGGCCAGGATATGAGGAGTACGGACATCGCGTTTATCAGTTTATCCGGCCCCAGTATTACGGCTCAGCAGACACTTTGAATGTAAAAAGTCCGGATATCAAAAAGGCATTTTACACGTCAGCAGACAAGAATGAGATCAAACTTGTATTCGATAAAGGACAGCAACTTCATTGGGCGGCTGATACAACTATCAAAGGTCAGGATGGCAGTCCTTTGCTGAGAAGTCTCAAAAATTTCTTTTATCTGGATGGAGACGAGACCAAGGAGAGTTTTTCGGCAGGATCAGCAAATGAAAATGAGGTAGTATTGAAGTTAAAAAATCCTTCAGCCGCTTCTCTTATCAGTTATTTGCCTTCTTTTTATTCCCCGAACCTGCCATTATTATCCGGTAATGTCGGAGTATTTAAAGGGCCATATTTAACCAATAAGAGAGGTTTCGGGGCATTTTCATTTGATAAAGTGGCGATTGGCAGCCCGATCATACTTTCCACTTTTACCGGTGAACCCGGCGGAGCGATGGTATTTTTAAAATGGAGCGAAGCTGCAGGTGCAACGCAGTTTGTACTGGAAAGAAAAACCGGGGGTGGGGAGTTTTCTGTTCTCAAAGTGCTCGATAAGAGCATCCTGAGATATGACGATTTCGATGTCCAGGAAGATGTTACATATACATACAGACTTAGAGCGACCAACGACCAGTCGGAATCATTGGCAAAAGAGGTTACCGTCACTTATTCACCAGTATTGGGTCTTGAACCAACAGCAAATGCGAATTGGAATATTTTTCCAAATCCGTTTTCAACCGAACTGCATATAGAATTCAAAAATGACCAAACCGGGCTTCTGGAAGTATACAATATCAGCGGACAAAAACTCGAAAAATTGAATCTGCAAAAGTCGAGACTTGCAGTATTCAGGACGGTTCAATGGCCAACGGGTATATATATCGTGTTGTGGGCTGACGAAACCGGGAAACGATTTTCTCAGAAGGTTGTGAAGGTGAAGTAAGAATTCACCTTAATATCACCATCCCAGCGATTGAACCACCGACAGGAATATATCCTTTGATGAGCCTCTTTTACTCCGAAAAGCGGATTGTCCTGCCCAAAGGGAAGTCAAACCCGGAAGGTTACGAGCTTCGTCGACACTCGTTGCCGGGTGATAATATCAGATTTTTTAAGGGAACAAACAGCTACCGTCAGATTACTTTCAATCCCTTTTTCGAAACGCTGTTGGAGTAGTGCCAGTGTATTTTCGGAACTGTTTGCAAAGATGACTTTCGTCGGTATAACCAAATTCATCGGCAATCTCAGTCAGTGTCAGCTGACTATACAGTAAGCGGGCCTCTAAAAGTTTGATTCTGTGACGAATAATATACTGCTTTAGGGATTCGCCGGTTTGCTTTTTAAAAAAGAGGCTGATATAGGCCGGCGCATAGTTAAACTGGCGAGCCAGATGTTCTATACTAAGATCTGCTGGTCGATATATATGGAGCCGTATATACATCAAAATTGCTTCGACAGAGTCTTTCGGAACAGGTTTGGCTGCTGTTTGAGTGAAAAGATTTCTTGCGAGTATAATGAGCATACTACGCATAAGACTGTCGCGGATAATTTCAAAAAATGCGGACTGGTCATTTGCCGATTCGGCCTCCAAAACATGAAGCAGATGATGCAATTTTTGTTTCTCCTGTTTATCTGCGACAATGGAACCGCGACTTTGAGAAGAGGTATTCAACAGCGTTCGGATAACCGGCTGCCATGGACGGTCTTTGTCTCCTGGTATATCTTTTTGGATCGAATCGTTAAATCTAACAAAGCAAAATTCGGTGGGTTCGCCGATCTCGAAATGATGGAAATCTTCCGGCCCTAAAAGAAATACATCACCTTCGGCATATTCGAATGCATTCCCGTTGATATGGTGGATGCCATTGCCTTTGAGAATAAAAATAATCTCGAAATAGGTATGCTTATGAACCGAATGCAGCCAAGTTGCCTCCTTGAAACGGTAAATACTGAAAGGGGTATGTAGGATATATCGTTTCATAGGTGCCAATCATTGTCATAAACTTACCGATAAATAATGGTTTTGTACAACCCGGCAATAGCAGAGGTCTTCTATTTTTGCGGTTGGATAACGCATGGTACCACTTCAAAACTTAGTGGAAAGACGTTTAAATTGTTTGATTTGAAAATTTTATTAGAATCAATAAGCTAATATCCATGTGATTAACTCAATCATGACTGTCAATTCTCGGATAAGAAAATCTTTTGCCATGAATATTACCAGCATTATACACACAAACTTTTCTACAATGGAAATATACCAGAAGGCAGATTAGTCGAAATTAAAAAAGAATTTACCTATAAGGCCATCCCCGTAAACCTCATCTGTTTTGAATTTTAAAAAACTAGAAATGAACGATCAATCGAGAAGGAATTTTGTAAAAAGCAGCGTTGCAGCAGGACTGGGTATTTCGTTGTCAGATGGACTGGCACCGAAGGAGATATTCGTGCACCATGTATTATTCTATCTTAAAAATCCGGGGAATGCGGCAGATAAAGACAAGTTGTTGGAAGGATTAAACAAATTGGCCAAATGTCCGACAATTAAGGTGGTGCATATCGGAACTCCAGCGGCGACAAATCGAGAGGTCATCAATCGCGACTATGCATATTCATGGTTGTGCTTTTTCGATAGTCCGGCGGATGAAGAGGCTTACCAGAAGCACCCTATTCATGACGATTTCAGAAATAACTATGCTCATCTTTGGGAAAAAGTCGTGATATACGACTCTATCGGCCCAAAACGATAATCAAACTGGACGATGCGATTCAATCGGAGATTATAAGCATCTCCGGCTGAATTGTTAACGGCATCCACTTTCCTCCAATACATATTCTGAGAGGATATCTCCGCTGACGCACCATATTTACCTCTCTATGTGCGATTTCAATAATAATTTCTATCTTGTTTACGTCGGCCCAGTTTTTGCCGCGTTGACATTGTAATATCAAAAATTCTCATGGCACGAATTTTTCGATCTATCTCGCTGAATTGGCAGGAGTATCTCTTTAACAACAATAGTTAGAATATATGAAGAGCGTCACAAAGGAGATTTTCAAAGTTGCTGCATTTATGTTTTTGTTTGTGGTTACTTCCTGTTCGAGGGAGCAAAAGACAAAGGAAAGCGCAGCTGCACAAGATTCATTAAGTAGTAAGATGAATAGTCGGATTATCACGAGCGATAAAATAAAGACAGGCGAAGGTAATAGCACTCCTGTCATATCCGGGGCCCAGAAATTTATCATTCCTGTTCCAAAATTTAAGAATGGAGAGCCCTTGATTTTTCCCAAAGACAACCCGAAAGCTGGCGAGCAAATAAAGGACTACGAAGGGAAATTCATTGGAAAAACCGGTATCGTTTTTTTTAATTATAAGGACAAGTCCGTTCAGGCAGCTCCGGATAATGGAGAGGCTGTGATTATTATCAACGAAGTAAATCAGGAGCAAGCGGAAAAACTTGATTCGGAGATCAAGAAACTGAAGGCCAACCCGAACGATCTTTCGTTGGCTGAATTGAAACAGATTTTGGCATTTTCTCACGAGAAGCTGAATCTTTCTGATATGTATAACTCCACAAGATCATACGTCAAAGACAAAATGACTCCTGTTCTGTCAAACCAGAAAGCTTCGAATTCAGACGAGGTATATGGATTCAAAAAACGGGATGATCGTGATATTAACCAGGCGGTGTATATCAAAGGGGCTTTTACTTTCCAGGGACCTGCGGCAAGTCCTCAGCAATTCGAAAATGGCGGAATTATTATAGAACAGGGTGGTAAAATGCGGGGTGTGCAGCCGGATATCTTTATCAGAACTTACAAATTAGCGGACGGATCAAGTATTGACTCCTCTCTTGATCAGATCAAATCTCAAAATCCTTAGGCCGTCAGACATCCGGATATCTCATCCAGTCTTTTTTGGTCCAAAAGTTTTCAGACGTCGCAAGCCTGGGTTACTAAAAAATAGTTGCAAATTTGGTTGATATCAACCCCAGGTTTTTTTATATGGCGAAATTTTGTTTGCTTCTGTTGTCTCTGATATGCGCTTCTTTTGCATCATTTTCGCAGGCAAAAAAGTCCACCAATTTTCCAGACGGAACCCGAATTTCTGACTGGTTTTCAGATAGTTCAAAGATCGCTCTGAAGGATATCGGAAAACAGTATGTCATCACCCAACACGGCGTGATCACAGACAGCTCGGTTGTTCAGACTGCTGCGATTCAAAAAGTTATAGACGAGGCACATCAACAGGGGGGTGGCGTAATCGTCATTCCAAAGGGTACTTTTTTGAGCGGTGCCTTGTTTTTCAAACCTAAAACTCATCTCTATGTTTCGGAGGGCGGGGTACTGAAAGGCTCCGACAAAATAGCCGACTATCCGATCATGCCTTCCAGAATGGAAGGTCAAAGTCTGGATTACTTTCCTGCCTTGGTCAATGCATATGGGGTTAATGGTTTTACGATCTCCGGCAAAGGTACCATCGACGGCAATGGACTGAATTACTGGAAAGCATTTTGGCAAAGACGTAAGGAGAACCCTAATTGTACAAATTTGGAAGTATCACGTCCGCGGTTGGTTTTTATTTGGAAAAGCAACGATGTGCAGGTTCAGGATGTACGGCTTCAAAATTCGGGCTTTTGGACCAGCCATTATTATCAGTGCAACAATATCAAGATATTGAACGTGAGGATCATCGCCCCGCATGAACCTGTCAAGGCGCCAAGCACGGACGCCATAGATCTCGACGTATGCAATAATGTATTAATCAAAGGGTGCTATTTGGCCGTAAATGATGATGCCATTGCGCTGAAAGGAGGTAAAGGACCATATGCAGACTCGGACACAAACAATGGTGCAAACACGAATATCATCATCGAGGATTGTGAATTTGGATTTTGCCATGCTGCGCTGACCTGCGGAAGCGAAGCGATACACAATAGAAATATTGTGATGCGCAATTGTCATATTACGAATGCGATGCGTGTCCTTTGGCTGAAAATGCGACCCGATACGCCTCAAAAGTATGAGTTTGTGAGCGTTGAGAATATCACAGGTTATGCTTATAGTTTGATTTACGTAAAGCCATGGACACAATTTTTCGATTTGAAAGGCCGGAAAGATGTACCCTTGTCGTTTTGTGATCATATCAGCCTGAAAAACATTAACCTGAAATGTGATATTTTCTTCGATGTAAAGCCCGGGGAGTATGATAAATTGTCAAAGTTCAATTTCGAAAACCTGGATATCACTGCCAAAAATGCGGCATTTGACAAAACTTTCGTGCAGGATTTTAGTTTGAATAATGTGAAGGTGAATGAAAAAATGATCCGATAGTCACAGAAACTGGTTTTACTGAAAATTTAGAATTAGCTGGTATCTTGGCGTCCCACATTATTAGCTTTGCAAAAAAGAATCAACCCAATGATCTTCAAAAACAAAAAAGTTATATTTCTATTCATCCTCATTCTCGTGCTGGGATTTATTATTTACGATTCAACTTCTTTACCAAGTGTAAGCGATTTGAAAGGTAATTTCAAAGAACTGGCTACCTACCGGAATGAAAATAATACGGGTCCGATCGTGCGGATATATGCCGTGTCTGTCGAAGGATCAGAATGGGAGGAGATGGAAAAATATGGGGGTTTAATGCCCTATACGAAATATGGCAGCACTACTGTGTACTTTTTTGATGCTTCAAAGCCTGGCCCGGTGAAGTTATCGCCGAGTGAACCCCATTTTGACGACGCATTTAAAGCCGGATGTGTGGCGATGTATGCCAAAGATCAAAACGGAGGTGTTTCATTTAAAAAATCGCCGTTTTCCGCAGCTCAAAACTGATCCGTCTGGGATGTTTCTCAGACCATTTGGTGATTTTTGATATAAGAAATGAATTCGTTCAAATTCATTTCTTATATGCAGTCGTAACTGGCTCGCCCACAGGATGGTTCGCCGTATATTTGAATCCCATGATATGCGCAACAGTTTGTGCAAACTGATCCTGATATATCTGTGCCTTTTCTTTCATTTCTCCTTTCGCTGGAGTATCCGGGCCTATAATTGCCAGAAAAGTTTGATCCGATCCGGGCATTGAAGTTCCGTGAGATACCCACTGTTTGTCAGTCCCTCTTCCATGGTCTGGATAGATGAGGAATGTTGTTTTGCCTTTATAAAACACATCCTCCTGCATTGTTTTCCAAAGACTCCCTATCATCGCGTCGATATAATGTCCTCCGTCCAGGTACGAATCATATCTGCCGTCATGCGCTATATTATCTGTGTCGGAGAAGTCGATGTGAACTACTTTGGGATGACTGGCCATGATATAAGATTTGGCTATGGAATAGGTGTGCACATCAAAACGGACTTCTTTGCCATAATCTTCAGGGCTGAAATTTTGCAACTCATTCGCCATCAGCTGAGCCTCCGTCAAATTCTCTCCTTTTACAACTTCGCCTGGTATATTCACCAGCATCCCGTTCCGATCACGGTTTAAAATTCTGGCCAATGCATCCCACGAAGCAAAGGTTACTACTTTTCCCTCAAAGCCTTTTTGTTTGTTGAGAAACTCCAATACATTCTCATTGGGATTGTTCGGGTATTCATTGCTATTGATCTGCTGATCATAAAATCCACAAAGGGTCTCACTGCGCCCCGGATACGAAAACCAGTATTTGTTTCTCACATTCATATTGTTACCATAATCTCTGTTGCCATAAAGCTGCCCCTCGCTTGCGATGGTATTCCAGAAAAAAGGCATCAATTTTTCTCTACGTTCGACAGCAGACTTTGCCCAATATTTTTTCAAAAGAGCTGCCGAGTCCTGCTTAAGATACTTTTTGTTAAAAATCAGTAAAGAATCTGCTCCATGAAAAATTTCCTGCCACCGGTACCCGTCGATGGAAATCATCACAATATTTTTGGTTTGCTGCGCATACCCGGTTAGTGAGAAGGCAAGGAGTGAAAAAATTATAAATCTGGATTTCATGGTGGTACCTGAATGGATAAACGTATTCTATATCAGCTCTGCATTTAAAAACGCTAAACATACCCAGTTGATATTACCTTGAAATTAAGCGAGTATTAAGTTTACGGGAAGTTGGAGGAATTTAGTTTAGACCAGACTGAGGCGGCCTTTTGGCCAGGGGGATTTCTATAACGTTAGAACTGATATTCGGCAAAAATGCAAATTCTCGAGCCTGTGCAGGTTTTTTGAATCGTCTCAACATTTTTACTGGTCCGAATCTGGAAAAGTTAAGTATTAATTAATATTGCGGTAAAGAATTAGGCACTATTTATCCTTATGTTTGCTATTACAACACTATTGCATCATATTTAGGTTAAGTATTTTTAAACTTTTATATTCTTTCCTAATAGTAATTCATTGACGACGGCTCGTTTTAATGGGAGAATATGCCATTTAGTTCAAGTGAGGATTTAGAATAGGTCCTTAAAATGGTAGGAGATACAACCGAGTGGTTTTGAGTTAGGCGTATCAGAATATCATCAGTGTCAAGCAACAAGAGAATCGCACTTTCTTTGGCTCCTGAGACAAAATAATATCAGGAAAATCAGCATCAATTTTTACGCGTTTAGTGGAAAGTAAGTCCAAATGGAATTTGACGTCTTTCCTGTAAGGTTTCAATCAGAACACAACAAATCCTCAATCTTATGAAACTCACATCTACGAGGCCCATTTTGTTAATGCGCTATGGTGCCATTGCCTTTGCGGTTTTGGTCGCTGATACGCATGCTCTTTTAGCAGGAAAAGAAATGAAGTACCGATCTTCCGGTGAGAAGGCCACAATTTCGACCAAAGCAGCCAAGACTACGTATAGTATTCTACCGTTAGAGTGGTCCTTGCAGTACAGTAAAGCTGCTATTGACGTGACTGGGAAAGTCATAGACGGGAAGGGGCAGTCGTTGCCAGGTGTTAATGTCATTGTAAGAGACAGTCAGAAGGGAACTACCACGAATGCAAATGGCGAATTCGAGATCAATGTTGAATCGGCGGACGCGGTTTTGGTTTTTTCATTCATCGGTTATAAGTCGCAACAGGTTGTTGTTGGGAACAGGAAAGAAATTTCGGTAACACTTGAGGAAGATACCAATGTACTGAATGAAGTGGTTGTAACGGCATTGGGTATCAGCAGGGAGAAAAAATCGCTGGGATATGCTACGCAACAGATTAAAGGTGATGTGATTAACGAATCGCCTGCTTCCAACTTTGTCAATAACCTTTCCGGTAAGATCGCGGGGGTTAATATCAGCGGTGCAGGAGGGGTAGGTTCTTCTGCCAGAATCGTGATTCGTGGCGAATCATCGCTTTCTATGCAAAGCCAGCCACTTTTCATTATTGATGGCGTTCCTGTCGGGAATGATGGTACAAGTAACAGTGGATCAGCAGATTATGGAAACAGTGCCTCAGAAATTAATCCTGCTGATATCGAGTCGGTTAATGTCTTGAAAGGCCCGGCGGCGGCTGCGCTGTATGGTTCGCGTGCGGCACGTGGCGCGATTGTAATCACGACCAAAAAAGGAAGCAACCGTAAAGGTGTTGGCGTCAGCTTCAATTCTTATCTTTTTGGAACAAAAGTGGGGAGATTGCCAAAATTCCAAAACCAGTTTGGGCAGGGTAGCAACGGACAATATGAAGGTTCAAATTTCGGGGCGAGCTGGTCAGCATATCCGAATGGAAATAACGATGACTATGACGAAAGCTGGGGCCCACGGATGGATATTGGTACCACCAGAGCGCAATTTGATTCTCCGACTACAAACGGATTCAGGGGTGGGGATGTAGCTGTAAATAATCGTGGTGATATCAAACAAATGCCTTGGGTGTCTCAACCTAATAATATCAAGGATTTTTTTACGACAGGTAAGAAATATTACAATAACCTCGCATTTTCAGGCGGCAACGAAAAAGGTGAATACCGGCTTTCGCTCACCTCGCTAAACGAAAAAGGGGTTATTCCCAACAACAACCTGGATCGATATCAGGTCAATCTGAACAGCAGTTATCATTTGACCAAAAAACTGACGTCGTCTATCAATATCAATTACGTAAAGCAAACCAGCGAAAATCGCCCGGATAACGGATATGGCCGCAATACCTTTATGTATTTCTTTACCTGGATGGGCCGGAACGTGAATATCAATAGTCTGAAAAATTACTGGCAACCGGGCTTGGAGGGTATTCGCCAGTTTCAATATAACTATGGAGAAAATCATAACAATCCCTTTTTCCTGCAATATCAGGACACAAAAGGTCAGAATAAGGATCGTATTTATGGAAATATTGCTTTGGAATATGCATTCAATGACCACTTAAAACTGAAAGCAAGGGTTGCCGACGATTTTTACAACGATTTCAGGCCGATGCAATGGGCGGTGAGTACTGTTGACTATGAAAGCGGTCGCTATGAAATTGTTCAGATCAAAAATGAGGAACGCAACGCCGACTTTTTGCTGAGTTACAACAATACGATTAAAAACGGGGATTTCGGGTATAATGTATCCGTAGGCGGAAACCGATTTGATAACTCAGGTCACAGCGAAGATGTGGCCGCACCTCAATTGTTGATCCCCGGCGTGTACAGCATCAGCAATACCGCCACGCCATTAACAGGCGGTTCTAGCAGATATCAAAAACGGATCAACAGCCTTTACGGAACAGCCAACCTGAATTACAAGGACTATATATATCTTGATATTACGGCAAGAAATGACTGGTCGAGTACGCTGCCGGCTGGTAACAATTCCTATTTCTATCCAAGTGTCGGGTTAAACGGAAACCTGAAAAGCATATTCGGGTTGCCGGAAGTGATCAGTCAGGCGTTGTTGAGAGGAAGCTGGGCGAAGGTCGGGAATGACACGGGGCCATATGCTTTGAAAAATACCTACAACTACTCGGCACCGTGGGGAAGTAACTACGCGCTTGTGGGAACGGGAGGATTATTAAATCCGAATTTGAAACCGGAAATCATCACCACGTTTGAATTTGGAACGGCAGTCAGTTTTTTCAACAATCGTTTTGGAGTGGATGTGACCTATTATAATGCACTTTCGAAAAATCAGATTATTAGTCTTCCTACAGTACAAAGTTCAGGCGCGACAAGCAAGCAGATCAACGCGGGTGAAATCAGAAATAAAGGCGTGGAAGTCGTGGTGAACATTACTCCGGTAAGAACAGCAGATTTTAAATGGAATATCACGGTAAACTGGGCGCATAACGTCGGCAAGCTGTTGTCTCTGACTCCTGAAGTTGACAAAATCGTTCAGGCTGCTCCCGGTGAAGATGCTTCCATTCAAGCAAGAGTTGGTCAAAGAATGGGAGCCATATGGGGCCCAGGTTATCAAAGAGTTGCTGACGGTCCGATGAAAGGGGAGGTGATCATATTTAATGATGCTTATCCAAGAGGAACAAGCGAAGATATGTATCTCGGAAATTACCACCCGGACTGGACCGGTGGTATTTACAATCAATTGACTTACAAAGGTTTCAGTCTGAATTTCATGTTTGGCGGTCAATATGGCGGTAAGTTTATTTCCCGTTTCTATAACAAGGCAGCTGGAGCAGGTCAACTGGAAGAAAGTGCACTTGGTCGCGGAGCACGGACTCCGGGGAAAGAATATGATGCGCCATACTACATTCCTGGTGCTGCCCAAATGGCGGACGGATCTTATCAGCCGAACAATACCAGCACCGATGGAACTTACAGTGCCGGCGTTTATGGTACCAACGCAAGATATTTCATCAAAAAGCCGTTGGATCACATTTCGGAAGCTCAGCTTTTCAGCTCTACTTATTTCAAATTGCGCGAAGTTTCTCTCGGATATTCACTGCCTTCCAAATGGCTTCATGAAGGAAAGTTTATCAAAACGGTAAGAATTGCGGTTACGGCGAGAAACCTGTTTTTGATTACTCCGAAAAGCAATAAGCATTTTGATCCGGAAGTTACGACAGCAACAGACGGCGGCGGACTTATTCCGGGATTTGAAAACATGAGCACACCGTCAACAAGAGAAATGGGCATCAGTTTGAATCTGAATTTCTAAACGACAACTCGAAATCATGAAAAAGCTAAGTTATATATCCATTTTGGTACTGCTTTTGGGCATATCCTGTACCAACGACTTTGAGGAAATCAATACGAACCCGAACTCGCCAGATGTGGTGACGAACGTCGGGCTGTTGCTACCCAACGCGATTCGTTCAACCATTAACAAAAGCTACGCAAGTTCGTACGACCGTGGCGGAATTGTAGCCAATTTGCTTGCTTCGGATTTTGCAAGCAATTTTAGTAACTGGTCTAGAAACGATGCTGGTGGTTATTTTTTGTGGACTTATTACGATGCGATCCGGGATCTAAACGAGGTGATATCCATATCAGAAGCGCAGAATCTTAAAAATTACAAAGGTGTTGCGCTGGTACTTCGTTCATGGATGTTCCAGAGTTTGACTGATATTTACGGGCCGATTCCGTTTCGTGAGGCTGCCAATGCCAAACTTTTAGGAATAAGCGCACCAGTTTATGAAACTCAGGAAGCCGTGTACGCCGGTTTATTAGCGGACTTGGCAGAAGCCAACACACTGTTAGGTTCTGACAACGAAACCGTTACAGGCGATATTTTATACAACGGAAATACGACCAATTGGAAAAAGCTGGCCAACGGGTTGCGTCTTCGCTTGTTATTACGTCAGTCTAAAAGACTGGACCCAACTGCTGAAATGCAGAAAATTGTTGCAGACCCGACAACGTATCCATTGTTTACATCGAATGCGGATCAGGCTGCACTTGAATATATTGCCGATATCACCGCTAATGAATCTCCGTTTTACAGATCCGGGAATGGTGGAACGAGCACAAAAGTGTCCAAGCAACTGGTTGATTACATGAAAGCTACGAACGACACACGGCTATATGCATATGCCTTGCCAACGCCCGCGAGCAGTGAAATCGACGCGAGCGGAAACCGTCCGGACCCTTCAAAATTCTTATATGAGGGTGATTTGAACGGAATCGGTATGTTTCCAAATGCGAATATTACTTCTCCGTCGGGAATGATATGGATGTCTATACAATATAGTCCGGATCTTGCGTCTGCCAAAGCGGGGCAAGGTATCATCATGAGTTATTCCGAAGTGCAGTTTACATTGGCTGAGGCGGCAGAGAAAGGATATATACCCGGTGGATCGGCTGCTGCCGAGGAGTATTACTTAAAAGGGATAAAGGACCAGTTTGCATATTATTCGTCCAGAATACCAGCTAATTATGCTACATCGTATCTTGAACTTACTCCGGCCAGCATTTCGGCAAGCGATAGCTATTTCAAACAAGATGCCATTGCATATACCGGAACTACCGAAAGGAAGCTGGAGAAAATTGCGATGCAAAAGTGGATTTCATTATATCAGGTAGGTTTCGAAGCCTGGTCAGAATGGCGCAGAACGGGTATACCGAATATCCCTGTTGGTCCGGTTGGGCCTGGTTATATTCCAAGACGAATGTTATATCCCGCGGATGAGTTGAGAATCAATGAAGCTAATTATCAACAAGCTGTTGGGTGGTTGGGTGCAGACGATCTCAAATCGCATGTCTGGTGGGATAAATAGCAATCATCGAGGAATGATTGTTTTATGGATAATGATAAGAGAGGTTGTTTTCGGACAGCCTCTTTTTCTTGCCTCAAAGCGTTCCGATATCGATGACCGACAAACCTTCATATCTCAATTTCGACAAAGCTAAATATGCCTGGAAACCGGATATTGACTATCGGAAGCATCCGGAACAATACCGGGTGGGCAAAGGCGAGCAGGGTGTTTTGATTTGTGAGCCGTATAAGTCGGAGATTGGTCAGTTTTGGCGGTTTAAAACGAAAGAGATAGCCGTGGAGAGCAGCGATAGAATCTACAGTCTTTTTCTTGATTACTTAAAAAAAACAGATTTTGTAGGTGCAGATATGGCACGGAAATATTTGCAAATGGGCTTTACCCGAGCACGGCGATATGCCAACTACAAAGGCGGCCTTAAGTACGATAAGAACAACGACTATCAACTTTTAGAGAAAGGCACAGGCGAAAACGAAAAGGCAGCAGCGGCAGCGATATTTTTTTCAAAATGGAAAGAAGCCGAAAGTAATGTTGAATATGCTGAGCTTAAAAAGAAGTGGAAGAGTGAGTTAGGTTGAAGATAGGACGTGAATGTTTCAAACTTTTCAGTCAATCAAGGACGCTTTCTTAGTATCCTTCATTGTCAGGTAAACAACGAGAGAAATGAAGATACAGCTCGTTACATACCAGTAATAGTAACTCTCGTGACCAGCATTTTTGGCGAAAAGAGCAAAATATTCAGCAGTGCCTCCGAATATTGCCACGGTCAAAGAATATGGTAGTCCCACACCCAAAGCTCTGACTTCTACCGGAAATAGCTCTGCTTTAACCACAGCATTGATGGATGTATACCCGCTCACTATAATTAAAGCCAACATCATCAGACCGAAGGCGATGTAAAGAGAAGTAGTATGGCTCAGCATGGTCAATATTGGTACCGTAAACAGTGTACCGGCGATTCCGAAGGATATGAGTAGTGGTTTTCTCCCGACTTTATCACTCAACCAGCCAAAGGCAGGCTGAGATATTGCAAAGAGCAGCAAGGACAGAAAAGTCAGTGTGGTGGATTCGTTTTTTGTCAGCCCGACTGTGTTCACCAGAAACTTTTGCATATAAGTGGTGTAGGTATAAAACGCCAGCGTCCCTCCCAAAGTGAGTCCGACAACCGTAGCGAGGGCTTTCGGGTGTTTCAACAGTTCGTTTATACTACCCTTTTTGCCCGCTTTCTGCTCTGTGCTGGTAAATGCTTCCGTTTCATGAAGGTTTGATCTGAGGTATAGAGCGACCAGCGATAAAATTGCCCCGATAATAAACGGGATCCGCCAGCCCCACTCATGTAATTGATCCTCGGTAAGCAATACCCGTTGAAGAATAAGCAAGAGACCCAGTGCGATCAGCTGGCCACCGATCAGGGTTACATATTGAAAGCTTGAGAAAAAACCACGACTTTCTTTGGTGGCCACTTCGCTTAGATAGGTGGCTGATGTACCATATTCGCCGCCAACGCTTAGTCCCTGCAATAAGCGCCCAACCAACAAAAGCGTCGGTGCGGCAATTCCGATGTGTTCATATCCTGGCAAAACAGCTATTAACAATGACCCAAAGGACATCAGCAAAACTGACAAAGTCATAGCCTCCTTTCGGCCTTTTGTATCTGCTAATTTTCCAAAGAGATATCCACCGATAGGTCTCATGAGGAATCCCACTGCAAAAATACCTGCAGTGTTCAACAGCTGAACTGTGGGATTTGAGTCAGGGAAAAAGGAATGGGCGAAATAGAGTGAGAATGCAGAATATGCATACCAGTCGTACCATTCGACGAGGTTACCAATAGATCCGCCCAAAATAGCCTTCAGGCGCCAGTTTGTACTCTTTTCTTGTGACATCCTACAATTTGCACGATAAAAACCAGATTACCTTGTAAAAAGGTGAAATCTTGAATTTGGGAGCTGAAAGTTCAGAAACTGCACTTATTTTACTCGTCTGACCTTTTCACCATCAGGAATTTTGCGGTTTGTTCCACGATTTTGGAGTGGCCGCAAGGAAGGAGAATGAAGTTTTTTTGCGGAAGTAATTGAGACAATTTTTTAACCTGAACAGAAGTCAGCAACTGGTCATTGCTCCCGACAAATAAATAAAGTTCAATCTTCCCAGCTATATGATTTCTGTAGAGCCGGGTAATATCAAACTTGAGATTCCGAAATGCGATCCACGAATTGTAAACGACTGTTCGTCGTTCGGGTGTGCTGACCATGTTTTTCGAAAAGGTGATGAGCTTTGAAGGGAATATGTTCAGCTTTTCAACCCAGCTTAATAATTTCTGTAACCTTTGAGGTCGCCTCATTAATGATCGGTAAACAGAACGGGCAGGACCAAAGCGAGATGCGATCGAATAAATGGGATGTTCGTAAACTCCATCCGGAGCTATTAAATATGCTTTTTCTATTTGTGCCGAAAAGGATTCGATAGTAGCGAGCGCAAAACGACCCCCAATACTAAACCCGGCAATATCGAATTGCTGAATACCGTGATCTGTCAGGAACGTTTGCAAAAGCTGTTGCCATTGTTGTTTCGATATATCCTCTGAATGGATCAGCTCTTTTGAAACTACGTTTTGGCCGTGAAAGGGAAGGTCGAAGGCGTAGATTGTATATGTGTCACCCAGGTATTTCTCAAATGGCTGAAAGCAACTATGTCCATCCTGACCAACGCCGTGAAAACAAAGCATATGTCTTTCGCCGTTGCCAAAACGGTGAAATGGAAGCTTTATAAGGTTAATTAGATAGTTCACTATATCTCTGGTAGAGGAACAAAAAATCCGGGTAATTGCAAAAAAACTACCCGGATTGAAATATAGCGCATTAAGTTAATTCTCCATCAAATAAGCCTTGATGAAATCATTGATTTCACCATTTAAGACGGCATCTGTGTTTGATGTCTGATAGTCTGTGCGGTGGTCTTTCACCCTCCGGTCGTCGAGAACGTAGCTTCTGATTTGAGAGCCCCATTCAATTTTGCGTTTGGATGCTTCCACTTCTGCTCTGGCCGCGTTTCGTTTTTCCAGCTCGATTTGATATAAACGAGATTTCAGAAGGCGGATTGCCACCTCTTTGTTCATGAGCTGCGACCGTTCCTGCTGACAGGCGATGATGATACCAGATGGCTTGTGGTGTAAACGAACAGCGGTTTCCACTTTGTTTACATTTTGTCCACCCGCACCACCTGAACGGTAGGTATCCCAGGTAATATCGGCGGGATTGACATCAATTTCGATATCGTCGTTAGCCAGAGGATATACATAAACAGAGGTAAATGAAGTATGCCGACGCGCGTTCGAGTCAAATGGTGAAATACGAACCAGACGGTGCACGCCGTTTTCGGATTTCAGATTTCCGTATGCATATTCCCCATCGATTTCCAATGTAACAGACTTAACACCAGCCACATCGCCATCCTGCAAGTCTACTTCACGAACTTTATATCCGTTTTTCTCCGCCCACATGATATACATCCGCATCAGCATTGATGCCCAGTCCTGCGACTCGGTACCACCCGCTCCGGCGTTGATCTCGATTACGGCCGGAAGTTCATCACCTTCTTCGCCCATCATTTTCCGGAACTCAACTTCGTCGAGTTTGTCGGATAATTTTTTGCCTTCCTCGTCTACTTCTTCTTCAGTAGCCTCGTTGGCTTCATAAAATTCCCATATGGTGTCAAGGTCGTCCCGAAGTCGCGATAGCTCTTCGTAACCGTTCGTCCAGAATTTTAAGCCCCGAATTTCGCGCATGGTTTTTTCGGCTCTCGTCGAATCACTCCAAAACTCAGGCTGAACAGTTTGCTGTTCAAGGTCTTCTAGTTGATGCTTTCTGTTAGCGTAGTCAAAGATACCTCCCCAAAGCCTCTACACGGGCTTTCAAGTCTTTCAATTGCTCAAGTGTCATTTGAAATTTAAGTTTAATTAATAATGAAAATTAATGTCAAGCGTGGTCGGGGATGTCAATCCTTATTATTTATTGTCAAGAGTTGCCAGGTATTGTCTTTGTAGTCAATGATTGTTGTCAGAACTTGACAATAAAATGACCACTACTGACCTTACTTGACCCGATCTGACTATCCCTGCCTCCCCGGTTGTTTGCCTGTTGTTTTGATATAGTTGTTCAGCTTAACTGACAAAGTTTCGCAAAGTTGATTCAATTCTTCGAATTTTTCTATTGAAATAAGTTTTCTGTTCTTTGCCGTTGTCAGCTAAGTAGCTGTTTCCTTCAGAGAACCACGGGAATAAAAGCAAAAGTTCAAATTCTCTTTGTAGTGATATCGGCCGCTCTGACAAGTTGTTTGCCAATTGTATCTTTCACATAATAACTTCATGAGTCGGTTAATGCCCAGGTTTCCTCCCCAAGCCTCATCGCTTGTTGATAAATATGTAATTCTTCGGGTTTCATAGTAAAACTTTTATAAATACTTACGTGTTAATCGTCAGGCAGTAACATAATAATCCTATTTAAATCGTGTGCAGTTTATGGGTAGCAAAACTCCGGTTCTATAGTAGGGTGATGGAGCCAGTATGGGTGAAGGCAAATGACTACTCTTGACAATACCTGACTGTAAGTCACAATACCTGTCCCTCCGCTGCCAATATCATTACTATAATTACTAACTTTGTAGAAATTTCTGTCAATCCATTTCTGTACAAATAAAAACATTAGAAAATGGCTCAAACTTATGACGTGATCGTGATTGGAAGCGGTCCCGGTGGTTATCCCGCGGCAATTCGTGCCTCTCAATTAGGTCTTAAAGTAGCAATCGTTGAAAAAGAAAGCTTAGGCGGTATTTGCCTTAACTGGGGATGTATCCCTACAAAAGCCCTTCTTAAAAGTGCTCAGGTTTTTGAATATATCAAACATGCCAAAGATTACGGTATCAATGTAGGCGATTCTTCTGCCGATTTTGGTGCTGTTATCAAAAGAAGCCGTGGCGTTGCAGACGGTATGAGTAAGGGAGTTTCTTTCCTTATGAAAAAGAATAAGATCGATGTGATTTTGGGTGCTGGAAAAGTGAAAGGCAGCAAGACTGTTGAAGTAACTGACAAGGACGGCAAAAAGACCGATTATACTGCAGGAAAAGGTGTGATCATCGCTACGGGTGCTCGTGCTCGTGAGTTGCCAAACATCAAAATCGATGGGATAAAGGTCATTGAATATCGTAAAGCAATGAGTCTTGAAACACAGCCGAAATCACTTTTGGTGGTTGGTTCTGGTGCGATCGGGATGGAATTTGCCTACGTATATGCAACAATGGGTACCAAAGTCACTGTTGTTGAGTTCTTGCCAAATCTGGTTCCTGTTGAGGACGAGGACATCTCGAAAGAAATAGCGAAGCAATACAAAAAACTAGGTGTTGACACTTACGTTAACTCTTCTGTTGAGAAAGTTGATACAAGTGGCGCAGGATGTAAAGTATCCGTGAAGACTCCAGATGGCGAGAAGACTTTTGAAGTAGATGTCGTTTTATCTGCTGCCGGAATCGTTTCAAACATCGAAAATATCGGTCTTGAAGAAACTGGTATCAAAACGGATAAAGGTAAAATTTCAGTAAACGAGTGGTACGAAACCAGCGTTCCTGGCTTCTACGCAATCGGTGACTGTACTCCCGGACCTGCTTTGGCACACGTTGCAACTGCAGAAGGTATCATCTGCGCTGAGAAAATCGCAGGACATAAAACAGAAGCATTAGACTACGGAAATATTCCTGGATGTACTTACTGTCAGCCTGAAATTGCATCTGTTGGTTTGACTGAGAAAAAGGCACGTGAGGCGGGATATGATATCAAGGTAGGTAAGTTTCCATTTATGGCCTCGGGTAAGGCTTCGGCTGCCGGTGCTAAGGATGGTTTTGTAAAAGTGATTTTTGATGCCAAATATGGCGAGTTCCTTGGAGCGCATATGATTGGTATGAACGTAACAGAAATGATTGCGGAGGTAGTTGTTGCCCGTAAATTGGAAACAACTTCGCACGAAATCCTGCGTTCGATTCACCCTCACCCAACCATGTCAGAAGCTGTGAAAGGAGCAACTGAGGCGGCATATGGCGAGGCGATAGATCTATAGAGCTCTCGGCGATCCGCCGTCGGTTTAAACTTTAACCCCGGGGACTTTGGTCTGCCGGGGTTAATTTTTTGTTGGGATTGGATAGAGCCAATGAAGGGGAAAGATATTATCGAAATTAGGAAATAAAAGAGCATTCTCGGCAATATGGAAATTTAGCTTCATTGCGCCGGCTCAACAGGCTGGCCGAAAAGTTATACTGTTCAAATCTACCAAACAAGAAGGTTCTTTGATTTGGAAGAGCTTCAGGGAATTTGGGAAGAACAAACGAGATAGTAAAAGTACAAACAATCAATTTTAGGCGACTCCCACTTTATCTAACCACTTCGATTTTGCGTGAATTAAAAATGATGTTGAAAAATGGATAACCAAGTAAACGGTTAGCGTGCAGAAATACATCAATACTGAATTTTTAGCCTGAGATATCAGGGTCAGTATTGGTAAAACTTGAATTAGTGGTACATACCGATTCTGTATGCAGAAGGCCTTCAGGTTTTGTTTCTCACCGTAAAATGATTGATCACCTCGTATGGTACTCCATTTTCTGAAACTCCAGAGATTGTAAAATATCGTGGTGGCGGTAGCGATGAAATTGATTTCGCTAATTGGAAAGCTTTTGAAGCTTTCGTGTATTGAGAAGAGCAATAGAGCTATCAAAACGGGGATCCCCCAACGGAAAGATCGAAAATATTGCATGGCAAATTTTTGAAAAAAAGTATGAACTTGACTCTTGATATCTTTAATATATTGATATTCAATAGTCTGAAGTCCAGTTCGACGGCCTAAATTATCGTAAATGATATTGACGGAGTCGGTAAAAGAGTCTCCGAGCCTCATATGTTCCTCAATACCAGTAACGAAATGGTCAAAGATCTCATCATGTATTTCAGCGTAATTGTTTTGTAGTGAACTTTCAATCAGATGATTGACGGTTTTTCGCTGCTCTGTTGACAAGGTCATAGTGAAGAAGATGAAATTTACGACATGTGTTTTTTACAGTAGTTTCGGTTGAAGTTGAGGATTTAGGATACTTTGCAACTGAGCGATGAACCCCTGTAACTGATTCAAACGCGTTTCCGCCACTCCTTCCTGTTCTTCCGGGATCGCATAATATTTTCGGGAGCGACCGTCGACAACTTCGGTATTGGTTACTAAAATTCCTTCACCCTCCAGTTTGTGCAACGCTGGGTAAAGGGCTCCTTCCGTTATTTTTAATTCTCCTTGTGTTAATTCCTTAACCTTCTGACAGATTTCATATCCATACATCTTACCATGTTCGGATATAAGCTTAAGAATGATCGCGCTTAGTCCGCCTTTTATCAAAGAATTGGATGAGTTCATGAGCAAATATAGCAAAAGTTGATATACATCGAAATCTTAGGTATGCAACATAAATATTTCAACTTAAGATAGTGGTTTCCGGGTTGATAAAAGTAATTACCGTGGACGTAGGTCAACTACGAATATTAGTAAAAGAATATCCCATCCTTTTGTATTATTTTCGTGTAGTATAAATTCAATATTGTATATTTGAAATCTAATAGTATTGCGGTATAACGTAGTGAATAACTTTGTGTTAGATAATCATTCAAACTTTGACTGGGAGTTAGAAATTGAGCGAAAATCTCAATGGGGGCACCGTTTCTTTTGCATAGCAATTATTATCGGTTACCCGATTACTTCGATTCTATATTACCTCAATAATCCGGACTATTTTCTGGAGGTTCTTTTGCTGTTACTCGGGACCAGTGCCATCCTTATTGTGGTACTGATTCTCCATTTTAAGGGGATGCTGGACAGTCGAAAAACCAGCTTTTTATTTTTGATCACTATTACCATTATTAATGCTTACATTCTTTATAGTGTTCCTCATAAAACATATGAGAGGGTAAACACAAATCTTACGCTTGCCTTAATCTTCTTTATTCTGGTACTGCGGTGGCCCACTTGGTATGCGGTAACGATTTCGATTTTGGCGGTATGTTTGGTACCGTTAGCAATATACCTTCAGGGGCCGGATGCCTTAAGAATGTTTTTGGCGCAGGGCGGCTTGTTCTTCGGTTTGAGGGTAGCCGTATTCCCTTTCGTTATCCGACTAAGATATAATATTGATTATAAGGAGTTTGTATTTCTGAAGAAACTTCGCGAGCAAAATGTAGAGCTGGAACAACAAAATGAATTGATTCAGCGCGCCGGAGAGGCCAAGTCAAATTTCCTGTCTACAATGAGTCACGAAATCCGCACTCCTTTAAACGGAATCGTCGGCATTGTGAATATTTTGCGACAAGATAGCGGACTTAATAAAGAACAGACAGCGCTTCTGGAGACTTTACAGTTCTCGACCGAGCACCTGATGTCCGTCGTTAATAATGTACTGGACTTCAATAAAATCAGTTCGAAATTTATAGAACTGGATGCATCGCCGTTTGTGGTTAAAAAGCTTCTGGAAAACCTGCGGAAAACTTTTATTCCTATTATTGAAGAAAAAGGGATACTCTTGATTTTTGAAGTTTCTGAGGAAATGCCACAGGTTTTAATAGGTGATGAAATTCGTTTGAATCAAATCATTACAAATTTAATTCACAATGCGATCAAGTTTACTAGTAGAGGGCATGTGAAGTTAGTTGTAAAACCGGAGTGGAGGAACGACCAAAAAGTTGCGGTTAATTTTGCGATAAGTGATACCGGAGTAGGTATCTCTGAGGAGGAGCAGGAAAAGGTTTTTGAGATTTTCAAGCAGGCTAGTTCAGGCAATAAAGTGAGTACTGGTGGAACAGGGCTTGGGCTTGCGATCACCAAGGAATTAGTTATGCTGCACGGCAGTGATATCGTTTTGACGAGCGAGCTGGGGAAAGGTTCTGTGTTTTCGTTCACGATTGAATTTCCGTTTGTGGAGGAATATAAAAAGGAAGCAGTGATCGATATTCCCGAGAATATTTCTGAAAACAAATACAGGAAAATCCTGGTAGCAGATGACAATAATATCAATCTGCTAATTATATCCTCGTTGTTGAAGAAGTGGGGTATTGAGCATGAGCTTGCTCATAATGGTCAGGAAGCAGTAGATCTGGCAAAATCCAGAAGCTTTGATATGGTACTTATGGATCTGAATATGCCTGTGATGGATGGTTTTGATGCGCTCCGGGAGATATATGCACTAGGTATAGATATTCCCATCATCGCGGTTTCTGCCTCTGCATTTCAACAGGAGAGGGAAAGGGCATTATCGTACGGATTCACAGATTATCTTGTAAAACCGTTCCTGCCGGAAGAGCTTTACAAGATGGTTTCGCCGAAGGAGTTCAACCCTTAGCCCAGTGTTTTTATTTTACATTTTGGCGTCGGGTCATCACTTCCCGCCAGGTAGTCAGAATAATACCTTCTTTTTCAATATATTTTTTTAATTCTGGATCAATCATTGCCACCAGGTCGCCTTCACGGGTCGGCCAAGAGTCGGATATATGAGGGAAGATTTCGCTGTTCTGAGTACAATGCATGATCACCATTGTCAATCCCGGCTGGATATTTTTGAGTGCCTGAATATATTTTGCTGTTTTATATTTCTGAAGTGCTTTTATTGATTTGTCACCATTTTCAGGCCCCTTCCATCCATAGCTGCTATTTTCGAGATCGTCCAAAACCGGCAGTCCGGCATCCCAGAGTTGTTTGCCAACCATTCGCGTCATAGCCAGTCTGTCTCCAACCACCTTTTCCTGTTTTTTAACAATGGTATTATGACCTCCCGGAAACATCACCGGGATTTTCTCTGTCATCCCTAGTTTTATATATCGGCCTAGAAAATCATCCGTAGCAAACAAGGTGCCCATGTGCGAGTCCAAATGGGTTGGTTGAAAGCCCATGGCCCGGGCACGATCCAGTTGCGCTTTTATTTCAGTTTCCACTTCGTCGGCTGATGCATTTTTGACGACATTTTCAACGCTGCTCCACATGGCACCTTCTGAGTCTACCAACCCTTTAACAGCGGGCTTTCCGGCCAATGGTCCCCAGCGATAGTCGTTCCATTCGGACGTTAGTGTTAAGTGAAGGCCGGCGTCTATATTCGGGTTATCCTTAAGGTAGTGGACAAAACCAGGCACCCAGCCGCAGGGCATCATGACACTTAAGGAAGTGGCGACACCTTCGTTTATGGCCTTAATTGCACCTTGATTGGACTCATATGACATGCCTACATCGTCAACATGCATGATGATAACCTTTTTGCCTTTCGGGAAACCCAGTTTTTCTGCAAAAGTGACTTCGGACGTTTGCGCTTTTAACGCCGATGAAAACACTAGAAACGCGGAAACTATATATATCAATTTCATGACTGTGGCTGTTTACATTACCTTTGAATTCTTTACCAATATCTTACTTTTTTTGAAGCCGATAGTACCAGTGTTTTATCCAACTTTTATTTTTTCTGAGTGTTCGGGCGTGAAAAATATCCAACAAGCAATACCTCAAAGAATTACGCGTTTAATCCGGACAACTACTCTATACCCCGATATGCCTTTGAGACAAATTCTGCTAGCCGTACTTTTTGTGACAATAGCTCCCGTTTCTTTTGCCCAGCATTTTTCTCTCAGCCGACTTTTCTATCCCAATATGACGCTAAGCACGCAATATAATGTGCCTGCACCGGTGAAAGATGGAGCCGATTTTGGTCTGACAAGAACCGGATTTTTTGGGATGACACCGGTCCAGAGTGAGGTGCAGGTGGGATATAGTCTTCGGAAGAAACTGGATTTGAGGGCTGTTCACACGCTTATGTATGCACAATATGATCAATTGAAGCCGACCATCGATGGGGAGAATAATCCTGAGCAGGGGTATAAAACGGTGTCCGTCGGGGTGATCAGACTTCAGGCAAGCATCAAAGACAAGCTTTGGGTATATGGTGGAGGCATTGGAATTACGGAAACAAACGAGACATTTTTTTCTCCTCAGCCCTTTTTCTGGGGCGGAGGGGCACGTATGCATATTTTAGGACTCCGAACTCAGATTATATATGGTTCCATATTGGCATATAATCAAAAGTTGATGTTCGTGCCCATATTTGGTTTGAATAAGGGTTTAGGAAAACATTGGCGTGTTTCAGCCTTGTTGCCTTTTATGATCAATGGAAATTACCGTGCGACGAAATGGTTTAATGTAGATATGTTGACCGGCCTGAGTGGATATAGTGGCGGTTTTCAGGTTCAGACGCCGGAAGAGAAGCTGCTCCGAAGGCAGAATTTCCATCAGATCAAGTCGGGATTGTCTGCTAATCTGCATTTATTTTCCGTGCTGAATTTGTCGGTGGAGACAGGAATTACTACATTCAGGAAAGTAAAGATACTGAACGGGGCCAGGGAGAATCTGGATACCTATTCGCCGGCGGCTTCTCCGTATGTCGGCGTAAGTGTCCGTTACATTACCAGCCGTGGCAAGCTTTCATCCAAATTTGTCCGAAAAATGGGACTGGGTGAGCCGGGTTTTAACTGGTAATTCATTATTTCACCAATCTCACTATGAAGCATTTACTTTTCGCCGGAATTCTTTTTCTTTTTGTCTTTGGATGTAAATCAAACAAGATGAAAAATACTGGAGGGCAGACATATCGGGCTGCCGATCAGCTAAACGGCACTTGGGAATTGAATCTTATTCAATATCCAGGCAAGAGCTTCGAGGAGCTATATGCAAACAAAAAACCACGGATTGTTTTTGATATAGCGGCTAATCAGTTTACTGGCAATACGAGCTGCAACTCTTTTTCGGGAACGTTAATTACTGAGGGCAACAAAATCGATTTTTCGAAACCTTTTGCCATGACAAAAATGCTATGCCCGGGGGATGGAGAAGCGGTTTTTGTCGAAATGTTACAAAAAGTGAATGGGTTTGCTATTCAAGACAAGAGGACTTTGACCTTTACTACCGGTGATATCGCAACGATGCGATTTGAAAAAGTTGGAAATTAGTATTTTTCCTACCTTTTCAAACCTAGCTTTGAAATATATTGATATTTCAAAGAGTTAATCTTCGAAAGCCGAAAGCTAACCGCCTAGCTCCTACAGTATCCCCAGCTTTGCTGATTCAGATTTAAGCAAAGATTTGTCAATTGGAACAACTCCAACCATTTCACACACCAGTCCTCCTCCCAAATTGGAAATAGCAGCAATAACTTGCGGAGGAAGTTCCAAAGCAACACAGCAAGCAGCGATGCTGATGACAGTATCGCCCGCGCCTGAAACATCGGCGATTTGTCGGATATGGGCTGGAAGTTTGTGCGTCTGATTTTGGTAATCGATATATACCCCGCGTTCAGACAAAGTAATAAGTGCTCCTTTTGTGTTGAGCGTTTCTTTCAGGTGGTTTACGGCATCCGCCAACTCAGCCGGATTGTCTACGTTGAAATCAATTTTCAAGCCTTCACGCAGCTCTTTAAGGTTTGGCTTAAAAAGAGTAGTATTCAAGTAGGAAAGGAAATTTCT
Source organism: Dyadobacter sp. HNCC25DJ184 (assembly GCF_056895215.1). NCBI lineage: Bacteria > Pseudomonadati > Bacteroidota > Cytophagia > Cytophagales > Spirosomataceae > Dyadobacter > Dyadobacter sp. HNCC25DJ184. The sequence continues at coordinate 19,364 of NZ_JBXHAQ010000018.1, read as the reverse complement.
CTTTTTTGGATCCACCACTGTTGGCACGTTATGCGCGTTTGCCAAAGCGGTAATTGCCTCAATTGTTTCCGCTGTGAGAACACCTTTATCGTAATCTTCAAAAATTACAACCTGGCAGAGCGGTAAAAGTTGCTTCACTTTTTCAATCAGCAGTGCAGCTTCTTTCGACGATATGGGTTTATCCGTTTCAGTATCCACCCTCACGACTTGCTGAGTTCCTGCTATGATGCGCTCCTTGATGGTGGTGATGCGCTCGTCACTTCTGATAAGTCCTTCGCAATTGAGCCCTTTTTGTTTCAGGCTGTTTTCCAGCATATCGCCTGGGCCGTCATTTCCAATCACGGTGCACACCATTGCTTCTGCGCCCAAAGCCTGAACATTCAGAAGCACGTTTCCGGCGCCGCCCAGCCGGAATTCCCGCCTGCTGACATTTACCACCGGAACTGGAGCCTCGGGAGATATACGCTCTACTTTCCCCCAAATATATGAGTCTAGCATTACATCGCCGACTACCAAAACTTTCAGATTGTTGAATTCTTCAAAAATATGATCAATTCCCATTTAATATCATTTTCTGTTTTTCCGCCTTATCGTGTCGGAGACGGGTGATAATACTAGTTAACCGGCGTTGAAAAATGCAGGCTGGACACTTGGAATCCTTTGTTCAGATATAGGCGATGCGCATTGGTTCGCGCTGCCGAAACGCCCGAATCCAGGTGGACTTCATCGAAACCGTGCTCTTTTGCATATGCCATTATCCAGTCAAGCAATATACCGGCATGACCTTTTCGACGATGATCGGGTAAAGTCGAAAGATCGTCGATGTATATGTATTTGCCGCGAAATAGATTATATCCCGTTTCGAATACTGCAATGGAAGCCGCGGCACCATCTTCTTCAATAAAAATCAAAACACGATTATCGGCCAGTGTTTTTCTAACGGCTTCTTCATATAAGTCGTCAGAAAGGGCAGGTCGAAGTGCCTGAATCGCTGCGCGGCATTTTAAGATATCGTCGGGAGTTTCAGCCTTCTGAACAGTGATCATCCTTTGTTAGACGGAATGGTTAGGTTCGAAAGGTTGTGCCCCATTTTATCTCGTTTCGTCACCAGATATTGTTGATTGAACGGATTTGCAGGAATTTCTATTGCAACAGAATCAACGATCTCAAGCCCATACCCAATCAATCCTGCTCGTTTTTTAGGATTATTGGTAATCAGTTTCAGTTTGGAAACTTCAAGGTCACGCAAAATCTGAGCTCCTACGCCATAATCCCGTTCGTCTACAGTAAATCCTAGTTCAAGGTTCGCTTCAACAGTATCACGACCCATTTCCTGCAGTTTGTAAGCCCGCAATTTGTTCAAAAGACCGATTCCACGCCCTTCCTGATTCATGTATACGATCACACCTTTGCCAGCTTTGTCGACCATATCCATCGCCGCATGAAGCTGCGGGCCGCAATCGCAACGGCAGGACCCGAAAATATCGCCTGTTACGCATGAAGAATGGACTCTCACCAATATAGGTTCGTCTTTTTCCCAGGTACCTTTTACCAGTGCAAGGTGCAACGCTCCTGTATTGACCTGGCGATAGCATATCAGATCAAAATGTCCCCAATTGGTAGGCATATCCACACCAATCTCACGTTTGATAAGCGATTCTTCTTTGAGACGGTATTCGATTAAGTCCTTGATACTGACTAATTTCAAATTTAGTTTGTCTGCTATCAAACGCAACTGAGGCAATCTTGCCATCGAGCCGTCTTCGTTCAATATTTCAACCAATACACCAGCCGGAGACAGTCCCGCCAGTCTTGGAAAATCTATCGCAGCTTCCGTATGACCTGTCCTTCTAAGTACACCGCCGGTTTTAGCTCTTAACGGAAATATATGCCCCGGACGACCCAGATCAGATGGTTTTGTATCAGGATCAACAAGTGCTTGTATGGTTTTCGATCGGTCACTGGCAGATATACCCGTAGTACAACCATTTCCCAAAAGATCGACTGACACCGTAAATGCGGTTTCGTGAAGAGCGGTATTATTGCCCACCATCATTTCCAATTCCAGCTCTGCACATCTGTCTTCGGTAAGAGGAACGCATATCAAACCTCTTCCTTCGCGAGCCATAAAGTTGACGATTTCGGGAGTAATCAATTCGGCAGCGCATATAAAATCGCCTTCGTTTTCACGGTCCTCATCATCCACAACTATAATCACTTCTCCTCTTGCGATGGCCGAAATGGCATCTTCAATAGGATCCAATTTTATCGAACTATAATTATTATTATCCATTTAAGGTATTGGTGAAAATAGTTTCACTGAAAATCTCGTTAAAAATGCAAAGTTAAAGCCTTAATCTTGAAAAGCTTTACTTTTGAACTTATAGTTCAACAAGCAAAAGACATGAACTGTTTCAGAAAGTAACTATACTTTCCGGCCAAAATTTTCTTTTGAACACACTCAGCGGTAAATGAAAACCTATATCCCGACAATTGTATTCATTCTGTGGGCGGTATTCCCTGGCAAATCCATCTCTCAAAGCTTCTGCGGGGGAAGTGGCGGGTTTAAAATTTTGCCGACGGCGCACTGTTTTCCGAAGACGATTATTGTCGAGAACTCGGCAACAGGTGCGCAAAATCCCCAGTATATCTACGATTTCGATAGAAATCAAACTGCCGCCCCGGATAGTAAGAGGTTTGAGTCTACAGCGATTCATACTTACAATGAGCCGGGAACCTATACCATTTTACAGGTCGGGGACAATGGCGAAAAGTATTGTAACGATGTGGTGGTAAGGGAGGGAAGGGCTCCCGAAGCAGACATTGTTCGTTGTAATGATCATGTGAGGATTAAAATAGTTTTAAGTGATATTACACTGGCATATGATTATATCGAGGTGGATTGGGGGGATGGCAGCCCCAAATATATATGGGTAAAAGGGGGCAGGCTTTACGTTGACCATCAGTATAGCACAAACCAAGCAAATCCGGTGATCATAACAGGCATGTATGTGGAAGGCGACTGCAGAACCAGTGAACCATTGGAACTAACTGGCTTAACTTCTGATATGATGTCTTCAATCAAAATAAAAAGCCTTGAAATTCAAAATAATGGCCAGGCGAATTTGATTTTTTCAGGGGTAGACGGCGTGTCAACCGAGGTGTTGATCGATAAGGGAACCGGTGTTTTTGAGTCGGCTAACAAATCAAGTGATCTGGATGGTATCCAAAAAGTTACGATAAGTGGGCTGGATATCAATCAGATATATCGGTTCAGGTTGTTCAGTCAGGATATTTGTGGAAACCGCTCGGAAAGTCCTATCGTAAGTTCCGTAACAGTAAATCAAGGGACCCTGGCCTTGGACGAAATCAATTCGCTTGAATGGAATAGTTTGCCAAATACAGAACGGTTGGTAGAATATCAGGTCACCAGAAACGACGTAGTGGTTTTTAAAACTCCTGATGCGCTTTCCTATATTGACAAGGATGTAAAATGTGGAGTCGATTATACATACAGTGTGGTAGCTATTATTGAGAATGATGTGCGGTCTTATTCGCCGGATATCGTTATCAAGCCGTCCAGTTCTACCCCTGAAAAAATTCAGAATGCTCTTGTTTCTGTCGTTTCAGAAGACAAAATCGAAACTACAGTGTCCCTGACCGGTGAAGGGTTGACAAGCACATATGATCTGATCGTCGAGCGTGCAGAAGGCCCCGATGCGAATTTTGTACAAATATCTGCCCCTGGAAATCAAAACCTTACGTTTGAAGATGATAGGGTAAAAACGTCACAAAGGTCTTACTGTTATCAATTTACATATCAAAATGCATGCGGACTTAGGTCGGAGCCCAGCGTTCCGGTTTGTTCAGTCTTTTTGTCGGGAAATATTCAGGGAGTTTCCTGGACTTCAGAAAGTCCGTTTCTCAGCGAACTGGAATCCTATGAATTAATATTAAAAGACAAGAATGGCGACTTAGTGGATCAGCTTCCAAAGCAAAAGGAGACAAATCACGCGATTAATTTAGGAAGTGATGAATCCTCAATCGTCAGCTATCAAGTCAAATCGTATTCGGCAAATGGCTCCGTTAGCTATTCAAATACTTTCCGTTTAGTTACCAATCCGATATTACTGATTCCGGATACGTTTACTCCAAACGGAGATTCTCACAATGAAAGATTTGAGGTAAAAGGTTATTTTATTGATAAGTACAACATTTCCATATTCAACCGCTGGGGAAGTGTAGTATTTCAATCCTCCTCGATCACCGAGAGTTGGGATGGCAAACTTAAAGATGTTCCGGCACCTTCCGGATACTATTTGTATAAAATAGAGTCAACTGATTCTATCGGAGGAACCCTGATTAGGACAGGTAGTCTGCTACTAATCAGGTAGTTCCAAAATCAAAGTTTGATTCAAGCGCTAAAATACTTTTAGCGCTCATATGTTATTTCTCCACCGGCATAAGGGGCAATTCTTCAATTTCGTCTGTTACAATTTATTACTTTTATTAAGAAGGCCTGTCATAATCAATGATTATGCAGGTTAATTTATACACACTTACATGAAAAGATTTCTATTCATAATTTCTGTACTCATATTAAATCAGATTACGGGCAGGAATTTGGTTCAGGCTCAGGGGCTATGTAGTCTTGGCGGTGGAGGTTTTACCGTAGATAAAACAGCAGGTTGTAATCCACTTTCTATACAAGTTACCAACACTTCCAATGTAGGTGCACAGTTCGTAGAGTATTACCTTACATATAGTCCAACTGTGCCTGGAACCAATGGATTTAAAGTAGTCGCGGAAGAGGATGGTGTCACGGCCATGACTTACATTGTTCCGGCCGGTACCTACACACTACTTCAACGTGTGTTCCGACCTGAGGGTTTTGGTTATTTTTGCACGCCGATAAAAGTATATTCTGTTGCCGCGCTGACCGCCGCAATCACCTCTTGCGGGGGTGGGAAAATTAAGCTGACATTGGAAGACAATGCGGTGCTGGCGGGCTACGACTATATTTCAATCGATTGGGGAGACGGGATTAAGGGGACCTGGAATAAGGGAGGTGATTTAACGCTGGAACACCTCTATACGACTACGACGGATGCTCCTGTTATCAAACTGCAAGGCATTTATGCTCCCGGAACAGCCTGTCCGTATGGGCAGATAAGTTCAATTCCAGTTGCTTTTCAGCAACCTCAGTTGTCGAATATTGCTGTCAAATCTTTGGAAATGAGGGCAGATGGATCTTTAATGATCAACTATACCGGAGTTGCGGCCGTTGCCACTGAAATATATTTTAGCGAAGACAACGGAGCTACTTATAAATTGGCGGCCAGGCGAACCAGTGGAGGAAGTCAAATCTATAGACAGGCTGGGTTAACTCCGAATAAAGTATATCTGGTAAAGCTTTCTTCCACAGATCTTTGCGGTGGAAAAATTGAAACGGAACCTGTAAGTAGTATATCAATTTCAGGGTCATCCGGAAGCGGCTCGAATGTTTTGAATTGGAATAAATTTCACGCAGAACCAGATTTCAAAGAATATCAGCTTATCAGAGATGGTACGCTCATAGAAACGATATCTGATATAAGCAAAACTTCATTCAATGACGATGACGTCCAATGTGATGACAATTATGAATATCAGATTTTAGCTATCACTAATAAAATTACGTCTACTTCCGCCCCCATTTCAGTTAAAACGGTCATAACCAATCCTCAACCATTAAGTGGTGCTCTGGTATCAGTCGTGTCCGAACGATCCGTGCAACTCCACGCTGATATACCCGGAAGCGGCAGAGGGACATATACGCTGACGGTTGATCGGGCGGAGTATGGAAGTACCTTATTCAAAAGACTGGTGACACTTTCGAATGAAAACGATTATTCAGATCTGGATGTGAGAACCTCGGAAAAATCGTACTGCTATAAATTTAGCTATCAGAATGCCTGTGGACAAAAACTTCCGGCAACATCACCAATTTGCAGCATCTTACTGACAGCCCAGATTCCAAATATGTCATGGATTGCCGAAAAGCCTTTTCTGGATAATATATCTTCATACGATATTATCCGGACAGGGGATGTCAGCGGAGAGAGTCAGATAAATGCAGATCTTCGAACTACCTACCTGATGTCTCTTGCACCGCAGGCAGACCAGAAAATCGAATACAAGGTCAGAGCGAATTCGGCATCTGGCAGTTTTACCAGCTTTTCAAATACTATAGTTGTTAATTCCAATGTGAGCGTATACATTCCTGAAGCCTTCACCCCAAATGGTGATGGGAATAACGATTTGCTGGAATTAAAAGGCACACAGTTTCAATCTTTTAATATGTCTGTCCTAAATCGCTGGGGGCAGGTGCTGTTTAATACGAACAGTATTGCAGAATCATGGGATGGTACATATAATGGAAAAGAAGTACCAGTTGGCTCGTACGTATACAAGCTTGTTCTGGTAAACTCGTTTAACCAAACTACGGAAAAAAGTGGTACTTTTATGCTGTTAAGATAGTAATCAAAAGTACGAAAACAGATAGCTATGTTTGGAAATATGGCCGACATGATGGGGCTGATGGGCAAGATGAAAGATCTTCAGTCGCGTATGCAGGAAGCTCAGGGGCAGTTGTCCGGAATTATTGAGACGGGGGAATCCGGAGGAGGTATGGTGAAAGCCACCGTGAATGGAAATAAAGTCTTGGTAGGTTTGGATATTGATCCTGATTTGATCAATCCGGCTGATAAAGAGATGCTTCAGGACCTTATTGTTGCAGCTGTCAACAAAGCGCTAGAAACCATTGAGCCGAAAGTTAAGAACCATATTCAACAGGCAACAAGCGGTATGCTACCCAATATTCCGGGCTTGGATCTCAGCAGTCTGATGAAATAGTATATTAATGGCCTCTGACACCGCAATAGTTATCCTGAACTATAATGGCAGGCACTATCTCGAAAAATTTCTTCCCAATATCATAAGTCATTCGAAAGGATACCAGATATGGATTGCAGATAATGCATCAACTGATGACTCATTATCTTGGTTATCAGTCCATTACCCGGAGCTTTCTACAATTGTGATTTCGGAGAATAAAGGATATGCCGGTGGCTATAACTATGCGTTAAAGCAGATAGAATCCGAATACTATGTTCTCCTCAATTCGGACGTGGAAGTAACCAGGAACTGGATCGAACCTGTGATCTCCTTCATGGACTCAGACCCGAGAATTGCTGCCTGCCAACCCAAGATATGCGCCTATGATCTGCGAACGCATTTTGAATATGCGGGTGCTGCCGGCGGTTATATGGATTATTTAGGATATCCTTTTTGTCGTGGTCGCATTTTCGATACGAGAGAGGAAGACAATGGCCAATATGACGATGAGCTTGATGTCTTTTGGGCTACAGGGGCATGCCTTTTCGTAAGATCGGCAGCGTTTCATAAAGCGAATGGGTTTGATGAAAGATTTTTTGCCCATATGGAGGAAATAGATTTATGCTGGCGCCTGCTCAACGCCGGATATCGCGTGACTTATTCCGGTAAGTCGTTGGTATATCATGTTGGAGGAGGAACTCTGCATAAATCCAATCCGGGAAAGACGTTTCTGAATTACAGAAACAATTTGATCATGTTATTCAAAAACCTGCCAAAGGGGAGACGTTGGAAAACGCTGTTTTTCAGGATGGTTTTGGATGGGATCTCTAGTGCAAGATTCGTAGCTACCGGAGCATTTCCTGACGTCCTGGCCATCATCAGAGCACATATGGCATTTTATGCCATGATCCCCCAGCTTCTTAAAACCGAAAGGCGCACCTTCTATAGAGCACCGCTTTACTATAGAAGCGTGGTTTGGGAGTATTTTGTGTTAGGAAAGAAGACTTTTCCCGAATTGACGAGAGTGAATTCTGCTAAAACTCCCAAATCGTCGGACTATGGTGTCTCCGCCAGTGTTGACGAAGTTGCATCCAAAAAGCCAATATCAGATATAGAATGATAGGGGAGCCGAATGTCATGAAGGTGGCATAAATGAAATACAATCGGATGCTACTCGCCGGAAACTTTAATTTTTCTCCAAGATTGGCGCAAACCCCAAAAATCTGATCCTCTACAAAATAGCGCAGTCTATTCATAAAATTATAGTCAATAATTGCCTCATAATTAGCCTATTCAATACGAATTTACGATTATCTCGACAAAATTTGAGTCATTGGCGTTAAAATACCGCTAACTAGTAAATTTTTCAAATTATTCCCCTAAATAAATTGTTTTACGAACAATTTTTGTTTCTTTGTGATTGAAGGAGTTTGTGCTAGTTTCACTATTATCATTATGTCCTAATGATAAATGTCAAAAAATTCTCTTGCTAAATATTTGAGCCTCCCTCAATTATTTGGTTTAGAAGCCAAAAAGCATACATTAGAAACGTGGAAAATCCTTCAGTATTTTCACCTTATTTCATTTTTATTTCACTATTATGCCAACAGGTACTGTAAAATTTTTCAATGAAGCCAAGGGATACGGCTTTATCGTTGAAGACGACACAAACAGGGATATTTTCGTCCATGTTACAGGATTGGGAGGACTTACTATCCGTGAAAACGATCACGTAGAATTCGAAGTCGTTGAAGGAAAAAAAGGACTTAACGCCGTACAGGTAAAAAAGATATAGTTATTTTTTTTGCAGTAAGGATCAGAAAAAGCCGATGGAATCCCATCGGCTTTTTCATGTTTGTTATGATACCCAGGCAGTTACTTCGTCTAAGGTTGGCATTTTCGCATCAAGCTTTAGCTTTTTCCGCATTCCGCCCAGGTCGTTGAATATCTTGTTTGGACTTGCACCTTTTAACTGCTCAATGGTCAGGAGGTTCATTTTTTGTAATGCAGGAATCCACACTTCCGGAACTCCGGCAGTAATATAATCCGCCTCCTTCGCGATCTCAACCTTCTTTTCCGGTCTCATCTGAGGGAAAAAGATTACCTCCTGAATACTGGAATGATTGGTCAAGAGCATAGTCAGACGGTCAATTCCAATTCCAATTCCAGAGGTTGGCGGCATACCATATTCCAGTGAGCGCAGGAAATCGTCGTCCATTTCCATAGCTTCGTCGTCTCCTTTCTCTTTAAGGTTCAGCTGATCTTCAAAACGTTCACGTTGCTCGATCGGATCATTTAGCTCGGAATACGCGTTGGCTATTTCTCTTCCATTCACAAAAAGTTCGAATCTTTCGACCATTCCTTTTTTGGTCCGGTGCTTTTTTGTAAGAGGCGACATTTCAACCGGATGGTCGATAATAAATGTAGGTTGAATGATATGAGATTCCACTTTTTCGCCGAAGATCTCATCGATCAGTTTTCCCTTACCCATGCTTTCATTAACTTCCATACCCCACTCGCGGCATTGTTGACGAATAGCAGTTTCATCCAGCGCATTTACGTCAAGGCCTGTATATTGTGCAATGGCGTCTGTAATACTCAATCGTGGATATGGGCCAGCAAAGTCGAGTTCCACATCGCCAAACTGTGCTTTTGTGGTTCCGTTTACAGCAAGCGCAACATTTTCAAGAACTTCCTCAGTCATCTGCATCATCCACAGATAATCTTTGTAGGCAACATAGAGCTCAACAGTCGTAAACTCAGGGTTATGTGTACGGTCCATCCCCTCGTTACGGAACAGCTTTCCGAATTCATATACCCCCTCAAATCCGCCGACAATCAGTCTTTTTAAGTGGAGTTCGGTTGCGATTCTAAGATATAAACCCATATCCAACGCATTGTGGTGCGTTGTAAAAGGCCTCGCCGCCGCACCACCGTGGATTGACTGAAGAACCGGGGTTTCCACTTCCAGCCAACTTTTCGAATCGAAATAAGATCGCATGGTGGTGATAATCCTTGCTCTTTTTATGAAAATATCACGCACTTCAGGGTTTACGATCAAGTCTACATATCGCTGGCGATATCTCAACTCAGGATCGGTAAAACCATCAAAAACATTTCCCTCTTCGTCCCTCTTTACAACAGGCAGAGGTTTCAGAGATTTGTTCAAAATCTTGAATTCCTGTACGTGAACAGAAATCTCGCCTGTTTGGGTAGTAAAGACAAAACCCTGAACCCCGATGATATCGCCGATATCCAACAGCTTTTTGAAGACATTGTTGTACAGGCTTTTATCTTCTCCCGGACAAAGATCGTCTCTTCGGAAGTAGAGTTGAATTCGGCCCGAGCTATCCTGAAGTTCTGCAAATGCAGCACTTCCCATAATTCGAAAACCCATCAAACGACCCGCCATCGAGACGTTTTTGTAGTCAATTTTTTGATTTTCGTAATTTTTCAGGATGTCATCCGCATAGGTGTTCACAACAAACTCTTCTGCCGGATATGGCTCAATTCCTAATCTAATCAGTTCTTCTCTTTTCTGACGACGTAGTATTTCCTGTTCGCTTAAAAGCATGGTTTTGAATATTTCTTGAAGTCAGGCTAACAACCGCAGACAGTTGTCGACAAACCCGGAGAGGCTTGGCTATTGACCTTTCTATTATATTAAATTGATTATCTCTTTCTATTTCAAAAGAGTGCGCAAAAGTAATATTTTTTGCGGTGAATATGAAGATTGCTGACGCAAACATGAGATGCCTGTCATGCACATGTGATTCTATATACTGATTTGAAAAATTATATGTGCCTGATGGTATGAAAGGGGAACGGTTTTTATAGAATAGTAATTCTTAGTATGTTACACACAGTTTAATATAATCTCCTTCTCTCTTAAATTGAATGTTTGCAAAGCTCCTTAAAGGTTTCGGTATTCTCACAATCGTGATTGTCTTTCTGTTCGGAGCAGGTGAGGTGTGGATATACCGCAACAAGGATGAGATTTTTCGAAAAGCGAAGGAGGCTGTAAATGATAACCTAAATGGGGAACTTACCATTGGCGATGTCAAATTCAGACCATTTACAGGTGGTTATGGACTGAATTTTACCCTGTACGATGTCCAGCTTGTGGATACCCTTTACAAAAGCCACAATACCCCGATTTTAATGGCCGAACGTATTAACGTTGCGGTAGATTTAAACAGCATCTTTCAAGGGGAAATTATTGTCAAAAACCTGATCCTTCAGAATGGCGGACTGAGGGTTTTTGTCAGGAAGGATGGATACTCCAATCTTTCCATTTTTAGAAGTCCGAAGAAAACGAAAAAAGAGGAAAGTAAGGATAACCTCAACACCTGGATTAACAGATTTGGTAAAACAAGATTTACGAGCTTTGAAGCCACCTATTACGACTCAACATCCGGTAAGCATTATGGTGCGATATTCATCGACGCAGAAAATCAGATTGCAAAGAATGACACCGCTATCGGTATCACCTTTGGTGGCAGAATATTTTTCAAAGGGCTGGTTTTCAAACCCGAAAAAGGAGGCTTTTTAACAAATCAGGACACCAGGGTCGACTTAAATCTGACTTACAATGAGGATAAACGTTTGTTGAAGATCTTGCCATCTACACTTTTCACGTTAAAAAATGATGAGATAGGCATTCGGGGGAAAGTGGATCTGGCCGACTCAATAAAGCACTATGAACTGGGTTTCAACAGCAAAGGTATTGAGGTAAGTCATGCGTTGCCTCTTCTGCAAAAATTTCTCAGCCAGAAAATTGACTCGCTGAATATTAAAACGAAAGTGGCTATTGATGTGAGACTTGCGGGTAATTCTAAACCCGGAAAGCCGCACACAGAGTTGGAATTTAAGACGGCCCCTTTCACATTTGTTTTGCCGGTCGGTCAGTTAAAAAAGGTGCAACTCTCTGCGCGTTACACAAATCAGGCAGATACTACACAGGCACCCGGGCCGTTAAATTCCCGAATGACGTCTACGGATACTAAGGGTATGTTTGAGTCGCTCCCCTTCCAAATTAAATTTGCGGTTACGAATTTTGAAGATCCGCGGGCAGTTGTTGACGGAGAAATAAGGGCCGATTCTATCAATCTGGATGGAGTGCTTGATCCAAACAGATATAAATTTAAGAAGGGTACTGCCCAGATCGACTTCCATTTTGACGGGAGTCTTAAGAAGTTTTATGTTCCAGAAAAGGATGATTTAGATGGCAACTTGTATGGCAAAGTAAGTGTCCGGAATATCGCGATAGATTATTTGCCACGTGGCGTACATCTGAAAGACATTAACGGAGATTTTGTATTTAATCAAAAGGCGGTAGTCTTTCCATCATTCTCATTTGATGACGGGATGAATAAGCTTTATATCAAGGGTCAGGTTTTGGATTTGATTCCTTTCCTCTTTGGTTCCCCGCGGCCTTTGCGCGCTCTGGTGGATATTAATATTCCTACCTGGAAACTCAACTGGCTGGAAACTCTCCTTGCTTCCAAGTCTCCGGTTCGAAACAAGAAACGAAAAAGTTTGAAATTGTCGGATCTGCTGGATGATGTTATCGACAATATGTCAATAGCAGCACGGCTGCGGTCTAAGCACCTGAATTATAAAAGCTTTAATGGAACGAACGTATCGGGCGACTTTGTCATTACCAATAATTCCATGAGAATCAAAAGCTTTTCGATGGATGCGTTTGGTAAAGGATCGTTTGAGGTGTCGGGTGAGCTGGATAATTCGGGTACTAACCTCCTTCCTAAGGCAAGTTTTAGGGGCAAGGTGATCAATGCAAGTGTTAATTCTGTTTTTTCTTCGTTCAATAATTTTGGACAAAAGACGGTTACGCACAAAAATATTAAAGGAGTGCTTAACACTAGTTTCAATTTTGAATCAAGACTCACGAATGATGTTAAACTGGTACCATCCAGCATGCGTGGCGATTTGAAGGTTGATTTTAGAAACGGGTATATCCTTAATTTCGAGCCGTTCTTAAAAATGAAAAAGCTAATTTTTAAAAAGCGAAATTTTGAGACGGTTGAGCTCGCCCCGATTGTAACGGAATTCGTTTTGAAAGGCCAGGAAATAGAAATCAAGCCGTTGGAGATAGAGTCGAACGTGATGACGCTCTATATAGACGGCGTGTACAGTTTCGGGTCAAAAACCAATATCAACATTCAAATTCCGCTCAGCAACCTCAAGAAACGGGATTCTACCTATGTCTTGGTTCCTCACAACGAATCAAGGAAGAATGGCGCAAACGTATTCTTACGCGCGGTGGACGAAGGCGGAGAAGTTAATATTAAACTGGCTTTCCGAAAAAAGGAGAAGAAAGAGGAATAAGATCGTCTCGAAACAAAGAATTAGTTTGCAGAAGCTTCCAGTGGGGGAGGATCAATGACCTGGCGTCCGCCATTGGGCGTCCCCGACTGGGCGTCCCCGACTGGGCGTCCCCGACTAGGCGTCCCCGACTGGGCGTCCCCATCAAATCCTGACTAAAAAAGTTAGGCCGTTTCGACCTCGTCCGCGAACATATATCCAACACCTTTAAGCGTTTTGATATAGGTATCTCCCAGTTTCTCACGAAGTTTTCGGATGTGGACGTCAACAGTTCTTTCCAAAACGTAAATATCGGCACCCCATATCTTCTGAAGAAGTTCGTCCCGGCTGAAAACCTTATTCGGGGTTTGAGCGAGGAAGAAAAGGAGTTCAAATTCCTTTTTCGGCAATACGGTCGACTTTTCTCCGGCTTGGGTAACGGTATAATTTTTACGGTTGATCGTCAAATCCAGGATTTCAATTTGGTCACCAGATTCGGCCTTTTGGGCCTCTCTTCTGAACAGGGCGTTGATCCGGCTCATTAAAGCCCGGGGTTTGATGGGCTTGGTGATATAATCGTCTGCTCCCACTTCAAATGCGGCAACTTCCGAGTATTCTTCAGAGCGTGCGGTAAGAAATAAGATATAGGTATTTTTGATATCAGGATTCTGTCTGAGCATTCTTCCGGTTTCGATGCCATCCATTTGCGGCATCATGATATCCAGTAAAATAAGATCAGGAATAAAGTTTTTGGTAATTTCCAATGCCTTCTTCCCGTTTGATGCAGTCACTACCGAATATCCTTCTTTAACCAGATTATATTCCAACAATTCCACGATATCCGAATCGTCATCCACCACTAATACTTTTGGAACAGAAGTACTTCCTTTCGAAGAGCTCATTTGTAGTTTATTTAAAATCAGGCCGAAATTACTGGGTGTGATACTTTTATTACACTGATAATGCCAATATTAACATAAAGATAACATTACCTGCGTGCAATTAGGAACACCTGTCCCTGCTCATTTGTAGCTATCATATCTTTATTATTAATAAAGGCAATCGCTTCTGATTGCAAATGAGAAAACCGGAAACAACCAATCGGATTACTAAAATTGATTTCTGCATGCTTGACTTGAAACAGCAGGATCTTACCGTAAGTGAGAAGAGCAAAGGTTTTTCCATCAGGACTGATGTCGGCTGAGGTTACCTGTGCACCAATGCTAATACTATCCTGCACAATCGCCTCTCGAATTCCCTTGCTGGCATCCAAAGCGTAAAGTTTAACGAAATGATTTTCTTTACTTCGATTTTTGGAAAACAAATACAGCTTGTCTTTGAAATAGAAAAATGCTTCACAGTCGAAATTCAGATTTGCAGCCTTTGGAGGAAAAGCATGCTGATCACTGTATTTAAATTGAATCTTTTCAGCGGGGATTTCGCCGGATTTCAATTGTCGCAAATCGGTTTTATAAATAGTCAGATCTTTTCGGTTATTTCCGTTGTTACCAAAATCGCCGATAAAAATGGTGCTGTCGGGGCCAGTAGCCAAATCTTCCCAGTCGCGATTGACCGCATTTAAGACCTTTATTTGTGCTTTTTGATTACCGGAGGAATCCATTTCGTAAAGTAAGGGCTCTCCTCCACTGTCATTCATCGTGAAAAGCGATTTGCGCTTATGGTCCCAGACAACTCCCGAACTTTCAGATACCGACGCAGATAGCTTGCCTATTTTGTTAATTTTGTATTCAGCATGGATTTTGTCAATTCCATTTAATCGGTGATCTGGCTGGCAAGTACAAAAAAAGACCTTCACTCCAAACCAAAAATACGCTAATTTACTCATCATGAATCCCTCATTACGAACCGTTAGTAACAAAGATAATGAAACCCCGTTCTACATAAAGCTTGCCAGCGTTCTGGTGGCACTTATCAGCCTGGTATACATACTTTTTACGCTGAGTGATATTATCATTCCACTGGTGTTTTCGGTGTTGATAGCTATTTTACTTCATCCGGTTTGCTCATGGCTGGAAAGGAAGAATATTCCCCGGATCGCGGCTATTCTGTTAAGTATTCTTGTTCTGATTGGAGTGTTAGCCGTGCTAGTTTTCGTAGTTTCGATTCAGTTGGGAAGTTTGGGCGACGAACTGCCTCGAATTACAGAAAAAGCAGAATTGCTGCTGGATAAAATGCTTGCCATGGGAGAGCAATATCTCAACGTAAGCAGGTCGCAGCAGGTTAGCGAGGCAAAGAAGTACCTGATCAACGCTTTGGGCGAAAGTAGGGAAGTGGTTTTTAATACGCTTGTGGGGACGACCGGGGCAATATCGACATTTGTATTGATCCCTCTGTATATCTTCTTCTTCCTGCTCTACCGGGATTTTTTCAGGATGTTTGTTCACAAAGCTTTCAAAAGTGTGGCTGTCGACAATCTGAATAATGTTCTGAAAAAAATATATGAAGTTATTCAAAGTTACCTTTCCGGGCTGTTTTTGGTGATATTAATCGTGGGTGTTCTCAATAGTATAGGACTGCTGGCGCTTGGTATACCTCACGCCATCTTCTTCGGATTTCTGGCAGGTTTTCTTATTTTGATACCTTATATCGGAATTTTGATCGGATCCGTTTTGCCTGCTTTACTAGCTATCCTCACCATGGATTCGCCGTGGTACGCTGTTGGGGCAATAGGAATTATGAGTTTTGTGCAGTTTCTGGAAGGCAACTTTATCACGCCGAATATCGTCGGTTCGAAGGTGAGCGTTAATCCCCTTGCTGCAATCGTTGCGCTGTTTTTTGGAGGTCAATTATGGGGGATTTCGGGTTTAATATTGGCATTACCAATTACCGCCATTCTAAAAGTGGTTTTCGACGCTATTCCGGCACTGGAGCCATATGGATTTTTGTTAGGGGAGCCGGTTCATGAGGTAGCAGAAGAGCGGGCCGAAGAGTCATGTTAATCTCCATACTAAATGAGAAATAATCGCGAAATAATTTGATTTTTTCTCCACAGTCGTGAGAAAATCACCTTACTTATTGAGAATGTTTTCAATAATCTCCATACGGAATGAGAACTTTTTTAGAAGAAAAGAAAAGGATTCTCTCAATTAACTGGTAGTGAATGTAGTAGCTTACTTTTTTGATTCTTATTAAGTTGATTTCCCATTTACTTCGGAGTTTTCTCATTTAGTTTTGAAATTGACAGAGGCGTTCTTGGGGTCAGCTCCCAAATAAACTATCTAGTCAAGACTGAGGAGCCGGAACCTTTGAAAATTGCTACTTTTCGGTGCCAAACCGGATTTCAGTTCGATGAACCGATGATCTTGAAACGTGGTCGAACAAAGAAAGCAATTGCCGCAGTAAAGCAATGTATAGATCTTAGTCAGGCCCACGCTTATGGAGCATTTTGCTACAAATGTGATGAAAAGAATATGATTCTCGTACGCAGTGCAATGCAGTCACTCTACGATCTTGAACAAGCGATTTTAGCTTTTTTAGATAAGATTAATGAATTGAAGAAGTGAGCACTAGGTGGCCAGCATCAGAATGACTGTTGTCTGGAATACTACATCACAGATTCGTATATGGCCTTCAGATCTCGCAAATGCACAAATGATGAATCTTTAACGGTCTCGGCACCGTGATACCGCTGAATAGACTGGATTTGTCCGTCAATGAAGAGCAAGGGGCTCCTGTAATTTTCATATAACGATTCAGTGATATTTCTCCTTGAGCAAATATTGCGGTTTGAAAGTATTTATGCAAACCTTCTAATTCTAAGTCTAGTTCTTTCGAGGTCACAACAACACAATTTGTTTCACAAAGATCTCTTCGCTTGGTTTTTATATACGGAATGGTTACGCTACCTAAATAAGAACGAATAGCTTATCGAAGGTACGATTCCGTAGGCAGTTAAACCGGCAATTTGATAAACTTGAAAACCACTATAATCCTGTGCGCGTGCTACGGCAGAAAATATATTCTTTTTATTATAGACGTTATAAATTCCAAATGTCCAAGATCCCTCCCCATTAACCTTAGGGCGGTTTTTTAGAATAAAGGAAACGTCCAGGCGATGGTAAATTGGTAATCGGTATTGATTGCGTCCTGTATAGGAGTAAAATAGCGCATCATGGTATAAAAATGTCTCAGATGGTAATGTAATCGGAGCACCGCTATTTAAAACAAAATTTGCAGAAAACTCGACCCTTTTGAATGGAGCTGCGTACAGACCAGTAAGAGCAAGTGCATGTCTTCTATCATCTCGGGTAGGATAAGGATTACCGTTGTTGATGTCCCTAATTGTTCGCGTTGTTTTGGAAAGGGTATACCCAATTTGATATCTTAAATGACCATTCTGTTTATTTAGCATAAATTCTATGCCGTACGCCAGGCCTGTTCCGGATCTGACGATTGCACCAATATCTTGATTTAAAAATAGATCCGCGTTGTCGATGAAATCAATGACATTTTTTAGCGTCTTATAATAACTTTCAATCGTAAGTCCATAGTTTCCTTTTTGTAATGAAGCATAATATCCTAGGGAAAACTGTCTGGCAGTCTGTGGTTTGAGATAGGTCCCTGAAGGTATCCAAATATCTGTTGGCAAACCCACCGATGAATTTGACAATAAATGTGAATATTGTGCTGTCTGATTAAAACTAAATTTAATGGAATTGTTTGGCGACATAAACCAAGTTAGTCCAAGTCTCGGTTCGGGAAGGGAATATGTTTTAATGATTTTGCCCTTCGAATACAATGTGGAATCAAGCACTACTCGATTTATGCCATCACTAAATTGATATATTGTTTGTGGCCCTAACAGGCTAAAAATGCTTTGACGTAATCCTACATATGTCTTTATCTTAGAGTTGGGATTCCATGTGTTATCTATAAACAATGCAGGGAGAACAGATTGCTTCATGGAAATGCTCGACTTTTTCGTTACTGACAATGTATCAAGTGGTTTGATTGCGCCTGGCCGATTGTTATTTCTGGATACTTGAATTCCAAAATTTATAGCATATGATGTAGAAACCGTGTAGTTAAATTCGGCTTTTGTGTTGACTTCTCTTTGACTGGCGCTCCAGTCAAATCTTCGGCTGTCATCTAATGTTTGGTAGTGATACCCGTAATTACTATACGAAACGTTTGTGATCATGAAGAGGCGATTGTTGAATAAATGATTCCATTGCAATGAAACCGTTTGATTTCCCCAATCCATCAATGTGTTCCCTTTAAGGATATAATAGTTAAAGACATCACCGCCAGTATAAGCAGAAATGTAGACGCGATCTTTTCCTGTCTTGCTTCCAAAATTGACTTTGGCATTCAGGTCGTAAAAATTTATCTTATTTCCCTTAGAAAAATCCTTCGCGTCATAAATGTTGAAAACATTCTTCATTGCCGAGCCTAGTCCATTCAGTATTCTGCCGGCGTAACTATAGCGACCTGATACAATAAATGAGCTCAGACCTTTTTTAATAGGTCCTTCAGTTGTAATTCTGCTTGCGATAAGCCCAATTCCAATTTTAGTTTCATAGTTATTTACATTTCCATCCCTCATGCGTATATCGACTACCGACGATAACCTATTTCCAAATTGAGCGGGGATCAAGCCCTTATATAGTTCTGCATCCTTTATTGCGTCCGTATTGAACATCGAAAAGAAACCTAAGGCATGGCTAGGATTGTAAACTGGCGCTCCGTCAAGTAGTATCAATGTTTGATCATAACTCCCACCACGAACAGCTATGTTCGTAGTAGCCTCACTGGGAGATTTAACTCCTGGTAAAAATTGTATTGCTTTTAATAGATCAGGCTCGCCTGCAAAAGACATCTGTCTTTGGACGTCAGCAATGTTGATTTTGTTTCTTCCTGCTACTACATCAGCTGTGATATTATTCCCTTTAACAGAGACTTCATCTAACGTGTCCGTGGCCGAAGATAAATTAACATTCCAGAGCATATTAGAGGATAATTTAAACTTGGTTATTTTAGAACTATAACCTAAGTAGCTCACGACGACAGTATAGCTGCCCGCTGGGACGCGAAGAGAATAATATCCAAATGCGTTCGCTTGAGAAGAATATTTAGTATCTAATAATTGTATGGTTGCATAAGGCAATGTTTCAGATGAAGCACTGTCCTTTACAATGCCTTCC
>NZ_JBXHAQ010000017.1:0-155576 GCF_056895215.1 Dyadobacter sp. HNCC25DJ184 | reverse complement strand
GCGATTTGTTTCAGGGATTGTTTCAGGGATTTTCATGAGTAACATCAGTTTCAATGTCGAGCTAGACAGCTACCGCAAAAAAGACGGGACCGCTAACATTCAGATAAGGATCACCCAACATCGAAAGTCCAAACGAGTTACTACAGGTGTTTCGGTACTACCAGAACATTGGAATCCGGAGAAGTCCGAGGTTCGAAAAACCAACGCCCAACACAGACAAATCAATGCTTTAGTGCGATCTAGGTTACTTGACTTGGAAAAGAAATATCTCGAAAGCGAGGTATTGAATCAAGGGGTTACTCCGGACAGTTTGATCGGAAAATTGAAGAGAGGGATTGTGGGTGAGAGCTTCCTTGACTTTGCCAATGAAAGAATTTCCAAAATGGTATCTCCTTGGACTAGGAAAGCGCAGGGCTCAGTCATTAAAAAATTGGAAGAGTATGTTGGAGCTCGAGGTCTACATTTCCTTGAAATCAACTACGAATTTCTGGTTAACTATGAGAGACACCTGAAAAAGCAAAAAAATGGCGTAAATACTATTCATGCGAATATGAAAACGATTAAGGCCATCTATAACGAAGCGTTTAATTCAGGGTATTTCACACCTGAAAAGGGGTCGCCCTGGAACATGTACAAACCAAAGAAGACTAAATCAAGTAGAGCTAAACTCTCTGAAAATCAGATTGAGGCCATTGAAAAATTGGATATCAAACCCGGCATCAACGAATGGCACAGTAAAAACATTTTTTTACTATCATTTTATTTACAAGGAATGAGAACTGCTGATATACTTCAATTAAAATGGGGGCAAATAAATGGCGACAGAGTAGAGTATATAGCTGGGAAAACTGAAAAATTTCGCTCTAAAAAGCTCATTGAACGTGCAAAGGTAATTCTTAACCATTACCGCTACCCGGGTCAGAAACCACTTGACTACGTCTTTCCGTTTCTGAAATCTAAAAATAAAGGTCAGTTTACCGAAGACGAGTGGGTGAAAGCAATTGCATCTTCAAACGCACTTATAAATGGGCATCTGAAAACCATTGCGGAGAAAATCGGGGTTTCTAAAATAAGCATGCACGTTGCTAGGCATTCGTTTGCCGATATCGCTACCCGGAAGACTGGTGATGTTCACAAAGTTTCAGATGCACTGGATCATAGTTCTGTTTCTGTTACGGAGAATTATCTCAAGGCGGCAAGTAGGTCGGAGAATGATGATTTGGTTGATTCGGTTTATGGTTAATTACTGGTTGATTCTTGCTCACCTCATCTCAATGTTTAAATATTGCTTTGTCGCATACCGAATTCGCAATGTCAATAGGTATGATAATCGCTCTAGCATACCTGAAACATAGAATTACCGTCGAACTGACGCTTATTTTTTATCAACATATAATTTAGTTTTTCGATAAAATACTGGAATCGAACGAGCAAATTCTATTTTTAAGATTTCTCCATCTAGTTGAATAACGATATCGACGTTTTTAGCAGACAAGGAAATTGAATTTTTTAATGCTAACAGTAAGTCAGGACTCGCATTGTTGGTCATAACTATAGAACCTGTTAAAGAAGTTAAATTGACAGTCTCGGAGATAATTGATATATCACTTATATCGTTGTTATTGATAACTAGATTGTTTAATTCTTTAGATGTTAGCTTTTCAACTAGGAAATGATTCAAGTACCATCCTACTGACCGAACCCGCATTCTAAGATCACTTTGGATGAAAGACCTTAGGGGGTCTTCAAGATCAGCTCCCAATTCTTTCAGTAAGTCTCCAAGGTGAAAATCTGAATTTTGAGTTGAACGAGATTCCGATATGCCAGTAGTATTAAGATTGGAAATTCCCCTCACATATTTTGTGCTGTCTTTTAAAGAAGAAATTATAAATGGCGAACCATAATCATTTCTAATAATATCACCTACCCTGAATGGTTCTTGAAGTCCTGAAAAGGCAAACTTATCAAATTCAAATCCGCTAATAGACTTGAATGACTTTGAGAAAAAAGTAAGATTGTAAATTCTTGTAATGTCTTCCTTTATTGATCCAAGGCGAACAAACTTTTCATTAATTGGCTGATCATTTAAAGAAATTTCGAACTCACTCGCTAAATCCATTGGGCGGATCCCCTTCATAAAAATTCTCTTGGAAAATATTGTAACAGTTTTGCCTCGGATTTCAAAATATTTCTGTTGATTAACTCCAATGGTCGTGATCGGCGCGAGTATTTGACCAGTGTAAATATCGGATATTTTGTAAATCACCCTCTTTTCTTTCTTGTCTATATCAACGCATGTGACTTTATAGTCGTTAAAAAATCTGTAGTAGCCTTTTTTTAGCCAAGTTTTGGTTGGGATTGCTGCGCTTAAGAGAGAATCACGAGATCCAGCATTCGCTGAACGCTCAGATTTAAGTATTTTTCCATCAAATGAGCAAACATAGGCATCGTAAATTGTACCATTTTCTAAAAGGTCATAACTCAGCCATAAATATCCTTTATTTCCTTTGTTAATACCCCTAGAATCTAAAACCTTAAAACATCGAATTGAATCCGCGTAGCCGACAATTACCATCGCATGGCGACTATTTAATTGATCTTGAAGGGGCGAGCCTTTTTTTGACCAAATACCATCAGGATTGATATGGTCACTCGCTTTTTTGTACTCTTTATCAATTTTAACTGAAATACATATTGGATAACCAGGTGAATCAGCAAGTAGGCATTTGAAAAGTTGTAAATTCAAATCTGGGCGCTGAAAAGTGACAATTTTATGCCTTCTTGCTATCTTAAACGCACTATTATTAGGGTAATTTTTGCTCAAACACCCGCCAGAACCATATGGATTGTATTGATGATCCAACCAACCAGCGATTCCATAGTCCCTAGCAACAATAAATGCGTCAATGTAACTAATCCCGTCTAAACAATTGTCGCTTCTAGGAGAAGGGTAACTTGATTTTGCAACATTAAATATAAACGCAGGGCTAAATAGACTCGCAAAATCTTCCTCACGATTGTCAGTATCGAATGTTTTTCCAGACGATTGGTTAAATAATATATTTAGTGCAGCTGAGACGGCGAAAGCAGTGCAGGCCCCCTGTACTCCCTGATTTCCTATTGCCGGAACGAAACGCGCTAAAGACGCTGACTTTGGCGGATTAATCATATTGCCTGACACAGGGGGTGTACCAGGAGACAAGTATCTATCTAGTTCAGATTGACAAGGATCCTCAAGGCCTGTTGCAATTGAATCCCTTTCTTGCGCATAGCTGTAGAAAGATATAGAAAGAAACACCAAATAAATCACCTTTATCATAATGACGTGCCTTTCATTACCTGAGCAAAGACAAAAAAATCTCCGGATGAAGATAATTTTACCATACCTTTTTTGCTTTTGGTTAGATCTATATTGAACGCCATTTTGGTGTCCGCGGAATCTAATGATGCAACATTATATGTGCCTAATTTAGATCCTAATTTTCCAGATAATCCTACGGAAAATTCTTTTTTGTTATAGATTTCTGCGCTAAATCCGTATACTCTTACAACTTTAGTTATTACTAAATTTCCTTTCTCTAACAACGATTTACGGTATTTTGCAATTTGTGGATTATCTTTATTATCATCTAAATAATCAGTGAGTTGGTCCGTAAATATTTCTTGAACTCGCCACTGCCCTCCTGTTACGATAATACTGTCATTTGTATTTATTGCAGAATACAGTGAGTCCTTCATTTGACTCACCACTGCATTCATTAAAAGATCTAACGTAAATTCCTTTATTTTTTTTAACTCGCAATTATTAACGATTTGGCCAGGTGAAATAAACTTAGAGAAATCATCGAACGGTATTACTGACTTAAGTTCTCTCCTAGAGGTGTTTTTATCTTTTGATAATATTGTGCCTAAATACTTATAGTTGGATGGGCCTAGATAAACAATATTTTTGTTGAAAGTCTCGTTCTGGAAGCATTCACGAAATGCTTCCTCCCAGCTTTTCCAAGCGCCACCTCTGGAAGCAGACCCTTGAATTAAATTGACTGTGGTATCTCGTTGAAGTGTTAATATCGAGTCATTAATTGCTTCGATTTCTTCTTCTGTGGGATCTGCTAACTGCGTTTTAACTTTTTCTTCTACGGAGTCTGCTGGTTGATCCTTTTTTTTGGTCTGACAGCTAGTTATTGCAAGGAAGAAACAGATGACGGCGAAGGAAATAGATCTAAGGTTTGATTTCATCTTATTAAAAATTTGGAGAGTTGTGTTCGAAAATTTAGCAAAAAGGAATGCAATATCAAAAAGCTTTTATTAATCGGTTGCGTACATTTTACCAAACATTAATTACATCGCTTTATCTCTGTCTTTGTCGGAGTCTCAGTAGACCGTATTGAATGAAAATCTAATAGAGGACTATATTGACATCAATGATTATTTTCGTAGTAAGCAATCTAATTTTCGGGATTGTCAGTCTCACTTGCATGTTCTAACGATTGTTATGGATTATCGTGTTGCTATGCTCAAATCTATATCTTTAATTTTGTAGATATTTGACAATCAAGTTGTTAGCGTTTTCGTGTAAAAGTTGCACTTTTATTTCGAGGTTACTTTGGTTATTGTCTTGTAAATCAGTGTGTTATGTTTCAAAAAATGGAAAAGATTAACAACAGTCTTAACTTCAAGCCCGCCCATTGACGAAATGGAAATTTCCAAAAAATGATTTTTCGAATAGCTGAAAGCCCACCTGTGCCGGTTGATCCCGGTCAGGTGGGCTTTTTTGAGATTTGTGATCAGATGAAATCGATTTCGAAGCTTGCATCGATGGCGACGCTCGCGCCTCCAAGCTTACGCCATGCAACATAGTAGTCGACCGTGTCACTCAGGTGTGTAGCGTACTGCTGGTCAGTGTCCTTCTTTGTCTCACTGCTCTTGTCCTTCTTATAGTCAGCTGTGATAGGCGCTCGCTGCATACTGACGGTGACTGACTTGGCATCGACGGGATGGAAGCGCAAGAAGATCTGGTCGGGCTCCTTCTCAGTAAGTACCTCCTTCATGAGTTTGTGCACTTCATCCTTGAAAGGGTTGTAGGTAAGCGGGTTTAAGAACACCTCCCAACCGGCGTCTATAAATACCTGGGCAAACTCATCATACAGCGTGATCCACGTACCATCATTATTCTTCTTGGAGCTGGCACTAGCGTTGAGCCCGTTGCGGTCGCCAGTGATATGGATGCGTCTGCCCTGGTGATGCTCGAGCCTTGATAGCAGTTCGGTGGCCAGCGTCTGGCTCATGTCCATCTCTTTGTCTGGCTCATAGACGAACACTCCCATGATACAGTGCTGAGCCTGGCCATAGTCCTGCCACACGCTGCATGATGTGAAGTGCGCATTAAAGTCCACCACCGCGATCACATCTTTGAATGGGTCATAAAAATGGTCCGGATCGATTTCGCTGTGCCGCTCCTCGAGGTTGGCGTAAAAGGTTTGCGGCATTTTAGTAAGCCGTTTACCATCCACTTCGACAGAGAATTCCAGCTTGGTGAGCTTCTTTTTAAGGTTATCAATATAGTTGGAAGGCAAAAAAGCCTGGTTGTCTTTGGTGGTTATTTGAACAAACATGTAGCGGTCAGGTTCCTGACGCTGCAGATTCTCAACATCAAAAAGCCAATCGCCTCCGGATCCGTACGGTGGGCTTGAAAAAATGGAAATGAGCCAGTGCATAGGAGACTGGAATTTGTTTTTGTTCGCCCGGATCCGGCCTTCCAAGATCTTGAGCCATTCCCTCTTAAAAAGCAATGCTTCATCCATAAAGGCAAAATCATCGTTTCGCCCACGGTGCAGATCCGCAAACATTTTATAACCGCAGACCTCAATTACCCAGCCATTTGGAAAGGTGATACAGTTTTCCCAGTTGTCCGGGCTTTGATAGGGCTTTTCCCATGTGTCGGGCGGCTTTCGCCAAAGTGCATAATCGCCCTGACCAGTTTTGAAATTATATTCGACAAGTCCGAACTGATCCTGCCAAACCGATTTTATTCCCGGCATGATACTGCGTTGAAACTGTGTTTTGGTAGCGCATGCGAATTGGCCTTTGGCTTTTGGAAGCTCCTCTTTGGAAAGAATCATCAAAAGCGCCATTGCATGCGTCTTTCCGGATCCGATCCCGCCGATCATGGTAGCGGTTTTGGATCCATCTGCAGTCAAACCGTAAAAAATGCCTTCAATAAAATCGGCTTGTTTGTCATTGACTTCGATTTCCTCAATTAAACTATTCGCTGAGCTCATAATTTGCTTCCTCAGTTAAGGTGTCATTTTCAACCTTGCCATTATTGATCACAGTTTTGCGCTTGATCACAATTTTGGTCGGTTTTTTCTTTTCTTCGCTTCGTTGTGGGCTGTTGTCGTAAGCGCCATCGATGACCGCCGCTTCCTTTATGGCGCGGGTGTATTCCTTCATTAAAAAGGATACTTCTTTCGCATTTCCAGCGGATTCCTGCAGAAGGATCAATCTGAGCTCCGGATCCGAGTCGTCGACGTCGTGACCTCTGGAAAGGGCAATGATTTTTTGCATGATCAGCTGGGCTGCCTTACGAAACTGCTCGGCGTACATGAATTTGATGCCGTCGCGGTTACGGAGCTGACGGAGCTCGCCAAAAACCTCATAAGCCATCGCCATCAGCTCGCGGGCACGTCTGTCCTGGACAGCCAGGCGCGGATCCGACTTGGCGAGCTTAATCACGTCGATATCGGAAAAACCGTCACGGAGCCATCCCCGGACGATGTCAATTTTATCAAAAGTCTGCTGCTGCTGGACGGTGAGCTCCTTGCCGGTGAGAAGGTGCTGGCTGTAAACATCCATTTCTTCGTAGACCTTTTCGAGGTACTTGTTATTTTGCCGCATAGGTGAGATTTACGATATTTTGCTTCAATTCCTGTTTGAGGGCTTCCATTTTGCCGAGATCTTCCGACCACTGCTCTGCTTTTTTATGATCGGGGTTTGCCTTGAGCTTTCCGGCGTATTTGGAAATGTTCACATTAAGTTTGGCCAGCTCCACTTTGAGCTGAGCTACACCTGGTGCGTCCGGGCGCGGCTCGCTTTCGGTTTTAACCGGCGGCAATTTTCCTGTTTTTTGGTAGTAGTCGATATCCTTTCGGATCAGTGACCATTGCCGCCTTTTCTCGGTGATCTGGGCGATCACCGGCTTTACGCCTTCGATATCATCATCCCGGAATTCATGCAGGGTGTTAGACAAAAGAGCAGCTTCCATATGCAGCGCATTGGCACGCATAAGAAGTTGCTCCATAACTTTTTTGTCAGCGGCGCCCTCTACTCCGTTTTTTTTTCCGGATCGGTTTGCGCTTCGGGAATATTTTCACTGTCAGCAGATGCTGCTGGTTTTGCTGGCTCCTTTGGTAAATCCTCTTTTTTGTCATCATTTTCAGATTTCTGGGAAACCTGCCCTTTTTTTTGACCTTTCGGTTTTTCCGGAGTTTCCGGGTTGAGAGCCTTTTCATAGGCTTCTTTGGCCTGGGCGGCCAGTGCTTTATTGGCGTCGGACGGATCCGCTTTCGCGCGCATCTCAGAAAGCTGATAGGATGCTTTTAACTGTTTTAAATCCATTGCATGAAAATTGAAGCGTTTTAAAATGTGGGCTGGTTAGCGCTAGGCTGCCGGCGTGTTTTGTTTTGCAGATTTTTTAGCTACCTGAACCGGCGCTGATTGTTCAACAGGTTCCGGAGCTATAATCGGTTGCTCTACAACTGGCGTTATTTCTGCTTTTTCTTCTGGTTTGATCCTAACGCGCGAATCACCGTTCTTAGCAAGGATCGCAAGCTCCGCTTGGCCCAGGTCTTTAAGATGGCGGGTATTTCCGCCCACGAAAACGTATCCTTTTTCATCATAGTTAACTAGCTCGAAAATTGATTGACTGGATTTCACTGTGTAAATAATTGAGGTTATAAAATGGCAGGCTGCGATTACTGCAGCCTGCTTTTCTGTCTACGCGCCTCCTTCTGGCTCTTCAGCGCCAACAAGTGGCTCCACTTCGAAAGTCGCTGTGGCGTCAAGTGGGAATACAGGCACCTGCATACCTTCCTGTTTTCCGGAGAAGGTCATTTCTTTACGGGCAGTACCTTTTTCAGGCATCACACCTTTCATATCCAAAATAATCGGGATATATTTTTGACCGATGTAATACAAATCATCATCATTGCCCTGAACAATCAAATTCACCGGGTTCTCATAAAGCAGTGCGGCAAGCTTAATATTTTCGTGATTATAGCCCAGTACCTTGAATTCGATGTTCTGCGTAAAGCCGGCACCCGTTTTCATCTCGGTATCAAACTTGGTAGTATCATACCAGGCTTCGATTTCCACGAACTTTTTACCGGCTACAAGGGGAATAGCGCCAGAAAATTTTCCGGCAGATTTGGCCAGATCGTAAGTCAAAAATTCTGTCAGGATATCCTCACAAGCGACGATGTACAAGCGTTTTGCCCCACCGATGGTGAGCGTCTGGGTTTTACGTTTAAATCCTACCAGAGCAGTCGAGTAGGCGGCATCGGTGAAATCAAACAGGCTTATACCGGTCAGCCGCTCGGCAGAAAATGCAACTGCGCCGGCAGACATCAATCCCATGATCGGGTTACCGCTGGCATGGGTTACGAAAGCCGCCAAAAGCATCAATGAGGCTGCAAAAGCGATCTTTAAAAGATTTTTCATTTGAATGAATTGAAAATGAATGTTAAAAAAAGATTCAGTAAAAGCCCTCCCTCAAAGTAAGGGAGAGCCGGGTTAGGGAGGGTCTGGGTTACACCAGGTCGTTTAGGAAAACTTCGTCTGGAGAAGCGTAGTCAAATCCAAGTGATACGCGGATGCTGATTTTCCATGATTTAACATCCTTCACAATTGATAGGCGGTACTGACCCGGATCCGCGTTGCAGACAAAAAGGAAATTGTCTTTTGGCGTGATTACCAGCGTGTCTTTACCTGCAAGCCCTGGATCCACTTTGAATCCGATGTTCGAGTAGTCATCCAGAACGGTCGGACGGTCAGCCGGTCCGACATGCTCTTTGAAGAGTGCGCGGCGGTTTTTGCGGTACTTGTCGTAAGCTTGCGCGCTACATTTAATTTCCAAAGGCTTTAAAAGAAGTTTCGGGCGAACGGTTTGGATGATGTCCGCTACACCATTGAACTGAGCGTAAGCATTTGTGTCGGTGATTACTGTCCCGTCAAAAACGTGAGAGGCAAGAATATCACCACCCACACCGCGGCCAGCGGTTAGCATCGTGATAAAACCGTCAGCAAGCGAGCCAGCACCTGAACCAGCAGCGTTATACACCCCATTCCAGGCAGTGTTCAAACGAAGCAGCTCAAAGTGAGAGCTGATGATGTGGTTTAAAAAGAACAGCTCGAAAGGCGTGTCGCTTACTTCGATCAGGGTGCGGCCTGGTGTTTTAGTCCAGCCAAGATAAGATTGATAAACCTCTTTGATCTGTGAAAGCGTGATTTCAAGATCGATGTCGGCTTCCTTGAAAGTGGCATAACGGCTACGGACATCCAGCGCTTGTTTGGCGTTAAAGTCATCTGAGGCCGGTGCCCAGGCATCTTTCACCGCCATACTAACCAACGCGGCTTTGTCACGGGTGACGATGACCGTAAAGTCTTCTCTGAGGGACTGCGCTCCATAAGTAACAGCATCCAGGATTACCTGGCCGTTGCCGTCAATGGTTTGCATCAAGTCCTCGTGGAAATTGTCAAAATTATGAATCTGAGGCATATTGAAAATAAAGAAAAGTGAGTTTTTAGATTGAGAAAAATGGCTTACTGTTTTCTGTTGGCCTTATGCCAAACGTCCATGGCATGCTGGTTGTAACCCGCTTTGCCGGAAGGTTTACGACTGTTTTCGTCTTCGCCCGGATTTTGATTGCCCTTGTCGCCGATTTTGTCGTAGTGGGCTTTGTAGCGGTCGCGCTCGCTGGTGATCGCGGTCAGATTTGCATTGGCAGTCTTCAGATTTGTGTTCGCCGTAGCCAAATTAGCCTGCAGTCCAGCGATGGTCGCATTTGCCGTAGCCAGGTCAGCCACTACGAGCTCATTGGCTTGTGTCTGGGCGTCGATACGGTCATTGAGCTCTTGCACTTCAGCTGAAAAGCCGATATGCTCTTCGGTAGTAAGCTTTTCAGAAATTACTTTTTGTGAGCCTGGGAACAGATTGGCCAAAATCGTCGATAAGGTGATTGGTTTGCTCATTGGATTGGATATAAAAAAAATAGTTGAATTACAGCTTACGGGCAATTTTGATAGCATCAGCAAGTGTTCCGGAAGAGTCGACCAAGCCATATTTGATCGAATCTTCTTTGTTATACAGCTTGGCGGTAAAAACGTCATCTGATTTGATCTTTCCTGCGCGGCCGCGCTTTACGTAGCCTTTGAAAACGCCCATTGCGCCGTCGAGCTCGACCTGGATTTCTGCCTTCAACGCTTTGGTCAGGGGTTCAACGGGATTAACGGTCACTTTGTCGACGGATTCGCCGGCGCGGAAAATGATGACTTCTTTTCCTGCCATTTCCAGCGCCTTGTTTTCGTTGGTGTAGACCATCATTACGCCAATGCTACCAAAGCGGGCAGCACTCGAATTTTCGATGACAATGTGGTCGAGTTGAGAAAATACGAATACGCCAGCGCTGGCAACCATGCCGTTTACATAGCCAACGATGGGTTTTGGAAAGTTTTTAACGGCGTCAGCGAGGATCTCGACCGAATCAACAGTGCCGCCTGGTGTGTTGCCTTTCAAAACAATGGCTTTCACCTGCGGTTCGAGCGCAGCTTCAGCGAGAACGCTGATCAGATACTCGTTTCCCATTCCACAAAAACCTGAACGGCTCATGGTGCCTTCCAAAGGGATTACGGCGACATCCCCACCACCGGCTTTCAGATAAGAGCTCAGGCAATCACGGGTGTAGCTGTAGTCGCCATTTTTGTCCATTGGAGAAATGGCGGAAACGGGTCTGAAATGAGGTGGGATAGGATCCTGACCCGAAAACAGCCGGGGAAGGATTATTCCTTCCATCCGGCTAGAGAAGAGTTTGTCAAGATACCATAGGCCTGAAAAGGTTTCTGCGTTCACACTGTTGGACTGGTTAATTGGAGTCTTAGAGCTACGAAGTAGAAATTTTATTTCAGGGCCATAAAGGACAAAAAAGGCTTGGGACTTTTCTGAAATTGATGCGACCCGATTTTTTCTCGGTAATTATTAAGCGGTAGGAAAATCTTTTGAACTTTTGATATTTTTGACAAATATGTAATTGATTGGTATTTAAAAAGTTAAGTTTTCCATTCTTGTAATTCCCAAAGGATATTAAACAATTCGAATGTGTTCGTTTGTGTCAATGCAGGCGCAATCGAAGCGAAGGTATGTATCGGAAAGCCATCTAACTCCTATTTTTATGAACCATATCGCTTACAAATTCCTGATCGCAGTTTTTATCTATTCGTCTTCCAACGTTTACTGTTTTTCTCAAAAGGCTACGAATCTTAGTAAAAGGAAAGCAGATTCAGCATTAAAGTCGGGGAAGGTGAACCTAACCTTGGAGAAACAACAAGTGTTTTCAACGAAAAAAGATACTATTGTTGACGGCAAAAAAGTTTCTCTATTAACCGAAGAAAAATTGATTTACTCGCTCAGGAAAGATAGCGTGCTCGGAGTGAAGGGAACCAATCCGATGGCTATCCCGCAGAACTTAAAACTAACCGAAAATAAGTCAGAAGATTTAAAGGAATTGGTGGTGAAAGATGAAAAGGAGAAACCAACCGCCGATTTGCAGAGTAAAAACTCAACTACTCCTAAAGATGAAGAAACTCCTAATGAACCAAAAGAGAAATCGGGTTCAGAGAAACACGAGTCAAGTAAAGCGGAAACTGTGAAGGAACCAATTGAGAAAGACGCTGATACAAAGTCTGGAGTTAGCGAATCAGCATTGAACTGGAAGAACTTTAAAGTCGGATTCGGAATTGGGCCAGCATTTGACTTACACAGTACAAATAGTGCTTCGTTAGCGGAGGGTGATACTGTTATAAGGCAGTCACTGCCTATGGCCTCGTTACAACTATCAACTTGTTTAGTGTACAATAGAATGAGGCTTTATAAAAAGAGAACCACTTCGAAGAAATCTCCGGATAATTCAAAAATAAATAGTATAAACGGGGATTTAGAAGCTACTGAGAGAGTAAATGGCTCTAGAAATCAAGCGGTTAGCGCGAGAAACGTCAAAGAGGGGGAGGATTACCTTTATCCTGGAAAATTATCTTATGTTGTCGCACTAAATATTGCTGAGTTGTCAGATGGACAGCTAGGAGTTAACAAATCTATTGAAGGCGGTATCGGTGTTGGGCTTAGGGTTTCCGAATTTTTTCATATTGTTGGGCTTGTTGGGTTCTCAAATCGCCGACAACTGCGAGATGATTTTCCAACAGGGCAGCCAATCAAACTATCTACCGGAAATTTAAATGCATTGGATGAAAAGGATGATAGAGTGTTCTATACGAGAACAATTCCAATGTTATCGGTACGGTTTTTATACGTACTTGGCGATGCCGACCCAAAATAGTATTTGGTTAAGAAAATTGCACTCAATTTCATGACTTAATATTATTATATTGGAAGTGCAACAAAAAGCCTGAGTGTTTGCTCGGGCTTTTTGTTGAGTAAAGAAAATTGAATCCTGGAATCAGGCTGTGAAAGCCGCCGAAAGTGCTGCATGTAGTTTGGCGATTTCGGCTGCTGTCAGCTCGTCATCATGGATAACCACCTCACCGATCGATCCCCAATAGTCGCCTGTCTCGTCAGCAATGGTAAGGCTCACACCCAGATACAAATCGCCTTTTAGCGGCGTCACGTAGCTGCTGGCGAGGGTTTCGGTCAATACTGCGTTTGTGTAAACCTTTATTTGCTGTGTGTCCACATTGCCCACCAGGGAAATTACTGTTTTAACTGCATTGGTTGACGCCAGACCAAGATTATGGTTTACGGTTGTCACATTGCTGGAATTACCGAATACGAGTGCGCCGGCAGATTGTCCCATCAAAAGCCTTGTCACCCCGCTGGATCCTGTGGAGTAGTACCGCATGATCGTTTGTTTGCTATCTTCTAATTTGGAAAGGAACGAAAACAAAACCCGGTTGGTGTTGGTGGCAATCGAGTTGCTATTAGCATGGACGAAGGTCATTGTCCAAACCGAGTTTTCACAGTTGAGCGCTCCCTTCAGATCTTTTCTTTTCCCTGCTTCACGGGCGAAGGAAAGACAGAGCTTATTTCCCAGGGCGACCGGGTTTGAGGTCACAGGCTTTTCACCATTGACCACAAAAGCCGAATGCTGAAAATCACCGGCGATCGGATCCTGCAAAATACCGGTGGCGGCGTTGAACTTGTCAGCAATCAAAATATGCTTGAGAGCCCGCCCAACCGGCGGAAGTTTAGCTTCTGGAACCGCTACTCTTTCTGAGGAATAGTCAGCAGATGAAACAATTAGAGATTTCATTTATAAATAGTCGTTAAGGTTGAGAATATGAATGCAGGATTGAAAGGTGCGGAAGGTTTCAAAGGAGCTCGGGTTAATTACCAGCAGGTACGGAGATTTTTCAACTTTCAGAGGCCGCCCAGCCTTTCCGGGGATTTTCTCCAGCTCTTTAAGAACCACAGCGCCCGGATTAGTAAGATCCGCAGCTTGCAGCACAGTATAGCCGTCACTGGTATCAACATCAGTGCCGCCGCTCATCATGGATTTGTTCTTGTAGGTGGCCAGACATACTGTTTTATTGTCAATCACGCAGTTCCCGGAGAAGTAAGACCAGTGAGGGGTATCGTCACGACGCTCCATAGGCATACCGGCATCACGGAGCGATATATCGTAATTGATCGCACCGGTGTCCAGGTTAAAACTTACAACCCGGTGCTGGGATTGGTTGAAAATTGCCATCGTTTTGCCTTTTGGGAACTGGTTGTAAGTAACCAGGCATTCTCCGGAGACGGAAGTTCCAATATCCCAGATCCGAGTTTTGATTTCCAGTTCCGGTGTCGTAGCGGGCGGTGTAACAATCGCCAGGGCTCCGGCGCGCGGATCTATTGGGGTGAAACTGCCGTCCAGCATGGCTGCGCGGAAATCGGCAGAGATGGGTGAGCCGGCATTTCCCGGTGCATAGATCGCACCAGTTGCCCAATCCAATACCATGACAAAAATCCGGTGGTCGGTCGAGTTATCCGGATGCGCGTAAAAGGTGATATTGATCTTGGTAGCGTCGGCGTTGTTTTTTCCGAGCATATACATCCATCCGTCACCGGCAAAGAATGGCTTTTCAATCCAGGTTAGCCCGTTGTCGGTCGACCGGGCAAACTTCCAGCTGCGAGGGATCGCTGAATCAAGTCGGGAGAATATCAGGATCTCGTCTTTGTTGGCACCGTTCACATTCACCTGCGTGTACGAAGCATTTGCGCCGAAAGTCTTGAAGGATTTATCCCACTTGAAAACGTTCTTGCTGGTCTGCGGGAAGAACCGGGTTGGGTGCGTGTTGTGCTCGGTCTGATAGATTGTGATGGGATTAACCGCGCCGGCGCGCTCGTCATAACGGATCACCGGCACATTGTGATCATCGGTCGGACCATATGAGATATCGGAGCGGACATTGCACAGAATAACAGAGCGAACAAAGCCGTCACCACGCTTTTGAGAAACTTTGATCTCGCCCTGGTTGCCGCCTTTCCCGGCTCCGACGCTTCCGATATAAAGACACTCGCCATCGTCAACCGCAACTGGCCAGCTCCATTGCCCGTAGATTGCGTTGGGTATAACTTTAGGGGGGCTGATATAATCGTAAAGATCATCAAAGTACAGATCCTTTTGCGAGCTGGTTGAAGCTCTTTTCGTCGGTGTGGGTGGATAGGGATACCCGTCAGCAAGCACACCATTCACTACATTTCCTGCTGCATCTTTGGTGCCGCTGATCAGGTTAGTGCCGGGCGTGTCCACCAGCTTGTTTTTGTCGATCAATGCCAAAGTCTTATCGGAAAGCTCAAACGGCAATATTTTAGCTTTAAATGTTGGTGGGTAAGTGCTTCCATCCGGATACATAGCAAAAATGATGTTGCCCGCGTTATCCCGGAAGGCGATGCTTACCCCGGAGATCAGAAGCTCAGCTGATTTGGCTGCAAGTGCTTCCAGCGTGGTGACTTTTGAAAGCGCCAGATCAGATGGCGGTTGGTAATACCACTGCGTATCCTTTTTAATGAGCCTGCCGCCGATGGCCAGCGCTGCTCCGGAGGCAAAGTTACTACCAGCAAATCCGATACTGCCGGCAGCAGTGATATCATAGTAAGATCCGTTTACACCGGCCGGTGGGGTAGTAGTGAGTGCGGGACTGTTCGTAGCTACATTATAGGAACCCAGCGGATTTTGGGCGAGCATGGCATTGGCCAGAAGCGTCTGCGCATCAGTCTTTGCGGTAACTGCCTGATCACGGGCGGTCTGACTGGCCAGCCTTTCGAGCTGAGCCTGCCCCAGTACCACGGTAGCTGCATTGACAGACCCTTGGGTTTGGGCGATGGCATCCTGAATAAAAACGGAAGAGTTGGTTTCATCCACGTAGTCGATCGCTGTGCTGACTTGTGCAGCGACAAGCGACCAGAAGCTCTTAAAAAGGCTTCGGACGGTTTCGGCGGTATTGACCGCCGGTGGGTTGGGGGGCGTGCTTTTGAGATTCGAATCGATCAGCCCGTTGATCTCTTCGTCGTTGGCGCTCCAGGGCATAGTTTAGAAGTGGGAAAGGTTATGAAAAGCTTAAATCAAATGAGTAGTCGAATTCGCGGTCTGCGAATATTTGATCGAGATCGATCGTCGGAAGGTAGGTCATGGGATGCCAGTCGACCAGGTTAAGCGTGATCTGGTGGAAATTGGTTGCGACTACCTGCCGGCTCCAACTGACACGCGCCCCGTTCTGTGGACTGCCAGCCAGGTAACAGTTACCCAATGTGTCACGGCACAGGATCACAAAGCGTCGTTTGGAATTCTGATGACGCCAGCTTGCGATCAGCTCGTCGCTCGCTTTCATGGGAAAGGTGAGCGACATCGAGTAAGCGGTGCCATCGAAGGAATCGGCGGAGCTCTCCGAAAAGCTCGCCGTTTTTGGACGGATCATAAATTGACTGATCGTTGCGCCAACTTTGATGCCGATCGAGGTCGCGGGCAAATTGAGCGTATCCGGCAGCACGGAGTCCACATAAACCACATCTTCAGTGCGGATCAGATAAAGGTGCGTGAGGTAGCCGGCGTTGAAGCTTGTCTGACCGGATTCGCCAATTTGTTGAAGAGTGCCTAACATGCCCGAAATGTACGGGCAAACAGCACTTTTGAAAAGGACGAAAAAACGCGGTTTTTACAGCAAAAAAAGAAGCGAAAACAGCCTATATGTTCTTTATGGGCTGTTTTCACTTCGAAAATAGGTGGACTTCTTACGCATTTACGTTACAACTTGCGCATTTTCGTTACTTCTTACGCATTTGCGTTACTTCTTACGCGTAACTTTTTTCAAGTTTTTGCATTTTTTTCAAGGTCTTCGAGATATAGTCCCTGTAAATCTTGCGCATCGTCTGAAAATCGACGTCAATATCGCGCAGGATCCCGCGTCTTTCCAAAAAGCGGGTAACGAACGGACCATAGTCTCCACCTGACAGTTCATGCGCTCCGCGTACCTCATTGATCAGCGACCGGCGGAAGAGCTCGTCGAGATAAGTGGCCAGTTGCGAAAGCTTTGTCACATCTACCTCCATACTTTGCACATGGGTGTAGTAACGAATAGTCAGGTGCCCTCCCGTATTGGATTTAGGACGTTCGGTTTTCTGGATGTAAGGGATAGGCCTCGAAATAAGATGGATCAGCTTTCCGAGTTCGGAATTTTTGTCAACGTGTATCTCGTCGTGACCTTTTCTCTGATATCCATTGTATTCAAATAACAGGAACTTTTTAACATGTACTGGAAGTGCGACAGTAATTTTTTTGACCATTGAAAAAGTGGATTGATTACCTTTAAAAATAACGAAAAAAGACAAATTTTCCTAAATAACTAAAAACATTATTTTAGGCACTCATACTACTGATTGCCCCGATGAGCTGATCAATTTTGCCTTGCGAATTCGTGGTATAAACGGCATCCTTTACGCTATTGACGGCACCTTCCACTCCGTTGATCGACGGCTTGAGATCCGACAAAAGAGCCACTACTTTGCCAAGTGTTTCGCCGTTGGCCACGGTTTCGTCCAATATATCCAGTATCGCCTGCAATTGATCTTGCCCCATTTTTTGGGCGGCCTCATGGGCAGCTGATGCGCTTGCAGTATCGCCGGAAACTCCGCTTGAATCAACCCCGCCATAAGCACTGGCGTCAAATGAAGGCATGTCGCCCATGGCTGCATCTGCTTCCGCCTGGGCTTTGGCCGCTTCCGCTTCCGCATCTTTGGCGGCCTGTTCGGCTTTGCGCTTCTTGGATCCAAATAGATACATTCCTCTTTCGAAGTAAGGACTTTCGAATTTACCCCCATCACGGAATGCCATCGGTGTCGCAGGGTGTGGCATCACGGCGGTATGGGTTTTACCTGGCGTCCGGGCGTTTTTAAACATCTGTTGTATCAGCGGCCAGTTGGCCGACGTTTGCCCTGCTGAGATGATGGCTTCTTCTCCTTCCATTTCACCAACGTCACGGCCGGTTGCCCGGTCAATGAGTGCGATCCCTCCTGTGCCATATTCGGCTCCATGCTTGCCGCCCTTCACCACCTGTCCCAAGGTTCCCCCATGGGCAAAGCTAGGATCCGGCTGGTTCTTGATCTTGGCGATCTGAACGCCGGTTACAACGGCAGCCGTTGCGGCCAGGATAATGTTGAGCGGAAAGAAATTGGCCAATGCCTTCAAAACGGCAAGCGCCCCGGTGATCAGCGCTGTTGCGATATCGGCTTTCTTCTGGGCGGCAAAAGCCTTTTTCTTTTCAGTAATTTCGGTCGCGCGGGCTTTTCGGTTTTCTGCTGCGATGGTTTCTTCCAGATCCGCTTTAAAATCCGCCTTTTGCTCGGCTTCATCGCTGGCCATCTGGATCTGTTTCTCGGAAGCCTGGGCGGCGTCGGTTAATAGCGCCTGGGAGCTTTCCATTGAAAAGTCCTGTAGCTCGCCGAGTATCTGGGTTTTTTCGGCAGCCTCTTGCTCTGCTAGCCGGATCTTTTCTTCGCTCTCGCGCTGAGCCATGGCGATCTTTGCCTCGATGGCCTGTTTCTCGTCTTCCGTTTTGGCTAGATTAGCCAGCCGCTGCAGCTCCTGGATCTTGGCTTCTTCCGCAGCTTTCATCTGCTGGAGCTGGTCGGAATAATACTTTTTAAGTGCGTCCCGTTTTTGTTCTTCGGTGCTGGTTTCGTCGGTGAGTATGCGCTGAAGCTCTGCCAGCCGGTTGCTCTCGGCCTCTTTCAATGCGGTCACATAGTTAGAGCTGCTGGTGATCAAAGATTCTGTTACCGTCAGCTCGTTTTGCAGAATAGCGACTTTCTCGTCACGCTCCCGATTAGCTTCGGCGATCGCTTTTTCTGCTTTGGCCTGGGCGAGATTGTTTAGAAATGCGACTGCCTGCTGAGCCATAGCACCGGCCTGGTCATAGCTTGCCTGATCGGCGGCCAGCTTTTTCTGCCAGGCTTCCTGATGGCCTTTTACAGTTGTCCCCGCCGCGTCCATGAATCGGGTCACATCGCCGGCCAGAAGCGCTGAGAACATGTCCGAATAACCTTTAACCGCCGCCGCTTTTTTCTCATGCAGATCCCGGTCAATCTGGATCTTTTGATCAGTTGCAGCTTTTTCTGCCAGTATGCTTTCATTATGGTACTTCTGCTCAATCGCATTGAGCGCTGTGGCCAGCTGCTCAGCGTCGTGCGTCATTTCCACGGCCTTTTGCTGCTCAGCGACCAGCTCCGCCTGAATCTTATCCTGGGCGAAGCGCAGCTCGGCGTCCACGCGTTCTTTTTGAATGCTGGCCAATTTTCCGGCGCTGTTTCTTGCCTGCCGTTCACGCCAGTCAAAAATTGTCATAGTAGCTTGACGCTCCTGGTCTCGAACAAAGTTTTCGGCCTGCTGACGTTTTTTTGCAGCTTCCTGATCTTCTTTGATGCGTTTGTCACGGTACTCCTGCCGCACCTTTTCAAGGGATGCTTCCGCGTTTCTTTCGATAGCCTCGATTAGCTGAGCCTTCACGGTTGCATCCGCTCCGGACGTCTGAATATCAGCCAGTCGTTTACGCCGGGTTTCAGCGATCTTTGCTTCCTGGGCTTCAAGCTCGGACTTTGAAGTTTTGACGGTGTGCTCAGACTCCATTTGGGCGAGCAGTTCGAGCGCTTTTTTATTATCGGCAACCCTGAGGGCAATGATCTGCTCGTCGGCGTTTCGATTAACGGCTGCTATCGCTGTCAGCTTTGTTTTTTCGTCAGCTACTGAGTCGTTGATTTGCTTGAGGCGCTTGCGGCGGATCTCTTCGATTTTAAACTCCTCGCTTTTAATAGCTTCCCCAGCCGTTTTCTGGTTATGCTCAGCGTCCAGCTGGGCAATGAGTTCGTTGATCTTATTCTCTGCTTTTTCACGCTCTTTCGCCCGTTTTTCATTCGCTTTCTGCTGCTGTTTCGACACTTCATCCTGACGCCCTTTTTCCGTATTTCCGGCCGCCAAAACCGCTTCTATTTGGTCTTTTTTTGGTTGGGTGACAAAAGCATCAGTCCACCCTTTTTTGATTTTGTCGAAGCTGGCCGCCGCGTGGGTGCCGATATTTGTAAAGTTGGTTTTGGCATTTTCAAAGCTTTTAGCTGCGCCGGCGATATCACCTGAGAGTACCTGGACGACCGCTTTTCCACCCTGCACAACGCCGGCCATAGCTTCATAGATATCTCCCATTACTCCGATGGCCAGTTGCATCGGCGTCAAAAGAATCCGGAAGGCAAAACCGACGCTCTGCATGACGACAGTTAGCGCATTTCCGCCGGCGTTGAACTTGGGAAAGATGTTTGAGAATATGTTGAAAAACGCACCTGCGACATCACCTGCCACCGAGAATAGATCTTCAAAAACGGCCAGGATAGGGTCACTTTCTTTGATGATTCGGACAAACCATTCAATGCCGTTGGATAACTGATCCAGAAAGAATTTGAAAATTGGTGAGAGGCGGTCTCCGATGGCCACTTTCAACGAGTCCATCACATCACCGAAATTGCTCGCCTTTCCGCCCAATGTTTCCATCATCTGAGCATTTTGGCCAGCGACGCCGGTCATGGAGCCCATCGCGATCATCGCCTGGTAGATGGCTTCTTCGTTGTTTTTAACTACCTGCGTCTGGCCTTTAAAGGAAAGCGAGACATTATTACCCTCTTTACGGGCTTTTACACCAAATTCTTTGAGACGCTCAAATTCACCGGTCTGCGCATCAAGTACCGCTTCCACGAGCTGATCGAAGCTTTTGCCCTGGGATGCGGCCAAATCCGCCATGGCCATCATCTCTTTCTGGCTCGGGCGAAGCCCACGATTGACCATTTTTACATAGCCGTCGGTGAGCTCATCGACACCGAAGCTTGTTTCCTTGGCCATTTTCTTGATGGCTTCCATTGCCTGCTTGGCCTGTGTCTGTCCTCCGAGCGCTGTGGTGAGCACCTTTTCGTACTTTTCAAAGCTGGCTGTGGTGGTAAAGATCTCTTTGCCGATTCCAATAATCCACTGGATCACCTGAAGCGCCATGATGGCCTGAAAGGCAGTTCCAATTCCCTTGACGCCGCTTGAAATCTTGCTCCAAAGTCCGCTGTTGCCCAGGTTTTGACCTTCAGTTTTAATAGCCGTAGCCTGTTTTTTAGCTTTGTCAAGTTCGCGCTCTACTTCACCGAGCCGCTTGGCGTTTTTAACGTAGTCCTGGGAGCTGCGGTCGGCGTTTTTCATTTCCTTGGCCAGGTCTTTAGCATGCTGCTCCAGCTGGCGCATGGTCATTGTCGAAACATCGAGCGTTTTGAGCTCTTTGGCCAGTTTCCCGGCCTGATCCTGGGTGGCCTTAAGCTCGTTTTTGTATTTCTGCCAGTTCTCGGATCCTTTGCCGCCATCCTTTTCGATTGCGGAAATCGTTTTTCGTAGCTCGGAGGCGCGTTTATTGGCCTGGTCAAGGTCGTTTTGAAGCTGCGTCGACCGGCCGCGCAGCTCGATGTCAATTACGTCTGAGGTCATTATTTAGTAGTGGGAAGGTTAGCGTATTTTCTTGCGATTTTGGTAGCCTGTGCATTCCAGGCCGCCTGTATCCGGCTTGCATTGATCTCTCCGGAGGGTACGTCCACGTGCGCCTCATAGCCGAAAGCATTGTAGAAGCTTTCTTTGGCGGCCATTGCGATCGCAGCCCGCATATCATCATAGAGCTGTGGCAGGAGCGTATATTTGAGATTGTCGTTGTAAATACCCCGATAGCCACGTTTTAGGGACGGGAAGGCTTTGAGATGGTACTGGATTCCGGCGGCGATCCGGTAGACCTTGTCGGTTTCGCTGGCGGAAGCAGTTCCTTTCGAATAGCCGGGAACCCAGGCGAATTTGCTCAAACCTGTGCGCTCCACCCAATCGGCGATTGGACGTATGGCCGGGATCGTTGAATATTCCAAAGCTTTCATATCCTTGATGCGTAGCAGCTCGCTGTAGTAGACGTGAGCGGAAATGAAATCGCTTCCGGACTTGACGGCATCTGCCCGGATCGAGTTTAGAAGCGCTCCGGATGAGATCAGTCCTTCTCGCTCAACTGCGTTTTGGAAGGCTTTTTCGGTTTTTCGGATAAACTGTTGAAGGAGGGCATTAACGACCGGGTGCTGGATTACTTTGTCAGCCATGAGAACTTAGCATTGAAGGTTTTATGCTAAGTTCATGACCGTTTAATAAGTGATAAAGGACTGGAATGACGAAATAGCTATTTTTAGGTTTAACCAAACTTTACAACTATGGCAAAATTTATCAAGGTTCGTATTTCATCCTTGTCTTCGAGTCCTACAACTATCAATGTTGATCATATCGTTGGATATTATGATAAGGGTACTGGTTCAAATATTGTACTTTCTACTCCGATAATGGTTTCTAATGGACATGCTGTTTATGTCTATTTTACTACTGAGAGTGTTAGCCAAATTGCTGCATTGATAGCAGGGTAACTATATTCCACCAATCAATAGTGCTGTTGCCACCCCTTTAATCGGAACACCAACGCTCAGCTGTGCGATCAGATAATCCACACCTGAAATGTGGTATTTTTTTGAAAAGTCCAGCTGAGCGATATCTGCTTCTGTTATAATAAAGTCCTTTTTAAGATAAAACTGGCGTTTTTTGAGCGCTATGGTTTCTTTCCACGCGCCTGTGGCCATCCCGGCCGGAAATAATGAAACGTCACCAGCTTCAGGCATGGCTTTTGGACAATCATCATACACGCCCCTCCAAAACAACAACCGGGGAGCCCAGGTTTTAGCATCCTGGGCAAACTGGCTCGTCTGACCTTCCTGTTTGCAAACTGGCAGACTGGTTTCCGTATCGACCAGTAGCGTAGAGAACTTAAAGTCAATCTTCGCGATTCCGTTGACTGCACTTTCCGTTTCTGGAGAAAGGTAATCGGCTAGCTCGCCCGGTTTGTCCTTTGCCAAAGCGTCGGAAGGATCCACTACCAGGCTCAACTGAACGCGCGTGTTGGTTTCAGGTGTTTTGATCTCACCTAAAACGGCTTTTGCAGACCAGTTCCGCTCCGTAGCAGCAGAAATGCATGAATCCCAAAAATCTATCTTCAAAGATTTTTCTACGGTATTGAAGGTTAGTTTTAGATTGCCGGTTTTTCGAAGCTCGAGAATAAATTCTGCAATACTCATTGCAGGCAAATGGTTTTTAACGGTAATCGAATCCGTTTCTAGCTCACGCATGTTGACCAGGATCAACTGGCTGTATTCAGGATGATCAAAAAAGCTGCCGGTGATGGTCACACCGGTGAGCGCTGCAATTTTTTTCAGGATCCAGCAGACAAAAAACTGTGGCACGACCGGGCTCTCCAGATACTCACCGTCAAAAAAGTCGTTGACTTTTCCGGAGTAAGATACAGCTGCCGCGTTTACCCCAAAAAAGCTCTCATTGATTATTGTGGGAAAACAGCAGACCGGATCCGGATCCGTGATCACCGGTTTAAGTACTTCCGGCAGCTCAATGGTTCCAAAATCGATCTGCTGCAGCGAGATATTTTGAAGATCACCAAAGAACAATCCAAGCCGGTCGGTGAAGGCTCCTTTATAACCGCCTTCCAGTGAAGCTTCGGTTAAAATGAAATATCCTTCCCGGATCAGCTCGCCATTGTGAAAGTGCTCATAAAGCATCTGGGGTAAAAACGACCCTGCCTGTGGCTCTTCGAAATAATCAAAAATCGCCCGGTTGGTCAGAACGGCTGGAAAGACGGGGATCGTAGCCTGGCTGCTGGGAATGGAATCATAGAGCAGGTGGGGATTGACAAGCTGATAACTGACGCTCTGATCAGCGGGTGTTAGCACTTCAAAACCATTGATCCGGATCATCTTACTTCAAAAATTAAAGGCTCATCAGAGCTATTGGCAGTTACATTTTCAAAAACAAAATAGCCGTTACCGGTGACGTTCACCGAGCGGTTCTTTGAAACCAATTTGATGCTGCAGGACTTTAATGGCAAACTGGCATATGCAACCTGAATGATCAAATTGTAAATGCCTGGCAGATATGTTTCATCCGACAGACGGACAATAAATGGATCCTGTCCGGTTGTATTGGCAATGATCTCCCCGCCAGATCTGCGAAGGCTCACAACGGGTCCATACAGATCTTCGCCGATCACTTTCGTATCCAATGACATAGGGATATGGTGCTTGATGGCGAAATGTACCGGCTCGTTGTTAATGGTGCAGCTGCCGTTTGCATCGGCATAGGCCTGGGTATTGATGGTATTAAAACGGGCTTCGGCCAGCAAGTCGGCATCGCCCGGATTTTCACCGCCATAGCTTCCGGCCGCAATTACGATCGTGGCCGCTCCACCTATTTCGCTCGAAGGACAGGTAGTCCTGTTGAAGCTGCCGGCGCGTGAGATTTCAGCGCTGGGGTAGGGCGTACTGCCCGGCGGGATACTGTTATCCAGGATTGCGGCCACATAGTCCGGATCTCCCTGTGAATTGGCTTTTGCGGTGTAGGGTTTTACGAGTGTTTCGTTGTCGAGATACACCTTTTCCAGCCTTTCAAACACCAGGTAGCCAGTGCGTTTCCCGTAGCCGTCAAGTACCTGCCGGAGTGAGGATCCGCGCCACGTCGTTACCCTGGGCTCGACTGGATCGGCCGCCGGCAGATTGGAGTAATTCTCAACAGTGTCCAGGATCCGGAAAGAGAAAGTACGGGCGATCAGATCCTGGTTATCTGCCTGGTCGATCATCGCGCCAGTGATCAGCTGCAGTGGCCGGTGGCCTTTGTCGGTAAGCAGATAAATCTCTTCGGATAAAAGCAGCTCATCAAGATATTTTAGATAGGCAGCGGCATCGCGTTTAAAAAAACCGGTACTGACCTGCAGCTCGTATTCTCCCTCGATCGAAATGATTTTGAGCTCAGAAAAATCAACGCCGGCGGCTGCTGGCCGTTCGATCTCGGCGGTTGTCTGGGAGACCTTCAGTGTCTGTTGTGACTGTCCGGTGAGCCGAAGCGTATCCCATCCGCCCAGCGAATTAACAAACAAAATCTGCTTGTCATAGACCTGCTCTGAGCGGTCGACGATGAAACTCCGGATTTCACTTACCCGGCGGTTGTCTTCGTTGGAAAGCCAAATATCATATCGGGAGATAGCGCCCGATATATCCAGCGCTTTCATACCCACCGGGCAGCATACCACCGAGTAGAGTGGCGGATTGCTTAATGGGAAAGCGGTCACCGCTTCGGAGCTGACACCGTCCAAATTATAGGTCTGAAAACGTAGCTGCAGTGTTGCCGGCTTAGGCGTGAAGTTCAAAAGAAAATGCAGGTATTCCTCCTGATCTGTGCTGACAAGTTTGTAATTGGGCTGCCAAGTGAGAAACTGTCGGGCTCCTAATTGCCAATTTTTAAAAAATGAATCGCCGTAGGAGTAAAAATCCTCGTTAGCAAGCCCGGCTTTAATGGCGTAAGACTTTCCAAGCTCTCGGGTGATATCAACCGCCGGCTCACCACCAGTGATACGCTCCTGCAGGCTAAAAGCCATTGTCTGGGTGAGCACCACACTCATTCCGGCCTGAAGCCGGCGCGGTTTGGTGTAGCTGAGCAGCCCGTCAATCTTGCCGTTACGGCCGGAATTGTAACGGAATTCAGCTCCGGAATAAATCTGAACGCCCGACTGATCATCGACCGGACT
This sequence comes from Dyadobacter sp. HNCC25DJ184, assembly GCF_056895215.1. Taxonomy (NCBI): domain Bacteria; kingdom Pseudomonadati; phylum Bacteroidota; class Cytophagia; order Cytophagales; family Spirosomataceae; genus Dyadobacter; species Dyadobacter sp. HNCC25DJ184. The sequence goes on along the minus strand of NZ_JBXHAQ010000017.1, from coordinate 130,136 downwards.
TTCGCGACCTTCGCTTGTGTGGAGCAGCTCGAGGTTTTCGCTGAAAGGGAACCGGGGAACCGAAAGGGTTAGAAAATATTTGAGCCCTGCCCGACTGGTGAGCGATGGGTCAGCGGCCTCAATAGTATGGGTAAGTTTGTTGCGGCTAAATTTTAGCGGCAGAAAGGACTGGTCGGTGGCGATGGGGTCGATCATGCTGAAAATTTCATTTTCACGAAATTCTCCCCATCCATCGCCACCTGAAAGGACTGATTTAACTGTAAATTTGGTTTGCTGCGAGTCCTAAACGGAATTTAACCTCGTATCCATAGACAGCATCTGCTGACAGGTGCAATACCGGATCCAGCTGAACGGTGTCAAACTCAAAGAAGTTCTTGTACTCACGGGCGTCACGCTGTAGGCGGATAAGGATCTGGTTTGCGATCGTTTCGGCTTGTTGATATGCAGCATCCTGATCCTGCTGGCCGTCCTGGTCAGGTTTGCACCAAACGTAAAAAATGGTGTTGTAATTGGCCATCAAAATATGATTGTCCACAAGGCGGGTCGAATATTTGGGAAGCATGACGAAAATACCGGGATAGACGTCTTCGGAGACTGATGTAGATATCATCAGATCCATGCCGCTGCCGTCCGATTTTTGGATATAAACGACGCCGTTTTGAGTGCGCTGCTGCTCGAGGATCGGCTGCAGGTACTGCCAAAAAAGATCAGTAGGGGTCATTGGAGTTGAAGGTAAATGTGATCCGAAAGCCAGATCACTGCTTTTACAAAAAAATAGCCGCCGCAAACCAAGCCGACTACGGCCAGTACTGCGAGTAAATTGACAAAACCTTTGATAGCGTCCATATTGATTATTGGTTTGATTTGTTACGTTCTATTTCCGCCTGCACGTCCTTTCGGTGTTCTTCCAGAAAGTAAAACACATCATGGACGCATGTGGCCTTTGTGGCTGCCATACTGCCGAATACCTGTTTGCTGGAAAGGAAGTGCTGGTTTTTTAGCAGGCTTTGGCCTGGAAATTCTTCTGGTACCGGAGGGTTTGAACTGTCGTTGTTGAACAGGTCGTAATAAGAAAAGAAATCCTTGACGCTGCCCAAAAAATACACAAGCACGAGCACCTTTTCCCCTTCAAAACGGCCTGATAGTTTTTTGGCGCGAAGCGTTGCAATGTGCTCATTGTAGTCTTCCCGCTGATCACCGTTCCAGCCTGGATTCTTTTTGTAGTTACCCTTGCGGCGTGGTCTGCACAGGGTTGCGGTCAAAAGGTCGAGCCGGTCAGTGCCGCTTACCAGCTGTTTGATAAATGCCTGCGCATGAATATATGCATCGGTCATTTCGCCAAAGCTCATGGACTTCATCCCGGATTCAAACAGATACCATTTTTCGCCGTCGACTTCCAGATACTCCATCGGAGCGAGGGTCAGATCCGATTTCCACATCCAGGACAATTGGCTCAAAAGTGCCTGTAGATTTTGGGCGCTTAGCTCAATCTGCTGCTCGGTACGGCTGGATCCAAAGAACCGGCTCATAAACGTCCGCCATTCTTTGGCCGTAAATCCAAGCGTGATCCGGAGCAGTTCGTGATAGGTTGAAGGGTTTTCGGGCTGCGCATACAGCAGGCGAAGTAAAATTGGAAGCGCTACGGGATCAACCTCTGTCCAGCTTTCAGGAATACTGTAATCTTTGCCGTTTATTGATATGATTTGCATTGAAAATAGGTTTAATGAAAGCTGGCTTTAACAGCAAAATATGAGGTAGCAGCGCTGGCCGTCCAGACGAGTACTTTTGTCCACTTTAATTTGGTCGTTAAAGTGGATATGGCTTGGTCTTTTCTGATTCCCAGATTGATAGCATCGTTTCGTTGCGCGGTCGTAATGGCCAGCTTTAGCGACATATCGCCCAGAGCGCGGTCGGCCAGCCGCCACTTTTGAAAGTAGGCTTTCGCATCTACATCTGCTTTCAGCGCTTTTTGTGCTCCCAGCTCACTAAGGATATAATACCCTTTCGGAACGAGTCTGCGAATGCTGTCGGTACTGATGGTATCACCAGTTAACTCATTCAGATTGTGAGTTGAAAATGCTATCGAGTACGCCTTGAAGCTCTGCGTCGTAATAATGATCAATGTGATCATGAGAAATTTGACGATTGGCCTCAATGGTATCGATCCGGGACTGGATAGTGGAATCGTATTTGGGAACATAGACGGGCTCTGATAAAAGTTCGATTTTCTTGTTGACATTGTTTTCGACCTGCTCGACAGCCTCGGGGACGGTTTTCCATACAAGCAGACAAATCAGGATGGCGATGAGAGCTGCTCCGGCGGCCGGTATCCAAAGGGAGCTGTATCCATTGCCCTGTTGTGAAGGGTCAATTTCTTTCTTGTTCATTGATTTGTGAGAGTAATGCGCCTGCATGGCGGGATTTGGATTTTAATTTAGCGTCGTACTCGGCGATCAGCTCGTCAAGTGAGCGTTCAGCGGCCTGCAGCTGCCGGCGTGCCTTTTTAGGATCGGCGCTCAAATACTGATAATTACACCGGTCGATCACACGGGTGATGTAGACGGTATCGGCTGGAAGATCCAACACATCTGAGAGTGGATCCACGCGCCGCCGGTGGCAAGCTGTGAAGCTCAGTACCGGCAGCAGCACCAGTAAAAGCAGCATAATGATGCTGGAAAATTCAGTAGATATTCTCATATCAAATCGGCGATTGCGTAAAACATTTTGATACGGCGCTTGACGTAAAACACTCCCTGACCTTCGCGGTTAACATTGTTAGCCGCGTTTTTCTGGCTGGTATTGGCGGCCACACAGTACAGGTATCCTTCTTCCAGATCGATCCTGTCCAGGATCTCGATGTGACTGATCGCTGAGCCGTAGAAGATGTAGCCGACCACGCTGCCTTTCGGCGGGATTTTCATCATTCGGCGGTTACCCCTGATACTTTGCTGTGTCATCACGATCCGGCTTTTTTCTTTAAACCAGTCGCGCGCCCTGGCGGGGTTGGACACACCGGTCACTTTAACGCCAGCCTGTTTAAAGACATAGTTGACAAAAGAGGCGCAGTAGGGCTGGCCAGGCTTGTAATTGGCCAGCCATTCTGAAACCGAACGGTGATAAACCACAATCCGCGGGTGATCATTATGTCCGGTTATTTCAGTAACGCCAACCTCTTTTTTTGCGATCGCGATCACGCGCTCGCGGATAGCGCTTTTGGTTGTGTCTGCTCCTAGTCCAGTTTGCCCGAAACTGTCAAGACAAAAGCCAACAGTAAGGCAAAAAATAAAGCCACAGAGATAACGGTACGCTGCCATTGAGAGAGGGTTTTAAAGTCTGTAAAAAAGTCCAGCTGCTGCCGGTTGAAAGGATTGAAATATTTGCCGATGCCGGGAAAGAAAACCGTCAACGCGACGATCGCAGATCCGATCGAAAAAATAAAAACCGCAAATGCGAAAAGCACTTTTTGAAAGCTCACATCATTGTAAATGGCGGCTGTAGGGTACTTGTCCAGGATCCATTCTCCGGAGTAGCTAACGATCCCGAAACAGCCCAGGATCAATGCCAGGATCTTGGCAACTGTCGGCCATGGGCTAGAAGCGGCTTTTTGTGGCCCTGTGTCAAGATTGGCAATTTGACGGATGCCCAGTTGTGATTCCAGTTTGGCGATATCGTCAGCCAGTTTCCTTTTCTGGCCGTTCAGCTCACGAACTTCAGCAAATGACAATTTAGGCGACAGATCCAGGGCTTCATTGAGATCCTGCAATTCTCTGCGGGTTTGATCCAGTAGCTGCTTAGCTATCAGCGTCATGGAATCCTGCTGCTGTTTTTCTTCCTGCTGCTTTTGAGAGCGGATCGCCTGGGCTTCTTCTTTTAGCTTTTGTGCCTGAAATTCGAGCTCGTCCGGGCTGTCACGTCTTGCAACGTTGGTAAACGCGGTTTTTGGGGGTGCGGGGGTGTTTTTGTCTGGTAACATGTTAGAGTATGATATGGGCTTTATTGGTGAAATCCTCCTGTGTATTGTCGATGTTCAGGTTGGCGTAGTAGTAGTCGGGGAACTGCTCGGGGCTGGAATTTTTATCCATAAAAGCCCTGAGTTTTCCCATATAGAGCTGTGAATCCTGAAAGAGCTGCTGCATCTGGGCGTTGCGATATTTGGAATCCGCCGTCGTTTCGTTGCCAACTCCGTCCCATTTTCTGACTTCCCTTAGACCGCTGTTATCGATCTTAATAGGCAGGTAGGGGTAGGCTTCATGAAGGGTCAGGTAGGCCAGAGGCTCCCGGATCTTTTCGATCAGCATTTCTTCGATCGGAGTCAGCTGGATGTTTTTATCCTTCCATCGGGCTTTTAGATTATCGAAAACGCCCTGGGTGATGGCTTCGGCGATATAGAGCTCTTCGCCACGTCGAATGAATTTTTCAAGCTGTGAGAAAAAACGGCGGTTTCTCCCTACCAGGGCGATGTAGTCGGTCAGCTCATCTGCAGATCTTAAAAAGTATTGGTTGCGGCGCTGATAAGCTTTTGAGCTGGTCCAGGCTTCTGGTTTTGTGTCTTCGAGCGACTCCCAGAAAAATTCCCATAGCATATCGACCATAGCCAAGTTCGCGTCGCGGCTATCGGCGTATTCCCATTTGGAAACGGCCACTGTGTTTGCCGGGCTGTTTTTAATGATACCCAAATCACCGGCTTTCATTTTCAGGTGGGGAAGTGCCAGATCATAGGCTGCCCAGGCGATGCAGCCCTGAGTGATCTCCAGAAGCTCTTCAAGCTTAACCCTGTCGAGCTCGTTTTCGGTGAAATCAGCTTCATTTAAAAAATCGTACAGCTCTACGCCGACAATATTTCGGAATTCGCGCTCAGCGACTTTCACAAAGGGCAAGACAGTCTTAAAGTTTAGCTGACTTTGCACTCCGCCCAATTGAGCTTTCAATTTGTCAAGATCTAAAATCATGATTGGGAGTTATTTACGACGGCTTCTGCGCCCGTCGGGTTTTTGTCAAGGGTGGTAATTTGAACCTCTTTGAAGCCGGCAAAAACATCGCGGTAATTCATCATCCTTAGCGCGTTGTTGATATCGCCGAGAACCGCCAATCGTGGAATTGGGGTACGGAAGTGCTGCTGGTAATCTGCCATTACTCGGATCTGGGAGCCTGAGTCATTTCCGGAACCCGGATTCACACCGGCAAGGGTAGGGAGTAGTCCCACCGAGTTAGCGATCGACTGATTAGCATTTTTCCAGACCTTGTCATAAGCATCATCAGACATCTCATTTTTCAGCGGCTGCACGTCGACGTTATCCATCATTTTACCGTCGGATCCACGCAGGTATTTAATGATCATCGTTTTGTTGACGTTCTTCTGACCGGCCAGCCATCCGGAAAGATTGTCGGAAAATTTGCTCCAGCGTGCTTTTGACTCCTTTCCGTCGACTGTACGTAAACCGTCTTTATCAAAGTGATCCGAAGGCATACGGATCAGATATTTGATGTTGTAGCCGTTCAGGATCCCGTTTTTGTGAAAGGCGATAATCAAATTGGCAAGCTCAATGGCTTCTTCTGAACACCACCAGGAAGGGAAAGAGTAAAACGGTTGACCAGGTATGCGTGTGCGGGAATGGTTTACCGTAACCGTGTTTTTAACATTGGCCTCGCGACTCTGACGGTTATACGCCGGCATTTTAACGGTTTCGGCAAGTCCCAGATAGTTCAGATAACCGAAGTAGGGGTTTACATGGAATTGATCCGCTGTTTTGCTGATCCGGGTTTTAAAGCTGTCTAGCACCTCGAGGGTAAACCAGTCCTGCAAAGGATCGTATTTCCATTTTGTGAAAATATTAGCGTTATCGACGTATTGGTTGATGGCGGAAACCGCGTAGTTCTGCAGATCAGTAGCCCACGCCCAGTCTTCCAGACGGCTGTCGGTATACGGCACGATCTGGGATTTGCCATCCACTTCTTTATTTTGGAAGAAACCGACTCCGGAGGCGTAGATCATATCACGGAGGGATCCCAGAAGGGACTGTACGATCGTATTTTTTTCGATCAGCTTTCGCATGACATTGGGCTGATTGTCACCGGCTCCCCAGCGCACATGCTCGAAAAAATCGGAATGGTTGAATGACGGGCTGCTAAAAGAAACGTCACGTGCTCCGGTGAGCTGAAGGAGAGCACCGTTGGCACCACCCTCATTGAGCATAAAAAGGTTATTGGAAATTTGGGTTACCATTGTGTTCTCCGTTGGTATGGTCAATGACCAGCCCGTCCATTTCAACGAGCAGGTCGACTTTAATTCTGAAATGTTGTTTGGATGGATCCGGCTCCTCTTTGTTGATCAAAAGCAGTTCGTGGTTCTCGTTGAGATTACCGCGAAATCTGCCGGAGCCCGGAAGCAGGCGAAAACTTTTACAAACGCGCTTTTTATAGCCAATACTGCCATCCATCTTCCGATACTTGATCGAATGGATCGAAGGCGCTCCGCCGGAGTCATCCGAACGAATGGAGGCTAGGGCTATTTTGCGTTTGATGATTTGTCTTGCCATGTTTCGTAATTGTTGGTTACGAAATTGGTAGACTCATTAAGAAGGGGAAAGGACAGGAATCAAATAGTAGAGATTATAGCAAAACCGGCTTAGTGCCGGTTTTGCTAACAAGTTTCTTCCCAATCAAGAAGTAATTTTAAAAACTCACTATACTGTTCTGATACAACATCATACTTGATATCAGCAGCAGCGATCTCATGATCTAATTGAGTTACTTGACTTTCGATGTTCAATTCTTCTACAGCGGGTGAAATAAAATAAAAGCGGATCGACCCGGAGAAGTCTAGCTGAAGAACAAATGATGCTCCTTTTTGAACATACTTGCCTTCAATTTTGGAAAATGAGAATTCATAGTCTGGTAACTTTAATTCGAGCCGATCCGAATTGTCAGATTCCTCAATAATGCACTGACTATCATGGTAATCATTATTAATACTTTCAAGGATCGTTTTAATTAGATCTTTCTTTTTTTTCCATTCATTCCATAGAATTTCTCGATCTCTTCGTATTGATTTCAGTGCCTCGAGCCTTGCGTCTATTAGACGTGATTTGAGCATTTCGGGAAAATCTGGAACGTTCACTTCCATTGATTCGATGTCTACTGGGATATTTTTTGAATCCATAACCGACGATTTTAGGTTAAAATTTTGAAAAAACACATTGATGATTAGGCGCGCAATTGTGATAGCATTCCTAACCGGTAAGGGTTTAAATAAACTAAAAGAAAAGGAGAAATAAAAGCGGAATACTATTTGTTAGTAAACCTAACAAATGGTATCTTCATATCATCAAAAAACAGAAAAACATGGATTTATTTAACCTGAGAATGAGCCAAACTCCCCCGACTACTCAAAGAAATGTCTTAGCAGATGTGGGAAGAACAGAGGCTCAAAATTTGGCAGACAATCGAAAAACTGTACGAGGTAATTGAGGAAATCGATATGGAATAAAAAAAGAAATGATCAGAAAGAGGGCGAAAGCCTCCAAAACAACTATATATGGAAACGAGGGAAGATGTTGCGAAAGAAATTGAACGCGTTTTATCTGAGGCAAGAGCGGCAATAAAGGAAGCGCAGTCCTACCTGATCAGTCAGGGTGAAGTTGTGGATTTATCCGACTGGGTGACTATTAAGGAGTATTGTAATCGTTTTGATATTAAGAACATTGAGACCGTGTTGAACTGGATCAAAAGAGGAATTGTGCCAGCAGAGAATGTGAGAACAATTGAAGAATTTAATAATATACGCCTTATAAAGGCAGTACCCTATCATGTGAGACCTGTGAAAGCAGGTTAATCTGGTTGGTTGATAAATCAGACACCCTGCCGATTGCTGGTGGAGTGTTTCTGTTGATTTACTTAATTAAAAATTTTCAATATGCCAATCAGTTCAACATCACTTTTTCATTACACCAAAGGTGGCCTACCAGCGGTCTTAGGGATTATCGAGTCTGGGTTTAGAGTTAATCATAATAGGGAAATAAGCCTTGATACTATTGGTCGACTTCCGCTATTTGATAGAAACGAAATTGGTTTTTTGTACGGATCCGAAATGGGTGGAAGTCCATTTGTTCGACACCAATACATCCCTATGGTTTGTTTTTGTGATATTAAATTTTCTGCTATTTCGGATCATTTGAAACGTTATGGTGCCGAGCAAGAATATGGACCCAACCTTGCCTATGCGATTGGTCTCACGAAACAATGGGGTAAGAAAAATGGACTTAATCCGGTTCAGTATATTGTCCCAGGGAGTCATTTAGCTAATTCATTGAGCTCTGGTTTCACAGGAGCGCCACAAAAAATCCAAACCGTTGGCGAGGCGCGGTATGAGATTTATTCGCCACCTAAACCTATGGGAGATGGCTACATAAAAGAAGATAATAAAGGCAACCGCTTTCCGGTCTCGTATCTTTATTCAAAGGTAATAGAAGTCGTCAGATTGCCTGGAGGCGGTTCTTCGAAATCTATTGGAACGAGTTATCAAGACGAAAAGGAATGGCGATTCATTCCAAATGACGCTGCAATTATAGATGAATATGATTGGGATCGCCCATCTATTAATCGAGGCTTATATCAGTCCGTCAGTTCCAATGCCAAGAGAGCAGTGGAGGAAGCATCTTCTAAGAATCTGCTTTTTGATCATAGTGATATTTCTCACATCATTGTTGCCTACAACGAGGACGTTGTTAAGGTATACGAGAAGTTAATAGAGAAGTTCCCAAATTTGACGAAAAAAGATCAAACCCTGCTTTTGTCCAAAGTCAATTCGTTTGAAAATTTGTCTAGGGATTGGTAATAAAAGGCAATTAACTGAATTCTGAACCGATATCTGCTGTATTGTGGGTCTTACGTAGCCACCATTCGTCTTCAAGCTCCCTCGTTTGGTTTCTGATATTATCGACAAGGTCTTTGAGGTCGGCGCAATAATCTGTTTCGCCAAACTTCATTTCCAATTCCGATTGTATCATCCACAATGACTTTCCAATGAAGTTAATTTTCTTTCTTAACATTTTGAGCCTCTCCTCTGAAATGGGAGTGTTGCGGCCTTCAATGTAAAAACCATTCTTAAAGTCAGTTGCTTCTAGCAAATATTCGCCTTCGGCAACCTTTTTAAAACCTAGCGATAGAGCTACCTTTTCTGATCCTATAAAATTCGTATGTCCGATCTCGTGTAAAGAAATACTTATACTTTGACTAGTTCTGTTCTCAAACAGGTGAGGTAAGACCGTGTCCTTCATAGCCCTGGTTAAATGTCCCTGGCTGCGATGTTTATACTTCACAAACCAGTGTAAATCATATCCCATATCTAGCACAATTGCCACATAATAGCCGATTTCATTTTTAATCAGGTAACAATTTTCTGGTCCATCAGGGCGTGCAATTTCGTCAGTTGGCGAAGGTTTCTTATCCCAAACTTTAGCAAAATCAACGTTTTCTGACAATGGTCTTATGAAGACAAGTTCCGATCGTGTTCGCCTATTTAGCTTGTCGAGAATGGACTGTAGCTTTTTTGTTGTCATTTGTTAGCAAAATGATTAGTGGTTTTCTTCCAGTTTTACCCATCCTATTGCGATCAGTATCTGCATGATTAAACTCACCAAAAACACAACCCGAACCGCTCTATAGAGCAAATCCGGGAAGTTTTGTTTGTCAATAATGATCATTGCGCCGAAGAGTGCAATATTAAGAAGTGCCCAAAGAACTGATATCGTGATCGGTTTTTTCATCTCGTGAGTTTGTTGTCTCACAAATGTAGGGATTATCTGCTTTTTCTTTTTCCTGCCACTGGCAATATGCGTCCCAGGATCCGTGAAGTTTGATTTGGTCGGCAATGTGTGAAATGATAGATCCCATTGGCTCAATATTTTTCCCAAAAACAGAACATGGAGTACTTTCCCATTACTGAGGACTTGAAAGCAAATCCTTGTTGGATCAGTTGAGTAGCATCGGGTTGTATGTTGTCTTCAGAGAATACACTGTACTTTTTGACGACTACCTGTTTTGGAACCGATGGTTTGATAATCATCAATCCCTGATTTTGGGCAAATGCGGCTATTGTAATTGAAAGTCCCACTCCGAGGCAGAAGGCTTTAATTTGTGACTTCATAACTTAAGTTTTTAAGTAATATTAAGGAAAATGCTACTTCTCGTAAATCACGACGAAGTCCATACGCGCCGCCTGCCCGTCGTTGTATGGCACAACCTGTTTCACTTTCCAGCCCTTTTTGAATAGTAGCTCGGATTGGGATTTCATGCTGTGATATCCATCAAACTGCAGTATTAGCATGGAGGGTCTAGCGGATTTTAAGGTCGTATATCCTACTGAGATGAGAATCGTGAAAGCGATGACAAAACCTATTTTGATTGATTTCATTGGATTAATTTGATTAGATCGTTTGAGTGGGAAATTTCATCACTCCAGTATCGGCCATTGAGCTGCCAGTACCGGTCACCGGATCTCACCGGCGTGTATCCGTGATCCGTTAAAACCTGGTCTAACTGGATCCGCTGGCCGGATCTGGTTTCCCAAACCTGGCCAGCTTTGATATTAAAATCAGATTCCATTCTTCGTCCGGATCAAATCGTTTAATGCCTGAATCTGTTTTTCAGGATCCCCTGCAAAAGCTCCATTCACCTTTCTGACTGAAATTGTCGCCAGGAAGCCTTGGTTCGATCCGAGGAAAATGTGGAGATCGTTTTGCATTCCTTTCTGATCAGAAACCGTTAGGATCTTACACCTGGGAAATGAGTCATGTACATGACTTACCATAAAATAGACGCTGTTCAAGAATTTTTCAGGTGACTCTACCAGCAAGCGGTCGAATTCGTCCACTCGCTTTAATACTTCCTCCTGGTACTTGTTTTTTGCCACATACTTCATATCGACGAAAGTGAAATGTAAATTTTCAGTATTCATATGTAGTAGAGCGGAAAGGTGAATTAGTCGAACTTCTGGCCGGTTTAACTAGTCTTGCAATTTTCTGATAGATGATCACCGGGCTCATGATGATGAGCGTGATGCCCAGGCTTACCAGCAGCACCGCGCTTAAAATCCTGGATAAAATTTCGAGGGCTATTTTCATGATCAGAATGGTAAATCGTCCGTTTCCTCTTTTGTAGCCAATCTGGACCCGTTAGCGCTATCCCAAACGATCTCGCCGTTACCAAGCCAAACCCGCTCTTTATTGGCTTCCCGCTCTTCTTTGGTCTGGCTTTCCCATGCGGAAGCATCCTTGCCATATTGGTCTTTTGTGTCCTTGGTACCGACTGAAATCTGGTAGTACTTCTTACCATTCTTTCCAATGGTGATTTTGCTTTTGTCGATGTCCGAAACGCAGAGTGAAATGGAAATGATTTGTGACATGATAGAATTGATTGAGTTAAAAATGGATATGGTTTTAAAAAATGTTTTTGGTTGGGTTACTGGGTCTTTCCAGGGGAAAAGATTGCCATTAATTACATCGTGGTAAAAACGGCCCATTGCTAGGGTATTGACGGTCTGGGAATGGACATTGAGCATTTCGACATCCGTTTTCTCGAAGTCAGAAGACATTGGCCTGGAGTGGTCTTTCCCGTACCAAAATCCAAGAACTACCAGCAGCGCTCCCTGTTTATTAGACCACCTCGAAAACCGGTGGACGGCTAGCTCTCCCTGAGCAATAGCATTTGTACTTTCTAAAGGCTGGGTTTTCATACTCCGCAAAAAAGTTTTCTAAAATTTTTAGAGTTTGTTTTTTACTACACTACACTGTTTTCGTAACTAGATGAAAATGAGTGACGTATATCCGTGAAAGGTGTAGTAGCTCATTTACTACATCTACTACACTTACTACATTACTACACCTTTACTACACTTTTACTACACTTTTTACTACACTAAAAGATACTTAACTTATTGATTATTAATTACTTATATATTTAGTGTAGTAGTGTAGTAGATTTTTTTCTTTTTTTTCATTCGTTTAAAAATTCACTTTTACCGGAGTAGTCTGCTTTTAAGATGTGTTGAGAATCATATAAAAACCTGTTATTGAGTTATTTATGTTAATATTTACCTGTGCTCTTCATTACTCCGCGAAGTACTCCGTTATGTTTTTTTTCCTACTCCGGAGTAAATCCTGTTTTCAGTGGAGTGTAGCAAAGTGTAGTAGCGAAATCAGGGTTCATGAGTTTTTTGCTGGAAAGCTGGAAAAAGGAGTACTCCGGAGTACGTATCGGAGTAGTCAAGCGAAGTAGTCATAAATATGACTTTTCCACTAAATCATCGACTGCCTGTTTTGAAAGTCGATCCCGAAATTTTGCTGTAACAATTTGTAAGGAAGCTCGCAGGATCCGGTAAAGGGGATAGTCGTTGCGTTGTGGTGCCCCATTCCATCATTGGCAAAGCGGATATTTTTCGAAATCGATTCCCAATCGTCATAGCCAGCCAGCGTGGCGATTTCGGATTGTATCGTGTCGCGGTCCGGGGGAGTCTCGCGGTTGTTCATCATTTTGAAGCGCTCAGCGAAAAGGTTATAGAGCTTTCGGAAATTCAGCCTTATGTTTTCGCCAACAAACCGGAAATGGAATTCGGGGTGTACTCTATTATTATCAAATAAAGTCTGTATGTTCTCGAAAAATATCGCGCTGGCCTTGCTGTCCTTCATGATGCGCCATTGGCGTAAGATGTATGTTTCTCCCATATCCAGAAATTCTTTGAGTATCTCGGCTTCAATATTGGTCTCATAAGTGAGCATGTTGATCCTACCGGAACAGTGAAAAGTGAATGGTGCGGCCATTATCTGAGACATATTAGCGAACATACGCTCAGGGATGTCCTGACCATTAAACCTCTGTTTCAGGCCGTTATAAACCCGATTAAAACTAACTTCATAGTTATTGTTGGCTTCCAGCAGTTCACGCAATCTTAAAAGCTCAATGGTCATCGATCCCAGACCGGCCTCCTGCAGCTCCTCGAGCTGATGGAATGCCCGGCGCTGTTCGTCAGTTTTCTTTTGAGCGGTGATTGGAATAAAAACGCATCTGGAAAAGAAAATAGGATTTTGAGGAATGTAGTTACTGGTCAACGCCAGAGCGCTATAGAGGTCGACGGAGTCCGTCTCGATTCCGCTAAAATCTGACGATGACTTGTGATATCCATCGTTGTCATAGGCTGCCTGCAAAAGGCCTTCGGTACTTCCTAAATCGTTGTGAAACTCGTCGAACCAGGTGATGATATTGCTGGTTTGACTCATGAGCTTGCTTAGCCCTGAATCGGTGTTTTTTGTCTTCAAATTGACCCCTTCCTGCTTGCGACCGAATGCGGCCGTCAAAGTTCTGGCCATGGAGCTCTTTCCTGTACCCGCACCACCTTTTAAAAACAGGATGGGGGAGAAGTTTTTCAATGCAATTCCCATATCACGGAAAAGTGAAAAGATGTAAAAGCATGTCGGGATAAAGGCATTGTCATACAAATGGGCATTGGCATACAGGTTCCAGAATTTTTGAAAAGTCGTGTCTGTTTCCGTCAAACTGTACCGGAGCTGCACCGCCTTCTTTTTTTGAGGGATGGAAAGGTGCATGTTATTGGCCTGAACTATACCGAACTTATCTGGCTGTAGCAGCTCACCCGTTTTGAGATTAAGCGCCTTGTTGGCAAAGAAATACATTTTGCTTTCAGGGTGGAATCCGTAACGGATCACCTTTGATGCGGTCGAGAACTCAGTACGGTTAAAGAGGTAGCTTTGCAGCTCGTCCAGGTGGCCATCCTTGATCTTAAAGCCCAGACGTTTGGTGGCTAGCATGGTCTTAAGCTTTTTGGCACTACAGAAATCTTCGTGGAGCACTTCCAAGAAAATGATTTCTCCGCTGGCTTTCTTAATTTCCAAAACCCAGGTGACGTTTTCCTGCTCATCCTCGGTGCGGTATTTGATGAACAGCTGGAAATTATCGGCCACATCGTCAAAATATTTGCCGGCCTTGATCTTCATGCCGCCGCTGGCCGTGTACCAGACTGTGAAATAATCGTTGGATTCGTCATCGTCGAGATCATCATCCTGACGTTTCTTCTTTTTCTTTCCTTTCTCTGGCTTGCTGTCCTGTGATTCAGATTGTTTCAGCTCGGGCAGTGTGCCCTCCTGGAAGAGCTGATCAAGCCCAGCGTGATCTTTGAGGATCGTTCTGGGCGAAGATCCATCAGAAGCGCTGATCACTCCAATATGTTCGAGCTGGTCAATAATCCGCCATGCCCGGTTGTACCCTATCTTTAATCCTTTTTGAATAGATGCCGGACTCGGCGTCTGGTTTTTTACGATCAGCGTGGCAGCGTCGGCAAGTAGATCGTCGTATTCATTTGAAACGTTTTCTGATTTGACTTTGACTGGTTTTTCCGGTTTTGGTCGGCTAACATCGATACCGTAATCGCGGCAGATATTGAGGAGCTTGGCGATGTGGGTAAACCGGCAAGTTTTTAGGGCATTATCAAACTTAGCATCCGTGTCCTTTTCATCATACTTTGCATTCTGCCTGCTAATCCGGTGAAAGTATTGGCGGCCGTTTTCTCCCAGTACCGACAAGCAGAAAGCGATCATTAACCATTCATCCCCGTAGTTGTCACAGATATCCATCGAGTGAGTCTCGATACGATCAACCAGGATAGCTACATATTTTTCCAGCTCTGTTGCATCCTGACTAAGTTGCTTCTCGTTTCTGGGCTTTTGCGGAATCTCATTACGGATAGCATATATTTTTGCGTTCGGATTGTAATATGCGTCTGGATCCCATGAAAGAAAGCATGCACGGCTTACGTCGGATCCGGACGGATCTACCTTTTCCTGATCGTTAAGCTTGTAGCTAGTGTTAAAGTAATAAGCAAGATCAGCGAAAGCCTCCTTATGTCGTTCGGGATCTTTAATTGCTACAACAACTTTTAGTCCTTTGCCGGAAGGTGAGATAAAACAGGCCATTACATGTCCGTCGCATTGAAACTGCAGGCGCAGGGCTTGAGCGTCGACCAGATTGTCAAAGTCGATCACGATGAGTCCGGAATGCTTCAAAAGGTTTCCGGCATTACGGGTCGGCGAGAATGTGCCAGAAATCGTTACAAAGTCCAGTCCCTTTTTAAAGAAATCGGCTTCTTTCTTGCTAGCGGCTTTTCTCACATTCTTCACCGGAGCAGCGTATTTGACAGACCGGATAGTCTCCACCAGCTCCTGCAGGGTAATTACCGAGGTTGGCCTGGTGACCTTTGCACCACCGGCGAAAAAGTTAAATTCAAACATCAATTAAACTATGATAGAGTGGAAAAGATTTTTTGGAGCTGATTGGCGCATCTGTATTCTCTGAAATCCTCCTGTTGCTGGACTTCGTTTTTGTGCTCCTGCGGACCGCCCAAAGCAGCAGCGTAGTCCGTATTGTATTTGCGCATCAAATAGCATTCGACGTCGGTTAAGTGGATGGTGGGAACGATCATCTGCCTGGCTCTGATCAGCGCGGCCAGGATCTTAGCGTGTAGCAGGTCGTGATCTTTGTGCTTTCGGTAGCTGATCATGCCACCACGGCGAATCATGGTGTTGGCGAGCTTCAATTGGGCGTGCGAAAGCACAAAGCTGCGGATAGTAACTTTTTGCATGGGACTAATAAATTTTGAGTGTGAACAATGATTGGATCGAGGGGGAAGTCATTCCCGGAGCAGTGCCCCGGGTCTGAAAAGATTACTCAACGTTATGAGAAGGGGTAAAATACTTCTCGTGGAATCGGGAGACTCGAACTCCCTGGCACCGGGTGCAATTCCTTACACTGTTAGAAATGAAACATTTCATCAGTGTTTCCTAACCCTCCTCTGTCAGTGTCTGTGAAGTGTAATATTTTTGAGCTGTTCGGCTAGCTGATCCTCATAGTATACCTGCTGTTCGAGCAGTGTCTTTACGGTTTCCAGGGTGCCCGCAGGGATGTTCATTATATAAGGATCAATTCCTGCCCTGATGGCCTCAAATTTCCCGTTCTTTGTCTGCCGAACGTGTGCCAGAGGCTGCGTCCGTGGGAAATTTCCATTTTCCTCTATCGTAGATATATAAACGTATAGGGATTTATTCACTTTGGACCATCGGTATTCCGCGTTTGAGAATTTGGATCCCATTTGTCCAGCAACACTGCAAGGAACAGGGATATCAATATTATTAAGCCCATTCAGTAGATCATTTTGCATCTTCGTTCGCTTGTTTGATAACATGGATGATTGTGCCAGAGAAAATAGCTAGGCAGAAAGCCGTTAGCCAGGCGCCATGTTCAGCAAGGAAGTCCGAAACGGCTTCACCAAAAAGGACAATTGCTGCCACTACTATTAGAGCATTTTGAGGTTTCATATGATTATGGTTATTTGGATGACTTAGACCTACTATTTTCCAGCATTGGCGCTGTTATTAACGCCCTAGCCTCGTAATCTGCATCCAGATAATCAGTACGGTATCTGATATTTTCTCCTTCCGCAAAGTAGCGTAGCCAGCCTTCCTTGCGCCATTTTCTTATTGTTGTAAGAGATACCTTTAAACGGCTGCATGCTTCATTCTCCGTTAGGTATACTGCTTGAGATTGGGCGGCCAATAGACGATCGTTCTGGTAACGCACGGTTTCCAGTAGCTCAACTTGATCAGTTGGCAGGCTTAGGTTTATTGTTGTTGTCATGAGTGGAAAAAGTATTTACTAACGTTGTCGCTATGCGATGGGTGGCCTTTTAATTTTTGCTATTCTCTCTAGTGCCAGAGTTACACGCTCTATTCGATCTACATCACCACGTTTCGGGTTGGAGAATGCTTGCGACACCGAACGCATATAGGCTTCACCGTCACGGGTGTTAAAGAACGGCTCGGCCCGGGCCAGCGCATCTTTCCAGCCACCGCCGACAATCTGTTTGGCCTTACCAAATCGAGCCAAAAGTCTTTTCTTAATCGACCCCAGCGGATTTTTTCCGCTTTTTGGATCGTATTCGATTGATTTCATATGTCTCCACCATTAACTCAATTATAACTTGCCAAACGAGAGGGTTTTTGTAATTTGCGTTTGACTGATTCTGTAATACAAAAATAGGGGAGATATTTAGACTATTCCAAATGACTAGGCAAGAAAATTCATTTATTAAGCAAAATATTTTACAGTATCTTGAATACAAGGGCATTAGTCAATATAGATTTTACCAAGAAACAAAAATCTCGAAGGGTATTCTGGCGCAGCCAAACGGTATTAGCGAGGAGAACTTGGTGAGATTTCTCACTTATTACCCCGAAGTCAATCCAACCTGGCTTCTTACAGGTGAGCAACCCATGCTCAAACTCACGAAAGATTCAAATTGCTTTATTGAAAGATTAAAAATGCATTTAGAAAACGCTGAAAAAATTCCATTTTACGAAGATATTGACGTTACTGCAGGTCCTGATATATTGTTTACTGATGGCAGTACCTTACCCTCTGATTATATACATGTTCCGAACTTCCAAGATTGCGACCTTGCCTTTCCTATTTGGGGGGATAGTATGTGGCCTGTTTACCAGAACGGCCAGGTAATTCTTTGCAAAGAGTTTCACGACTGGCGATATTATATTCCATACGGGGAGGTGTTTCTGGTCGTCACAGACAACCTGCGTACAATCAAGTACGTGAAAAAAGCTGACAGCGAGCAAAATTTGCTGCTCGTGTCCGAAAATAAACACTATGAGTCCTTTGAGCTTCCAAAAGAACACATTAGACGGATGTTTTTTGTTAAGGGGGCTATTAAGAGGAATATGATTTAGATTTTCTTCTTTCACTCATAATAAAAGAAAAATATCGATGTTTCTAAACTAGACATCTACACGCGTGCTCAACAACCATGAAACTTAGGGAAAAGTGAGCTAGAATAGCTGTTATTCATGAAGAGGAGTTGTACTTATCATTAAAGGGGGGTAGATTCTCTAATTGAGGGTAAGCCATCCTGCGGGACTTAAGGGCAGACCTATAAGATGATCGAATAGTCGATCATTGTTCTATTCACAAGTATATTTATGTTACTAACTGCAAAAGTCCAATGGATGACTATCAGAATTTGTCGGAGCTGATGAAAGAGATAGATAGACTTTCTCATGAAAATCGGTATTTGGAAATTACGGAACTCATTACAGACGAATTGTTAGAAATTCATCATATTAATTCGTTATGGTTCTTTAAGGGATATTCGTATGTAAAAATCAAGAATTATGAAGAAGCACTACAATGTTATACCAAGGCCAACGATTTAAATGAGGCAGCTTGGTGTTATATTTCTATTGGAGACCTTTTTTTTATTCAGAATAAATATTTTGAAGCGATCGAGCCAGTTCAAAAAGCTATTTCGATGGATCCGATGGAAGTATATTTTACCTTTTTATCGCAGATATATTATAATCTTGACGATTTTGAAAATCAACAAAAGGTACTTTTTCAGTGCTTAGAGCATTATCCTGATTCGGGTAAAATACATTTATACCTCGGGAACAGTCTTTTTGCAACAAGAGATTACAAAACGGCTGTTGAACATTTACAGCGTGCGACCCAATTGAAATTTAACGCTGCATATACGTATTATAATTTAGCAGAAAGTTTTTTTCAGCTAAATGACCTAGAGAGAAGCCAACAAGCATTCAATGAGCTGATAGAAATAGGTGAGAAGGATGATATTTTAGTAACCAAAGCGACAAATAGGCTTAAGGAGATAGAAGCATTGCTGGTTGACAATAAATTTAAAAGGATTAAGGACCTAATTAGAGAAATTCGCGAAATTTTGACTTACAATGAAAAATTTGTAACCCACTATACTAGTTTGGATACAGCAAAACTGTTGCTTTTGTCAGATTCCCCATTTCGATTGTCAGAAGGTTCATGCCTAAACGATTCTTCTGAAGGAACAGTGTTTGACAATATAAGTATTATCGAAACTGATGCCCCGGGTGAAAATTCAAAATCATTAAAATCAATACCATTTACGCGAAAATCCTTTATAGGTAGTTTCGTTGCGTCGGACAAAAATAATGATCTGTCGCTTTGGAGGATGTATGGGAAAAATGACAATGAGGAGGCCATGGGCTGTTCAATAACGATCGACCGCGTTAAGTTCATTGAACAAATATACGATTTGCTGTCCCAGCAAGATAAAGCAATTGAGAATGAAGATAAGGACGAGCAGTTACGTGTTTCTAAGATGTCCAAAGAAAATGAGGAAGCATCGATGATAGTCAGCCCTCGGTCGTTCAATGAATCACCTGTGTCGAAGTTTTCACCAGAAGAATTCGCAAAATTACTTACTACATTCGCAGAAAACCTTTTTAAGAGTAAACTCCCCGATTTCAATTTTTATCGGGTAGCATATAAGATTGGGGAGGATCCATTGAAATACGCTGCCTCTGGAATTAGCGAAGTTGATAACACTAAGTTAACTGACCTTATCCAAGAATTAATCCAACTGCTAAAGTCCCGTAATCCTAATGGGGAAACAGATCTACAGGTAATGGAGGAACTTTCGCAGGTAGCCTATCTTTTCAAGTCAGCGGAGTTTCAATATGAGCATGAAGTGAGACTAGTCATTGATGGTGATATATTTAAGAAGGAGATTAATTCTGATACGGCAATCCCTCGTGTTTTCGTAGAACTCGCCTCAGTAAAACGATCTGTATCGACGGTAACTTTGGGGCCGAAGGTGAATCGCAAGGAAGAGTGGGCGGCAGCTATATATTACGGCCTAGCAAAGGACAATGGAAATGTTCAAGTTCATATGTCATGTCTACCTTTTAAGTAAATGTTTCAGAAATGTTTCAGAGATTTCATCGTGAGTTTATATAATTATTTTATTTAGAGGTAGTTGTCAAGGTTTATTCGTAATACCCTATGGGTCACAAAACCGTGCGTGAGCACTTTCAAAAACTAGTTAAAACCGCCTCGATTTTTAATTGAGGCGGTTTTTTTGTGGCCAAAGGGCAGGTCGAATTTTCCAAATTTTTTAAAACTGGGAAAATTTGAAAAATTATACCGAGCATGCTGAAGTATCAAAAAAAATTAACCCAGCTAAATTAGCCGGGTTAATGTGGAAGGTAAGGAAATGTTATTAAGGTAATTTAAAGTACGGAGGGTGAATTATGAATCTTAGCTTTTTGTAAATATTTATTTTGAACATTTCCTGTTGTTATCAATTAATTTGGGTTTAGATTAATTTAAGGAGGGTTATTTAACTGTAATCGTTGATAGTTCAGGTAAATTTTGCTTTAAAGGCTGGATATAGAATTTATTGACATAAGCGTTGGCCATTCTTTGTCCTATTATTCTCTGGCTTTCAGAATTAAAGTGTTTTTTGTCTCCGCGATCTTTAAGATCTGCGGTAGGAATGATAGCAGTATTAGGATCTCCTTTCGTATATTCCGAAATTTGCTGATTTATCCGTTCCCATGCCGGGCGGTTTTTTGAATAAGCTCCTAAATATCCCATCACAATTGGTAAATTAGGATTGTCCACTTCACGACGAAAACTTGCAAAGAGTTTATTTAAATTGTCTTTGTATTGTCCTTTGTAGCTGCTCGCATCACTCTCTCCCTGGTGCCAAAGAATTCCTTTAATTTCGCCATATTTTTTTGCTATCTGTACTTTCTCGGCGAAATTTGAATACAATTGAACATCGCGATGGACTGAATTATTAAGCCACTGATGAATGTTGCTGCCTCCAACCGCTGTGGGTATTAATAGTACTGTAATGCTGTCGGGAATAAGCCTCGAAATACTTTTAGCGAAACTTAATCCACAATCCAGTCCGGTATGCCTGGGTTCGTAAAAATGTAATGGTTCCTTTGCGTAAATTAATTCTCCATCTCTATTAATTGTCAGAATATTTTTTACTGCAACGGTATCCTGAGGTTCTACCAAACCTCGTCCTGCCATATTTGACTGCCCTGCTAAAATAAACACCCAGACTTTATTCTTCTTGGGAGTTACAGCTACTTTCTCAATAAGCTTCGGGAAGTTATGAGTTCTTTTGCCTAAATTCTCTGAATTGGATACCAAAAACACCAATAGAACTAGCAGAGATATGTTTCTCATGATAATTGTAAGCATGTGTGCAATTTTAAATTCGAAACCCATTATTTCTAAACGAAAAGCCATCGTTAACCGACTCTATTTCCCGTTTCGGGAGAGAGTTTGTCAAATTTGGAACGAAATTGGTTCGCTTATTTCTCGAGTTGAATATCGAATTGCCGCTCTCGGATATCAAGAGTAAATAGAAAGTGTAATTGGTTCTTCATAACGTGATTTTTAAGGAGGATTTACGTATATATTGCTATACTATAATTTTAAATCAAATTTTTCTTCCGCTTGATTTAGATGCCAGATCTAAAATGTACACCAATTATTTCTATACATGAAATCTGAGGTGACGGATGTATTGGCTGGTCAAAAAACGATTTACCTAGTTCAACGCGAGCACGGGAAGCGCAATAGGGGAACATTAAGGTTCATTTTCATAACGTTTGAGGTTTACGTGGAAATTTTAGAGGCTGCAATTTATTCAAAAAATATGTATAACCACAGAATGATGTATAAAAATAGTTGAAACCGTTTTTTAACTTATTATTCGGTTTGTAGAACGGTGTTCTGCTCTAACTTGAACGAAAACTAGTTGTTATTTTCTGAAAATCAAAGGATTATGTAACATTATTTGATTTGGAAGTAAGAAACGATATTGCTACGATTAGTTACATAGAAGTTATAATTGTAGATATAATGGGGCGTTTTACAACTAGTGTAATGGTTTTTTGTTTTGATTAAATCAAAATAGATTTATGCTAAAAATTGAATAAATTTATACCTATGTAGTATTTGTTGTACTCAAATTACTTAAATACAATTTAATATTGCTATATAGAAAGTATGGAGCAAACTAGTTTTAAGCACGCGTAAAAATGCATGGCTTTAGGTGTAGAAAATATTTATTAATCCCTATAAAGTGCGCGAGAGAAACTTAGTGCAAAATTATTTTTTGAATTATTTTTCTTGGATGAGGGAAAGCGTACAACGATTTTGTCTTTTTTGCGAAAAGAGATAAGAGGCTAGGGATAACGTACTCATTTTAAAATTCATTATGCCATGAGATATTTGCTCAACTATTTATGCGCTAGTGTTCTTTTCGTCTGTTTCACCGGATGTCAAGCAGGAAAAAAGGAAACAGGAGGTGCAAGAACAAAGCCTGTTGTTATCGGGTACGTCGGCGGGTTCAAGGGAGTTGTGAATACTGATGAAATTGACCCAACTAAGCTGACCCATATCAATTATGCTTTTGTTGATATCAAAGGTGGAAAAGCTTTTCTGACCGACGAAAAGACTGATTCCACCAACTTTCGTACGCTCAATGCTCTAAAGAAAATCAATCCCGACCTGAAAATTTTAATTTCAATTGGAGGATGGGCCTGGAGTGAAAATTTCTCAGATGCGGTTCTGACTGATTCGTCCAGAAAGATATTCGCAAAAAGCGCGGTGGATATTATTAAAACATACAAGTTGGACGGTGTTGATATAGACTGGGAATATCCGGGTATGGAGGGTGAAGAGGGTAACGTATATCGCCCTGAGGATAAGCAGAATTTCACGTTAATGTTCCAGGAAATCCGTAATGAACTGAATTTGCTTGAGGAGGAAGCGGGTCAAAAGAAATTGTTGACTACCGCAGTAGCCGGTTTTGCTGAGTTTTTGGAACATAGCGAAATGGACAAGGCTTCCAGGTTTCTGGATTACGTCAATCTGATGACCTATGATTTATTTGTGGAAGGAGTATCGGTTAACCACGCCGGACTTTACGAGAGCAAAAGCTACAAGTCGAGCAAAAACGCCGATCACTGTGTCAATGCATTTGTCAAGGCGGGGGTTCCTGTAGAAAAGCTGGTATTAGGTTTGCCGTTTTATGGACGGTCGTTCACGGTGGACAAGAATTTGTCCACACCCCTCGGCCAGAGATTTTCAGATAAGGCATATATTGACGGATATACTTTCATTAAGGATAGTCTGGTTAATAAAAAGGGATTCAAGGAATTTCGTGATGAAGACGCCAAAGTGCCTTACATATATAACAGTAGCACAGGCGAAATGATCAGCTATGACGACGAGATATCGGTTGCCGGGAAATGTAAATATGTTCTGGATCACAAAATGGCTGGTGTGATGTTTTGGGAGACAACGTCCGACCCAAAAGAGTATCTATTGAATGCGATCAATCAGGCGTTCAAATCCGAGTAGGATGAAAAAGCTGTCAAAATGTGCATTTTTCGTGAGTGCTTTTCTGTTGGGCGTTCATGTGGTATTCGGGCAGACTAAGTTCAAAGCTTTAGCTTTGTACGAAAATGGAGGCCATCATGTCGCTTTTTCAAAGCGAGCCGTTGTTTGGCTCGATAGTGTCGCCGCAGCTCAGAATTTTGACGTTGATTATATTCAAAGCACGGATCCTATTAATGATCAGTTCCTGGCGCAATATCAGTTGTTAATTCAACTTGATTTCGTTCCGTATGGCTGGAGTGCCAAAGCTGCGTCTGCCTTTGAAAGGTATATCAACGAGGGGAGAGGAGGGTGGATTGGGCTGCATCACGCAACGCTGTTAGGAGATTTTGACGGTTTCAAAATGTGGCCATGGTTTTCCACCTTCATGGGCGGGATTCGCTACAAAAATTATATCCCGACTTTCGCATCAGGAAAAGTTGTAGTTGAAAACAAAACTCATCCGATCATGAACGGGTTGCCCGGATCGTTTGAAATCGCTGGAGAAGAGTGGTATATATATGATAAAAGTCCCCGACCCAACGTGAATGTTATTGCCAGCGTGAACGAGGATACCTATGTCCCCAACTCTGATATAAAAATGGGTGATCATCCCGTGATTTGGCAAAATCCGCATTATAAGGCAAGGAATGTATATATCTTTATGGGGCACTCTCCGAAACTATTTGATAATCAAAATTATAGGCGGATGTTGTTAAATGCCATATTTTGGGCAGTGGGTGGAAAGTAATACTCTCTACACTTTGTTATACCTTCATTTCTGCCAGTCTTCCGTTATTAGGTACTTTCCTGCATTCAAAGTAAAATGCCTTACCTTTGTGGTCGCAAAAATTTAGGTAGACTTTGAAAAAGAAAACGCTCTTAATTACTCCTCCTTTTACACAATTAAATACGCCATATCCCGCAACTGCGTATTTGAAGGGGTTTCTCAATACCTTAAACAGGCCGTCTTTTCAGGCTGATTTGGGCATTGAAGTAATTTTGGCTTTGTTTTCATCGAAGGGCTTAAAAAAGATTTTTTCAGAATTGGAAAGCTCTGATATTGAGCTTTCTGATAACAGTTACAGGGTTTATGCGCTTCGGGATGAATATCTGGCGACAATTGATCCGGTAATTCGTTTTTTGAAAAATGTAAATCCCACCCTTGCTCATAGCATTTGTGACCGAACCTTTTTGCCTGAGGCAGGTCGTTTTCAAATGTTGGAAGATCTTGACTGGGCGTTTGGGACGATGGGTATTCACGATAAAGCACGCCATTTGGCAACACTTTATCTGGAAGATTTAGGTGATTTGATTCAGGAAGCTATCGATCCATTTTTTGGATTTAGTCGATATGCTGAAAGACTAGGACGGTCCGCCACGAGCTTTGACGATATGGAGGCGGCCCTGGAGGGACAAGAAACCCTACTATCTTTGATTTTAAAAGAACGATTGCAAAAAATCGTGGATCAATATCATCCAGAGATCGTTTGCATCTCCGTCCCTTTTCCAGGGAATCTTTACGGTGGTTTCAAATGCGCTCAATATCTGAAAACGTGTCATCCGGAAATAAAAATTGTCATGGGTGGCGGCTTTGCAAATACCGAACTACGGTCTCTGGATGAGCCCAGAGTCTTTAATTATATTGATTTCGTTTGTCTTGATGACGGAGAAGCTCCTTTGCAAAGCTTACTGGAGTATCTCGATGGTGAGCGCGAGTTGCGTCATTTGAAGCGTGTTTTCACCTTGGTTGAAGGTAAAGTTGTATATGTCAACGGCGCAAAGGAGAAGGATGTACCTCAAAGAGATACGGGAACCCCGGACTATAGCGATCTTCTTTTAAATGACTATTTGTCTGTGATAGAGATTGTTAACCCCATGCATCGGCTTTGGAGTGATGGACGATGGAACAAGCTCACACTTGCTCACGGCTGCTACTGGGGAAAATGCTCGTTTTGCGATATTTCACTCGACTATATCAAAAGATATGAACCGATGACTGCTGCTTTGTTGTGTGACAGAATAGAGGAGATCATTGAACAAACGCAGCAAAACGGCTTTCATTTTGTCGATGAAGCAGCACCACCTATGCTGCTTCGAGATCTGGCGATTGAAATCATCAGAAGAAAGTTGACCGTAGTATGGTGGACCAATATTCGTTTTGAGAAAAATTTCACTGCTGATCTGTGTCGTCTGTTAAAAGCTTCGGGTTGTATTGCCATATCGGGTGGCCTGGAAGTAGCTTCTGATCGCCTTTTGGAAAGAATGAAAAAGGGCGTGACAGTATCGCAAGTGGCGCGGGTGGCCGATTGTTTTACCAAGGCAGGAATAATGGTTCATGCTTATCTGATGTATGGATTTCCCACACAAACGGCTCAGGAGACGATCAATTCATTGGAAATGGTTCGCCAGCTTTTTGAGGAAGGTGTAGTCCAATCGGGGTTTTGGCATCGGTTTGCGATGACTGCCCACAGTCCTGTTGGCCTATATCCGGAAGAATTTGACGTGATGCGAATCGGACCGGATCCGGGAAAATTTGCTAATAACGACCTCGAACATGAAGATCCATCAGGTGCAGCCCATGAACAGTTTTCGGAAGGTTTGAGAAAGTCGCTTTTCAACTACATGCATGGGGTTTGTCTTGATTTTCCTTTGTCTGAATGGTTTGATTTTAAAGTCCCCGCTACTTCGATTCCGCCACGCTATATTGCTAAAAGTCTGAAAGATACTGCCGATCAGAATATTAGAACGAATGCCTTGATCATGTGGTTAGGCAGTGCCCCCGAGCTCAATTATTTCACCCAAAAAACAGGGAAAAAACAGGTGGAAATGGCTGAACTGATTTTCTTTGACAAGAAGGGCGAATGGGCAGTGGAGGCATCCAAGGAAATTGGCGAATGGTTGAACGATATTCTTCCGGAGCTGATAATCGGGCAACAACCAGTTCAGTATTTGGAGGAAGTTAGAAATGGCTTCGAGGCCGCTCAGCTTGGTAATTTCGACGAATTTCTAGTTTCGCCTACCTTCATTAGTCTGCAACGCCATGGCTTTTTGATCGTTTGACATTTCCTTATAACCGGAGAACTGAAAATTTGGTAAGGTCATCGCCAAAAGACGTAAATGTGGATGAATATCCAACTGCAACTTTGCCGAGTTGATCTGACATCCCCAAAGCGCGGGCCGGACGGATGGTTGACATGGCTAATGCTTCAATCAACGGAATATTCACATATTTAACGGCGTTGGATATAGCGTCGGACAACGAGATAGCGGCCCCTGCCAAATTGCCTTCCGAGTTGGTATACTGACCGTTTTTGAGGGTTGCATCAAATTCACCCCAATTAAATTTGGTCACTTTTTGCCCTAAAAACAAAGCATCTGAAATTAGTATCAGCTTGTCTTTTTTGATCTTATACGCAATGCTGGCCGCCGCGAAATCGCAATGAACGCCATCGATAATTAACGGTGCATATACATTGGGATTGTCAAAAGTTGCGCCGACTAGTCCCGGTTGCCGATGTCGCAATGGTGACATGGCGTTGTAGAGGTGCGTGATAATCCCGATTCCCTGTCCAAATGCAGTCTGAGCCTGGATATAGGTGGCATTAGAATGTCCGGCAGATATCGTAATGCCGGAGTCCAACAAAAGTTCTATTTGATCAGTTGTAAACATTTCCGGGGCAATGGTCATCAATTTGATAACTCCTTTGCCATATTTGACGATTTCTTCCAACTCAACATTGGAAGGTTTTCTGACATATGCCTCTAAATGCGCCCCTCTTTTCAAAGGATTTAAAAACGGGCCTTCCAAATGCATTCCAGGAATTCCGGAACGCGGATGCTGCCGCATATATTCTTTTGTAGCCTCAATGCCTTTCAGGATATTTTCGGGAGAAGAGGTAATAATGGTTGGAAGCGAGTAGGCCGTCCCGTACTTATAATTTGCGGAATCAATATCCCCCAAAGTATCTCTATCTGGCTTTTGGGTGAAGTGACACTTCTCGCCACCGTTGATATGGATATCAAAAAGTCCGGCGCAAATATTGTCAAAACCGTCAACACCCGGATTTTGATCAACCGGTTCTATGCTGGTAATCAGGTGATTATCGAAAGAAATGAGTTGGTTTTCAAGAACACTATATTCTGTAAATAACTTTTTGGCAAAAATTTGCTTACTCATGAACTCGAACAGATAGTTTAGGTGTCAAAACGGGGAATTTCAGTAACCCGAAATTATTTAACAATAATGCCAAATTTGGTCAATAAACCTGCAAGGTCGGAGGACATAAATTTGGCTTTTTTGACATTATTGATAGTCGGATCGATCGTAAAGCGGGAACAGGTTGTGAAGTCAACGCCAGACAGATTGGAGTTAGCAAAAGCAGCGTTCAGAAAATCACAGTGCTCAAAACGGCTTTTCGAAAGGTCGGACTGCGTGAAATCCGCGCTGTTCAAACGACAGTTTTTGAAAGCGCTTTTGTTTAACTTTTTATTTTCAAAAACAGTAAAATCTAGAATGCAGTTGTCGCAGCTGATCTGAAATCCAAAATCCTTCGAACCTGAAAAATTAATACCAATCATCTTACAATTCACAAAAGTGACGTCATCCATTTTGCTGTTGTTGACGACCGCGTTGCTCAAATTACAGTCGTAGAAGATACACTCACTAAAGTCGATTCCCGCCAGGCTCGTAAAAGTACAATTTCTGAATTCTATTTGTTCGAATTCCCGGGCTGGCAGTTCTTGAATGGAAAAATCGGTATTTTCAATTATATCGGAATTGTTATTCACTCGTAGGTTAGTGATTGTGGTATGAGAATAAAGCTTTAACTCAAATTTGAGCTAAAATAGGCATATATCCTGCAAAATCAATGATTAGAATTAAGCTAATCATCCTTGCAAATCCAACCAGAACTGTTCGAATTACAAGGATGGATTTGAAAAGAAAGCTACTAAGGCCTACAGATATTTACTGATCACCGACTTTAGCTGGTGGGGCTGCACCACCCCGGACTGACGCCAAACCGGTTTTCCATGTTTAAATAAAATCAAAGTGGGCACGCTCTGAATTTTATAAGCGTTGGCGGCTGATTGATTTTTATCAATATCAACTTTTATAATCGATGCACTTTCACCCAATTCCGCCTTCACATTCTCCAGAATCGGTTTCATGGTTTTACAAGGGCCACACCATTCTGCGAAGAAGTCGACCAAAACAGGTTTGTTACTGTTAATCATTTCTTTGAAAGAAGCCATAATCGAATAGTCTTACGTACAAAAGGATAACCTTTACCGGCTGAAAAAGGTTTTCGAAATGTGCTAAAAGATAGTGCCAGGAATTGAATTAACGGCGGGCCATTTTTTGACTTTCAGTGAATCTTCCTTCACAGTTGGGTCAGGTATTGTCAGCGAGTGGTAGGGGACACCAGGTCATTAGATTGTAAGGTCGCAAAAACTCACTTCCAGTTTTTCCGCAAATAATTGCCAATTCCCTTTTCAATATACTCGTAAGTGAAATTGGAGTATATCAGCGTGACCGTGATGGAGGTTATTAGGGAAAACAATACCATCGGTTCTGTCGAAGGCAAGCGCAAAAACCGGAACAGAATCACATTGATAAGAATAAGGACAATCGCGTGATTAAGGTATATGGAGTAAGATATTTTACCCAAATACTGCATTGGCCTGCTTGACAGAAAGTTGGTCACAAATCCTTTTGAATTGGTGAAAATGATGATACCAAGAACGAATATCACTGGAAAAGCCAATCTCCACATATTGAGTGAGTTGTGGTAAGTGATATACATCGCGCCAATTAACAATACCAGAAAAGGTAACTCTGCAAAAGTGAGGTTAAAGCTTCGGTTTCTCAGGAAACGATAGGTAAAAATACCCATACAAAAACTCAGCAGACCGCGGATAAAACCATAATCGTATGCGAGCATATAGTCGCCGTAGTCGAAAATGAAAATGACTGAAAGGATGACTAGAAACCCGAAAACCAGGTATTTTAATTTTGGGAAGAGCCATATCACCAGTCCAAAAACGACGTAAGATATCATTTCTGAAGATATCGACCAGGACGGATAATTTAGCCCGATCCAGCGGCCAAAAATCGGCGTTGAGCCCATGAAAGTCAACGTGTCGGTTACCGTCCAGAAGTAATAGGTAAAGCTTGATGTATTCACGTTTTTGAGGCTACTATGGTCTCCCAGCATATTGCCGACAAGGAAGACAAGTTCGGTGTACAACAGTAGCGGGTAAAGCCTGATGAATCTTTTTTTCATGAAGCTCAGGAAATCGCCACCAGTGTTGATTCGGTCGGAGTAATTCATGGCGATCACAAAGCCACTTAAAACGAAAAAGAAGTCAACAAAAAGACTTGAATTGATAACAAAAAAGTTATTGTAGAATATCGATTCCTTGAATGCTCCGTGATGGTGTGCGATGATCATGACGGAGAATATACCTCTCAGACCATCCAACTGTTCTACTCTTTTTTTCATTCAGGGAAATATAGCGGCAAGAGGTGGATTCATGTGCCCGACCTCTCCGGAATTAGGTTCTAAATTAAGTTGTGGGTGTTACGACCTGCGGCTGGTTTACTGAAGGTAGTTGCGCTTTGATTCCGGAGTAGTTAACCCCAAGAAAGCGAATCATCACACAGTAAGGAAACCAGAATACAACATCATACGGCCGGCCGCCAGTAAACAACAGGATTGATATCGCGACGAATATATAAGCCAAAAACGTGCTCAACGGTGATGTGTTGTTTTTTATTTCTTTGATAGAATAATAGCCAAGAAAGATATTGAAGGCGGCAAAGAAAGTGAAACCAATAATCCCCTGATTTACGAATGTCTCCAGGATAGGAATGTCCAGATATTCATATTTAAAACCCTGACCAAGAAATGCATTCCAGGAATACAGTGTATCCAGAAAAGTAGAAAATCCGCCGACACGACCCATAGCGGAAGCATCTTCTGCCGCCGTTTCAGTCAACTGAACGCCGGTTGACGTAAAAATTACATCCAGAATCCGGTCTTCGAAAGTGTCATAGTAAACAAGAAGCAGATTGAAAACATTGTTATATCTACTCAGAAAGGCGTTAATTCCTACGAGAATGATAGAAAGGATCGCGAGATTTTGAAATTTGAATAGTCCCCGCATTCCGGAAAGGATATTGCGCACCTTGAATTTATAAACAAAATAGGCTCCTGCCATTAACGCAACACTCAGATAGCTGGATTTAGCAAGCGAAAGGACGATAATGCCTAGACTAAAAAGTGCCGAGAAAAAAAGAAAAACGCGGGTAAGAACATCCTTTGAATTAACCATGAGAACCACTGCGCTAACAAGACATACCACCCCGTTTCGGGCTGTTATATGTGGATTGCCAGTAGGTACGTCGCCATCATTTCCAAAGCTGATTGCAGCCCTCATACCAGGGGTCCAGTTCGGATCCGTGAGAAGCGAATAGACGATGGCTAAATTGGAGAAAAAGGAAACCACAAAAATGACAGCTAAAAGCGTATCCTTGACCTCGGTAGGCATATGGAGCAAGAGCGCCAGAAAACCAAGCGTCAGCACAAAATTACCTACATCTGCAATGGCTTTGCCCTGAAAGTTGATGAACAAAAAGTAATAAAGTGATATCAATAAAAACGCAAGTCCCAGATTGAATAGGACTACATTTGGCTTGTAGTATTGTTTAAACAGGTGTGGTGGTAGCATTAAAACCAGGCCCAGTCCCATAAATATGGCAGTATATATACTTCCGTAGGGCAGGATATGCAGCGTCTCCCTCAAAAAAAACACTAAAGGAAACCCGTTGAACATGATCATAATGCCCAGGGAATACCTCAGATACGTGAAATTTTTAAATACGTTTAATAAACTCCAATTCATATTGATAGTCTGTAGCTTATATACCCAAAATCCAATCGGGAAATGAAGTAGGCTATTTTTCTAAATCTACACCAAAGGTAGCGGAATTTGCCGACAGCATTCAGATTTAACTGAGTTAAGTAATAGGTTTTTATCTTGGCATGTTCCTCTCTTCCAATGGTGGTGGCGATGGTGGAGGACTTTGCGTCCGGATGAACCCTGAGTGCTCCGCCTAGGCCACCTACTTTACGAATGCTTGCCGTTTTGTCAGCGGTATATCTTGTAATAAACTCGTAGTCAAAAGCGAAACGATAAGACTCATCAAATAAACCATATTTCTCAATTAGTCTCCTTTTGAAGAAAAGTGATTGATTATGAATTTGCATTCCTTCCAAAACCTGAGATTCAAGACTATAAGACGTCGTTTTTAATAACTCCGTCACTTTATCGTCCATATCGATCATATATAAATCTCCGAACAAAATATCGTCATTATATCTGGTAGCAGCTTCTCCAAATAGTTGGAGTGTGCCTGGAAAATATACGTCGTCAGAGTTTTGAAATGCAATATATTCGCCGGTCGCCATGGCTAGCGCTTTGTTGATTGCATGAACCTGGCCCCGGTCTTTTTCAGAGACCCAATAGGTCAGATATTTTTCATACTTCTTAATTACTTCTACGCTTTCATCGGTTGACCCACCGTCGATTATAATGTATTCCAGATTAGGATATCCCTGGTTAATGACACTTTTAATCGTCCTTTCCAGGAATTTGGCCTGGTTATATGACGGCGTAATGATGGTCAGTTTAGGAAATTTGGAAGATTTCAGTCCCACATTTTTGTGGGCAGGAGTCTCCATATTAAGGAGCTGATGAAGTTGCTCTGTATTTTTTTGTAGAAAATTCATATAGTATTCAAAGGATCAGTCTTCAAAACTTAACCTGATCGATAAAACTGGTTACCTTTTTCAATTGATTCGCCCATTTATTTCTTGCAGTCCTCATGCTGCTGATTTCGGGAATAATACCATATCCAGGCGCACCCTTGATCCCATATTGACTGTCAATCTGATATACCTTTTTCTTGTACTCCTTCAAAATGACCTGAAAGACAGGACTGTGAGAAGTTAACGATGAATAGTCTGACCAAATTGGATCAAACATCAGTAAACCGGTAAAATCTACGCTTAAAAGTGGAGCATTCTCAACGGTATATTGGCCATTCTTAAATTCTATTTGATAATTTGGAATAGAATGCAGCCCATAATGCCAATTCCCAGCGTCTGTCTTTGCCCAGTTTTGTATGCGAACCGGCGCGAAGTTGAGCCATAACTGATCCATACACATCCCCTCACAAAGGTTATATTTTGCCCGATCGATCGTTCGAACGCACCACCAATTAATGAATTCAATTGTTTGGGCGCATCTTCTCATCGTCCAGGAATTGGAATGAAACATACCGATATTTAATATTCGCCGATCCAGAAGAGCGGAAGATTTTGGAAGTGGTTTGATAATATGAGGTGTTAAAATCATATCACGATCAAGTCCAATTAACTCATTAATAGGTTGCAGTAGAAGTACTGTCGGTGCTAAAAATGTTAGTCTTTGACAGTCAGCGGTATGCTCGAAAATAAATTTTGCAAACCAAGGGCGGCAGGCTGCAATCAGCTCAAAGTCAAAATAGTTTATTTGCATTTCCTTCCATGAAGGAATGTTAACCGAATCGATAGTAAGGACGTTGCAGTTGGCTGGCAACTTAGGTATAGGCTCATGATCAACCCAGCTGATAAAAAATTTGTCATTGGGCTGATGTTGAGCAACAGACTCCGCCAAAGCAATAGCGTGCGGGAGTGAAGTACGGTTGCAAACTGTGTAAACTATATTCATAATCTGGCTGACGTGCCTCAGGAAAAGTAAGGCAATTCGTGTACAATCTCAGAAGTGATTCCTTTGATGGATGTTACTCCCGTGATGGCAAATGGTAACTGATCTCTTTTAAGTGCAGAGAGGTTTTCTAAACTATTGATATGACGTGCAAAATATTGCTGGACCACTTTTGTCGGTTTCCGCAGTTTTGGAAGGATACGATTTGGTTCAACATCCCAAAACACGGCGTCGGCATTGTTAAGTGACTGATCATGACGATATTGATGTGCAAGTTTTTTCTTACTTTTCAAAACGCTTGACATAGCTTCTATATAATACAATCCAAAACCATTTTCGAAATAAGCATCCCCCAATTCACGTTTTTGGAGTTCGGAAAGTCCTTTTATCCGCGAAAAAGTGTTAATCAATGACGATTCTTTTTCTTTACTGTCAAAAACGGGGGAGGCTCTCAGAAAGTCATATCCCTGATTGCACCAATAGGTCAATTCATCTTTGACGATCCAGCTATTGAGTTCATGGACAAGCAGATAGCTCGCCCAGTTGAACCGCTCAAAAAATTCCTCCATCATTAATAGCCGGCCAAAATCATTTCTGGATTTAAAATACTGATCCGGAAAATTGATTATGTCAAAATCATTAAGATATTCCCTAACGATGGAAAGGTCGGTCTCAGCTGCGCTCAGGAAAATCACAGTATGTTTTCGTAAAACTTCGATACTGTGATGCAATGCCATTTCTTCCAATGGTGAAAGAACGGGATTGAGGATGGGAATGACTACGGTTACAAGCTCCTTCATTAAATAGTGCGTAGTTTCGAAATAGCCAGTTCGATAGGCATTTTAGCCCATTTTCTTACCCTTTGATAACGCAATACCTGTTTAGGTTTGATATAAAAGCAGGCAAATTGACGATAATATAAATTTCCTTTTTCAATAAGGCTGTCTCTGTAAAGCTTAAAGAGCGAGGTCAGATCGGGTCTTGCCGCAAGCTCAAATCGGTTCTGATATTTTGACAATATTTCCGGCTTTTCCGGATCGTAGCCGCTGTAATGAAAGAAAATGAGCGGAAAGTCTTCGTTTACGACATATTTTCCGTCTTCGAAACCGAAAACTCTCTCATGGAGATTCCAGTATGCAGCATTGTATCCCGGGCTCCTCTCGATATATACATTATCTACGAAAACAGGAAGAAAATTCATCCAATTCTGATCGGTAAACAAACCATTACAAAGGTCAATATACGACTCGAACCTCAGTTTTTCCTCCCACCATTTGATATATGAAAGAGATGCTTCGCTTCTGCTAAACGCCACAAAGCCAAGGTTATATATGCCGGTATTCAGATGGTGAAGTTCATTGGGAACCAACCGGTCCTTAATTTCCGTATTAATATGTGGGGTCAGGACGGCGTCATGATGAGACAGATTATTTTGCAGTTCCGTTAGAGGCTGGAATACAATGATATCCGGATCAAGATAGATGACATTGTTAGCGGTCGCGTATTTTTTGAAAAAGTAGGTGAAATAAAAAGGCTTAACGGCAGTATTTAATTCAGTTATATCGTACCTATTAGCCATCTCCTCAAACTCCTCAATGTCTATCTTATCGATTTCAAGCATCGGGAATTCAGCTGCATACTTTTTCTCAAAAACAATACCATCCAGCTTGTCGACCAGGCCGATGAAAAAGAGAATATCAGGATTTGTTTCTTTTAGTGAAGTGCCTAAAGTATGTGCCTGAGCAAGATAGTTAATAGAGCAAATAGTAAAGGCAATCGTCATTGATTTTCGTGTTGGGAAACCTGCAAAGGTAAGTACTTTTGAATGATACGTTCAATGTTGCCCACACTTTTTGCAGTGTCATGTCTTTCAAGTACTTTGCTGCGAGCACGTTGTCCCATTCTTTCGCGTTTCGAAGGATCCAGTACAAGCTGAATTGCGGCATCAGAAGCAGCATCGATATCCAGAAAAGGCACAACGAAACCGGCATCTGCTTCGATCAGTTCGGGCGCACCACCGGCGTCCCGGAAACATATTACGGGGATTTCCAAAAGTGCGGCTTCCAGTACAACAAGGGGGTATGGATCTTCCCTGGAGCTTAGCAATAATACATCAAAGCGGCTGATATAGTCCAGCGCATGTGGTGTCGGAGGGATCAGAATAATCCGGTCCGAAAGACCCATTAGCCGGATATCACTTTCTATCAGTTCGTATATTTCATGCTGCGGACCAGCTCCAACCCAAACGAAGTAAACGGGTAGGGGCGCTGTCTTCTGAATCACATTTCTTGCTATCCAGTTGAATATGTCATTTCCTTTCCGCCATTCGGCATTTCCACAACCACCTATTATGACTGCATCTTGCGGAATCCGATAAGTTTTCTCAAGTAGGAGAGACTGAACCTCCCGCAGTTTTTTGTCAATGTGATCGTTGTCAATGAGCGTGAAGGTGCTCACATGCTGAATCGGGAAATCGTATTTTTTAACATAGAAGTTCGCAACAGCTTTCGAAACCGCGATCAGATGATCAGTTTTCCTCAACAGGAAATTAAGCGATTGCTCATGGGTATATATCTTGACCGACATAGCCAGTTCATGCACAAAGAGAACTACCGGCAGGTGGTGAAAGAACGTGAGGAAGTTGTGATAAACTTCCGCATTAGCGATAGAGTTGACAAATATGAGGCCGATATTTTCGCTTTCCAGTTCGGCGATTAATCGTCCGTTTTCCTTCTGCGAGTTTCTTTCTTCATATAGGTTAAATAAATTGACCTTCTTAAGTATTTTGTCGGTAATGGCTTTTGGATGAGGTACTCCGTTTTTGTGAAAAAGGCGCGACACGCCTATTACTTTTTCAAATTCTTCTTCAAGTTCACCTCCATTACAAAGAAGTAAGTGCATCGGAACATTGCGCTCCTTTAGGAGCCTAATGAGCTGAAGAAGAAGCAATTGGCTCCCAGCTCTGTTCGCATCATGACTTATAAAAAGTATCTTCTTCTGCACCATTCCTCCAAAATAATTTTAATGCTGTTGATTTGGATTTCCCGCTAAGTTAGTCAGTAAGCTTCAAAACTCTTTTTCCCAGGAACTTTTTTAGCTGGATTACCAATATAGATTCCCCACTCCTCAGTCTCTTTAGTAATAGCAGACGCCATACCAACAAGCGTACCCTGCGCGATGGCGGTATAATCCCTAATTGTGGCATTTACGCCGAAGAACGAGTAGGAACCGATATCGCAATGCCCGGACATGACGACATGTGAGGTAAAGAAAACGTGATCGTGTATTCTACCATGATGACCAATATGGTTTCCGCTCCACATTACCACGTTGTTACCGACAGTTGTGAATGGCTGAATCGTATTGTCTTCCAGAATAAAGCAGTTATCACCGAAAACGCTTTTGTCAAAAACCGTCGCTTTGGAGCTGATATAGGAGATGAATTCGTACCCTTTTGCTTTTGCCTGATTATAGATTGCTTCACGATTCCGGTTCATATTACGACCTGTCATGGGCGCAAAAAACTTGTGATCAGTCGGGGAGAACAAATCCTGAACGTCTTCGAATGCTACAATAGGCAATCCTTTAAATGACGCTTCATTGATATACTCTTTGTTGATCGTGAACGCAACAACCTCATGTTCAGAGTCGTGCTGTAAATAATAGTGTGCTAGCTCGGCAGTATCTAAAACTCCGAATAAGATTACTTTGGCCATTTTATATGAGTTCGTACAAGTCCAAATACGCTGTTATGCTTTCAATGTCACAAAACATCAGAACGTCAATAGTCGAAAGCCAAGGTACAAAAGCACTTTTAAATTGAGGATAATTTATTTCCTTGCTTTTGATAAAGGAAAGTTCAATATTCTCAGATTCAAAAATGGCTTTGTCATAAAGCTCCATTCCTCCGATCGCGTTGATATACCGGTCTGCTTTTTCCTGCCGGCATATATCCAGTATACGATCCTGTCCCTTCAAATGGGTGTTGTCGTAAACACGGGACGAGTTGACTATTTCAGTTGAAATGGACAGATATTCCGCCACTTTTCTCAGCCCGTAAAGATTGAGTTCTGAAATGTTTCCTGCCTCTAAATGTACAACTTCTTCGATTAGTTGAAAAACCTTTGAGTAATTGGGAGCCTTCAGATAGGACTGTTGAATGGTTTTTAACAATTTTTTACGCCATGATGCATCAGTTGAAAGTTCGATTTCAAAAATCAGTTTATTCTGACTTGCTTCCTTTAATGGTATTGTAAAAAGGTGAGGTGCCCCGGAAACCAGAATCCTGTTTCTATTGATCCAACCTTTATTTATAAAATTGACATCGTCGTAAATTACGAATTTGTCAACAGCCTTGATCATTTGGAAATAGCCTATATATGGAAAAATATAAGGCTGCATGATGCCAATAGTCATGATATGTATAGTAAGGAGACGCTTTGAAAAGGCGCCTATTATTTTAGTTTACGAAGATAATAATCTTCGCCTTTGACATTGAGGTCAACCAGAGTGGTATCACTGCCAAGTCTCAAATCGGTTGGCAATGCCCGGATTTTGCTCGTATCGTTGATAACGCTTTTGTCGTAAAACACATAGTCTGCTTCCTTCGGAATCGGCCGTAACCCTTCTTCGAAAGGATTAATTGAAATCAGTTTCCGGGTGAGATCTTTTCCGTAAAGGGGATATTCGAAGTCATCATTGATGGTTGCTAAAGCCACCGTCGCATTTTGCGGAACAATGGAGTCAAACGCCAGATAAGGCTTCGTGATATCCGGCCTGGCGAATGTCATCATTTCAATTCTGCCGGTTTTTAAAGCAGAAGCATGCCCATAAGCAGCGAATGGCAGACAGCGAACATTCAAATATATCGACATTACCGCTGAGACACATGCTAAAATGATAATACCAGCTACATATCCTTTCCAAATGCGGCGTCTTGGTTTAATAATTGAAAGCCTGTGATTAGAGAAGAGTAGTAGCAAGAATAAGGCTCCAAACAGGCCCGATTCTATAAAATATCTTCCCTTAAAGGGGTCGTAAGGCGCCGTATAAGCAATCGCCAGGAAATTAAGGATGAATGCCAGGGCAAGAAACCAGTGTACTCGGGACGAAAGGATTCTGAAGAATACCAGAAGAATTAAAGGAATAATAAGGGCAAAGCCAAATACACCCCAGTACGGATTCGCGTTGTAATAGTCGAATTTTCTTTGAAATGTAAACGGGACAATTGAAAAATCGGTTTCTTCATCCAGGCGCATCCGAAGTTTGTCCTCAATGACAACGATCGGTTTTCTGATAATGGTATTTAAATCATAGCCCCACTGCGCATTTTTGATTCCATCGAGATTTACAAAATCATAACTATATCGAACGACATTCCGGGTACCCTGCTTGAAAAGGTTAGAAAGGGAGCCTGCACGTTCGATTGATTGATGTTTTAAAGCGGTTGGCGGCCCGATCGGATGACCAAAAACCATTATATTTTTAACGTAGCCGGTAGGTAAAGTGTAGATCAGCGATGCTAATACAATGGATAAGCCCAACTTGACAAATCTACTTCGGAACACGACGAAGGAAGGCGAAATGAAGACGGTGTAAATTGTGATGACAAAGAAAGATGGCATTAAAAACACAAATGTGATCTTGTGACCAAGGGCGATGCTGAAAACCAGACCAGCCAGATACAGATATTTGTTTTCTTTGGTGGCGTAAAAAGTAAAGAGATAGTACATCAAACAGCTTAGATATGCCGTCAGAACAATATCAGTTTCAGTTGTTACGGCCTGCATCAGGAAGTCCAGAAACATACTGTATGCAAGCGCGCAGAGTATACTGGCAGACAAATTCCTTCCAATTCGCTGAGCTGTTCCAAACACCGCCAGAATCGTAATATAGTAGGCGGAATGATGAATAAACTTGAATGCATTCTCTATTTTCCCACTGATCAGATAGGTATAAATCTGAATGGCTGTAACACTACGCGGGTAGGTATCCATATTCCAGTTGGTACCGCCAAAGTGCGCCATTGTTCCTCTCTGAATATACCGGATGGCCCGGTTCAGATGGCCCGTCATACTATCCCATTCATTTGGAACCGTAAAAAGCACCAGAATAAGATTCGTGATCGCGATGATTGCGAATGTGCCGAAAAGTAGGATGAATATGAATTTCAGATACGGAGAAAGCTCTCGAGTCCAAACACGGAACGTGGCGAAACGATTGGCGAAAACCGTTGAAATCTGGTAGTGCTGAGGGGGACAAAGGTATGTCCAAAGTCGCCAGTGGATGCCAAGAAACAGGAAATTACCAAGTATCCAGGACGGGGTGCTTGGAATCAGATTCAGGGCGGAGAGCACAAAGCCAGTTGGAACGACGCTTCCGACAAAAATAATAAATCCGGTAATCAACCATTCAGCTACAGACGGTTGGCTTATTTTTGAAGCTACCTGTCCGACAAAATATAAGAAAATGGCAAAGGAAATCCAGTATAAGACATCCATAAGATTAGGACGACAAGTAATCGTTGATAATTTTAGAGATTCTTTCTATATCTTCAGTAGACAGGCCAACATATAATGGCAGGCACATTACCCGAAGCGCAATGTCTTCCGAAACAGGGCAACTGTAGTATTTGGGCATAAATGCCAATGTATTTAACGAAGGGTAAAAGTACCTTCTGGGTATAATTTCCTGCGCAGCCAATGCTTCCATAGCTCCTTTCAAATGTTGCTCTGAAGGGAAAACGACCGGATAATAGGCATAGTTATATTCAACAGCCGGATCGCGATAGGGTTTGAAGAGGATATCCCAATTCAAAAGCCCATCGTATGCGTCGAATACCTCTTTTCTAGCCTGAATGATATCGGGTACGTGTGGTAAATTACATAGGCCCATCGCGGCATGGAATTCCGAATTTTTTCCATTAACACCGGCGAACAGATATACTTCGTCTCCCTGATGACCAAAAGCTCTCAGAAGGTGTAATTTTTCTTTTAATGCCGGAATATTGGATACCAGTAACCCGCCTTCTGTTGTATGGAAAACCTTTGTTGCATGGAAACTGCAGGTGCTTAAATCACCATATGAGAGCAGGGAGCGATCTTTATACTTCACGCCGAATGCATGAGCCGCGTCGTAGATCACCTTAAGATTATGCTTTAAAGCGATGGCTTCAATTTCCTCAATTGCGCAAGGATTACCATAAACATGGGTCGCAAGTATCGCACCGGTTTGAGGTGTTATCGCAGCTTCGATCAAATTCGGATCGATATTGAAAGTTTTGGAATCAATATCTACAAATACCGGCGTGCAGTTTTCCCATATGATCGCGTTGGAAGTTGCGCAATATGAGAAAGGCGTGGTGATGATCTCACCCGTTAATTCAAGTGCTTTGATGGCAATTTGCAATACAATCGTACCATTGGTACAAAAATACAAATCGTCAATTTCAAGATAATCCTTTAATTGGGCTTCTAGTTGCTGAAGTAAGGGACCGTTATTGGTTACATATCCTCTTTCCCAGATCTGACGAACATACTCAATATACTGTTCCTGATCTGGCAAAAATGTTTTAGTGACGTTAATCATTCACTACGTGTTCAGATTGTCGAATAGAAAAATTTAGTTGGGGGCGAATATAACCAGGCCATTTACCATACCAGGTTACATTTTCACGATAGTCTTCAATATCAAAAACCAGCGCCTCTTCCATATTGTAAAGTACAGTGCTTGTATCTTTTACAATCATCATGGAAACAACATAAGACCCGTCGTTCAGGAAGTTACCCGGAATTTCACAAATTCCTTTCACAAGCCCCTTTCCGAAAGATTCGGCGGTAGTTCCTACGTTGAATATGCATTCGCCCGTGAAGGTATACAAGTGCATACTCAAATTGAGCATAGCACCTTCCTCCATATTCCAGAACTCAAATTGGAAATTCATAGGGGTTCTGACATCAATATGTGTCAGAGAGTCCTGATATTCAGGGAAAAGCTTGAAGCTTTTAATGCGTACCTGGTCATTTCCCGGTGCATCATTGATATTGTCCCAATGTTTTTCAAGGGACTTATGCGACACTTTGCTCAGATAGTTGGTAACGATATGGGTAGTTTCGCCCTGATCGATCAACCTGCCTTTTTCAAAATAAAATGACTTATTACAAAGCGCCTGAATGGCAGTAAGATTATGGCTAACGAAAATAAGTGTACGCCCGCTTTCCGAAACATCCCGCATCTTACCAAGGCATTTCTTTTGGAATTCAGTATCTCCTACGGCCAAAACTTCGTCCACAATCAGAATTTCAGGATTTAAGTGTGCTGCGATGGCAAAACCGAGCCGCACATACATACCCGAAGAATATCTTTTTACAGGAGTATCCAGAAATTTCTCAACACCTGCAAAATCGACTATGGCATCAAAAGATTGTTTGATCTCATTTTTGGACATTCCCAAAATAGCACCATTCAGGAAAATATTCTCTCTGCCGGTTAGCTCTGGATGGAAACCTGTTCCTACTTCAAGAAGGCTGGCGATACGTCCGTCAATATTAATTTGGCCAGTGGTAGGTTCGGTAATTCGGCTAAGGATCTTTAAAAGTGTTGATTTGCCTGCACCGTTGTGGCCGACAATGCCTATCCTGTCACCTTTGTCTATACTGAAGCTAATATCCTTTAAAGCCCAAAATTCCTCTTTTTCCTCAGAGTTATTGCCCGTCGAAAACCATTTGTCCATCGTTTCCGAAACAATATCCCTAAGGCTCGATCCCCCCTTTTTACGTTGGTGATCGATAATATATTTTTTACTGATATTTTCAGCTACAATTACAGACATGTACAAAAATAAAGATTATCAAAGATGATCAACGAACGTTTTCTCCTTTTTGCGGAAATAAACCACTGAAAGTACCAAAATTGAAAACGAGATAATAGCGGTCGAATACAGGCTTTGAGGATTGAAATAAGCGTTATCACCCAAGAGACACCATTTAAAGCCATCAATTATGCCAACGAGCGGGTTGAGGTTATAGTACTTTTCAAACCAGGTTCCTTTTGCTAAAGCACTGCTATATGCAACAGGGCATACATACATACCGACTTGAACCATAAATGGAATCAGCTGGCCAATATCCCTGAATTTGACATTCAACACTGCGAAGAACAAACCAAATCCCAAAGAGGTGACGAACGTAAGAATAATGAAGAAAGGCAGAAAGACGATATTCATGCTGATTGGGTACTGAAAAAACAGGGTCATAATCAGGAATATCCCAAAGGCGATGATAAAGTCCATAAAGCCCACAGCTATGGAGCTCAGCGGCATCAGCAATCGCGGAAAATATACTTTTGAGACCAGATTTGAATTAATCAGAATACTGTTACTGATTTGTGTAAAAGTATTGGAAAAGAATGTCCATATCGTGAGGGCACTCAAGACTCCCAGCGGGTATGGAATATTTGGATCACCTTTTGTTTTGGCGAGGTAGCTAAATACAAAGACCATCACGGTCGTGGTCATCAAAGGCCGAAGCACGCTCCACGCAACCCCCAGTAATGTTTGTTTATATCTAACGGAAATATCACGTTTGGACAGAATCCAGAGCAACTGCCTGTTAAGCCATAAATCCTTCCAATAATCTTTTTCCGACCCTCCGGCTTTAATAGTAATAGTATGTTGCATATAGTATGATTATGCCTTTTTGGGAACCGTTGCAAAAATAGTTCTGAAATAAATAAAGATAAAAGCAACAAGCAACCCGGCCAGCGCACCGATTTTTGCCCTTGTTTTGGTCTGTAGTCTTCTATCTAATGGTATTTTGATATCTTCAATTTTTGTAAAAAGCGGAGCTTCACGAACAAGAGAGACGCGCATTTTTTCTGCACTTCCAATGGCCTCGTAATACAGCGACTGAAGAAACGATGATTTGCGTTCGATACTTTTTGTTTGAATCTGCGCTTCCGGCAATATAATCTGTTGACTATAGTCCATTTGTCTGGCCAGCTTGTGTTCTGTAATTCCTAAGACGCTCGCCAGCGAGTCAGCGCGATGTTGAAGCAGATTGAGTGTTTTGCGGGTTTTCTGAGTCTGGTTTTCCGTATATAGTTCTTCAACGGTTTCCAAAAGATTGGTTACCCAAAGTCCGGTCAAGAGTTCATCCTGCATATTCGCCGACAACGAAATGAATGACGATTTCCGATCCAGGTTTGCAATTTCAGTCTGATCTGCCACTTTTTTAACGAGCTCATTCAGTATCCGTCTGCTTTCCAGATCCATTTTCGCAGGATCATTGTCCTTAAATCTGAATTTGTGAATATCCGGACGTTCTTCCCATTCGTCATCGATGATGCCGCTTGTTTCAATGTAATAGTTGGCAAGGATAGTTTTTTGGCCTTTCACATCCACTTCCTTCATCAGATTACGCTCAAGAACCGGTCTTGATTTTACGAAGTAAAAAAAGTTTTCACCAGTGAATATATTGGCATCAGGAGTCGACCCCAGT
This sequence comes from Dyadobacter sp. HNCC25DJ184, assembly GCF_056895215.1. Taxonomy (NCBI): domain Bacteria; kingdom Pseudomonadati; phylum Bacteroidota; class Cytophagia; order Cytophagales; family Spirosomataceae; genus Dyadobacter; species Dyadobacter sp. HNCC25DJ184. Next base: position 86,559 of record NZ_JBXHAQ010000017.1, on the reverse strand, counting down.
CCAAGCAGACCGGACAGATCGCCTAACCCTGAATTTTGATTTCCCCCACCAAGGTTAAAAACAACCTCTGCATCAAAAGTATCTGGTTCTTTAAGGTATAAATCAAGTGCATAGCCGATCCCAAAGCCAAGAAGAGGGACGATAATCAACGCCTTCCAGTTCCTGAGAAGGGCATCTTTTATATCGACGAGCTTCTGTACTACCTCCTTGGGCGTAAGTTGATCGTCAGGAACTTGTTGAACTGTTTGTGACATAATTAATTATTGATTGAGCGGAAGGCTAATACAGCCAGGATCAAGGACATAATGGATGTCAATATACCCGTAGTTGTCGAAATGGCCTGTTGAGGTGTAAGTGTTGGTGCAGCGCGCTGCGGAACGTAAATTTCTGATCCTGGCTCTACTTTTGGATAGACATTGAAGAATAAGTATCTTCTCGTTCTGTCAACATTTCCATTTGGATATTTAATGTAAGAGCTCTTTCTCAATGAGGCGGTTGTGAATCCTCCCGATTGAGATATATAATCAAGGAAGTTCAAACCTTTACCATACTTAACGGTGGTTGGATACAAAACCTGACCATTTACCTGTACTGTTTCAAGTCTTTTAGGTATTCGGATGATATCACCTTCCTGAAGAATCAGATCTTCGAAAGAGCCGGGATTTTTTAGAATGCTTTTCAGTTTAATACCGATAGATTCCTCCTTCACGTTAGGTTGATCCCCGATGATAGTTCCCTTCTTGATACTATTCTCTGAAGCAAGTTCCGCCTGATAGTCGGTTGGAGCCTCCAAACTTTTAACAATCGTCCTTCTCAAAAGAGTTGCTCCTTCAGGGTAGGCAAGTTCAGTTAAACCACCGGCACGTTTGATGACGTCACTTATCTTGTCGTTCTTGTTAACAATACCAAAAGTACCGGTTATGAGTACTTCACCTTCCACGAATACCAATTGTTGCTCAACATAGTTAGGCGATTTACGAACGATGATCTGATCGAACGGAAATAGAACAAAATTGGTCTCATTGTTATTTATTGAGAGGTCGCGATTGACGTTGAACTTATAGATCTCGGCAATCTGGGCGTTAGCAATACCAGCAACACTGTTTCTTTTACGTCTCACAATTTCAACTTCGGATACATAGGCCGACTCTTTGAAGCCTCCCGCAAGCAATAATGCGTCTTCAAGGGTCATATTAGAGGTATACGCAAATTTACCCTCATTGTCACTGAATTTTGTATTGTTTACCTCTCCCTCGACACTTATATGGGCAGCCTGCGCCATTTCGAATTTTGAAGGGATAATGATTTGATCCAGGCGGTTCAATATCAGATCGGGAACCGTATTATTTAATATATCTGAGTAATTAAGGGATATATTTTCAATGGTTAAGTCAGTTCTTGTCCGAAGAACGTTAACCCGACCAACGAATGCATCCTCACGTAATCCCTGGGCGTTGTCGATCAGCTTTCTAAGTGATGGACTGTTTTCCAGCGCATAATTACCAGGTCGCATCACTGCTCCTTCTATTGTTACAATGTTATCAAATCGGTCAAGAATCGCTTCTACACTAATTGAGTCCCCCGTGGCAACATCAAATGTTGGAAACTCCTCTTCAGGAACGTCCAAAATCTTTCTCTCTTTCGACGTAATCCGCTGAATTTTAACACGGGCACGATATGCTTTATCGGCAAATCCACCAGCGTAAGCCAAGGTGTTTTGAAGTTTCTCTTCCGGTTTTAACTCGAAAATACCCGGCCTTTTTACTTGTCCGGCTACTTCTACTCTTTTGAGATAATAACCAACTATAATATTATCATTGTCCTGAACACGGATGTCGCCATCAATTTTTCCGTTTGACAGTAAACCATAAATATCTAAGTGGCTCACAACCTTTCCGTTACGAACAACCCGAATATCACGGAATGATCCGATTTCGTTCGGTCCGCCGGCGAGGTATAGTGCGTTAAAGGCTGATCCGAGTGAGGAAAGCTCGTATGCTCCGGGATTGAGGACTTCTCCTGTTACAAAAACTTTTACGGTCCTGATTTCTCCTAAGGTCACCATTAATTTGGTTTGAGGGCCTGAGCCGTCAGTACCTATCAATCCGGGTGTGAATTTGGAGAACTTGTCGATTAATATTTTCCTTACTTCTTCAATGGTACGGCCTGCAACGAAAACGTTTCCAACTCGAGGAATCGTAATAAAGCCATCACGATTTACCGTCACTTCATAGGTAGCCTGCGCGTAGTTGTATAAATAAATATTGAGCTGATCTCCTGAACCGACAATGTAGTTAGTTGGGGTACTGATCTGAAAATCAGGGATCGGATTGTAATTTTTGTCTGCAAAAACTGAGGATCCGTATATTTTTGCACGAAATTCTGCTTTGGCTTTTTCTTCCGGGCTCAAAGTTGCGGTAGTGTTTTCGTTTATCTTACTTTGATCCTGACCATCCTGAACCTTTGAATCGGAATTTGAGGTGCTTTTTGCCTTATCCGTCAGCTTGGCGTCTGCTGCCTGCTGAGCGGCTTGCTGGGCATTAGGGCTCAATTTCCCCTGATTGGTATTGTTGCCAGTCTGGTTGCCTGTTTGAGGCAGGCCGGTAGAGGGTGCGTTAGTAGTTGTGGGTGCTTGTGGAGCGGGTGCCAAAACCTGGGCAAAAGACGGTAGTGTGAGTGAAAGGCTAAATAAATACGGTAAAATGTATCTAAAAGGTTTTGCCAACTTGAATCTGTTCATATAAGTTAATATTGTACCAGGAAATACCTTGAATTTGTTAAAACCATTAATAGAGTTGCTATTTTTGATTCTTCTTCAGGTTTAAGCGCTAATTACGATTTCCATATTACCGGCAAAGTAAATTAGATTTTTCCTATTTTTAAAGAATTTCTAGCAACCGTATTGAAAGTACTTTGTAACGCAAAGTTAATTTTAAAATATTAGATTTGCCAAAGTCTTGAAAAATAAAGATTGCGGAAATTTAAAACGAGCATTTTTTTGAATCATTTATAACATATGGACAATACCACTAACGTTCAATACGACGAGGATAGTATCAGGTCACTGGATTGGAAAGAACATATCCGTCTTCGTCCCGGAATGTATATTGGTAAGTTGGGCGACGGGTCGTCCATAGATGACGGTATATATGTACTGGTGAAGGAGATAGTCGACAATTCGATCGATGAACACATGATGGGAAACGGAAAAACCATCGAAATTAAAATATCAGAGCATCGTGTGGAAGTACGGGACTATGGTAGAGGTATTCCTCTTGGCAAAGTAGTCGACTGTGTTTCGAAAATTAATACGGGTGGGAAGTACGACTCAGGAGCTTTCCAGAAATCGGTGGGATTGAATGGGGTGGGTACCAAAGCGGTGAACGCACTTTCTAATTATTTTAAGGTACAATCTTTTCGGGACGGAAAATATAAACTTGCCGAGTTTCATCAGGGAGTGATCACCCATGAATCGGGAGAGGAAGCTACAAATCAGCGGAATGGAACTTTGATGGTCTTCGAACCGGACGGCGTGATATTTAAAAATTTCAGATACATACCTCAATATCTGAATAACATGATCTGGAATTATTGCTATCTGAACGCAGGTCTTACCATTAATTTCAACGGGCAAAAATTTATATCTCAAAATGGGTTGCTCGATCTCCTGCAAAGCAAATCTGACGAGGAGTCGATACGATATCCGATAATCCATTTAAAAGGGGAAGATATCGAGTTTGCGCTAACTCACGGTAATCAATATGGCGAGGAATATTATTCTTTCGTAAACGGCCAATATACTACTCAGGGAGGTACGCATTTGGTTTCTTTCAGAGAGTCTATAGTGCGTGCGGTTCGCGAACACTTCGGTAAAGATTATGCTCCGGAGGATGTCAGGGCGTCGATTATAGGAGCGATAGCGGTTCGGATACAGGAACCTGTTTTTGAGTCTCAAACCAAAACAAAACTGGGTTCCAACACCATTACACCGGATCCAAACAGCACGACGGTCCGCACTTTTATCAATGATTTCATAAAAGAAAGGTTAGATAATTATCTGCATATGCACCCGGAAACAAGGGATGCGATGAAGAAAAGGATCGAACAGTCGGAGCGGGAGCGGAAAGAACTGGCTGGGATCAAAAAGCTGGCCAACGAGCGTGCCAAAAAGGCCAATTTGCATAATAAGAAGTTAAGAGACTGTCGCATTCACTTGACGGATCTCAAAAGTGATTCAAGGTATGAAAGTACCCTTTTTGTGACGGAGGGAGACTCTGCGAGTGGATCTATTACGAAATCAAGAAATATCCAGACTCAGGCAGTATTTAGCTTGAGAGGCAAGCCTTTAAATTGTTTTGGGCTCACAAAGAAGATAGTGTATGAGAATGAGGAGTTTAACCTTCTTCAACATGCGCTTGATATTGAAATTGGGGTTGAAAATTTAAGATTCAACAGGATCGTAATCGCGACGGATGCAGATGTGGACGGCATGCACATTCGGTTGCTGTTGATGACTTTCTTCCTGCAGTTTTTCCCCGATCTGGTGCGGAATGGCCATCTTTTCGTGTTGGAGACACCACTTTTCAGGGTCCGGAATAAAAAGGAAACGATATATTGCTATTCGGAAGAGGAAAAACAGGCCGCCGTAAATAAGCTCGGAAATAAACCCGAAATTACGCGCTTCAAAGGATTAGGAGAGATTTCGCCCGAGGAGTTCGGTAAGTTTATTGGCGAGGATATGCACCTTGAGCCAATCATTCTTCAGAAGGAAATGTCGATTCAGAAATTGCTGACCTATTATATGGGCAAAAACACACCCGACAGGCAGCGATTTATTATTGATAATCTTAAAATTGAAAAGAATATTGAAGAGTTAGCGATTGTCGGATAAGCAATTGAATAGTTTAGACCACCATATTTTATAAGTTGTTTTTGTGAAATTAGAAGATTTAAGAGAGCGGATAGATTATTTGGATGACCAGCTATTGGACATACTCAATGAGCGCATGGAGCTGGTTAAGAAGGTGGGCGATTTAAAAAGGTCTTCAAATACTATTATTTACAGGCCGGAGCGGGAGAAGCAGATTTTAGAAAGATTAGGGAAAAAGAATACCGGACTGCTCAATCAACAAGCAATTGACGCTATATTCTTTGAGATTTTCGCAGTTTCCAGAAATATGGAATTACCCGAACGGATCTCATATCTCGGCCCTGAAGGAAGTTTTACGCACCAGGCAGCAGAAAGCCGTTTCGGTGCAATGAGTGAATATCTTGTTTTGCCAACAATTCATTCTGTTTTTGAAAGCGTTGAAACTGGTCGCGCCAAATTTGGTGTGGTTCCGATTGAGAATAATCAGGAAGGGATTGTGGTCGAAACGGTGGACTATTTGAGAGAAAAGAATCTAACTATTGTTGCTGAGCTGCTATTACCTATCAACTTTGCCTTTGCAGCCCAAGCCGATTCGCTTCGGAATATCAAGCGCATCTATTCAAAAGATATTGCCTTCCGCCAATGTGGAAAGTTTATATATGAGTATCTGGACAGGGAAGGAGTAGAGTTATTGCCGGTAGAGTCTACTTCCAAAGCGGCTCTTCTGGCCTCTCAGGATCCTCATTCGGCGGCGATCTGCTCACCTATATCCGCACGTCTTTTCGGCGTACCAATGCTATTCGAAAATATTGAAGATAGCGATCAGAATAAAACAAGGTTCCTGATTTTGGCCAAAGATGTAGTAAATGCAAAAAGCGAGGCAGACAAAACAACCATCATCGCCAACCTTCCAAACACGAACCGACCAGGGATATTATATGATTTCCTGAAGGATTTTAACGACCGGGGTATTAACCTGACCAAAATTGAAAGCCGCCCGATCAGGGGACAAGCCACTTTCAGTGCCTGGTTCCTCGTTGAATTCCTCGGTCATATTGAAGACGAAGGCGTAAAAGAAATAATGTACAAATATGGTTCTCACCTGAAATGGTTGGGAAGTTACGTGCAGGTATCGGGGTAAAAAACGGTTAGCGGTGAAAACGCGTTGTAAGGTGAAGGGGTGAAAGTGGCTAGCCCTGCCCCTTTCACCTTTTAACCATTAATCCAATTTTCCTTACTTCTTCAACGTTCCCCGATACAAAACCGGCCAGTTGCCATATAGGCTTATCGTTGTTTCGGTACCATCAGGAAGTTTGATATCTACTTTCTTTTCTGCTGTGGGCGATTGAAATGAGTCGACGGCTAAGACGGCGATTTTATTGCCTTTGACGATAGATGTTACAAAAGGCTGCTTTTCGTTCATAGACAGCAGGACTTGTTCTTTTTTTGGAATAACCCAGTTTCCTTGCGATTTAAAGGGAAGATCAACGTTCGAACCACCGACAATGATATCTTCAACTTGTTTGGACATCCAGTTGCCCAGAACATAATACTCCGTTGGGTAATCCCAAAAAGGGGCTGACTCAGATTTTGTACGAGCACCTTTTCTTAATGCAGAAACAGGAGACCTGGAGTCATCAGGATACCATTCCATCCCGTAACCTTCACCTTTTTTTGGAATATAATATCCATTTGGATCTTTTCCGAAAACGCCCCAGTCACTCCATAAATAATAGCCGTCGAAAAGAATCAGCGAGAACATCGACAAAGCCATCGCCTGGCTGGCCGGAATCATTTCCATTTGGTTTAACACAAGCTCACCCTTCGGCTCCGTTGTCCGGAGATTCCAGGGCACAATCGGATCTCCATATAAAGGCTGATATCGGTTCCATCCGTAAAAAATGAACTTGTTATCTTTCTGAAACGGGATCAATTTGTTGATTCTCAGGGAGTGGATGGCCGACAAAAGGGTGAAATTGTAAGCGGTATTTCCGGCTTCGTCCATTGGGAACATCGGTTTGGCATATACATCCACAGGCGTAATATCGTAGGCCGATTTAAGACTTTGACCATTTGCCAACGGCTCGAAATTGGGTGTGTTTGGCTTCGGGTCACTATAATCTTTAACGAAATCGAGTGGCTTATGTTCACCCATCGTTGTGATATGCTTGTTGATGTACGCACCGCCGCCCCAGTAGTCAAAAAGCAGTGTATTTGGATGATCCTTTTTTATTTTGTTCGTAAACCATATCAATCTTTGCTTGACGCTGTCGGTGTAATTCTGGTTCCAATATTCATAGTCCAGCGCATATATTCCAAAATCAGGGATTGCTGCTCGATCTTCAGCCTCCTTTTTTGATATACTGCCAAACCAGTCTTCCTTCTGATCTGCAAAATGATTTGCCGTGGAAGTCCAATGCTGGCGTTGCGGCGGGACGTCAGTAACCGGATTTCTTATGTAGTTGATTCCTCTTTTGAAGTAATTCTCGTCTGGTACATAATCGTTCAGATGATGTTGCGCTACAATTTTTCCTTTGATCGGGTCGAATTCCGGAAAGAGTGTGTCGAAAATAGCATTGGTAGTACTTGAAGGCCGGAACCAGGATGGTATCTCAATTTTAGTTAAATCCGAAGCTTCTGACTTGGTGGAAGCGACTGGGGTGATCCATATATTCTGTTGTCGGACAGCCCGGTTTCTCAATTTATTCCACCAATCGTTATAGGGTGCGTCAATCCACCTGGCTGTTACAGAATACAGATAACCGGGTTTCACTTCAATACCGTTTTTCAGATCTTTCACCTGAATTCCATCAATTAACACAACTTTCGTCCTGCCGTCTTCGTAGTCAGCAAAATCAGTGAGGTATACCTTTCCATTTTTGGAAACTGGCCTGATATCCAGCCAATTATCCTTGCTTCCTTGCCGAATCCATTGATTTTCGGCGAGGATCTCATTTACTTTTTTTTCGTCGTAAGTAAATCGTGCAGTTGTTGCACATCCAGCCTGTCCCAAACTCGTCACTTTAATTTCTGCCGAACCAGAGGCAAGTTTTAACGAGGGTAATGTTAGCCAAATACCATAACGATGCGGAACACTCTTGAATGACTGGACTTTTCCATTTTGCGAGACTTCTACATCATATGGAGCCAAACCGCTCGCGTTTGCTGCCAGTTCAAACTGCAGTTCTTTGCCAATTTGCTTATAACGCCTTACCTCCAGATCGCAGCTATGAGAGGCTGAGTCGATCGTGGTCGCGAACAATTCTTGGTTTTTTATAACTTCTTCGTATGACTTGGAATGTGATGGCCCAAAGCGATTCCATGCCCAAAAAGATCCTCCTGCGGCCACGAAGAGCAATGCGGAGATCCATAGGATAGTGTGTTTTTGCAAAATATTGACTTTTGACAATTTTGGAAAAGTTAGTTGATTTTGATGGGTGAAGTGCTAGTCAATTGAACATGGAAGGTCGGCCTTTTAACGGATCAGAGGGCTAACATTTGACCGTTAACCTTTTAATCCTTCACGCTAATCGCTCCGGGCCCTTACTTATCCAGCCAATTTACCACCATCTATAGAAAATACCAACCGAGGTGTTGATAGAGGATATGCCCTTGTCGACTAAATCATATTTAAAAGTGGTGGCAGCATATTTAACGCGAACATCCGCGCCCCACGAGCCGTCTTTCTTAAAAAGGAATTTTGAACCTGCTCCCACTCCATATGTGAAACTTGCTTTTTGTTGCTGATCTGCCAGACTTCCATAATAGTTGGTGAAGTCCACAATGCTCACCCCTCCGCTCACCTGTACATAGGGCTGAATCATCGCATTTCTCGGAGCAAGGCGATAATTTACAAATCCCTGGATTGGATATTGCGTCAAAGTCCGGGTTTGTACAGCGGAAATCGTCTGCCCGTTATCTTCTACGACGGTTCGCGGAATTCTCTTTTCAAAATACGAAGATCCGATCTCACCGCCAATTGAAATGGGGCTTTGCAGAACCCATTCCATGGATGCTGAGAAGTTTCTAAAGGAAGTTTTGTCGATATATCCGTCCGAGAAGTTGCCGACCGGAGTTGCAGCTGCAAACCTGAACGTTGCCAGATAATGGGTATATCGATCAAAAGGGGAAGCGAGTGTATATAGTTTTGGCTTAGGCGCGTCCTGAGCCTGGGAACTGCATATGGAAATCGCCAGCATAACGGTAGCGAGAATTGCGTTTTTCATTGAATTCAAAATTTTAACTATGGGTTTTCCTCCGCGACTAGTTGATTTTCAGGTAGGGAGATTGGCTGAAAATTGAGTTTACCATTGTATCAACATATTGCGTGTCATTGATACCGGCTCCGTTGATTTGTCCATTCCATACCACATTATAGCTTTTATTGGCCGTGTCAGGATGTTTGAAATCAAGCATGGATATCATCCAGTATGTTTCGTTGGTTTCATAATATTGGTAGTAACTTGGATATCCATAGCCATATCCGCCGCCCCAATAGCTACCACCGTACCCGGGCGTTGAAACCACATTTAGATAAGTATTACTGATCCAGGCAGCATCAATGCCAACATCTGGTTTATCATTTTTGCTGACATAGGTGTAGCCCAGGTTTTTCATGTTGGTGATGATGGCCTGAAGCATATCCTTATCCAGATCTGTCAAATCTTTTCCGGTTCTGTTATTCTCAATGATCGTTACGGAGTCAACAATACTGAAAGTCTTAAAGGTTTTAAAATCAGTGGTTTTGTCATTGTTCGTGATATAAACCAGTGTTTCCTCAGTTGATAAATCACTGATAGGGTCTTTTGAACATCCGAAAAGCCCGAATGCAAAAAGGGCGATTAATAAAAAAGTTTTTTTTAACATTTTGATTTGTATGGAATGCTATTGTTACTGATAAACGAAATTTGGAAATGAACATTTTATTTTCCGGCAATATCTCATCACTTTCGAGATCTGCCACTTTTTTAAACAGATCATAAAAAGAGTAAATTGGTTGCAACAACAATTTTGAAATATGGGATTGGGAAAATAGGTTTTAATTGACTCAAACAATGTAATTTTGGGCTCAGGACGTAAATTAACTATGGAAACGAAGGAAGAAATTTTAAGAATCATAGATTTACTTAACGATACATATGAGAGTGAAGAGGCTTGGTATGGCCCCTCAGTAGTGGAAGCGTTAAGAGAGGTAACTCCAAAACTGGCTGAAAGAAGGCTTAGCGAGTCGACCCATTCTATTGCAGAAATAGTATATCACATGACTACCTGGCGGATTTTTACGGTCAGGAAACTGCAAGGCGACAAGGAATTTGATATCAAAACGAAAGATAGGGACTGGAAGAAATTGCCGGTTGTGGATGAGTTCGAGTGGGAGGCAATCCAGATGGAGTTGAGCCTTTCGCAAGAAGAGTTGATCTCTGAATTGGAAAAAATCGAAAACGATGAATTCCTGGAGGAATATGTTCCTGGAAGAGATTATTCATATTATACTTTGATACACAGTCTGATACATCACGATGTATATCACACTGGCCAGGTAAGTCTGATCAAAAAAGCACTTAAATCCATGGCGATGGAAGATGACTTCGGAGGCTTTGACAGCGAAGGAAGTTTCAACGACGAGGATGATTTTTATTGATCTGATAATGTCCTCAAATGCATTCTAAAAAAGCCGTTCTATATTCAGAATGGCTTTTTTTATGAAATGTCTTAAATCCGTGCAACATTTGAATTTTGAATTGCTTCGCTAAATTTAAGGCGGAAGGTGAATTGCAATTTTTATTTAACCAAAATAAAAGTACGAATGAAAATACTTGTGGTTGAGGACGAACCTAAACTGGCTGGATTTTTGAAACGGGGTCTTGAAGAACAGTCGTGGGAGGTAGAGTTGGCTTATGATGGTCAGGTTGGGAAAAAGATGGCTTCCAACTATCGCTTCGATATCATCATTCTCGACGTTAACCTGCCGATCCTGAACGGATATGATCTCTCTAAACAGCTTCGAAGCGAAGGACTCAAAACACCGATATTATTTTTGACTGCACTCGGGACGATTGACGATAAACTTGACGGCTTCGAAGCAGGTGCTGACGACTATCTTGTCAAACCTTTTGAATTCCGTGAGCTGATAGCACGGATAAAGGTTCTTTCTCAAAGAAATACCAATCGCGAGCAAACGAGTCAGGTGCTGTCTCTGGCAGATCTGGAATTGAACCTGGATGAAAAAGTTGCCCGAAGAGGAGGAAACCGAATTGATCTTACGGCCAAAGAATTTGCTTTGCTGGAATATCTGATGAGAAATAGAGGACGTGTCGTTTCACGTGTAGATATCGCCGAACAAGTGTGGGACATCCGTTTCGATACAGGTACTAACGTGATTGATGTGTATATCAATTTCCTTAGAAAAAAAGTAGATAAAGACTACCCTAACAAACTGATACATACCGTAGTAGGTATGGGATATATCTTCAAGGAAGAATGAACATCAAAGCCAGGCTGACATTGCTTTTTACCATGTTGGTTGGCTCCATCATGGCCTTGTTTTGTTTGTCTATTTACTTTTTTTACGACCAATATCGTGAGAAACAGTTTTACTCTTTTTTAAATGAGAGAGGGCAAACTGTTGCACAACTTATCGAGGCACGGCAGGGAATCAGCAAGGCGGATATTGAGAAAATTGAAAAAGAAAATAACACCGTTTTGCTGGATGAAGAGATTACGCTTTTTGACGGAGCTGATTCTGTCATATTCAACAGCGGTGAAAATGCCTTTAATCTCCCCAAAACGATCATCGCCGAAGTAAGGGCTGGTAAGGAAATCAAGACCAAACTTGATAAAAAAGAGGTAATCGTGATCCGCCATATTCTCCAGGATCACAGGCGTCCGTGGGTCGTAGCGGCAAGTGCCAAAGATTTGCAGGGGCTTAACCAATTAGACCGTTTGCGCGAAATTCTTGTCATCGGATGGATGCTGGCACTTGGCTTGGTGGGTGTGGCTGGCTGGCAGTTCGCTAACGACGCCATTAAGCCCGTCGCGGATATAATCGCCCAGGTGAATAAAATTTCTGCAGGCAATCTGCATGAAACAGTACACGTAGGGCGCGAGAAAGATGAGCTGGCGTTGCTCGCCGAAACCTTCAACTCTATGCTTCATCGGCTTGAAATCGCTTTCGTAGCCCAAAAGAATTTTGTCTCCCACGCGTCTCATGAATTACGTACGCCTTTAGCACTAATCATGAGTGAGGTGGAAGTGACGCTCATGAAAGAGCGCGACTCAGCAAGCTATCAGGAGGCGTTATCTGGCATATTGGGAGAGGTGAAGGAAATGAATGAGTTAGTGAATCGTTTGCTTGAACTTGCCAGGACTGAGGAAGAAACATTTCGCGTAACTTTTTACAAGATCAGGGTGGACGAAGTACTGTGGCAGGCTCAGGCTTCGGTGATGCAAAAGAATCCGGGATATCAGGTTCATATTCATTATGGCAAAATTCCCGAAAATGAGGAACAGCTCATGAGATATGGTGATGAAAGTTTGCTTCGGACTGCTTTCGTTAACCTTATGGACAATGCCTGTAAGTATTCCGAAAACAAGACTGTCAATGTCTATCTGGAAGCGGAAAACAATTCCATTAACTTATTTTTCAAAGACACTGGTTCTGGTATTTCGAAAGAAGAACTGCCTTATATTTTTGATACCTTTTACAGAAGCGCCTCCACAATGAGTAAGTCGGGCTACGGTATCGGTCTTGCGCTCACCAAGAGAATTATCACGATGCAGGGAGCGAGCATTGAAGTCGACTCCAAGCTTGGAGTTGGAACTACATTTATTCTGCGTTTCCCGCCTTTTTAACTACATTTTAATTCCCTGTTAATTCCCCTTTAACAAACTCTGATGTGATTTGTATCATAGAATCAGTTGGTACAACACGGTTTTATCCAAGGAGTTAATATCCAAATGGTTTGGTAGTTCTTTGAAGTATTTCAAGCCCGTAATATCAGCCAAAATTTATACCCAATTTCGGTAAAGATTATGAATCCAAAGTCATGGGAACCTACGATGGGCATCAAAGGATTTCAGGAGAATTGGATAAAGGATCTTAATGCCGGGTTCATGGTTTCTGCAATCGCTTTGCCGCTTAGTTTGGGTATCGCAGCAGCTAGTGGATTTCCGCCGATGATGGGTGTTTTAACGGCCATAACAGGAGGCATTTTAATATCGTTTTTGACGAATTCAGAATTGACAATTAAAGGACCAGCCGCAGGTTTGATCGTTGTCGTTGGAGGTGCAGTAGAGGAGTTGGGAAAAGGAGATGCTGTTTTAGGTTGGCATCTTGCCCTCGGTGCGATAGTAGTTGCGGGAGTGATTCAGGTTTTGATGGGTGTCTTTAAGTTGCCCAACTACGCTGATTTTTTTCCGTTGTCCGCTGTTCATGGAATTTTAGCAGCAATCGGATTAGTTGTAATTGCCAAACAGATACCCTTGGCTGTTGGAGTTGCTCCGGCGCTGTTGAAAGGAAAGAGTTCGCTTGCATTGCTAGAAGGCATTCCGCTCTATTTGATGCATATGGAATACCATATCGCAATCATAGGATTGGTTGGTCTGATGATCATGTTTGGCTGGAAGTACCTTTCGTTAGGTTTTTTAAAAAAAGTACCTCCAGCACTTGTGGTATTAGTTATTTCAATTGCATTAGGACGTTTTTTCCATTTAACCGAGCCGACATTTGCAAACTTTAAACCGCTTATCAATCCAGGTGATTTTCGATTCGCATGGAGTGTAGATTTCGGAGGGGCGAGGGGAGAATTGTTGCCGATTTTCATGAAATATGTCGTCATGTTCGCATTGATCGGAAGTCTTGAATCTTTGTTGACGGTGAAGGCTATTGATTCGCTTGATCCATTTCAACGGAAATCGGATTTGAATCGGGAAACAACGGCTGTTGGTATTGGCAATATTGTGGCTGGAGTGTTTGGAGGGGTACCGATGATATCGGAGATAGTGCGTAGTTCCGCGAATATCAACAATGGTGCGAGAACGAGGTGGGCCAGCCTTTTTCATGGCGTGTGTCTGTTGCTATTCGTGATATTGCTTTCGCCGGTGATCAAAATGATTCCAATGGCAGCACTTGCATCGATGTTGATCTATGTAGGTTTCAAGCTGGCATCACCTTCGGAGGTAAAGAATATTTACCATATAGGAAAAGAGCAGCTGGCTATATTTCTGATCACGATTTTTGTAGCGTTGAGTACCGATCTGTTGATTGGGATTGTGAGTGGGATTGTAGTTAAAATAATAATTCAGTTGATATACGGTGTGAAATTGTCGCACATTTTTGCACCGAAAATCGAAGTGACCATCAACGGCGATCATCATTTCGTCCGAGTTCCAAGGTCGGCGGTTTTTACCAACTATCTGTTACTGAAAAATAAATTGGCAGATATACCTGCCGGTAAAAGAGTACAAGTGGATTTTTCAGACGCTCCATATGTGGATCGCACGGTGATGGAGAATTTACATAAACTAAAAAATGATTATGAGTTTCACGGAGGTTCAATGGAACTGATAGGACTCGGACAACATAAAGCATTATCGTCGCATCCTTTTGCGGCACGAAAGAACCCAAAGGTTATCGTAACACAATATCAGCCGGGTGCTGATCGGTAACAAAGATTAACACAGTTTTTATTAAATTGAGTTAGGTGAGTAGTAAGGAGAAATTGGCTTCCGGATTCTGGTAGCCAATTTTTTTGTCTTAAAGCAAGCCGTCGTTGGAATTGAGCTGGCGGAAAACAGGCAGTGCTTCCGGAATCTCGGTCACTATATATTCGATAAGCTTCTCACGGACAAGACAGCGAAGATCAAAAGCCTCAGATGAATTCCGCGCCGACATAATGGCTCTTACTACCATATATTGCTCCTGAGTATCCGTGACCTGAAGTGCCCACGATTTTCTGTCCCAAAGTGGCGTTTTGTCAAGAATGATTTCCAGCTGGTTTCTAAGTTTATCTACAGGCGTTGTGTAGTTCAGTTGAAAAAAGGCGGTGCCGATGAGGTCACTGTTGTTGCGGGTCCAGTTTTGAAACGGCTTTTCAATGAAATAAGTGATAGGCAGTACAAGTCTGCGGGAATCCCATATATTGACAACGACATACGTGATGTTAATTTCCTCTATTCGCCCCCATTCGCCTTCAACAATTACGACATCATCAATTTTGATAGGCTGAGTGAATGCGATCTGAATACCTGCCAGCAAATTGGCAATCGACTTCTGCGCCGCAAAACCGACGATCACACTGGCAATACCTGCCGAAGTGATGATACCCACTCCATATTGACGAACGCTGTCGAAACTCAAAAGCAATACCGCAACGCCCAAACTGACCAATATCCCAACAATGATCCGTTTGATGAACTTGATCTTGGTATATATTCTTCTTGCCTGTAAATTATTTTCGCCTTTAATATCCAGATTGTCTATTAAAACAATCTCGATAATAATCACGATCCTTGCTGCCAGCCAGGTAGTTACGGCAACCAGTAGCGTTTTGTCGATTCCGTAAATAAGAGCATATAAATGCGTACGATGGGAAAAAGGCTGGGCGATGATATTGATGATCAGCAGCGGGAAAAACAGATATAATACTCCGCTCATGTTCTCGCTAATGGTTTTTACCACTTGCCAATCTTTCTTCCTGGCTGTAATTTTGATAATACCGGATAAAATAAAGGCAGCAAGAAAACCAATAAGCGTTCCGACGCCGATACTGATCCATGGCTGATGCTTGAAGTCCAGCAGTCTTAGTAATTCATTAAAGTCGATATTCATGATATCAAAAGTTCGGTTTTCATTGACACGATCGTTCTGTTATTAGACATCATGTTTAATAATAATCCACTGACCAATAATTTGATAACGTTTATTCCGTCATTCGGGCGACGATGATGCCCGTGTGTTTGGCAACCGAAGCCGCATATTCAGCCAACGGTGTTTTAGATAAAATCACTTTTTTCTCGGCAGATGACGCGTGCAGCAGATATGCCCTGTTCCCGATTTTAGTAATAATTCCCATATGGTTACAGTCCAGTCCGGGCACCGAAGACGTGAAAGCAATGATATCTCCGTTTTTCAGTAAAGGCTCGGTTTTGCCGATTTCTGACTTGGGTATATATGAATATTCCCTCTCGTTGATCGCATTTTCCTGAGCCTTTACTTTTTCCCAAACCTCCGAAGTGGCCAGCGACGGGTACAAGTTGGCATGGGTACTCATGAAATTAATTTCCTTTTTATACGGAATTCCACCGAGTTTTTCGGTGATATCATGCAGCCTGCCTCTTTTTTCATTTTCATACATCCAGTCGAGTACATAGTGCAGTCGTGAAGGATATCCATCAATGGTGCCGTTACGATACCGGAGATCGGTGAGTTCTTTTTTGAAATCATCGAAAGTCTGGTCCTCAGATTTTGCAACTGCCAGTGCCACGGAACTTTCCACCAAAGTGGTACAATCAACCCCGTCAAATTTGCAAACGAGGCGCTCGGTGGAATTTCCTTCCAGCGTGCTAGCCACGTAGGGTATGCCCAAAAAAGACTCACTCATCCTTAAAACCTGCATACCCATACCACCACTTTCCGGAAGCTCCATTTTTTGTTCAAATTGTTTCTGAACACTTTGTTGGGCAAAGGCGGAAGTTAACGTAAAGTATAATATTACGACTGAGAGAGCTTTTGATACGCTTGTGGCCTCAACGGATTGACGGACTGGATTCCATTCGGTTGAACAGATACCTTTAAAAACATTCATTTTAAAATGGAGTAAACAGTGTTGAGTGAATAAGTCTTAATGCAAATTTATCCTACAATTTATAAAACTGCGCGCATTTCTCCATCCTGATGTGTTGTTTGGTGAAATAGCGGAAGGAATTTTACGTCAACTTTTTAGCAAAAAGGCATGCCAGTTCTTCGTTCAGATATCTTTTGCGACAATCTCATAAATACAAACCGATACTGGAGGCAAAGTAATCTGAACACCTGACGACGTGATTGACGCAGCTTCAAGGTGGGGCAGTGGGGTTAATTGAGGAAAAACGGGTTTCAGGATATAGGATGGAGATCTCTTTAATCCCAGCGTCTGAGCCCATACTTCTTCAGGCATTTTAATATTGGTCTCGTAAGTATTGTTTCGGTCAAAATTGTAAACCAAAAGGAAGCGTTGCGCCGCGGTATAACGAAGGAAAGTGTAAATCCTCGTTTTATCGTAATGAGGGCTCTGACCATCGATATTTACATACTGAAGATCGTAAAAAGCACCTTCCGATATAGCTTCGTTGTTGGTTATGAAGTGATTAAGTCGCTGATAAAAATCACGTAGTGCCTTCCTTTCTTTGTTAAAAGTCTTACCGTCATAACTTCCGTCACCCATCCATTCCTGTATTTCGGGCAAGCTCCAATAGTCGAATATTGTAGTTCTGCCATCGTCTCCCTGAAAACCTTCGGATTCGGTAGATCTTACTCCGAGTTCCTGGCCAAAATAGAGCATAAATGGCCCCGTATTCATCGTTGCACAAAGTGTGATCGCAGGAACGGCCAGCCAGGGATCTCCTGCAAAAAAACGGGAAGCCAGCCGCTGTTCATCATGATTTTCCAGAAAACGAAGCATATTGGGTTCAATATCTCCTGTTTCCTGCTGCCACAATCTGGTAAGATCTTCGGCACTACCGTGGCCTTTGATCAGTTTTTCCAGAGAGTTATAAAGCCCAACCTTATCGTACAGATAATCGAATTTGCCGTTGTTAATATAGTTGTGGTAAGCACCTGAATTGTATATCTCTGCAATAAAAATGATATCAGGATTCAAGGCTTTAACCTTTGGAATTACCCAGCCCCAAAATTCTACCGGGACCATCTCCGCCATATCGCATCTGAATCCATCCACACCTTTACCAGTCCAGAATGCGAGGATATCGTACATTTTTAACCATGTGGACGGAATTGGATCAAAATATGTAGCATGGCCGTTCAGATAATCGACACCATAGTTTAGTTTAATAGTTTCATACCAATCATACTGGCTCGGTTGTGCCTGAAAAACATCATTTCCCGTTGCCTTGGCAGGACGTTCCAGATATGGAGACACCACAGTCACCGGAGGGGTATGACCTGCAGGAACTATGAAATCCTGATGGGGTATATAATAGAAGTTATTTTGAGGTGAAAAGCTGAGACTCGTATCGTCATCTTGCCCAAAATCCGGCACATGTGAAGGACGTACGTCCGAGTTATATTGGCGCGCAACATGGTTTGGGATAAAGTCAATAATTACCTTGAGCTCATGTTCATGCGTCCTTTTTACCAATGCTTCAAACTCGGCCATCCGGTCGGGGACATTTACAGCCAGATCCGGATCCACATCATAATAATCCTTCACTGCATAGGGCGATCCCGCCCGACCTTTTACGATCAATGGGTGATCAATGGAAATTCCATAGCTACTATAATCCGTCAGCGTTGCGTGCTCAATTACACCAGTATACCACACATGTGTCACGCCGAGGTCTTTGATCGAGCGCAGCGCATTGTCGTTTATATCATTAAACTTTCCACAACCATTTTCCTCAATTGTACCGTAAAATTTATTGGTTGTATTGGTGTTACCAAACAGCCTTGTGAAGATCTGATATAATACAAATTTGTCCTTTTTTGTCGCTGACATATAGTTTGTTATGTTTGGAGTGAACGGCTCAGGGCGATAAGAAAACGAATACAGAGAAATCCTTTTCTACATTTTGTTCTTCTTTTACTATTTTGCAAGATATTAAATTTGAAATGATATGCCGACATTAAGTGCCTGCCTTTTTGATTTGGACGGGGTGATTGTAGACACTGCAAAGTACCATTATATAGCATGGCGCGAGCTGGCCAACGACCTCGGTTTTGACCTTAGTTTAGAACAAAATGAGAGTCTGAAAGGGATTAGCAGAATGGAGTCGTTAGACATCATTCTGGGCTTCGGAAATGCCACATTGACCGATGAAGAAAAGGTTGCCAGAGCAGCAGTAAAGAATGCCAGATACCTTGAATTATGTCAGCAAATGACGCCCGATGATACGCTTCCGGGAGTTCGCAGATTTATGGAGGAAGTCAAGGCGGCCAGTATAAAAATTGGACTGGGATCTGCCAGTAAAAATGCGAGAGTAATATTAGAGCGAATCGATATGCTGGATTATTTCGAAACGATCGTGGACGGAACAAGAATCACGAAAAGCAAGCCGGATCCGGAAGTATTCTTGATCGGAGCAAATGATTTGCATTTAGCTCCGGAAGACTGTGTGGTTTTTGAAGATGCGGTTGCTGGAGTAGAAGCTGCAAAAGCGGGGGGAATGTACGCGGTCGGAATAGGAGAGGCTTCTGTTCTAACCCAGGCAGATATCGTAGTGGAAGGATTTGAGAATTTTAGCCTCTCAGATCTTAAAAGTCAATTTAAATAACCTAAGGCATTACATCACAAACAAATAGTAACTGATTTCAGGATGAAGAATTATATTACACACGACCCCTGGTCCATAGTTGAAGATGGCTTTCATACGGCCAATAACGAAATAACGGAGAGCCTCATGAGCCTTGGAAACGGTCGTATGGGTCAGCGGGGGAATTTTGAAGAGGCCTATTCTGGAAAGACTTTACTGGGCAATTATGTTGCCGGCGTATATTTTCCTGATAAAACAAGAGTTGGCTGGTGGAAAAATGGATATCCTAATTATTTCGCGAAAGTGCTGAATGCATGCAACTGGGTGGGAATAGATGTGAAAATCGGGGAGGAGATTTTGGACTTGAATACCTGCCTAGTCGAAAGTTTCCGCCGCGAGTTAAATATGAAGGAAGGGTATCTGGAAAGAACGGCAACGGTAGCTTTACCGGGAGGGCGTCGCCTGAAAATCCACTCGAAACGCTTTTGCAGTATGGCCGACGACGAGTCAGGTGCCATCAGATATAGCATCACTCCGTTAGACTTTGACGATCTGATAACGATCACCCCATATCTCGACGGAAATATCCAAAATCGCGATTCGAATTATGACGAAAGCTTTTGGGATGAGGTATATCGGGAGACCAGTTTCTCAGAAGGATATCTGATATTGGAAACGAAAGCAAATCCTTATGGCGTTGAACGATTTCAGGTCGCAACAGGGATGGGGTTTGAGGTGAAAATTAATGATTTAAAAGTAGAATATCAGTCGTTGCCCGTGAAGCGCGAGAAGTACGTCGCCGGAACAGTGACGATGGATGTTAGGCAGGGACAGGAGTTGATCGTATATAAATATGGGGTCAATTTATCGTCTGCGAATTATCCCCGCGAAGAGTTGCTGACATCCTGTAAAAATTATGTGCAGCGCATATACGAAGACGGTTTCGACGTCTTACTAGAGCGCCACGTGGCTGCCTGGGCCGAAAAGTGGGCGGGAAATGATATCACCATTGAAGGAAATGACGCGGCTCAGCAGGGAATCAGATTTAATATTTTTCATTTACAGCAGACATATACTGGTGAGGATGAGCGTCTTAATATAGGCCCGAAAGGGTTCACCGGCGAGAAGTACGGCGGAAGTACCTATTGGGATACCGAGGCATATTGTATTCCTTTTTACCTGTCAACCTCCGACCAGAAGGTTTCGAGAAATTTGCTGGTATATCGTTACAAGCAATTGGATAAGGCCATCGAAAACGCAGAAAAACTGGGTTTCACGAATGGAGCGGCACTGTATCCTATGGTGACAATGAACGGAGAGGAATGCCATAACGAGTGGGAAATAACCTTCGAGGAAATCCACCGTAATGGCGCAATTGCATATGCGATTTATGATTATACCCGATATACCGGCGACGAAGATTACCTTTCCCAGTATGGTCTGGAAGTTTTGATCGGTATATCAAGGTTCTGGAAGCAACGCGTTAACTGGTCGACTGACAAGGATAAATATGTGATGTTGGGCGTCACGGGGCCGAATGAATATGAAAATAATGTCAACAATAATTGGTATACCAATTATCTGGCTACATGGACGCTGCGGTATACATTGGAAGTGATCAACAAGTTGTGGACGACTGATTCGGTACGTTTGAACGAAATTATTCTTAAAACAAATTTTGACCTGAATGGCGAAATGGCTGACTGGAAGCATATTGTGGACAATATATACTTACCATATGATGAAGCCCGTCGTGTCCATCTTCAGCAGCAAGGTTTTTTGGATAAAGAATTATTGACTGTACATGATATAGCCAATCAACGGCCGATTAATCAAAAGTGGTCATGGGACAGAATCCTGAGATCGTGTTTCATCAAACAGGCTGATGTCTTGCAGGGTTTATATCTTTTCGAAGAAGACTTCACAACCGACGAAATCCGTCGGGATTTTGATTTCTATGAACCTATGACGGTCCATGAGTCGTCGCTTTCGCCATGTGTGCACTCGATACTGGCTGCAAAGCTGGGACTGAAAGAGAAGGCATACGAGATGTATTTGAGAACAGCTCGGCTGGATTTGGACGATTATAACAATGACACGGAAGATGGCTTGCATATCACTTCCATGGCCGGAACCTGGATGAGCGTCGTGAAAGGTTTTGCAGGACAGCGGATTAAAAATGGCTTTTTACTCTTATCGCCATATCTGCCTGATCAATGGAATTCGTACAGTTTCCGGATCGGTTATCGCGGGTCATTGCTGAATGTGAAAGTGACAAAAGAAGAAGTGACGGTAAGCAATATCTCGGAAAAAGAACTGGTAATTTTTGTCCACAAGGAGCGGTTTTTTGTGGCAGTCGGAAGTTCAATTGTGCATAAGATGGTCTAGAATTCAGCCGTTTCAAATTATTAAACCATTGAGAAATTAAGGATCAATGGCCCTTAATTTCTCAATGGTTATAGAAAGAAAGAATCGAACATCTAAAACGATACCATCAATGCAAACGGGTTACGAAATATTCAAGGCTTTACATCATCAGGACAAACCTCTGATATTGGCGAATGCATGGGACGTGCGGAGTGCAAAGCTATCCGAGGAAAATGGGTATCAGGCGGTAGCTACCTCGAGTTGGGCAATTGCGGATATGCTGGGTTATGAGGATGGAGAGAATTTGTCTTTTGATGAGCTCTTGTTTGTGGTACGAAGAATTGCAGCAAGTATACAGCTGCCATTAACCGTTGATATCGAGACAGGATATTCGAAAGATATTGAACAAGTCATTGCCAATATCGAAGCTCTGCTAGACACTGGTGTTGTCGGAATTAATTTGGAAGATTCTGAAAATAAGGCACTTGTGCCGGCCGATCAGTTTGCATCGAAAATAAAAGCTATCAAAAGTGGATTGTCTGGGAAGAATAAAAACATATTCATCAATACGAGAACGGATTCGTATTTGGTGGGGCATCCCTCACCGCTCAGGGAAACATTAATGCGGGCCAGGTTATATGCAGAAGCAGGGGCCGATAGTTTGTTTGTACCGTTTACAGTTGCAGAAGCTGACATTACGGAAATAGTAAAATCAACAACTTTGCCTTTTAATGTGCTCGCAACAAAAGGAGTGCTCTCAGTATCGGATTTGACCCAACTTGGTGTTAAACGGATAAGCACTGGTGCTAACTTTTACAGAGCAACATATGGTAAGGCAGCGGATGTAATGAAAGCAATACGTGACACTGGGTCGTTTGATGCTTTATTTTAATGTTAGAATAGAGCAGAAGGGGCCTCAGTAGAAAAATTGCTCCAGGACGATCTTACCGTCTTTCACTTCATAAAGCATCACTTCCTTCACCTGCACTCGTCCAATTTCTTGCAAGGTTATATCCATCTCTCTCCCGACTGCAAAATGGTTGCCTCCCACGACAGGCGCAGTAGTTGACGCACCGTGAAAAGCTTCGATCTTTTTTATGAAGTCTTCCCCTTTTTTGCGAACCGCAGATTTGCCTTCGGCGTAACCCATATACGGTGAATTTTCAGGGTCAATACTCCGTACATCGTCCGAAAAAAGTTCTTCCTGAATTTCAAACCATTTTTCCTCTTTGGCAAGTTGATCGAAACGAGCCCCAACTTCATAAGTGGTCATAACCAGATCTTTTGTGTTTGCTATAAATCTTATATGACAAAAGTATCAGCTAAAAAATAACTGAAGGGGGTGGAAAATGGACTTTCTAACGGGGGGATTTGGACAAGATATTACACTATTTTAAACGAATCATTGACAGGATGCAATGACGACTGTAAGTAGAGCAACCCCTTATCTCTTCTTTTATTGTCTTTTAGTATCTTTTCAAATAATGGGAGAAGTCCCACACCCAACCCCCCTCAACTATCAATGAAATACCTATTTTTTACATTATTACTTGTTTCCGTGCATTTTGACGGGCAAAGTCAATCCTTGAATACACTTTCTTCTGCCGAAAAAAAGGAAGGTTGGAAGCTCATTTTTGATGGAACTGACTTGAAAGGCTGGCATGCATATGGAGGAAAAGCACCTGGTTCCGCCTGGAAAATTGATCAAGGTGCGATCAAATTGGATGTTCCCGTTCGGGCCGGAAATAAAGCTCCAAATGGGGGCGATATCGTTACGGATTTCGATATCAAAGGAGACTTTGAGTTCAAGGCAGAATGGAAAGTAAGCAAATTCGCCAACAGCGGTATATTTTTCTTCGTAAAAGAGGCCAGTCAATATGAATTTATGCACAATACCGGCCTTGAGTCGCAGGTAATCGATGATAATATTTACGAGGGAGCAAAGGAAAATACCCATCGTGCAGGTGACTTTTTCGGTGTAGCGAACGCCCGGCTACGAGAGATAAATCCTGTGGGCGATTGGAATAAACTGCACCTTATTGTAAAAAATAAAAAGCTGACGGTATATCTGAACGGATTTATGGTTCAGGAACACGACTTGAATAGTGCTGACTGGAAAGATAGAATCGCCAAAAGTGGGTTAAAAAATGCCCCGATAGGGAAAGGTTTATATACTGGGAAAATAGGACTTCAGGATTGGGGAAGTACCGTTTGGTACCGCAACATCAAATTTAAGGCATATTGAAATTGTATTTCGTAAAGGAATTCGGACTTAAATAACTGGTAATTAATTGTTATTTTAGCGTGTGGTTGCTAATCTCTTGCCTTCGTATCAGGTTAACCAGAGCAGCTTCAGCATGTGCAAATGAAAATTAATAGCTTCAATTGGGTCTGGATTCTATTTCTGCCATTCCTTTGTGTTGGTATGGCCTGCCCGGCTCTGGGTCAGAATTTTGGGGAATGTCAGAGTCTTTTGAAAGACTTATTGCCTGTTTTTAA
Organism: Dyadobacter sp. HNCC25DJ184; assembly: GCF_056895215.1. Classification (NCBI taxonomy): domain Bacteria; kingdom Pseudomonadati; phylum Bacteroidota; class Cytophagia; order Cytophagales; family Spirosomataceae; genus Dyadobacter; species Dyadobacter sp. HNCC25DJ184. Next base: position 62,357 of record NZ_JBXHAQ010000017.1, on the reverse strand, counting down.
CCAAGCCTTTGAAGATAATAATCCTGCTCTGCTCAAAAATAACGAGTATCAAAAAAACTTACGCGCATTGAACGCGGCTTACAGCAAGTACAATAGCAGTAATTTCGAGCCTTCAGATTCTGTTCAGCGGATGAACAACGAGGCGGTGTTGCTTGCTTTATCCGGCAACTATCATAAGGCCAGTCGGATCATGGAAAGTCTGGATTTGGGTGCTGCCGAAAAATCCATTCAACATAACCGCGGCCTCTTCTACAACCTTTCCGGGAATTTCAATAAAGGAAGATCAGAGCTGGCTGAAGATGGGAGCAAATCTTCGGGAAACCTCAACATTCTGTATGGTTTTGGAAAACAGAAAAAATATGGGGAGGGACTATCCTTTGCTGAAACAGCCAGTGCGCATAACAGCAAGGGAAAGTGGAATTACAACCATGGCCTGATCTATAAATTGGAAGGCAAAAAAGACGAGGCCATCGACGAATTTTCAGCTGCTATTCGACAAAATGATGACCTGGTGGCATATCGGCTTCAGCGAGGAGATCTGTATATGCGCATGGGGCAGCAGAAAAAGGCGGTGAAGGATTTTGAAAAAGTGGCGCGCAAGCACCCTAAGGCTCAAATCCGATATGCAAATGCACTGCTGGCCATCAACGAGTTTGGAAGGGCAAGAGCCGTTTTTGAGCTTTACCTGGAAACCGACGACAAAACATACCGGGGAGATGCATATCTCGGTCTCGCGCATTCATACTATGGATTGATGAACCTTGGAGAAGCCCAACGTTATTATCGACTTGCTCTGACTGTGAAAAGGGAGAACGCTTCAGTGTTTTGCGGATTAGCTAATATCCATTTGTCGAACCATGAGTATGAACAGGCGATGGAGCTTTTTGAAAAAGTGATTCAAAAAGATTCCCTTTTCATGCCCGCTATATTGGGAAGGGCGGTGGCCAATTATGGGTTGAAAAAATACCAGCAAGCTTTATCAGATTTCAAGAGAGCTGAAAGTGCCATGGACGAAGACAATAAATTCAATGCGGATTTATTTGTTTGTAAGGGCTTCTCTGAATATTACTTAGGCATAAAAAAGAACGCTGCTGACGACTTCCGGAAAGCAATAAGGCTTGATCCCGCCCGGTATGAGGCCCTGGCAGGTATGAGTAGTATCCTGATCGACGAACAACGATATGCCGAGGCTGGTCAGTTTTTGGAAAAAGCCCTGCGATATGAGCAGAAATATGACCTGATGTGGAGCAATTACGGCAATTTGCTTTTGCATTTTGACATGTTCAAAAAAGGTTTTCAGGTTTTTAGAAAAGCTGTCGCCCTAAATCCTCAGAATATCAATGCACAAAATGGTTGGGGTGTTGTGCTGTTGGAAAATGATCACCTGGATCGCGCGATGACTCTCTTTGACAGCTTACTTAAGGAAAATCCTGAACTGCCTTTTCTTCATAATAATCACGGCATCGTTCAGGCTTATATCGGGAACAGACATGAACAAAAACGCGAGTCTCAGGAAGCGAATGCACGATACGACGGGGCATTCGAAGATTTTACAACTGCGATGGAAAAGTCTCCGAAAGATAAATTGTACAATGTCAACGTTGGGAATGTATATCGCTTTTATCAGAAATATGATGAAGCAAAGTTGAGTTACCAGCAGTATCAGGATAAAAGTGCATTGAATAATACGGCAGTCATGTATGCCGCGATCGACAGGATGCCGGATGCAAAATATTATCTGGGTGTAGCTTTAGAAATTGACTCTCTCCACCGGGTCTTTCAGTATAATATGAATGTATTGGTTAAGGGAAAGCGGCAGGAGATGATGAAACTTGTTGCTTCTGCCGGAGATGACGGGCCATATGGAGATATAGGTATCAAATATAGTCTCGACGGTATGGTTACTATTTATCTTTATAAGTACGAATATGACACCCTTAAATTTCCGGGACGCCATTTCATGCCGTTGCCGGTAGCCGAGTATAAGGAAGATTATTTTATTCCGGAATATGACTTCAAGCTCGTGGCCTATGACAACAAAAAAAAGCCTGAACGGCCAGTTAAAAGAGTTTCACATCGGCAGAAGAAAGTAAAAATGCCGGGAAGAAAAGGAAAATCAGGGACGCAATGCCCCGTATTCTGGTAATAGAAATTGGCAGGGAAATCTTCGGTGAAATGGAATTGAGAAAATCTTTCCACGAAAATCAAGGGGCTGCACCAATATGGAGATTTTTTTGCTCGTGAATTATTACTCCCGGATACCTTGTAGCTGGTCCTTAATAATTCTGGAAACTTCTACGAAACTGATGGGTTTGTCCAGGAAGTAATCGGCGCCATTCCGCAAAGCTTCTTCCTTTAGATCTGTCATAGCACTCATCATTACCAACGTAGGGATGTGAGCGGTGCCTCCAAGCTCTTTAATTACTGATAAAGTCTGAATCCCCTTACCATCAGGAAGATTGTTATCAATAAAAACTAATTCCGGCTTCAATTTGCGTATATAGGTCAACCCCTCCGCAATAGACGTGGCAATTTTGACGATCTGATCAGGCAACTTAACACTCAGTTGTTTCACAATGAAATTGCGCATCAAAACCCCCAACTCGTGCTCGTCTTCTATAATTACAATATTCATGGAATTTTATGCGAAAGTAAGTCTCGTGAGGGCAAATCGGAAACAGGATAAATAAATGATTTTTACAGTGGTTACAACAACCTTGCCACCCGATATCAAATTAACAAAAAAATAGCGTCGAAAAACTAATGTGGAATCTTATCCCGCATTTTCAACACTGAGGCGGGATGTTCGCAGTGATACTCTATTAAAGTATTGATAATCTGGCTGGCGAAAGCTAACTTGAGTAAGGTAATATGTCGGGAATGGAAATTGTAACGATTAGGTAAAATACTTTCAACTGTAAAACTTGATATCATGAAAAATAAGGCACTTTGGGGAATCGTGACAGCGGCGGCGTTGGGGGCCGTAATCGGACTTCTGTTCGCTCCTGAAGACGGAAGTAAAACCAGAAAGAAAATAAGGAAAAGAACGAATAGCCTTGCTTCCGAATTACTGGAAGCGCTGGAAAAAAGCAAAATTCAGTCGGAGGAGAAAGCTGCCGAATTGAAAGATAAAGCTGAGGGTTTGGTAGATGACGTAGAACAAAGCATTTCGTAGCTATAGGAAGTTAGCTTTTGGTTGCCAGCGATCAGATACACATTAAGGCTGAAAGCTGGTTGATTTGTACACTACGCACATAGTAATAACTAAAAGCTAACCCCCAAAAACTAACCGCTCAATATGAAGATGGAGAAAATAGAGGATATAAAATCAGAGCCTGAAACTCATTCGGCGATTAAGTCGGTGGTCAATTACGCAGCCCAACTGATTAGTGCCGGCCCTACAGGCGTGGCAGGAAAAGGAATGGAGCTGGGTGTGAGTGCTATCTTAGGGAAAACAGTACTAAGGAGTCTTCCAACGCCATTGAATTTCGTTGCACCTTTTCTAATCGAAAAGGTAATAATGAAACATGGAGTGGATGAAGGCCGTGACCTGCTAATCAAAGGATTAAAGTGGGTGAAACATGTCACGGAGGATAAGGACGAGGTTTTAATCTGATAATGAGGCGAATGTTTGAGGTGGATTGCTATTTTTTAAATAGAAAATCGTACATTTGCACCCTTAATTAATAAGGGACGAGATCCCACAAACATTTCTATAATGGCAGTTAAAATTAGATTAGCGCGTCGCGGACGCAAAAAGAAAGCGATTTACGATATAGTTATCGCTGATGCCAGAGCACCACGTGATGGTCGCTTCATCGAAAAATTGGGAAGTTACAACCCCAATACAAACCCATCAACTATCGTTCTTGAAGCTGATAAAGCTGTAGATTGGTTGTTGAAAGGTGCTCAACCTACTGATACCACACGTTCTATTTTGCAACACGAAGGTGTAATGTTGAAAAAACATTTGCAAGTTGGTGTTATCAAAGGAGCTATCACTCAGGAAGTTGCAGATTCACGTTTTGAGGAATGGAAAGAATCTAAAACAGGTCGTAAGGCAGATGCAGCAGGTTCTTTGGCAGCTAAAAATCAGGCTGAAAAAGAAGCTAAGCTGGAAGCTGAACGTAAAGTGAACTCTGCTCGTGCAGAAGCGATTGCTGCAAAAAATGCACCGGTTGCAGAAGTGGTGGAAGAAGAAGTGGTTGAAGAAACTGAAGCTGTTGAAGGTGAAGCAGCGGAAGCAGAAGGAGAAACTCCTGCTGAAGAGTCTGCTGAATAATCGAAGAATCAAAATTTTTGCTAATATGGGTCTGCCGGTTTCCGTCAGACTCATATTTGTTTAAGGACAAAATAAATAAAAATGACTCAAGATAATTGCTACCTGCTAGGATATATTGTGCGTACACACGGAACCTCCGGAAATGTAATGATTTATCTGGATGTAAACGATCCGTCTGATTATGAGGAGCTTGATGCTGTTTTTGTAGAAATCAAAGGGGAACTCGTTCCGTATTTCATAGAAGACTTCAACCTTCAGAAGCAAAACAACGCGATTGTTACGTTTGAGGATGTGAATACAATAGAAAAGGCGCAAGCTTTGGTAGGAAGTTCCCTGTATCTTTCATTGGAAGAATTGGAAGAGCTTGGTGACGAAGAATTCTATTATCACGAAATCAAAGGATTTCAGGTAGTTGATGAAAAAGAAGGCGAGCTTGGAATTGTGAAAGAGGTATATGAGGTGAATGGTCAGGATTTGATATCGATGCAATATAAAGGGGTCGAAGTTCTGATTCCAACTGTTAATGATATCGTCATCAAGGCTGATAAGGAAAACCAAAGGCTAATCGTGAATCTTCCGGAAGGTCTGCTGGAAGTATATTTGGAAGATTCATCTGAAACAACTCCTGACGATGCGGATTGATATTATCAGCTGCGTGCCTGACTTGCTGGATAGCTTTTTTGCACATTCTATTCTAAAAAGGGCGCAGCAGGCACAGCATGTTGAAGTGGTGATCAATGACATCAGAGACTATTCTGTGAACAAACACCGCACGATTGACGATTACGCCTTCGGTGGAGGTGCAGGTATGGTATTACAAATTGAACCAATTGCCCGCTGTATTCGACAGCTCTTGTCCGAAAGAGAGTACGATGAAATTATATACCTGACCCCGGATGGGGCACAAATGAACCAGCGAATGGTGAATGGTTTGTCATTAAAAGGAAATCTGATGATGCTTTGTGGTCACTACAAAGGGGTAGATCAGCGGGTTAGGGATATGTTTGTGACTAAGGAGATTAGCATCGGGGATTACGTACTATCTGGTGGGGAACTGGCCGCGGCAGTTTTGGCCGATGCAATCATCCGGTTAATTCCCGGAGTTTTGAACGACGAAACTTCGGCGCTAACCGACTCATTTCAGGATGATTTACTTGCACCACCGGTATATTCCAGACCGGCAGATTTTGAAGGTCATAAAGTGCCCGAAGTTCTACTTTCAGGCCATGAAGCGAAAATAGAAGAATGGCGCTACAACCAAGCTCTGGAAAGAACAAAGGCCCGAAGGCCGGATCTTTTGAGCTAAAAGCTATTAGGTATTAGCTTTTAGTTACCTTAAATCACTTATAAGATCAATAGCGGGAAGTATATCAAGTTTCGGGAACTTACAAATCCGGTAACTTCTTTTCAGCTAACAGCTAACAGCTAACAGCTAACAGCTAACAGCTAACAGCTAACAGCTAACAGCTCCTAAAAATCCAGATTACAATTGATCCATTCATTGTCAAAGTTTGTGCCGTATTTTCGGTAAAATCCGACGGCGGAAGTATTCCAATCCAGCACCTGCCACATCATTCCCGAACAGTGAGAGTCTTTGGCCTCTTTTACAGTGGAGTCAAAAAGTATTTTCCCGATTCCGTTTCCCCTCATATCCTCGGTGACGATGATGTCTTCCAGGTAAAGTCTTTTTCCTTTCCAGGTGGAGTAGCGGTAGTAATATAGAGACAGGCCGATGATTTTGGAGTCTACTTCGGCTACAAAGAAATTATAGAGCTTTTCTTCATAGTCCTTTTTCATTTTCTCAACATTATTCGTTACCTGAGAAAGCGCTTTTTCGTAAATCGCAAGCTCTTTGACTAACTCAAATACTGACGGTATATCATCGATTGTTCCAAGACGGGTGGTTACTCTCATAGAATGGATTTTTATTTTAAAATTCTAAGCCGTTCGAAATTTACTGTATTTTTTATCGATTGTTGGTGTAAGCCTCCCATTTGTCCACGATCTGCTGAAAGTTGGCAGGTAAGTCCGTATCAAACTGGATCCATTCTTTTGTAGTCGGATGAATAAACCCCAACGACTTCGCGTGCAATGCCTGCCCGGGTAAAAGATCGAAAGAATTTTGCACCATCATCTTGTATGCACCGCTTGTTGAGCTCCGCAATACGCGATCTCCGCCATATGTCCCGTCATTGAATATCGGATGGCCCAGATACTTCATATGGGCACGTATCTGATGTGTACGGCCTGTTTCCAGATTGCATTTGATCAAAGAAACATAGTGATATGAATTCAGGACCTCATAGTGAGTCACCGCATGTTTTCCCTGCGAACCATCCGGATATACATCCATTACGCGACGGTCGCGGGTACTACGACCGATATTGCCGGTTATCGTGCCTTGTGGTTCTTTCGGGCTTCCCCATATCAACGCCTGATACGTTCTTTCGATCGAATGATCTGAAAATTGTTTCGCCAAAAAAGACATGGCAAATTCTGTCTTGGCAATTACCAAAATACCGGAAGTATCCTTGTCAATTCGGTGAACAAGCCCCGGGCGACCTTGTCCGTTTCTTCCCGTTGGCAATTGTTGAAAATGATATACCAATGCATTGATCAGTGTTCCGGTCCAGTTTCCAAACGCAGGGTGAACCACCATTGCCGTCGGCTTATTGACGATCAGGAGAACGTCATCTTCATATATAATATCCAACGGGATATTCTCCGGAATGATCTCAGTATCACGCGGTGGCTCGGGCAATGACAGCGTCACCACATCAAGTGGTTTAATCTTATAGCTTGCCTTTGTGATATGCCCATTTACTTTGACCGCTTCCGCCTCAATTCCATTTTGTATTTTTGTCCTCGAAGCGTTAGGTACGTGCAGACTAAGAAATTTGTCCAGACGCATCAGACTCTGGCCTTTGTCGGCTACGATGCGATAATGTTCAAATAAATCGTCTTCTTCTGAAATAATTTCGGGCTCGTCTGAAAGCATTAATGATGGATGTAATGAAGAAATGGAAGGGATAGTAGCAATTCGTAAAACCCTTATATTGACACAAAATTACCAAATAAAGTGAATTTACTTAGCAGCAATCTTCCGACTCCGCTTATTGAGGTAAAAGATAAGGTGACAGAAGAGGCGGGCGTGCGACTGTATATCAAACGCGATGATCTGATTCACCCCCTTGTGTCGGGTAATAAGTGGCGAAAATTAAAATATAACCTAAGCGAGGCAATTCATCAAAAGGCGACTTCTATCCTCACATTTGGCGGTCCCTATTCGAATCACTTGTTCGCCGTCGCTGCAGCTGGAAAGGAATTAGGTTTGTCCACTGTTGGTATTGTCAGAGGGGAAGCGCATACTTTTCAACAAGAGTCGGAAACGCTCAGATTTTGCAGAGAATATGGAATGAAACTCCATTACGTCAGTCGTGCGGAGTATAGGGAGAAAGATTCTGAAGCCTTTTTGGAAGGGATTAAAGTGGATTATAATAATCCATTTGTCATACCTGAAGGAGGAAGTTCGATACTTGCTTTGAAGGGGGTAGCGGAGATGACCCGCGAAGTGGAACAGCAACTTGGCTTTCAACCTGATTGCTATGCACTGGCCGCCGGAACAGGCGGTACAACTGCAGGCATATTATCATCTGGAAATAAAGTAATTAGTTTCGCGGTTTTGAAAGACGGGGGATTTTTGAAAAAGGAAATTGCCCATCTAATTCCAGATGAATCTGATATAGACAAACTTGATTTGAAAACTGCATATCACTTTGGAGGATATGGGAAATGGACTCCTGAGCTTCTGAAGTTTATTATTGATTTTAAGCAAAAACATAATATTCAGCTTGAACAGGTATATACCGGTAAAATGATAAATGGCCTTTACGAGCTAATATCGAAAGGCCATTTTGATCAAAATTCGAATATCGTTGCCGTCCACACCGGCGGGCTGCAAGGACTCTTGCCTATACTGCGCTGATCATGCCGGAGTTCCGGGATTCGTTTGTTTCCTTGAAGAAATCTTTGATTAGAGTCTTGTCGCCTGCGATCCAGAGTATGTCTTGTTCCCGAATGACCATGCTCGCATCCGGGTTCAAAATACGTTCGCCATTTCGTTCCAGGCCAATGATCATACAGTGCGTCTTTTCTCGAATCTGGCTATTTCTGATCGTTTCTCCTTTTAATATAGAGTCGTTAGGAACTTCAATTCTCTGAAGCACAATTGCATCCTCATGAGCCATATAGATATCTCCGCTTGCACTTACTTCGACGTGCCCTCTGAACGCTTCCAGTTGTAAATCCGTCCCAATCACCTCGATGCGGTCAAATGGATAAAGTACTTCAGTTGGCCTTGGCAGTTGAATGGTTTTGCTTCCACGTTCAATCAACACTACATTGATTCCGAACTTTTCCCGTATTGCCAGTTCCTTCAGACTTTTCCCTATAAGGCTTGAATCCGGACTTACTTCCAGAAACGCAAAGTGAGCATCCCAAGGCAGTAACAAATTTTTAGATTTCCCACTTCCTTCCAGGGCACGCGCATTAAGATTGTTTAAAAATCTGGTCTCAATTTTGTGGTAAAAGGCCTGGATTCTTGTATAAAAGATAATGAACGCGAGGCCCATGATACCCCCTGCAACGGACAGCGCTGTCGGTGTGGCATAAAAGGAACTAAGTAGAAATCCCATTAATAAAATGGCAATCAAGACCTTCGAAACTTCGAGCATCAGCAGTGGCCCACGGCTATATTTTCTGCTAAGCCAAAGTGCAGAATATGCCTTATGGGCACCTCTTTTAAATACTAATGCCCAAAGAAAAGGTGCTGTCAGCAAAAAGGTAATTCCAGCCAAAGCCGAATTGGTAAGGTAAGTTTCCGGAACTCTTGAATGCAGTTGGCTGGCGAGTTGTCTTGAACATAATAAGATGATTCCGATTACCACCACAGAGTTAATCAGGATACTTTGAAAATAAGATTTCAGGATTTTGTTCCAATGTGTTGTCTGTGCAATTGTATCCGTGCTACTACTGTATCTGCTCAGATATACCTTCCATTTGGTTGGGATTGACTTTTCCAGCCAATTGTACAGTGGCTCAGATGCGCGCATCATATAAGGCGTTGTAAATGTGGTGATTACAGATACTCCCACGGCAATTGGATATAGGAAGTCGCTGGTAACCTTCAAGGCCAGCCCCAGGTTGGCAATGATGAAGGAGAATTCTCCGATCTGCGATAAGCTCATCCCGGCCTGCATCGATTTCTTCAAAGGCTGTCCGGAAATGAGAGCTCCCAGCGAGACGTATAATGATTTTCCGATAATGACCACGAAGACAAGGATCATGGTCGGAACGGCATATTCCATCAATAGTTTCGGATTGATCAGCATACCAACCGAGATGAAGAATATAGCCCCGAATAAATCTTTGACAGGTTTTAATAAATGCTCGATTTTCTCAGCATGTGTTGTTTCTGCTAAAATTGAGCCCATTATAAATGCGCCCAGCGCTGCAGAAAACCCAGCTTGCGTCACAAGGAATACCATTCCGAAACACAAAGCGAGTGACGTAATTAACACGCTTTCATCATTCATCAAATTTCTATATTTCCGAAGCAAAGTTGGGAAAATGAATATCCCGCCTAAAAACCAGATCGTGAGGAAGAAGAATAATTTGAGAATGGACTGAATTAGCTCCATTCCCGCAAATTGCTGGCTGATGGAAAGGGTTGAAAGTAATACGATGAGTAATACCGCAGCCAAATCTTCAATCACGAGGATACCAAAAACTACTTTGGTGAACTGTTGGGTCTTAAGTCCCAATTCGTCAAAAGCCCGGAATATAATGGTGGTGGATGATATGGCGATGATACCTCCCAGGAAAAGGCTGTCAATTTTAGTCCAGCCGAGTAACTGGCCGACAGTGAATCCGGTTACGAGCATTAAGGCTACTTCAAAAAGTCCGGTGATCGCAGCCGTGCTGCCGACCTTGACGAGCTTTTTAAAACTGAACTCTAAACCAAGATTAAACAAAAGAACGATAACGCCGATTTCGGCCCAGACTTCGATATTTTTTACTTCGGTAATCGTTGGAAAGATCGAAAAATTGGGCCCAACAATCAGTCCTGCCAGGATATATCCGAGCACGACGGGCTGCTTCATTTTCTTGAAAATGAGGGTAATGATACCCGCCATTGCAAGAATAAGTGATAGGTCAACAATTAATTGAGGAACGTGAGTCATTGTGAGTAGAGTAACATGAATTATCCGTAATTCAATAAAATACAAAAAGCCTTTGACGAATCAAAGGCTTTTTGCTTATAAATTTCCGAATTCAGGTTCTCTAATTCTTATCCAACGCTTCCTTCGAGGCTGATTTCCAGTAACTTCTGAGCTTCAACAGCAAATTCCATCGGCAATTGGTTCAACACCTCTTTTGCATATCCATTTACGATCAAAGCTACGGCTTGTTCGGTCGGGATACCGCGTTGGTTGCAATAGAAAAGTATATCTTCACCGATTTTTGAAGTCGTTGCTTCGTGTTCTACCGTTGCGCTCGGATTGCTTACTTCGATATATGGGAAAGTATGTGCTCCACATTTATCACCAAGCAAGAGTGAGTCACACTGAGAGAAGTTACGGGCTTTGTCGGCACGTTTGAAAACTTCTACCAAACCACGATATGAGTTCTGGCTTTTTCCAGCTGATATACCTTTTGAAACGATACGGCTTTTGGTATTTTTTCCAACGTGGATCATCTTGGTACCCGTGTCAGCCTGCTGCATATTGTTAGTTACGGCCACCGAATAGAATTCTCCGATCGAGTTGTCGCCTTTTAATATGACAGACGGATATTTCCATGTAATCGCAGAACCGGTTTCTACCTGCGTCCACGAAATTTTCGAACCTGCTCCGTCACAAAGACCGCGTTTGGTTACGAAATTGTAGATTCCACCTTTTCCTTCTTTGTCGCCGGGATACCAGTTTTGAACGGTTGAGTATTTAACATTTGCATTTTCATGTGCAAATATTTCAACTACCGCTGCGTGCAACTGATTTTCATCGCGCATCGGAGCAGTACAACCTTCCAGATAGCTGACATGACTGTCCGCGTCTGCAACGATCAACGTTCTTTCGAACTGACCGGTTCCTGCTGCATTAATACGGAAATAGGTGGAAAGCTCCATCGGGCAACGAACGCCTTTTGGTATATATACGAAAGATCCGTCAGAGAACACCGCAGAGTTCAAAGCCGCATAGTAATTGTCTCTTACCGGCACAACCGATCCAAGATATTTCTTCACCAACTCCGGATGTTCACGAATCGCCTCGCTGATGGAGCAGAAAATGATACCTTTTTCCTTTAATGAACCTTTGAATGTGGTGAATACAGACTCCGAATCCATTACCGCATCTACCGCGATTCCTGAAATTCTTTTCTGCTCGTTAAGTGATATACCCAAACGTTCAAAAGTATCTCTCAATTCCGGATCGATATCTTCAAGACTTTCAACAGCTTTTTTCTTTTTTGGAGCTGAATAATACTTGATAGCCTGGAAGTTGATTTCAGGATAATGAACATTCGGCCACTTCGGTTCAGCAAGCGTAAGCCAGTGATGATAAGCCTTAAGTCTCCATTGAAGCATCCAATCCGGTTCGTTCTTTTTTGCAGAGATAAACCGAACAATATCATCGCTGAGTCCCGGAGGAGCTTCATCGGCTTCGATATTAGTCACAAATCCATACTTATATTCCGAACTGGTGATTTCTTCCAACAATTCTTCTTCTTTGCTCATAGTCTTATAATTATCGCGCTGTACTTACTGAAAGGTAACACGGAGAAGCGATAGAGAGTTTAATAAAAAGCCCAAAAATATAGAAAAATGCTGACAAAATTATGACACATGTCATAACTTCTGTCAGCATTCGTTAGCGTTGAGTTCATTAAATGCCGTAGCAATTCGCAGTGGGCACAAATGAATGAAAGTTGTGAAAGTATAGAACCTTATCGTTTTCAAGTAAAATTTGTTTCAATTTTACAATGAATGACCTCACGTCCCGACCATTTCCTGACCAAGCATGATAAGAAATGGCCACACTTGTCAAAACCTGACCACATTTAGATATGCTCCACCAGTTTTGCCACGCCGTGGAATTACAGGTAACTATGCGAGCTCAGGTAATTTTTTACGTAATCTTCCACACCTTCTTCCAAAGTATGAAACGGCTTGTCATATCCTATGGATCTAAGCTTGTTCATATTGGCTTCCGTGAAATACTGATATTTGTCACGGATATCGATCGGCGTGTCGATAAAAGAGATGTCCGGTGTTTTATCCATCGCATGGAAGGTGTTGGTAACCAGGTCTTTAAAAGTTCTGGCCTGGCCGCTCCCCAGATTATATATACCTGAATTTTTACGATGGTGCATGAAGAAAATACATACGTCAATCAAATCCTTTACATATATAAAATCGCGCATCTGCTCACCATCCTTAAAATCAGGGTTATGTGAACGGAAAAGCTTCATTTTGTCAGTTGCTTTGATCTGGTTGAAGGCATGATATATCACAGAAGCCATGCGCGCTTTGTGATATTCATTTGGCCCATATACATTGAAGAACTTCAGTCCAACCCAGAAAAATGGCTTTTCTTCTTGTTCCAATGCCCATATATCGAAGTCATTTTTAGAATCGCCGTATGGATTTAATGGTTTCAACTGGGGGATTATAGCTTCATTGTCGTCATATCCCAGTTCTCCCAAACCATAAGTCGCTGCTGAGGATGCATATACCAATGGGATTTGAAAGGCAACGCAACGCTTCCAGATCTCCTTCGAGTAGTTGACGTTCAATTCATCAAAAATTTCTTTATCAAATTCAGTCGTATCGGTTCTTGCTCCAATATGGAAAATAAATTGTACGTCGCGGGAGTTGGAATCAATCCAGTCAAAAAGCTCCGTTCTTTCTACTTTTTCGAGAATAGTTTTTCCTTCCAGATTGCTCGCTTTTTCGATTTTAGAAAAGTCGTCTACTGCAATAATACTCGTGAAGCCTTCCTTATTAAGCTGGCTGATGAGGCCGCTGCCAATGAAGCCAGCTGCGCCGGTGACAATAATCATATTGGTTTTATTTTAAAGTAAATCCGCCTTCGTAATTCATTATACATTTTGGATTACGTTGGTCGTCAATGTTTTAGTGTTGTTAATCAGATTTCTGCCGGAATAACAAAACAGTGGAATTATTCGATGACCATTTTGTTAAATACGCAGAATATGCGCAAAACTACCAATACATGATGTAATTTTGTACTCAATTTTTTGAGTGAAGAGAAGTTTTATGATTTACGTAACAAGAAAAGAGCATTTTAATGCCGCGCACAGGCTCTTCAATCCATCCTGGTCCGAAGAAAAAAATCAGGAGGTTTTTGGTCCATGCGCCAATAATAACTGGCACGGTCACAACTTTGAGTTGATCGTGACGGTAAAGGGGATTCCTAATCCCGAAACCGGGTTTGTGATTGATCTTAAAGTTTTAGGAGATATCGTTAAAGAGAAGATCATTGACAAGGTTGACCATAAGAATCTGAATCTGGACGTTGATTTCATGGCCGGTAAAATGGCCTCATGCGAAATTTTCGTATATGAGATTTGGAAAATCCTTGCCCCGGCCATCGCTGCGGCAGAGCCAGGTGCCAAATTGCACTACATCAAGCTGGTAGAGACGCCGAAAAATTTTGTCGAATATTACGGAGAGTAATCCACATGCGTTAATCAGCTCAAATAACCCCAAATCCCTTCCCTAAGCACCTTCCCCCAACCCCATACATGAAATACTACCTCATAGCCGGCGAAAGGTCGGGCGATTTACACGGGGCCAACCTGATCAAAGGAATAAAGGACAGTGATCCGGCGGCAGTGTTTCGAGGATGGGGAGGTGATCTGATGCAGGAAGAAGGGATGGAGCTGGTGACACATTACAAAGACACCGCTTTTATGGGTTTTCTGGAAGTGGCGCTGAATCTTCCTACCATTCTTGGCTTCCTGAAAAAGTGTAAAAAGGATATACTAGAGTTTCAGCCCGATGTCGTGATACTGATCGACTATCCTGGCTTTAACCTTCGTATAGCTGGGTTTGCCAAGAAAAAGGGAATCAAGACATTTTATTATATCTCGCCAAAAGTGTGGGCTTGGAATCAGAAGCGGGCATGGAAGATCAAAAAGAACGTGGATCATATGTTTGTGATCTTTCCGTTTGAAGTTGATTTTTACAAAAAGTATGATTTCAAAGTCGATTATGTGGGGAATCCTTTGATGGATGCGATTGAAGCTTTCAAGCCCAATTCCGAGTTTCAGCTTCAATATAAAGTTGCTTCGCCAAAACCGATCATCGCTTTATTGCCAGGCAGCCGGAAACAGGAGGTAATCAACATGCTTGATCTTATGCTCAGGGTGCAGCCCAACTTTCCCGATCATCAGTTTGTAATTGCGGGTGTGAAAAACCTGCCGAGAGAATTGTACGATCAATATTTAACGTCAGGAACAGACATAGTTTTTGATGCTACCTATGACTTACTATCGGTCGCCGAGGCAGCTTTGGTAACCTCTGGTACGGCTACGCTGGAAACTGCTTTATTGAATGTCCCGGAGGTAGTATGCTATCGAACGAGCGGCGTTTCTTATGCCGTTGCCAAATCGCTGATCAAAGTGGAATATATTTCGCTGGTCAATCTTATTATGAATGAGGAGGTTGTGAGGGAATTAATACAAGATGAGTTAAACGAAACAAACCTGATTTCGGAGCTCAAATCTCTGCTTGTCGGTGGTGAAAAGCGTGAAATTCAACTTCGTAATTATGCGAGGTTAAGAGAAGCCGTGGGAGGCAGTGGCGCGTCACAAAGAGCCGGTAAGTTGATGGTTCAATATCTTAAAGTGTAATGCCAGAACGGCACAAAGCAGGAAAAAATATTGAACCATTAAGAAATTAAGGTCATAAAGGCGCACATAATGAGTAACTTAAATTTCCTTAACTCCTTAATGGTAAAAATAAGAATCTGTATCAGTTCCGCATTTTGGCAAGCTTTTCATATTCCAGCACGGTTATCAGGCTTCCTTTCAAATCTACCAGTTTTTCCTCTTTGAAATCAGACAAGGTCCTGATCACTGTTTCAGTGGCTGTGCCGACCATTGATGCGATATCTTCTCTGGTGATAGACATAGAAAAGGGTATACTACGATCTTCCTGATACCTGTTTACTAGCATAACCAATGCCTGCGCAACTCTTTTTCTGACGGAGTTATAGGCCAGTTGAAGTAGTCGCTCTTCCCGTTCTTTGATTTCGTTGGAAAGCATTTTTATAAACTTGGTCGACACTTCCCGACTGCTCTGAATAAGGGCAAAAAAGTCCTCCTTTGGAATAATAGCCACTTCCGAATTTTCCAGCGTTATGGTTGATTCCTGATAGGGAATACCTTGTAGCAGATCAAGATATCCGAAGAAATCGCCTTCTTTGAAAAGATCGGTGATATACTCTTTCCCTGAATCGTTTGATTTGCAGGCCTTTACTTTTCCTTTTTGAAGGAAATAAATGTGAGAGGGATAGCTCCCTTCGGTATATAGCGTCTCCTTCTTTTTCAGCGTTTTTACCTTTTTATCCTCCGCCAGTTTGGCAATGAGGTCAAAGGATTTGATTTCCTGAATGAACTCTTCCAGGCCTTCTGCTGAGCGGTCGAATTTCTTTTTTAACCGCTCGCTTTTTTTTAGGCGCATTTCCACCGCGTTCAAGAGCTCTACATCGTCATATGGTTTGGTCAGGTAATCATCCGCGCCCATGATCATCCCTTTTCGATAATCCCCTTTTTCAG
The DNA here is from genome assembly GCF_056895215.1 of Dyadobacter sp. HNCC25DJ184. Classification (NCBI taxonomy): domain Bacteria; kingdom Pseudomonadati; phylum Bacteroidota; class Cytophagia; order Cytophagales; family Spirosomataceae; genus Dyadobacter; species Dyadobacter sp. HNCC25DJ184. Next base: position 46,213 of record NZ_JBXHAQ010000017.1, on the reverse strand, counting down.
CTTTTGCAGTGAGAAAAATGAATGGGATTCCAGCAGTTTGATCGTCTTTCCCGAGCATATGGAGAACACCATAGCCGTCGAGCTCGGGCATCATGATATCGCATATAATCAGATCCGGCGAGCTGTTGTGCGCCATCTGGATACCTGTTTTGCCATTTTCCGCGGTGATTACATGATAGTTGGCCAGCTCGAGTATCTCCGAAGTATTATCCCGCATATCGGGATTGTCTTCAATCAGGAGAATTGTTTTAGATTCCAATTTCGTAAGTTTTAAATTGATGTTTTTCTAAATACCATGATAGTCCGGCAGATTTGCTTCTGAAGCAGGTATATGATTCGGGAGCTTGACCCGGAACGTGGTGCCTTTATTCAATACACTTTCAAAAGAGATACTGCCTCCCATGATATTAACGTAGCTCTGCACTATATTCAGGCCTAAGCCTGTACCAGAAGCCATATCAGCATTTTTGGCACGATAAAAGCGGTCGAAAATGTGGTTTTGGTCTTGGAGCGGTATTCCAATGCCCTGATCAACAACCTCGATGAAAACATTACTGGCGTTGCCTTCTACCTTGAGTTGAATGTTTTTGCCCGGCTGAGAATATTTAATCGCATTGGAAGTTAGATTAAACAAAACGTTTCTCAAAAGTTGCTTGTCGATCCATACTTCTTTATCTCCGGAATATGAGAAATCAATGTTTTGACCTTCTTTCGCGACACCCTTTATCTCATCGACAATGCCACCGCAAAAATTTGATAAATTCGTGGCAACCGGAACTGTCGAAACTCTTCCTTCCTCAATTTTACCAATAGAAAGAAAATCGTTCAGTATCTCGGTCAAATTATTGACCGACGATTTGATCCTGTTAATATGCTTAAGGCGCTTGTCATCTTCCTCTGTATGAGGATATCTTCCGATCAGCGATGCCGATGATAATATGGTAGCCAACGGCGTCCTGAATTCATGCGAAGCAATCGTCACAAACTGACTTTTCATATTGTTAAGCTCCCGTTCTTTTTTCAAAGCCCTCATTACTTCCTCTTGTGACTCTTCCACTTTTTTGATAGCCATTGCCAGTTCCTGGGTACGTTGTTGTACTCTTTCTTCCAGTTCTGCATTCAGTTTCTGAATTTCGAGGTTTGCTTCCTGAATTCGGTTTTCCTGTATTTTTCGATCAGTAATATCAATCACAAAACTTACGACAAACTCTCCTTTTGTGGTTTTGAAAGGGCTCAGACTTACTTCAACCGGAAATTCCGTACCGTTGCTTTTGAGTCCGAAAAGATCCATCATACGTCCCATTCCCCTTGCTTTAGGTGCTTCAAAATAGGTGTCGCGGTACTGCGTGTGATTGCCGCTCAGGCGATGCGGAATCAACGTCTCAATTTTTCTGCCGATTAATTCCTCAGTAGTATATCCAAACAGCTCTTGTGCTTTTGGGTTGAGTAACACGACAACCCCTTCTTTGTTGACCACTACAATTCCTTCCGTGGCATGTTTGAAAAGCGCGTCCAGCATTTCTATTTGCTGAGTCATGGCCTGTGTATGTTTTAATAAAAGTTCTAACATGCCAAGTTATCGGACTTTATTGTATGTCGCAAATTACGAATTGAATTTACCTGAATTCACAACCCTGTTCCAGAGTTGTTTTGTATAAGCTTTGCTGCGTTCATATCACTATATAGACTGACTGAACACTGTTTTTTCAGAAACTTCTTCCCACAGCCTTGCGTCGAATGCCATGCATATATTCCTGATAAAAGGCTTGCCCTTCTCTGTGATTCTCACGCATTTTTCGAAAATCTCAACCAATTCGTCGCTCTCGGCCTCGTTCAATCTTTCCACTGCTTCATTCACTTCGTCCGGTGATTCAGAAGTCCACGAAGTCTCGAATTTTGTCATCAGGTTGAGGATATGACCTCTGAGAACGATATCTGTTGGCGATAGCTCATGGCCGCGGAATATGGGAAGATGGCCACTTTCAACTTTAAGATAATAGTCTTCCAGTTTCTTTTCATTTTGCGCATATCCCCACCATGAATCGCTGATGGCAGATACGCCCAAACCGATCAGCAATTGAGTATGTGTGTCGGTATATCCCATGAAATTGCGGTGCAGTTTCCCCTGCTTTTTCGCCTCAAAAAGGGAATCTGTTTCGCGGGCAAAATGATCCATGCCTACGTCCTGATATCCCGCAAGTTCAAGGACATTGCGCCCTGTTTCGTAAAGGGCCATCTTTTTATCTGAATCTGGCAGGTCGCTTTCCGTGTACCGACGCTGGCCGGGTTTGATCCATGGAACGTGGGCGTAGCTATAGAAAGCGATCCGGTCCGGATTCAGTTTGACGACCTTCATCATCGTTTCCATCATATAGCAACTTTTCTGCATGGGCAGTCCATATACCACATCGAAATTGACGGAGGTAAAACCGATTTCCCTGGCTTTCCGGGTAAGATGACAAACCTGTTCATAAGTTTGATGACGGTTGATTACAGCCAGTACCATGGGGTTAAAATCCTGAACGCCAATGCTGATTCTTCTGAAACCAACTTCGTAAAGTGCAGTAAGATGTTCGTCGGTCGTATTGCCCGGATGTGCTTCAAAACTAAACTGGGCGTCCGGATGAACCTCGCATTTTTCCAAAAGATTCCGGATCAAAAACTGTAGGTTTTCAGGACTGAAAAAGGTTGGCGTCCCGCCACCTAAATGAATTTCTTTGATCAGCGGTTTGGGAGAATTTCCGAATATGTTCAGATACATATTCCATTCCTTAAGCACAGTTTCAACATATCTGTTTTCGACTTTGTGATTGGTAGTGATGCGCGTGTTGCAGCCACAATAGGTGCACAAGCTTTCGCAAAACGGCAGATGGATGTATATACTAATCCCTTCAGATGAATTGGAACTTTGAAACGACTTGCTGACAAACTGTTTCCAGGTATGCTCGGTAAGTTGGTTTTTTTGCCAGTACGGCACAGTCGGGTAGCTTGTATAACGAGGAGCGGCGACGTTATATTTAAATAGCAAATCCTTTTCCATTTGAACGTCTTTTAATACTTAATTGATGGTTCAAAACTAGGAATGCAGATCGGTCAAAAACATGACCGAGGTCACTTGGAAAACTTACTTATTCCATCATTTTCGATACGGCAGTACGGCAGATCGAGATAACGTTATTGTGTTCAGAACTGGTATTCGGATATTCAATGATCACGCCACGGACCACAAGCCAAACTCCAATGCATGCCAGGGCACATGGGATGAGGCGCCGCATACGAGTTCGCAACGCGGGGGTGACAAGGGTTCGAAAAGAACCGATGAGCATCATCATAGGGATTGTGCCTATGCCAAATAGAAACATATATCCGGCCGATCCGGTGATGGTTCCCGTAGCCATAGAGCTGATAAGTGCGAGATATACCATGCCGCAAGGCAATAATCCATTCAGCATTCCCAACGAAAGCCAACCGAGGTAGTTATTGCTTTTCAATAGTCTGGCCATACTTTTTTTGAGCTTGTCAATAGCTCGCTTCCAAATTCCAGGTGCGTTAAGATGACGCTCTATTTGGGTTGAAAAGAACACATATGCAAGAATTGAAGCACCAGCTCCGATGGAAAGAAAACGAAGATATCCGACCCAGGCGATGGAAGAACCCAATGTTCCAACAAGCACTCCCATCGATGCATACGTAGCCGCCCGCCCGATATTATAGGTCAAAAGACCAGCGTTTTGTTGCCATCTGGATCCCTTATAAACAGGCAAAGCCAACGCAATCGGCCCACACATGGCAACGCAATGAAAGCTGCTGATCAGCCCCATTGAAATTGCCAGATATGGTAAGAGGGTATGCATTTGCCTTGGGATTAATCACATAACAATAACGCCTTCACTCCAATATTTTTTTTGTAGATGCTCCCAGTCGATTTGCAGCGAATATCTACCGGATGGTATCGATTTGACAGGGATAAACATTTCGGTTCCCGATATATTAATTTCAAACTCCCGGTCTTTCCCGTTGTCAGCCGGACAGTATAATTTAACTATTCCCGAAAATTTTCCGGTGGATAAGTCCCGTGGGAATCTGATTTGAATTCCATCTTTTTCGACTAGCCAGGTTACGGGCTGGGCAAGTGCTTTTGCATTGTTTATCTTATCAATTTTGTCCTGAAAAACAAGCTCTTCGGCATAGTAGGAATCCGTAGCCAGATCCACTTTTTGCCTCATACTCATCACCACCAGCGCCAATATCATCACGACAAAGCCGATGTAAAAAGCAATTATTCCGGTACCCCAGTTGAATCTTTTCATTTTAGCTGTTAGCTTTTTAGTTGTTAGCTTTTAGTGATTAGTTGTTAGTTTTAGTTAGTTGATTATGAATGCATTGGTTCGAAATATTTTACGCAGAGAAAAAGAGAATTGGCTAAGGCCGCCCAACCGTCACCATCACAACCGTAGTTTTCAAATGATGTTATTCACTTCGCACAACAGCAATCAGAGCAAACGTACCAACCCCTAATCTCTAAAAGCTAACACCTACGAGCTACTCCGGCGCCATAAACGACGTCTCAAATTCTTCCAATTTTTGCGATCCCTGATATACTGCCAGCTTTATCTGGGTTTTCCTTTTGGTTAATTCTTTTTTTGGAATGATAATAAAAACGGTTCCTTCTGAAAAACCTGCTGCTTCCATTTTGAGGTTTGGTGTTCCTGCAAAAAGAAGTTTTCCTTTCGGGTTTTCCAATCTTATTTGCGGACTAATGGGCCTGTTCGTTTTATTGAAAATCTTGAAAGTATATAGATTACTAATCGTGCCGTCGACATTTTCGATGTACTGGGAACCAGGTGCGCGTAATAGGGTGGTTTGCGTATCAGTCCTCGTCGCAACGGTATATCCCAGCACGCTCCATAAGGCGAGCAGCACGAAAACATATGCGGCCACACGTTTGGTAAAAAGCTTATTATTGCCGCTGGTAATCGCATTTTCGGAAGTGTATCTAATCAATCCCTCGTCAAATCCAATCTTGTCCATGATATGGTCACAGGCGTCGATGCAGGCGGTGCAATTTATGCACTCCATTTGTGTGCCGTTTCTAATATCAATACCAGTCGGGCATACGTTTACGCATTGAAAACAGTTGATGCAATCGCCTGCTGAACGTTCCTGTCCCTTATGAAGTTTCTCCCGAGGCTCTCCGCGTTTATGATCGTAGGCAACCATCACCGAATTTCTGTCCAGCAATACACTCTGAAGACGGCCATATGGACAAACTACCGTACAAGCCTGATCTCGCAACCAGGCAAAATTGAAATAGAAAATGGCAGTGAAGGCAACGATTCCAGCGAACAAACTCACATGATCTTCAATCGGTTCGGTGATGATGACCGACAATTCTTTTACACCAATAATATATGACAAAAGCAGATTGGCAATGAGAAATGAAATGGTTAGAAAAAGTGCGTATTTAATCCCTTTTTTAACGATTTTTTCAGTATTCCACGGAGCCTTGTTCAGCAGCTTTTGTTTGCCTGCATCACCTTCAATAGCGTATTCTATTTTTCGGAAAACCATTTCCATAAATACGGTCTGCGGACAAGCCCAGCCACACCATAATCGCCCGAAAATAGTTGTAAAAAGCACAATGAAAACCGCCATCGAAAGCATTGTAAGTCCGAAAAGCCAATAATCCTGCGGGCCGATGAATACTCCGAAAATGATGAATTTTCTTTCAAGTACGTTGAACAATAGCAGGGGCTGGTCATTGATATAGATGAAGGGCGAAACAAAAAGCAGGCTCAATATCACAACCGTAAACCAAGCCCTCCGCGTATGCCACTTTCCCGCAGGTTTTTGTGGATAAAACCAGTTACGTTTTCCATCTTCACTCACTGCGTTGAAATGGTCGCGAAAGCTTTCCGGATTTTCTGTGATCAATGGTGTTTTCATCCCCTCTCTCTAAATTTATTAAGGCTTTTTTCCTTTATCTTACTGCAACGGTACTGTCTTTGGAAGCGGTGGCTCCTTCTTCAAATAACTCACCCTGAGGTTCTTTGGGGTTCGCAGGTTTGGATCCTTTTTTAGAAATTATAAAACTTGCCAGTTTCTGAATGTCTGTCGGCGAAAGCTGTTTTTCCCATGATATCATACCTTTTTCAGGGACACCGTATTTTATCACTTTGAATATGCTGTTGATGCTGCCCCCGTGCAGCCAGTATTTATCCGTCAGATTAGGCCCTACACCACCACCGGCTTCGGGTCCATGGCAGGCAACACATTTTTCTGTGAAGATGGTTTGGCCTTTGCTTATATCGTTAGGATCCTTCAGGAGGGTTACTGTATTTTCGTCCATACTGGCACCTACTTTTTCCATATACGCTTTTTTTGCAGCATCGGCCATTGCGACTTCCTTGTCAAGCTCGGCGATTTGCATATCGCCAAACCCACCGAAATAATATATACCATATGCAAAGCCAATCACGACAGTACCGATAAAAAGCGACTGGAGCCACGGCGGCATACTATTATCCAGTTCCTGAATGCCGTCGTAGTCGTGGCCCTTGATCAATATTTTATCTTCTTCGGTCAACGCAATTCCAATTCCACGAAAATTTCTCCACCAGTTTTTGCTGAAGACCAATTTTGATTCTTGCTCCGGAGCACCGTTTAATTTCATGGTTCTTAAAACTGAAATCGCTCGAAACAAAACGATGAGGATCATTACCAGAAGGAATACCAGCGCGGCCAGCGTCGCATACAGGATAAAGTCCGTGCCGGTAAAAATTCTTTTGGTTTCCTCGGTTTGTTGTGCGAATGAGGGTGTATCGATGAAAAGAAACAGTAAGAATGAAAGCACGATTTTAGACGTGTTTCCGTCGTCCAGCGGAATGTTCTTCATGGAGTTCAGTGTCTTTTTGTCGATTCGAAAAACATGAATCAGCAGTACCACAAAAAACACAAAGAATATGAGAAGTGAGATCAGAGGGAATATTCCAACGCCTGCAATGGTCTCAAGGTAATTTCGAAATTTCATAGTTTCAGATATCTATGGGTAACAATGACTTAAAAACAATCAGAATCCGGACTTTTGTGTTTTATTTTCACCTTTTATATCCGTCCCCAATCTTTGCAGATAGGCGATTAAAGCAATGATCTCTTTGTTTTCGCTTGTTTTGATTCCACTTTGTTTCAGTCTTTCCTGAATCTCCTTCGACTGCCTATGCAGATCCAGATTCGCGATTTTTTCATAACCTTTTTCATATGGCACACCCAGAGTTTGCATGGCCTTTATTTTGGCAATAGTTGTCGTCGTATCCAGATCATCTTCCAGCAACCAGCCGTATTTTGGCATAATGGAGCCCGGCGACATGCTGGTCGGATCTTCCATATGGTTGTAATGCCATGAGTCAGGATATTTGCCGCCTAACCGATGGAGATCCGGGCCGGTTCTTTTCGACCCCCATTGATGTGGATGGTCGTAAACAAACTCACCCGATTTGGAGTACTCACCATATCTTTCAATTTCTGAGCGGAATGGGCGAATCATCTGAGTATGACATACATAGCACCCTTCACGTACATATATATCCCTCCCCTGCAATTCGAGCGGGGTATATGGTTTCACGCTCGCAATCGTCGGGATATTGGACTTAACCATAAATGTCGGTATCATTTCGATCATACCCCCGATCGCCACCGCGACAAGCGATATGACGGTCAGCGTTACAGGTTTGCGTTCGAATATTTTACGATGCCAGTGCTCGTTTTCAGAAGTATGCCAAATTGCTTTCAACGGCAGTGCCCTTGCGGTTTCATATGGCACTAGTTTTCCACTCAAGGCTGTCATCCACAAGTTGTAAATCATGACCGCAAATCCGATCAGATATAGCGTTCCACCTATGCTCCGCATCAGGTATAATGGAGCCAGTTGTGTTACGGTTTCAAGGAAATTGGGATATTTTAAAAGCCCTTCCTGTGTAAATTCTTTCCACATCGAGCTCTGCACCCAACCTGCCCAATACATTGGGATGGTATAGAAAAGTATACCCAAAGTGCCAATCCAGAAGTGAAAATTTGCCGCTTTAGGAGAATATAACGGTCGGCTGTACAGGCGCGGAAACAGCCAGTAAAGGATACCAAAAGTCAGGAAACCATTCCAGCCCAACGCCCCCACGTGAACGTGCGCAACGATCCAGTCGGTATAGTGGGCGATGGCGTTTACATTTTTGAAAGACAGCATCGGACCTTCGAAAGTAGCCATACCATATGCGGTAATCGCTACGACCATGAATTTCAAAACCACATCTTCCCGCACTTTATCCCATGCCCCGCGCAGCGTCATCAATCCATTCATCATACCTCCCCATGAAGGTGCGATCAGCATAACTGAGAATATGGTACCCAAAGTCTGAGCCCATTCAGGAAGGGCGGTATACAGCAGGTGGTGCGGCCCGGCCCAGATGTAAAGGAATATTAAAGCCCAAAAATGGACGATGGAGAGTCGGTAAGAATAAATAGGACGGTTGGCTGCTTTTGGTAAAAAGTAATACATTAAACCGAGGTAGGGCGTGGTCAGGAAAAATGCCACCGCATTGTGTCCATACCACCACTGTACAAGCGCATCCTGAACCCCGGCATATACCGGATAACTCTTTAAAAACGAAACTGGAATCTCAACGCTGTTAACCACATGCAGCATCGCCACAGTGACGAAAGACGCGATATAGAACCAAACGGCAGCGTATATATGTTCGACCCGGCGGTTGATAGTCGTCATGACAATATTCACCAGCGCCGATACCCAAACTACGGCGATAGCTATATCAAATGGCCATTCCAGTTCTGCATATTCTTTGGAGGTCGTGAATCCCATCGGAAGGGAAATGGCTGCTCCAATAATGATCGCCTGCCATCCCCAAAAATGGAACCGGCTTAATGCCGGGCTCCAGATGGGTGTGCGCAGCACGCGCGGAACGGAGTAGTAAAGACCAGTGAAAAAGCCGTTGCCGACAAATGCGAAAATGACCGCGTTGGTATGCAGCGGCCGAATCCGGCTAAAAGTGGTAAATGGTAAATTGAAATTTAAATCGGGGAAGACCAGCTGAAAGGCAGCCAGCAGACCAACGAGCATCCCGATAAGTCCGAACAGGATACAGGCGATCGCAAAATCCCTGACTATCTTATTGTCGTACTGAAATTCTTCCAGTTCAACCACCGGATTAAGTGGGTTGGGAATGTTTGACATAACAGAATTAATACAAGTGGTAAATAAGTAATATGTTTTTAATCAGTTTGTTATATCCGGGTTCGGTCACTGATTAGGTTATAAGAAATGTGATTTCATTTTTCGTCGTCGAGCAGTATCCTGACCGATGGGGTATAGTCGTCGTCGTAGTGTCCCTTCTTCACTGACCAGATAAATGCGGCCAGGAATCCCAGGGCGACAACTAAACTTGCGATTATTAAAATGTACAGGGCTGTCATGTATTCGACTATTTAGGTGCTCAATAACAAGTCAAAACTACTGCTGCATTCAGACACCAAGCATGATGGCTGATGTCTGTTTTTATGACAATAATCAGTTAGCGAATAATTGCCTTGCCGCCATATTGGTGGCCACTGTGGTAAACAAAACAATACTGATTGAACTGATAGGCATTAATATCGCTGCAACCACAGGTGTAAGCTCACCGGCGACTGCAAATGAGAGTCCGACGAGGTTATAAAGGAGTGAGATGGAAAAACTGATCTTGATGATCTGCTGACCTTTTTTAGCCAGTTTGATATACTCCGGTAATTTGGCGAGTTGAGATGACTGGACAATCGCATCACAGGAAGGCGAGAAATTGTTGATATCGTCAGAGACCGCCAGCCCTACATTACTTTGTCGTAATGCCCCGGCATCATTGAGTCCATCGCCGACCATCAGTACATTTGAATTTTGCTTCTGCAGATTTCTGACGAAATTCAGTTTGCCTTCGGGAGTCTGGTTGAAAAAGAGATTTGACTTTCCTTTGAAGATTGCTCCCAGATAACTTTCATCTGTGAGTTTATCCCCTGATAGTAAATAAGTTGCATATCCGGAATCGGCGAGTTTTTCAATGGTTTCAGGAAGTTCGGATCGGTATTTATTGTTGAAAATAAAATATCCGATAGTGGCTCCGTCGATGGATAAGAAAACAGTCGAATGCTTTTTCGAGTCGTCCGTTGCGTCGGCAGCAGTCCATTTTGCTGAACCCAATTTTACGTTTTTATTACCCCACATACACTGTATACCCGCTCCCGGAATTTCCTTAAAGTCAATCAATGAGCGCTTGCTGATGGAAGTATTAAGTTTTTCGGCCAACATACGGCTGAGGGGATGGGCGGATTGATGTGCGATGGTTTTCACCATTATTTCTTCATCTGCGGTCAAACATCTTCCCACAAATTTGAGCTGGCCTTCGTTAGCGACCGTTATCGTGCCTGTTTTGTCGAAAACAATAGTGTCAATTGCCGCTAGCATTTCCAGCGCGTGGGCGTTTTTAGGGTAAAATTTATGTCTTCCGAAAAGGCTCAATAAATTCCCGTTGGTGAAAGTCGATGATAAAAGAAGTGCACAAGGGCAGGCCACAAGCAGTATGGTTGTGAATGCATTAAAGGCAATAGCGTGCTCATTTTTGGCAAAAAACCAAAAAAGGAATGTCAGAAATGCAATGGTCAAAACGACCGCCGAAAAGTACTTATTGATCCTCGTTGCGAGCGTATGTTGTTGGTTTTCTTTTTGTTGCGTGAAAATGTCATTATTCCAAAGCTGCGTCAGGTAGGCCTGGGATACAGGGCGTAATACTTCCAGATTAATGGCCGCACCTTTTTGTTTTCCACCTGCGTATATGGTTTCTCCTTTCTTTCTTAAAACAGGGTCTGCTTCTCCGGAGACGAAACTGTAATCAATCAGGGCGGTTGGACTGATGAGAACGGAGTCTGCAGGAATCATCTCTTCATTTCTGACAAACATATGGTCTCCTTTTTCCAGATTCACAATCGGTCTGCGAGCCTCCTTTTGACCTCTGACAACGGTTACCGCTACTGGAAAATAGGATTTGTAATCGCGTTCGAAAGAAATACCCTGATAGGTTTTATCCTGAAAGTAGCGCCCTAAAAGCATGAAGAATACAGCCCCCGTCAGAGAATCGAAATATCCCGGTCCTGTTCCGGTACTGATTTGATAAAGACTAGTCAGAAAAACGCAGATCAATGCCAGCGCGATCGGCGCGTCGATGTTCAGATATCCAGCCTTTAATGCAGTCCAGGCAGATCTGAAAAAATCAGAGGCACAAAAAAACAAAACGGGTATGCTCAGGACGATATTCAATATACTGAACATACGACTTAGTCCTGCATCGTTTCCGGTATTCTGGATATGAAAATATTCAGGGAAACTCATCATCATGATATTCCCGAAAGCAAAGCCGGCGATTCCGATTTTGTAAAGGCGCAAACGGTTGATATTGCCTTTTTTCTTTCCGTCGATATCATTCAAACTCAGGTAGGGTTCGTATCCGATCCTGGTAATTAATCCCGCCAGTTCGCTTAGCTTAATATCCTTTGAGCGAAAAGTAATCGTCACCTGTTTTTCAGGAAAATTGACAAGCGAAGTAACAATTGCCGGGTTAAGTCGGTGGAGTTGTTCCAGCAGCCATATGCAGGAGCTGCAGTGGATTTTCGGTATGTGCCAGTTGACTCTGGAATATCGTCCGTCGGTAAAATCGATGAGTTTACTTTCAACTTCGGGCAGATCGAGGTGATCGAACTTGCCTTTGAAAAAATTGTCCGATGGAGAATTGCCCTGAGCTCCTTCTATATTGTAATAACTACAAAGCTCGTTTTCCTTGAGTATATCATAAACTGCAGAACAACCCTGGCAGCAGAATTGCAGTTCGTCGAGAATGACCTCTTGGTCCTGAATTTTCTCACCGCAGTGATAACAGGTTTTGCTTTCCAGAATTTCTTGTTGAGTATTATATAATGCTGATTCCATAAATTGAGCATCGGTAAGATGTGTAATTTACTTTCTAACAGCAGGTTATATATTTCTGCTAAGGTAGTAAACCGAATACAAAATTGTAGCTGCGAGACTGCATAAATGACGACTAATGTGCGGTTTAAATTATGACATTTGTCATGAAACGCAGGTGCGGACCTCGCTAAGCTTTCCCAATACAGACGAATAGTCTTTCGATTAATGGTATCTTTGCAAAAAACATCCGCTCAGTATTCCAGATTATTATGTCTTTTCAATCGCTCGGCCTATCCGAATCTCTTTTAAAATCCATCGCTGATCAAAGCTATGAACAGCCATATCCGATTCAGAAAGAGGCTATTCCGGCGATTTTAAATGGAAAAGATATATTAGGAATTGCCAAAACGGGCTCCGGTAAAACAGCCGGATTTGTTCTGCCCATACTGGAATGGTTTCAAACAAAAGGCGCTCCCCAGAATCGTTCGATACGGGTACTGGTTTTGGTTCCGACTCGGGAACTTGCTGTTCAGATCGCCGTCGTTTTTCAAACATTCGGAGAAAAATTACCTCGCAAAGTGAAGACTTTGGCGGTATATGGCGGGGTTTCTATTAATCCACAAATGATTGGTTTACAGAATGTTGAGATTTTGGTGGCTACTCCCGGACGGCTAATCGATTTATTGAGGCACAAGGCACTGACGATTTCTAATACCGAAATACTGGTTTTGGACGAAGCCGATAAAATGCTCAATATGGGCTTTGCCGACGAGATGAAGGATATCTTTTTCCTTTTGCCGAAGCAGCGCCAGAGCATTCTTTTTTCCGCCACTTTGGGAGATGAAGTGGACGCCATTCACAAAAGCATTTTACGGAATCCGGTTAAAATTGAGATCATTGAAGAAGAGCAAAACATAGATCAGATCAAGCAAATCGGCTATTTTGTTGATCCTGACAGAAAAGGGCCTTTGCTTCGGTATCTGATCAAAACGGAAGAAATGAAGCAAGTGCTTGTGTTCGTTTCCGCGACGAGAACTGCAGACAATCTGGTTGAAAAACTGACTAAAAACGGTATCCAGGCGGCGGCGATGCATAGTAAAAAAAGTCAGGGAGCAAGAACGGAAGCGTTGAATAAGTTCAAATCCGGAAAGTTGACCGTTCTGGTGGCTACCGACCTCGTTTCAAGAGGTATTGATATTCAGTTTCTGCCTTATGTGATCAACTTTGAATTGCCAAGATCACCAAAAGATTACGTTCACCGCATCGGCCGGACGGGTAGGGCAGAAGCGTCGGGTGAAGCTATATCACTGATCGTTCCCGAAGATGTCCACCATTTTAAAATCATCCAGAAAAAGATGGGCAAGAAGGTTGAAATGCGTGAAAGTTATGATCTGGAATTGATGGGATATTAATCCCCGTTCACTCGCAAGTTATTGATACTGATATTCGTACACAACCCCATTGGTCTCTAGGCATTCAATTGGCAACCCCGCCGAATTGTAAGTAAACTTCCTTTCCCAAAGCTGTTTGCCGTCTTTGTCGAATGCCTTGATCACGTTGTTTGGCCCGTTGTATGGAGAGGCATATAGGTTGTCAAACCTGGTCATATAGTGATATGGGTTGGTTTGATTGTCGTACTCATATCTTATTGGATCTCCGTTGATATTGGCGGCTCCGCTGATTTCCGCCAAATTTCCGTTGCGATCATATTTTAAAAATGTCTTTTTGCTGGTTGTACCAAAATGTTGTGTGATCGTCACCACCTGATTTTGCCCATTTCGTTCATACAAGAAGTATGTGTTGGGGCCTTCTCTTCTGACCAATCGTTTGTCTCCATCATATTTCAGAGTCTCTTCCCGGTCGTCAAATTTGCTGTTGGGATTGCAGAGTTCGGTGCTGGAAGACGAATACATTCCCCTCGACTGAGTCTTTAATAGGCTCAGCAGATCACCGTCATACACATAGTTGAATATCATCCTCGGTGTATCGCAATTGAAATATGAACTTTCCTTTACCAACCTACCATCCTTATATTCATACAGTTCAGATACTTTTCCATTCACAATTATTTTCGTCAAAGCCTGCTCAGGTGGATTTATATCGGCCTCGACATTATCCTTTTTGCATGAAAAAAGTAGTGCAATAAAGAGCAGAAAATAAATAGATTTCATATCCGTGATTTTGAGGTCGCTCATAAAAATGATGACAAAAATTATTTAAAGCATCATATTCCATGGCACATCTCAGAACGAAATGGTTGGAATCGCTATAAGATGAATTTGATTTCTTTTGATATGAAACGTGAGCATCAATTCAAAGCATATCCATCGGGCTCAAAATTTTGTGCTTATCGGCCTTGGCGACCATCTGATACATCTTCGTAGTTTTTACGGAACGGTGGCCGAGGAAGGATTGGATGATGTAGATATCTGTGCCGCTTTCCAGCAAATGCGTCGCAAAACTGTGGCGCAATGTATGTACACTTACCTTTTTATCAATTCCGGATTTAGTCAATGCATTTGAGAATATCTGCTGAACGCTCCTGTTGGAATATTGGCGTGTCGGTCCATTCCCCTCAAAAAGCCATACCTTCGGCATATACATACGCATATACCGGATGAGCAAATCCTTAAAAATAGTAGAGAGCATCACCTCGCGACCGTTCCCGCCATCTTCTCCTTTCACCTGAATAATCATTCTTTTAAAATCAATATCAGCGATTTTCAACCTGGTTATCTCGCTTAGTCTCAGGCCGCCACTATATAGGCCGGTCAGAATTGCTCTGTGTTTAATATTCTCTGTCGCTTCTAGAAGTCTGCCTATTTCAGCTTTCGACAGCGTTTCCGGAACGCGATATTCCCGCGGAACGCTGACGGGATGCACTACCTCCAGTTTTTGCTGAAAGGCATCCTGAAAAAACAACTTAAGCGCGCTGACGATCTGTCTTCGGAAACAGGCAGAGATATTCTCCGATTGCTTTTCCTCCAGATAGGCCGCCACATCCCGCTCGTCGATGGACGCCGGAGATGATGCTCCGGTAGAAATAAAGAAGGAATACAAGGCTTTTTTGTATGCCTTGATCGTGCTGTAACTATATCTGTTCTTTTCCAAAAAACTGACAAACTGCAGCAGTCCTCCTGAAAACGGTTCTAAGTTTTTGGTGTTCATAATGTTATCTATTATCGGCATGTTACACGCAACAAATGTAATCGATGTTGGTGCGGGTGGTATTTTCGTCTTATTAAGCGGTCGTTTTCAGAGGCTTATCTTTTTTAACGGTAACCGCAGGTCATCCTGTCTGACCTTTGAGTGGCAGGCGTGTAAATTTTCCGGCGAAACTGGGAATCGCTCACCTATATTTTTAACAAAATGAATTTTAAACTGCTTGAAAGAACTTCACCATTTGCCGAAAAAGCGGCAAATCTCGCGCTCAATGTAAGCGGATCCGAGGATAGATATGGTGCTCACAGTATTCAGATATTCCCTTCGATGGGTGCGGCTGGAAACCTTCATGCTACTCACGCGGATGCTCAGGGTTTCATGGAGTGGTATGGAACATGGAATTCCGGAAACTTTTGGTTCCGCGACGACGGCGTGAAAGTGTGGGCTTACGAAGAAACTTACGACAATTGGCAGGATTCGTATGGAATGGACTCCGTCGTGGCTTTCTATCACTCTGGTCACGGTGGTATGGATGGTAATGGGCTCTTTTTTGCACCCATGGGAGGCTCGTGGGATGGTAGAATCGATGCCTTTTCTTCTAATATGGTCATTGGAAATGAACAGCTGAGGTATTTGTTCTGGTCTACCTGTCAGTCATTGAAAGTGCCTGAAATATTGGATGTTAACCCTAATCGGATCACGCCTATGAAAACCTGGGACGCTGCCAACCGTGGCTTACGGATGATCTTTGGATACCAGTCAAACAGTGTTGACAATCCGAATTATGGAAAGAACTTTGGCAATAACTGGAACGCGGGACAAAAATTCAGCGAAGCATGGATTAACTCAAGTTGGGCAATATCTCATAACCAAATTCCAACGGTTTGTGCAATGGGTGCGAATGTTCAGGAATCTCAAAACCGGCTATTTAATGAGCGGAGTTTTGAGTGGGGGGCCGTTGCGAAGAACTGGTATAGCTGGAGATGGGGAGGTTTTGAAAGACCCGTATTTCAGGCAGCCGACCGGCAGGAGTTACCCAAAAAGCCGGAAGTGCTACTTTTTGGAAAACCGGTTTTTGATGAAAAAAGGTTGGCGGCTTTGGGTAAAGAACTTGGCTTTACAAAAAACGACCTGGAAACTTTCGGATTCGAACGGAACGGAACAATTGTTGCCAGCGGAGAAGAAAGGAAACTGACAGTGGACGCAGAAGGACGATTGCTGGCAGTATTGGGTGATGCGAACTATGAAAACACAAAAACGCTACAACCTGATAAGGCGATCAAGTCTGCTGAAAAATCACTGAAAGATCTTCGTTTTGAACAGGACGGCATTGAGCTGGTATTTGACTCGCTGAGAGTTGACCGGGCTCAAAGCGGTACATTGGAAGGAAGTGGAAAGATTGAGGATGCGTTTGTAACGGATACCACGGTGATATTCAGACAGGCTCACAAGGGCGTGAAAAGTATCAATAACAACCACGGTTTGGTGATGATGACTTATGATAACGACGGTAAACTGACCCGTATTCATAATTCTACCAAACAGGTTCTTGGGGTAACTAATAAACCAAAAAGAGTTGTGCCGGATCCGGTGAAAGGTTCAAAAGCGTTAAAATTTGAGTTGCAGGAAGGAATTTCACTCAACAACGCTGTCCGTTCAGAGCTGGGCCGCGTTACGGGAATTGAATTTGCGAGCAGCCGCAACGGTAGTCCGCTCAAAAGTGAGATTATCGAAGCATTGGACGGATATGATTTCTCTGGTCAAACTGGAGAACTGACCGCCCAAAGGGAATATTCAGTTGATCACGGAGAAGCCAATGGCGAATCGATTCAGAAAGCTCACATTGTGAGGGTGCCGCTGTTTTCATAAAATGAATATAAGATCCGGAAAGATGAAATAATTTTCGGATCTTATATGATATCAATAATTGAATGGCAAATGGATGCTTGCAAAGTGCTAATATATAAATGGTTATGTATTTTCCCGATGCTTATATCCAATGAGCTGTCAGCACAGACAAACCTCAAATCACCCATGATTGTAGCCCTAATTACGCTGAAATCGGCTTCAGGCTCCTCGCTTCTGGACAAAGATGCTTTGGTGACAAGCGAGACAGTTAGCAAATATCAGCCCGCGGCTGCCACGGTTCGCAAGGCTAAAAAGCTTTTGAAATCGGACGGTTTTGACGTGACTGAGAGTGGTATCGGATTGTCGGCGTCGACTTCTGTTGAAAATTTTGAAAAGGTTTTGGGTGTCAAAGTTTTGGAAACCAAAGTCAAGCGATTTACGGTATATAAAACCCAGAAAAAGATTCCCGTCCCGAACCACTGGAAAAATGTAGTCGAATCGGTAGATCTACCCGAACCCGTTGAATATCATTAGTTCACTAAAAAATTTATTGATATGGCCAAGCCACTTCCTCCAAAGATATATGCTCAGGCTTCTGTTGAATCACTGGGCGGGACCTCATTATTTAATGTGGATGCTAAATCCATTAACCATAATAACGCAAAGGATTTTACTTCCAGCAAACAAAAAACTGCCGCAGCAGTCAGGAAATTAAAAGCAGAGGGGTTTGAGGTACTGCTTGTGAGCGAAGCCTCGATTTCCATTGCTGGGTCGCCGGAGCTATATGAGCGAGTTTTCAAAACCAGTGTATTTAGTCAGGATAAGGAGGTGTTAAGCTCATTGAATGAAACGGTTACACGCAGTTTTATAGATTCCAATAACAGTCAGATGCAAGGTCTGATTGCTACTGACCAAAGTTCACTTTCCAATTTGCTGGAAGGCGTGGCAATCGTTGAACCGGTCGAATATTTTGAAAATGCTTTCGCGCCCACTAAGGCTTACTGGCATCTGAAAGTACCTGGTGACGTGTCGCTAGGGCTTAATGCTGACAAAGCGCACCGGAAAGGATATACCGGTAAAAAGATCAAAGTAGTGATGGTGGATACTGGCTGGTATAAACATCCCTATTTCGTGCAACGGGGATATAATGTAAATCCGGTTGTTTTGGCGCCCGGCGCGACCAATCCTGATGACGACGAAGTGGGACACGGCACCGCCGAATCAGCGAATATTTTCGCCGTGGCTCCAGATGTAATATTCACCATGGTCAAATCCGGTATTGATTCTGTTGCTGCATTTAATACGGCTGTCGCACTGAAACCGCATATCATCAGTTGCAGCTGGGGATGGAGCGTTCAAAATGGACCGCTTTCGGCTGGGCAGAATACTCTGGCAGCAGCGATTGCGCTGGCAGTAAGCAAGGGTATTACGGTCGTGTTTTCGGCTGGAAATGGTCACTGGGGATTCCCTGGTCAGCATCCGGATGTGATATCTGCCGGTGGGGTCTTTATGAAAATCGATGGTTCGATGCAGGCAAGCGATTATGCGAGTGGATTTGCCAGCAATATATATCCCGGAAGAAAAGTGCCGGATGTAAGCGGATTGGTGGGTATGCTTCCGCGAGCTGCCTATATCATGCTTCCTGTCCAACCCAATGACGATATTGACAAAGATTTAGCCAACGGTTCCACTCACCCGAATGGAGATGAAACGACCAAAAAAGATGGTTGGGCGGCGATCAGTGGTACGTCGGCGGCTGCGCCTCAGATAGCCGGAGCCTGTGCGTTGCTTAAACAAAGGAAATCGACCCTGAAACCAGCCGAGATCAAAAAGATACTGATGAACACCGCCCGGGATGTGAAAGCCGGAAACGCCAGTGCAAGTACTGGCGGAAATGCTGCAACAGTTGGCCCCGATCTGGCAACTGGTCACGGACTGACAGATGCTTTCGCAGCCGTTGATTCGGTATAGCAGCGTGAAAAGTTAATATAAAGAAAGAGCGGGATTGCGTGTGATGTGCGATCCCGCTCTTTTTAATGTCAGACAATGATTATTGCTTCGAAACTTGATTATCTGTTTGTTGAATATGCTCGCAATTCGTCAACTTCAAATAATCATCCACTGGTAAAATTGTTTTCGCTCTGATAGTATTCCCTTTGAAAAGAATGCCGGATGTGCTTTTTGCACTCAACAAAGCCATATTCTTCAATTGAAAAGAGTTGTCAATGATTCGGATATTATTGTGAACCGCCGCGCTGTGAACCTTATTTTCAGGGTGAATATTGATGACGGGTTCTCCACATAATTCAAATCTATTCTTACGAATTGTCAGGTCCTGCACCATTCCGGATTCATACCAGCTTTCGGCATCATCGGCAACCAGTATACCGCTCATATACACATTCTGAAATATACAATTTTCGATGATTGCCTTCCGTCGGGTGGTTATCAACATCCCGCGGGTGGGTATGGTGGAGATGATGTTATTATTAATCAGGACTGTGGGTGTCCATGAAGTATTTTCTATCACATAATCAGATATCTTGTCAGGAATAGGTTTTTGCAATGTTAGAATGATTTCCCTTTCGTTCAGTTTTTCGACTTTGCTGACCACATTATCCCCGGTCGCAAGCAGATTCGAAGCATGGATATAACTGATACTGTCGCCCACTGTAAATGCGTCAAATCCGTAAGTCTGATTGTGCATAAACCGAACCTTTATCTGTTTCGGGCTCACTCTGTCAGTAACTTTCAAATGCGTTCCATGAATATTGATCGCGTCATCGTTGGCTGCGGAAAGGAATGAGTTTTCAATTTTTATCAAGCCTCTACAACCCGAGAAATGTAAAATGTCAGCCCATGCGGCACAGGTTCTTCCCGATTTTTCATCTGGCTTTACAACAAGCGAATCTATGCTGATGTTGGTACAAAACTGACTTACAACCCCCATTCCATGCATGAAATTGATATGCATTTTTTTGATAGAGATATTGCTGCTTCTCTCCATGAATATACCGGCACAATCTCTCGTGACATCGCGGTTCTGATACGTGGAATTTGCCTGAAACCCGGGGTTTTTAGGAAAGGTAGCTCTCACAAAATTGCCATTTTCTGAGAATTTTACATTTTTTAAATTGATGCTCTGTCGGGCCAGATCGCCTGTCCCGGGGTTCAAAACCTGCCAGTACCAATCCGCCTGATGTCGCCAGCCTTCTCCTTCCCATGTCAATATGCTGTCTTTGATACTATATTTTGAGTCGGGGTGAATTTTCAAATCGGCGAAATTATTTCCGGTACTGGCAACGGTTAATTCGGATACAGTAGGACGCTGATAGTCAAACGAAATGCCATCGAAGCTAATATCGTCCGTTTTGTGGACGCACATTTCAATCATTTTGCCCCTCAATACGATTTTAGCTCCGATGCCTTCAACCTGTATATACTTCGAATTTAAAAAATAAAGAGCGACTGCTTTCAAAGAATCCGGCGTGTCGTTGGTGTTTGAAATATTAAACGTCGCTTTGAAAGAGTTGGTTGGGAAAATATCATATCTGCCCGGCGCAAAACTGACGGTAACAGGTGCTGTTTTACTTCCGTTGGCCATCAAAACCAGCGATTGATCGAAACTGCCCGGAGCGGTAATACGCAGCTCGTCTCCGGCTGAAAATACAAACTGATTTGCCGGTCCAAATGTCTTCCAGGCTTGTTTGGCGCCCGTACCCTTATTATGATCGTTTCCGTTTTTGGGGTCGATATAGTAGATAGTTTTTCCCGGCGATTGCTTGCGGTTTTTATAAGCAGGATATAGGCTAGAGCTTTTGTTCAGAACACGGTCCACTTTTAAGTTTAAGGACGATTTTTGCCCAAAAAGTGACAACTGAATAAAGAAAAATGAGGCGATAATTAGAGATTTAATCCTATACCTTTTCATCAATTTGGCTGATTTGACAATTTTTTTAACCGCGATAGTCGCAATAGATTTCGCAAGGGTCGCAATGAAAGACAGCCTTTGCGCCCATCTCGTAATCCATGGCGCCTATTGCGGCTAACCCTTTTAAAGAAAAATGGACGCCTATTCTCCCCACACCGTTATCACCAAACTACGTCTTCCTCCAGCATTACGATGCTCACAAAGGTATATGCCTTGCCAAATACCCAGCGCGAATGCTCCGTTGGTGACAGGTATAGTTACTGAAGATCCAAGAATTGCGGCCTTGAGATGGGCTGGCATGTCGTCGGAACCTTCGTAATCATGTTCATAGTCCGGGTCGTTTTCTTTGACTGTTTTATTGAAAAACATTTCAAAATCCACTCTGACAGTCGGATCTGCATTTTCGTTGATGGTGAGCGAAGCTGAAGTATGCTGGATGAAAACCTGGCATATTCCTTTGGAAATTTCACGCAACTCCGGCAGTGCCTGAAGTACTTCACCCGTGATTAGATGAAACCCACGCCTGCGTTCCTTCAGGACGATATGTTTTTGGTATATTTTCATTTGTTGTGCTTAAACGCAGCGTAAAGGGAGTTGAAACCCAGAGTTCCGCTGAGTTTATTTTCCGCGTAACTCTGCGTTCTAACTCCCCTAACTCTGCGTTTAAAAAGTCAGTATTTCATTACTTTTCCCTCTTTCTGGCTGGCAAAAGCGAGGTCGATTACCCGGGCTGTTCTTAATATTTCTTCCGGTTTTACGGCAAGCTCTGCTCCGTCAACAATCGCTTCATATACATTATCATAGAACGGCATGTAATTGCCCGTTTCACTTTTAACAACGCCCGAGAAACCTTCCGTATATACTTTTCCCCAACGCTCTTCCGGTTCCACACCCAGATTTTCGTCGGTTGGCATATGGTCTTTTCTTAGTCTTTCTTCCTGTGGATCAAGCCCTCCTTTTTTGAACGAACCCTTTGTGCCGTGGATATTATACCGGTTGGATGACTCAAAAACCATCAGGCTCGACTTCAGGATAATCACTTTGTCGTCATATATCATGCGTACATCAAAATAGTCGTCGATTTCACTATTGGGCCTGGCTGAACGAATGTCTGCGGAAACAGCTTTTGGAGCACCAAAAAGAACGAGTGCCTGGTCGATCAAGTGTGGGCCAAGGTTGTATAGGTTGCCGCCAACAGGTACCGCTTTTTCCTTCCACGACTCGGTAGGAACGACCGGGCGGAACCGGTCATAACGCGACTCATATTCAACTACGTCACCAATCTGGCCACTTTCGATTATCTTTTTGATAGTCAAAAAATCAGAGTCCCAACGACGGTTTTGATATGCTGTCAACACCAATCCTTTTTCTTTTGCTACCGCAACCAGCTGTTTAGCTTCATCTTCCGTCGCTGCAAATGGCTTCTCAATCACCACATGTTTGCCGTTTTGCAAGGCATCCATGGCGTATGGAAAATGTGATTCATTGGGAGTACATATGAAAACCAGATCAATCGATTCGTCGCTTAATAGCTCGTCTACCGAACGGGCGTTTTCTATGGTAGGATCAAAGTCCTGCGCCTCGTTTTTACTTCTTTCTACAACTTTTTTTAGTTTAAATCGTGGATTGACTGACAAAAACGGAGAATGAAAATACCGCCCCGACAGTCCGAAGCCTATTAAACCAACATTGACAATTCTTGAAGACATAATTTTTGAATATTTGAAAACTGGTCAAGGGTATTAGATTTACAAAGGTAACCGATAAGCCCAGAGCCGCAACAGCGAATAATTGACGTGGAAAAGAGCTTTTAGCCCTTAGCTGTTAGCAATTAGCGCGAGCGTCACCAAGTAAGGCCGTTAGCCCATTTACCTTTTGACCATTCCTCCCTTCCGTCCCGCGATCACTTCCTTCCTTTCGTCCCCTTCCTCCATCCTCCCGAAAAAACTCATTCCAACCCAAACGCCACAAATCGATCCCCCGATTTAGTATTCAGTTTCCCTCCTCCACAAGCGATTACTATATATTGTTTTCCATTCACCATATATGTGCTGGGCGAGGCGTATCCGGCGACTGGTAATTTAGTTTCCCACAATATCTTTCCCGTCTTTTTGTCAATTGCTCTGAACATTTCGTCGCGGGTTGCGGCTATAAAAATGATACCGCTTGCCGTTACCAATGGCCCGCCGTAATTGTCTGTTCCTGTGGCCGGGATGCCTTTTTTTGTTAACTCCGGATAATGTCCCAACGGAATTTGCCAGCGATGTTGACCTGTATTCAAATCGACAGCCGTCAATGTCCCCCAAGGTGGCTTGCTGATCGGATATCCCTCGCTGTCATACCATCGGTTATAGCCGGTGTGTTGATAAGGTACTTCGCTAATGGTAGTAACTTTCACATTTTGACCGGATTGCTTGTTGGAAATGAAATCGATAATTGTTTTACGTTCGCCCTCGGATATATGTGCAAAGGAAGGCATCATTCCGCGGCCTTTCGCAAGAATTTGTTCAATCTGACCCGAAGTCAATCGCTTCTCTATCGTCAGCAAGGAAGGGTAAGATCCGTCGTGATTTCCGGCGCGGTCTGCACCGTGGCAGGCGGAACAATAATTTTGATATAAATGACTTCCATTTAATGCTTTACCAGTTGGTGTTTCTTTTTTTATAAGAGAAGTATATACCGGAATTTCTTTGGCAGGAATATATAAAATCCCGTCTTCGTCAGCCGCTGCGCCTCCCCATTGCGCTCCTCCGTCCGTTCCCGGATAGAATATAGTACGCTGAATGCCTATCGGTAAGTAAGGCGAGCCGGTCGTTGATTTTCGGATAATGGAGATCAGTGAATCCCTATCGGCGACGAACGGATTCAGATCTTTTTCTGTAAAACCTTGTCTTGTAAATGGAACAGGAAGGGTTGGTATCGGTTGCGTTTTCGCAGGAACTTCACCCGGTACTGCCGACACATTCGAAAACGTTTTTTCAACAATTGGAAATATGGGTTTTCCTGTCACTCGGTCAAAAACGAATATCTGACCCTGCTTTGTGATCAGGGAAACCGCATCTGTTCTTTTTCCTTTATGCGTTACCGATATCAAATTCGGTGGTGCGGGCGGGTCACGATCCCATATGTCATGATGGACCAACTGATAATGCCATTTTCTTTTACCGGTTGCCGCATCCAGGGCCAGCAAACAGTTGGCATATAAGTTATTGCCGGGGCGATTTCCTCCATAAAAATCATATGCAGCTGAACCCGTTGGAATATACACAATACCTCTTTCACGGTCGATGGCCATTCCAGTCCACGCGTTGGCGCCGCCGATATGTTGTCTTGGATTTCCTTTCAACCAGGTTTCGTAGCCATATTCTCCCTTTTCCGGGATGGTATGAAAAGTCCATATCTTCTTTCCGGTTCGGGTATCGAACGCGCGGATATCGCCCAGAAGCGCTGTTTCATTTTCATTGACACGCGTCCCGACTATGATCAGGTTTTTGTAAATGGTATTGGGTGTATTCGACAAAACGTATTCGTCCGCGTTGGGGCGTTGAATATCCTCCATTAGATCGATTCTGCCTTGTTGTCCAAAGGTTGTAATTGGCACTCCTGATTTGGCATCCAGCGCATATAGCCATTTACCTGCACCAAAAAATATCCGTTCATCTTTTCCATCTGACCAATACGCAACACCCCGGCTCGTAGTACCGCCATTGTCTTTGACGTCGGTTTTCCATAGTTCGTTCCCCGTTCCTGCGTCGATGGCAAATGCCTGAGTGCCTGCTGAAACACCATATAGTATACCTTTGATAATGATCGGGTTACACTGAATCTGGCTTCTGTTATTGACATTGTCCGCACCGCCAGAGGAGTAGCTCCAGACAACTTTCAATCGCTCCAGATTACTAGTATTAATCTGCGTAAGTGGCGAATAGTGGTTTCGAGTGCCATCGCCGTTATATTCAGGCCAATCGGTTTGTTCATTTTCCGGAAAGAAAAACGCCATCGCAATGACAGAGGCTAATAAAAGAACCAGAATTTTCCGCGACATATCGTTCAGTTATGCTTCTACCCAAAGTTCTTTTAATCTCTTCAGATCCCTTTTCATGGCATCAAAGACCACTTTGGGCTCGACTGAAATTTTATCCATTCCCTGATCCGCACCGCCCAGAGGATACTCGAAATGGAGACAAAGTGGTACGTCGGGGCCAGTTGTCTTTAATAATTTGAAGTAAGTTTTGAAGTCTACCATCCCTTCGCCTAAAGGAACATTTTTGGGTCCCCATTTTCCATTGGTTTTTTCCCATATGAAATCCTTGACAACAATGGTTTTGATGTTGGGTTGAATCAACTCAAAGCCGGTTTGCCAGGAAAGTCCACCTTCCAGCGTAGCATGTCGAATATCATATTGTGCTCCCAAAGCCGACTGATCAGCTTTTTGCAACATTTCCCAAATTTCCCATAAAGACGCGCCTACCATACGGCCCGCATGATTCTGGTAGCATCCTATCAGTCCCAGCTTTTTATTGAGATGGCTCAAGCCCGTAATTTTTTCCCGGTACTCACGGATATATTCCGGTATTGTTTTATCCTTTCCGTAACGATACCAGTTCATTCTATAATACTTAAATCCCTGAGCAGCAGCAGTTTCAAGTAGCTTTTTGTCAACGGGATTTTTGGCATCTTCGACAGCAGAGCAAAACATATTAGGCGAAAAACCAACCTTTTTCATCGCTTCCACTGCGCGAGGCAAATCCATTTCAACATTTTCCGGAAGGACATGTCCTTTTGGCCGGATCGTCAGGTCAATTCCGTCAAAACCAATTTCTTTTGCGGCTTCCGTCATATCCTGATAATTGAGGAATTGAAGGTGTTTTGAAAATACATTAACCTTAGGGACTTCGCTGCTCATTTGAGCTGTTTGACCAATTGACTTTGCTTGAATTAATGGCGTGATAGTGCCTGCAATGGCCGCGCTCGCCAGAAATTTTCTTCTTGAAATGTTTACCTGCATATCTTATTGCTTCAAATACTTTGAGTGTGCTGTGGAATTGGTTATCAGCGATATAGTAAAAATCCGGACTGGATTCTTTAAGTAGTAATGCGCAGGTACTATCAAAACTACTGATCGAAACTATGGAATTTGGCAAAAACTTAAAGCGTCGGGATTTTCTGAAAGCGGCTGGTGTGCTGGGTGCTTTCACCATCGTGCCCCGACATGTACTGGGAGGAAAAGGTTTTATAGCTCCGAGCGACAAGATTACCCTTGGTTTCATCGGATGCGGGCGCCAAAGCGGTGGATTGCGGAATCGTTTTCTGGATACGATGGAAACGCAGGTTGTGGCGGCATCGGATGTATATAAAATCAAACAGGATACATTCGTAGCGGCTGTGAATAAGTGGTATGCCGAAAAACTGGGCGAGACCAGATATACTACCGCTGTTGGGATACCTGATTTTAGAGAACTGCTTGATCGCAAGGACATTGACGCGGTTGTGATTGCCACGCCAGACCACTGGCATGCGGCTGTAGCCGTGAGAGCGGCGGAGGCTGGGAAAGATATATATTGTGAAAAACCACTTTCGCTGACGGTTAAGGAAGGACGGGCGATGGTGAATGCGACGCGAAAGAATAACCGGGTTTTTCAGACCGGGAGTATGCAGCGTTCGCAGCCGGAATTTCGCCAGGCGGTCCGTTTGGTCAGAAATGGGGTGATCGGGAAAGTGACGAAGGTATATGTCAATGTTGGGGGCCCTCCGAAACCTTGGGATTTGGCAAAAGAAGAATTACCGACTGGACTAAACTGGGATCGCTGGATGGGGCCGAATAGTCTTGAACGTCCATATAACAACGAACTGGCGCCGGATATGGCGGCAACATTTTGGCCGAGATGGCGTGATTATGATGAATTCGGTGGCGGCGGTATGACCGACTGGGGCGCCCATATGTTTGATATTGCCCAGTGGGGATTGAATATGGATGCAAGTGGTCCGAGTGAACTAATCTATTCCGAGCCTGGAAAAGGTCTTGTTTTTAAGTATGACAATGGAGTCGAAATGATTCATCGCCCGATGGAAGGAAAACAGCATTGCCATTTTGTGGGTAGTGACGGCGAAGTTTGGGTAGCACGAGGCGATCTGAAAGTGACACCGGAAACGATGAAAGATAAAGTCTTTGAAGAAACCAATGACGGGGTATATGTCAGTGAAAACCACTACAAGGACTTTCTGAACGCGATAAAAACCAGAAAACCACCCATATGCGACGTGGAAGTCGGTCATCGCACCGCGAGTGTCTGCAATATTGGAAACATCGCATACCGCTTGAAACGCTCGCTTACCTGGGATCCAGTGGCCGAAGAATTTAAAAAAGACAAGGAGGCGAACGCATTTTTAGGTCGCCGGATGAAAAAGGAATGGAAGGTTTAGGTTGAGAATTATATCAGACTTTTCTCTAATATTCGGGCTTTTCGCATGGGTTGGGGATGCCAGTAAGTCAGGCTCCTCCATATCCATTCGAAAGGCCCCATCAAGAAATAGATAAGCCATATATAGCTGAATATCAAATTAATAACCCAAACAACGGCGACCACTATATACAGTTGATATCGTTCCAGGTCGTTGTAATGGTTAAATGCAAAACCATAAAAGAACAGCCCGCAAAGGATATTTTGAAGGAAATAATTGCTTAGCGCCATTTGCCCGATTTTGGCCCAGGCATTGTATACAAACTGAAAGAATCCAAGTTGATATACTACTTGTAAAAGACCAATATGCCCCAGGGTGAGTCCTAATCGACGAATTTCGTATGATGCAATCTTAATGTGCCCAAGGATTTTTATGATATCAAAATGCGCGGTCACTACTGTTTGCATATGCCAGTACGTGAGCGGTAAGGCGACTGCATATCCGCCACAAGCCATGATCAGATAAAATTTCAGACTTCTTTCGCCAGTCAGAATTTTCAGTTTATAAAGCGCGATACCGACAATCATAAAAATAAGGCAATCCAGAAATCCACTCCGGTAAAAATCGGTAGTCTGGAGCATGATATTGATGTCGGTATAGTAAGAATAGAATTCAGGGAAAGGTCCTTTTACTATCCTGATTTCTTTTTCAACAGCTTTTTTCTTGGCTGCCAGTGTATGATTCTCCTGAAAGTCTTTCCATTTTGAGATAACCTCTTTTTGATCCTCAGTCCTTTTGGTTGAATCGATTTTCATCAGCATTGTCGCCTCGTTTTGCAACCTGAGGGGCTCGCCGGTTTCGTAGGTGCGTTTGAATATAAAAAGTGTGAGCAAAATTCCCGCGACGAGGAACAGGTATTTGGGCTGCATCCGGCGAAACGGGAATAGAAATAATCCGCACAACGAATAGGAATAAAGTATATCGCCCGGCCACATAATGACAAATGCATTGAAAAGACCAAAAAGCAAAAGCCATATTAAACGACGATAATAGATCTCAGCGGCACTATCTACGGATGTTTTGGTTGAAAGCCTGTCGGTAAGCAATACCATCGTTGCGCCAAACATCAATGAAAACATTCCTCTCATCGAACCTTCGAAGAACAAATTGACTATCCACCATGTGTAGTAATTGATCCCGCTAAATTCATTTCGAATGGTAAGGTCACCGACGACGGCTTCCGGAAGTCCGAAATAGGGGATATTCATCAAGAGAATTCCAAGAAGTGCAAAGCCACGTTGCGCGTCAAGAATATGAATACGCTGGCCTGGCCCAATGGTCTGCAAAGAGTTCTGAGGGGTCATTTTTATGCTTGATAATCAGTCATTTAAAGTTAAAAATAAAACTGATTATTTATCATATCAATGAGTTAACGGCAAAAGTATATACCGGAGAGTCAGCGCATCCTTTTTTTCAGATAAGGAGGCCAACGAAAATTGCAACCGGAATCATTATTCGGAAATTGTCTTTGAGTTATGCATTTGCGTTTTGATTTGTGATATGGCACTGAAAAACATTAATTTAATTGTTTCATAATGTTTGGTACATCCTGTGTAAAATATTAATTGCCTTACTTACCTTAGGAATTACAAAGGTTTTTGCATTTGTAATTTTTAATTGTTCCTTCAAGGATTCAAGCTGTCGAATTCCTGTCCTAAAAAAGTGTTTTGTGTTTCATAAATGTGGTATTTTTGTTGCATGAGCAATGCAGTGGAAGTCTTTAGATTTAAGGAACTGTCAGATTTGGATGAAGTTTCGGATAAGTTGTTAAAATTTGGGAGAGAGTTTCCAATATGGTTTTTTGAGGGTCAGATGGGTGCAGGCAAGACGACGCTGATCAAGGCATTGTGCAGGAATCTTGGCGTGACAACAATGGTTCACAGCCCGACTTTCTCGTTGGTCAATGAATATATCACCAGCAATCGGCTAACGATCTATCATTTCGATTTTTACAGGATCATGGACGAAGTGGAAGCTTTGGATATTGGTGTGGAAGAATATTTTGATTCCGGCGATTTTTGTTTTGTAGAATGGCCGCAAAAAATCGAGGGACTCTGGCCATTGGAATACCTTTTGCTGAATCTGAGTCTTAATGAGGATGGGGAGAGGGAGTTGGTGGTTGAGAAGGTGGGAAGGAAGGGGTGAAGGGGCGGAAGGAGGAAAGGGAAGAAGGAGGAAAGGAGAATGGAGGAAAGGGAAGAAGGAGGAAAGGGGCGCGTTGGAAAAGGTAATGGGTTAACGGATAGACGGTTAACGGGAATTTACGAATTCGGTTTCACTAAAAACTAAGGGCTAATAGCTAACTGCTAACAGCTAAAACCACAGCTAATAGCTAACCGCTAAAAGCCGACAGCTAAAAACTAAAACATGGCGCAACAGCAGATCAAGGGTTTTGAGGAACTGGCGAAACAGTCGGTTTTGTATCCGCAAGAGTCACTTCTTGCCGTGAAGAAAAATCAAAATTCATTACATATCGGGTTGCCCAAGGAGGTTTCTTTACAAGAAAATCGTATTGGGCTTACGCCGGACGCAGTTCGGCTTTTGGTGCGTAACGGACATGAAGTTTGGGTGGAAAGTGGTGCAGGAAATGGTGCCAACCTTTCTGACCACGATTATAGCGAAGCTGGTGCGCAGATCGTCCACAGCCCCAAAGAGGTATATGAAGCCAAATTGATATTAAAAGTGGAGCCGCTGGTTGAGGAGGAATTTAAGCATATCAAGCCCGGCACAACGGTAATTTCAGCCCTCAATTTGCCTTCGCTCCAAAAGAAATATTTTGAAAAACTGAACGAAGCCAAAATCACGGGTATCGGCTATGAGTTGATCGAGGACAAAGTGGGCGGCAAGCCGATTATCCGTGCGATGGGTGAAATCGCCGGTAGTACTGTTTTATTGATTGCCGCTGAATATCTTTCCAATTCCAACGGAGGCCGGGGCGTGATTTTAGGTGGAATAACAGGCGTTCCTCCGACCAAAATTGTGATTCTGGGTGCAGGAACGGTTGCTGAATTTGCCACCCGCGCGGCTTTGGGTGTAGGGGCTGATGTAAAAGTTTTCGACAAACATATATACCGTCTGCAACGGCTGAAATATGCTGTGGGTCAAAATTTATATACTTCAATCATTGACTCGGATACCTTGACAGAGGCGATCAGCCGGGCAGATGTGGTAATTGGTACCATGCGTGCTGAGAATTCTTTCAGTCCGATGGTTGTAAGTACGGAAATGATCGAACAGATGAAACCGGGTTCGGTCGTGATCGATGTCAGCATTGATCAGGGAGGCTCGTTCGAAACTTCCCGCATGACGACTCACAATAATCCCGTTTTTAAATATAAAGACGTCATTCACTACTGCGTTCCCAATATTCCCTCCCGCGTCGCACATACAGCCAGCACGGCTTTAAGTAATGTTTTTCTACCGTTTCTGTTAAGAACAGGAACAATCGGAGGCATCGAGGAAATGATTTATGCCAATCGTTGGTTTATGAAAGGGGTATATTGTCATAAGGGTACTTTGACCAACAGCCATATCGCCCGAAGTTTCAATATGCGTTTCAAAGATCTGACATTGTTGATGGCGGCGAGAATGTGAGGAGCTGCTGGCTATTAGCAATTAGCTATTAGTGCCGCAGCGTTGGAATGTATCAGTTGTCTAAGAATAAAAAAAATTAATTGAAAGAAATACTGCCAATTTTTGGGCCTTTAGTTCGACTTTCGAACTAATGCCTAACAGCTGACAGCTAACAGCTAAAAAATGATTAATAATAGTAATGAAAATGCTCTGATGGATGACGCCAACTCGCCTGAGTTGAATATCAAGATCATGGGGCTTGTGTCGGGAGATTTTATAAAAGTGTCAGACCAATTAAAGGAAGCGTCTTACCAAATTCGTAAACGGGATTTTTCAGAGAATCCGATTTTCGTAATTACCCATAATGAGGTAGATCTCGGAGCACTTTTAATAGGTGCTACCGAGCTGGAAAACAGATATAACTACCGTGCGTCCTACATGGAAGAGTTTGTTCAACGGAAATTGATTGGAGAAGAGTCTGTTCTTTTGTTTAAAGAAAACTACAAAGACCCCGATGAATACTGCTGCCTCTTCGCGCTGATAGGCGAATTCTCAGGATTCATATATGTCCCATATCCGGAAGATTAAGCGTGGTTGCGGGTTGTTGAAAAGGCTTTCTAAAATAGCAAAAAAACGAATCGCTGATAATTAACTGAATATTAGCTAGTTGTGCTTATTAATTCTCCTAAACTAAAAGCTAATTGCTAAAAGCCAACAGCTGCCAAAACCAATTGATGCTCAATCGTGTTACCCAAGCAATAAACAATTACGAGTTATGTTGAAACGTCCCATTTTTGTATATACAGAATTAAGTCCGAATCCGAATTCCATGAAGTTTGTCTTGAACTTCGAGCTCGTGCCGGATGGTTTGTCATTTGATTATCCTTCATTGGAATCGGCTCTGGAAGAAGGAAGAGTTTCGCCGCTCGCCGGGGATTTGTTCCAGTTTCCCCACGTGAAACGCGTGTTTATCGCCAGCAATTTTATCACGATCACCAAAGATGATGATATCACCTGGGATGAAGTGATGAGAGACACCAAGCAGTTTATCAAAATCTATTTTGAAGAAAATCAACCGGTATTCGAACAATCAACAATCGATAAAAATACTACAATCGTTGATTCAAGAGATTCAGATACGGTTCAAAAAATAAAAGCAGCGTTGGATCAATATGTTCGTCCGGCCGTAGAATCAGACGGTGGAGCGATCAATTTCCATTCTTTTAATGAAGATTCAGGTGTAGTGAAAGTGCTTTTGCAAGGATCTTGCAGCGGCTGCCCATCTTCAACCTTAACGCTGAAAGCAGGTATCGAAAATCTGCTGACCAGAATGGTGCCTGACGTGAAAGAAGTAATCGCTGAGGGAGTCTGATATCTGATTCTTAACGAATTTAAGCCTTGCCTTACCTGCAGGGCTTTCTTTTTTATAGGCAAATGCATTAGTTTGCAGAGAATGAATACTCGGGTTCTCCACTTGCTACAAAAAATTAAGTCGCTCCAATCGAAAGGCGATGGGTATTTTCCGGCGGGTATATTCCCTGCCAGCCGGGCAAACCGGCAAATTGGCTATCATCGGCCGGATACCACGATATTCTTTTCTTCCATCATCTGTTTTACGCTTCAAAAGCTTAGAGGAGCATCGGAAGATGGGGATGTAAGGAATTTGATTGACGATATAACTTCCTCAATAATTGGTAATTACAAAGATTTCCAGAACAAAGACGGGCTTGATACCTACAATTTTTGGAAAACAAAACCTTCTCGTCATTTTCCAAACGGATATATATTCCGGCATTTTGAACATTTCAGAATACCCGATGATGTGGACGACACTGCATTTATTTACCTGACAAGTAGGCGGAATGCTGAGGACGCGGAATGGCTTCGGCAAAAGCTGGCTTTACACGCCAATGGGTCCAAGCAATGGATTCGTAATACTTTTTCTGAAGTTAAAAATCTACCAGCGTATTCTACCTGGTTTGGGAAAAATATGTATATCGAGTTCGACGCATGCGTTTTGAGCAACATTTTATATTGTTTGTATCAATATGGTTTGCAACCTGACGAACATGGTTTGGCGAGTCTGAAATATATACGTTTTGTGATTGAAAGCGATCTCTATTTAACAGTTCCGTTTCGCTGTGCGCATCAATATCCCCGCAGTGAGCTGATCATTTACCATGTCATGCGGCTTATGGCAGCATTTGATCCGGAACCGTTGCGACATTTAAAAGATAAGTTGATCAGTGACGCGAAACGACTTTTGGCTAATAGCGACTCTGTCATGGATAAGGTAATTCTGAGTACCTCATTGTTGAGATTTGGCATTGAGACAGCGCATATCGATATCGAAAAGATCCAAAGCATCGATTTTGAAAAGTTCTATTTCTTCATTGCGGGGCTGTTGACTGCTTATGAGAATCCAATTTTGTATAAGATTTCACGAACTAAGTTATTCCATATGCACTGGCAATGCGAGGCGCATTGCTGGACCTTGATTGCCGAATTTGAAATGCTTTTCCAGATGAATAACAACCGATCAGTAGCTGCCGGTCAGGTTTAAAATTATGTCAGATCAGACTATCAAAATCAGGATAAGAGAAATCATTGTCGAGAGGCATGATATAAAAACCTTCGTTTTTGAGCGACTGGATGGTCAGTTGCTGGAATATCGCGCGGGACAGTTTCTGACTTTTTTGCTTCCGCTCCACGGTCATATCGTCCGCCGATCTTACTCTTTCAGTTCTGCTCCCGAGGTTGATGAGTTTCCGACGATTACAGTGAAAAGAGTATCAAATGGCGAGGCGTCAAGATATTGGATTGATATCGCAAAAGTGGGAGAAGTGTTTGAAGTTTTGGCGGCGGCAGGCCGGTTTGTTTTAGACCATGGGCAGTCGCCTGGGCCACATGATATCATATTAATTGGAGCCGGAAGCGGTATTACACCCTTGTTTTCACTATTAAAAGAAACGCTTACCCGGGACTCGGATACTTTTGTGACATTAATATATGCCAATAAGAATGAGTCAAGCACGGTGTTTTTCAACGAGCTGGATAAGTGGAAAACGAAATATGCGGACAGGCTCAATATTGTGCATATTCACAGTCAACCAGGCGATGATTGGACGGGAATTCAGGGGCGTATAAATAATTCCCGGCTTGTCCATCTAGTTGGAAAACATATCAGGTTTGATATTCAGGATGCAAAAGTTTTTATCTGCGGGCCTTCTGAATTGATGCGGACCGTTGAAATCTCACTGATTTTTATGGGCATATCGGCTGATCAGATCAGGAAGGAGAATTTTGTAATTATTCCGTTGCCACCACCGCCTCCCGACTCAAATCCGCACTGGATTAAGTTAACTTTCAAAGATTTAGAACACAACCTGCTCGTGCCAGCGCACAGCACTATTCTGGAAGCTGCGTTGGCTCAAGGAATAGAGTTGCCCTACAGCTGCAAAGGCGGACGCTGTTCAACCTGCGCCGGGATATGTACCAGCGGGAAATTGCATATGACAGTGAATGAGGTGCTTACAGATAAAGATTTGGCACAAGGCTGGATATTGACTTGTTCAGCTTATGTTGACGGCGATGAGGTAGAAGTTCGAATCCCATAAAAAAACGCATAAGCAGTTACACTTATGCGCGGTCCAGGTCCAGGATGTCAAATGTGTTCAGAATTTAGGAATACTCAGTCAGGATAAGTGTGCGGCTAATAGATAACATTTGTTATTCTTAATGGATTAAAAACAAAGACCTGGAAATTTAGTGTGTCCTGAAATAATATTTCAGCAAATGTTTATGTAGCAAAATTAGTTCTTGTGTTACAATATCCAAGCGGACAGCTGAAAAAAAGTGTACGAGCACGCAGAGAATTTTGTATATTCGGGTATGTACACGACGACATTTCATGAAATTACTTCGATTGATCGAAGGGACCACCTGATATTGTCAAATACACACTATCTTGGTAAGTTGGTTGTAAAAAACTTTCGTTTCCTATGTTAGATTTGAGGAATGAAGAGTTTTTGTCTTGTAAATTATTGGTTGCTTCACTTTGAAAAAGAAAATTGTCAGGATCAAAGACATTGCGGAACGTGCTGGCACGTCCAAAGGGACTGTTGATAGGGTATTGCATAACAGGGGCAGGGTAGCGGACGATGTGAGGGAAAAGGTGTTGGCCATTATTCAGGAAATGAATTATGAGCCTAATATTATCGCCAGATCGCTGAAATCGCAAAAGGTATACAATTTGGCCGCCTTGATTCCGGACGATAAGGTGGATAGCTACTGGGAGTCGCCGCGCCATGGGTTGGAGAAAGCCGAGCGCGAACTACGCCAGTACGGAATTTCGGTTAGCGAGTATATTTTCGATCCTCACGATGTAAATTCTTTTATTACGAAAGCAAAGGAGGTGACCGCGGAACATCCCGACGGAATATTGATGGCGCCTATTTTTTTTAAGGAGGTTAAGCCATTTTTTGAGGAATGGAAGAGGCAGGAAATCCCATTTGTGCTTTTTAATACGCAGATAGAGGGTGGAGGCCAACTATGCTATATTGGTCAGGATTCTTACCGAAGCGGGTCTTTGGCTGCCAAAATTTTGAATTACGGGTTGCCGTTTCCGTGTAGCGTACTGGTAGCACACGTAAACGAGGATATTCCTAACTCTGCTCATTTAATTTCAAAAGAAGAAGGTTTTAAAGACTATTTCGCGGGAATGACGGAAACCTATGAAGTGCTCCGCCAAGAATTCTATTTCAAAGAGAAATCCGAATTCTTTTCGCAATTAGATAAAGTCATTGAGAGAAATCCTGAGCTTAAGGCAATATATGTAACGACTTCTAAGGCTTTCGAAATCGCTGACTATCTTACAGAGAGACAACTTACACATATCAAATTGATTGGCTATGATTTGCTTGCTCAAAATTTGAAATATCTTAACAACGATGTCATCGATTTCCTGATCAATCAAAATCCCCATGGTCAGGGATATTGGGGGATTAATCAATTAGCTAATCATTTGGTTTTCAGTAAAGAAATCCTGCCCATCAAATTTTTGCCATTGGATATTATTACAAAAGAGAATCTGGATTATTATCTGGATCCGGCGTGAAATCACTCAAATAGATTTAAATGTTTACCTCCAAAGGGAAACTGATTGACCAATTAAGAGCCAATTTTGGTAAGGCTAAAGAGGGGACTTTTGATTTTAACAGAATCGAACGTTTTTTCCAACTCAGTGATAAAAGGGATTTTCATCAAGTCGTGTCTGATCGAACATTTCACGATTTGGATATGAATGAGATTTTCATGTTCATTGATCGAACGAGTTCTAAAGTCGGGCAACAGTTTTTGTACAAGGTGTTCCGCACCATTCCACGCGATAATAGGAGGATCGAAAAATTTGAGAAAGTAATTCAAATTTTAAAAAGTGATCCGAATTTTCGGGATAAAGTACTGCTTGAAATATCTTCATTAAACAAAAATGAAGCTCATTTTATCGCGTCGCTATTTTTGGGAGATCATATACAGAAGCCAAAATGGTTTTGGATTATTCCTGTACTCTCAATGACAAGCTTATTGTCCATTATACTGTCGCTAATTTTCCCGAAAATTTTTATTCTTTTTATTTTGGTAATGGCCGTTAATTTTGGCTTTCACTACTGGAATAAGATTAATTTTTATCAGTATAGCGGCTCAATTCCACAACTGTTAAGATTGAATCAGGCCGCAAAATCTATTGCTGGCATTGAAAGTTTCAAAGCCATATACCCGGATATAAATGAGTCAATCAGGGCGTTGGATAGTCTTGGACTTCAAATGTCTCTTTTCAAGTTGGAGGTGAAGTTACAAAGTGAGATTGGAGTAGCGGTAGAATATTTTGTTGAATTGATAAAGGCAATATTTCTCATAGAACCTTTAGTATTATATAATGTGCTCAATGAACTTGATTTGAAAAGAGTCGAGATTGGAAAGGTATTTCATTTTGTGGGGGAAATTGACACTGCCTTATCCATTAATTTTTTACGAGAGGACTTACCATATTTTTGTTTTCCCAATATTGTTCCGCATTCAAAGCAAATAGCAGCAGTAGAGATTTACCATCCACTTATTTATCAATTTGTTCCTAATTCAATAAATCTGAGAAACAAGTCTGCGTTGTTGACAGGATCCAATATGTCGGGAAAAACCACATTTATTCGCACAATTGGAATCAATACAATTACTGCGCAAACTTTAAATACTTGCTTTTCAAAAGTTTTCAATATTTCTGTTTCAAAAGTTTATTCTGCGATCCGAATTTCAGACGATCTTTTGAACGATAAAAGTTATTATTTCGAGGAGGTGTTGGCAATTAAGGCACTACTTGACGAAAGCAATTCGGGAGATCAAAATTTATTCTTGCTCGATGAAATGTTTAAAGGAACAAATACGGTTGAACGAATCGCATCGGGTTGCGCGGTTTTGAAGTATTTAAACAATAGGAATAATATTGCCTTAGTAGCCACCCACGACCTTGAATTGGCCGACTTACTTTTAGACGGTTTTTCTTTATTTCATTTTACAGAAGTTGTGCTGAATGGAAGTGTGGTATTTGACTATAAAATCAAACAGGGTAACTTAACCAATACCAATGCGATACGGATTTTAGAATTAAATAATTATCCTAAAGAAGTAATTGACGAGGCAACCCGATTGGCGAATCAGGTTTATGAACTTAGAAATAAGAATAATGAGTAATTGATTTGGTTTAAATACTCATAACCAAATCAGTTCCGCAAATCAAAACTCCCCGAACTGACTATACATTTCTTTTAACTTCGGCTCAGTTTCCTTAGCCTTTATATCTTTCCTCAGAGCGGTAACACCTTGGATATCTGTCAGTAAACCCAATACCTGAAACGCGCCAAACCTCACAAAATAAGCGGGGTTGTTTCTGGCTAAACCTTCCAGAACCGGTATGCTTTTCCTTTGAATATCCTGTTTTGATTTGATAAGATATTTCCCGAAAACCTGTAGGAAATTGTATTTCTCCGCGGGTTTCATACGCTTCATTTTTTCCAAAAACCAGTCGAAACGATCCGGCTGGGCCAATCCGGCGTAGTAGTTGCCAACCGCCGTCACTATGGCGTCGTTGGGTGATGCTTCAAACCGGGCAGCTACGTCCGCTGCGTCCGTTGGCAGGCCAAGCAAGTATTTGTCTATCGCTACTGAAACAACCTGATAAGAGGTATCGGAAAGTGCCTCGCGAAATATTTGTTCGCTGTTGTTGTCGCCATATGATGCGAGGGTAATCAATGCTTCAGCGCGTACCTGAGGATGCTCATCGACACGAGCCCGACTTTGAATAACTGACTCAATATCTGCAAACCCCGGGCCGTCATATTCCGCAAAGTTTGATACCGCCATTTGACGAAGCTTCCAGAACGGGTCGGTCATCGCTTTTACCAACAGGTTACGAACAGTTGAATCAGCCAGTTTTCCTTCTAATTGGGCAAGGGCCTCATATTTTGGCAAGAAACGATCGGCATGAAGGTATTGAAAGATCATTTCCTTCCGGTCTTTGGTATGATCGATATTGCCCAGCAATTGCGCATCGCTATCGAAAAGTACAAGGTCTGGTTTCTTGGCGGCAGGGAATTCCAGTGTTTGGGCAGCCTTGTCAACCAGCACCTCATATCGGCTCTTTTTGCCTTCGACCCACACATCCACTTTCAAAGGAAGACGATATACCGTTGTTGCCAGCGTATCCTGCAGTTGCTTTACTTTCAAGAGGACCTTACCGTTAGCCTGCGAGTATTCCTGGTCAATTTTGATATTCGGATGTCCCGGACGGTGAAACCACTGGTCGAAAAACCAATTCAGATCCTCTCCCGTTACTTTCTCAAATGCTATTCTCAGGTCATCAATTTCCGCGGTTCCGAAAGCATGGCTTTTCAGGTAAGTCGTCAAAGAAGCGTAAAATGCTTCATCACCGACGTAGTTTCGAAGCATATGCAGTATCCGACCTCCTTTTGCGTAAGAATGGCTGTCAAACATATCCTCCGCACTCTTATAGAAATACCGGATCATGGGCACATTCTTGGTCTCCGATTCGGCAAGATATTGTTTTGTTTCCTGTAAATTATCCCAATCTGCTTCGTCTCTTCCGTCGTTATATTCCGCCCATAAATATTCAGAATAGTTCGCAAATGACTCGTTGAGAGGCAATTGTCCCCATTCCTCGGCTGTTACATAATCGCCAAACCAGTGATGAGCCAGTTCGTGGGCTATTACGGCATCCGAATTTCCATCCACCAGTGACCTTGTGTCGTTCTGAACACCCTCTTCGTGCACAGTCGCAGTAGTATTTTCCATAGCACCAGCCACAAAATCTCTTACCGCTATCTGCGCATATTTTTCCCAGGGGAAGTCAACTCCGAAGATATTCGAGAAAAACGCGACCATTTCAGGTGTTCTCCCAAAAATGGCATGGGCATCGCGACCATATTTTGGTTCGACATAGTAGCTGAGTTCCATTCCGTTTGGCATCATATCCTTCGCAACTGCAAAGTCACCAACCGCGACCATAGCCAAATATGGAGCGTGAGGCAAAGTTTGTTTCCAATGATCGAGGCGCATGCCTTTGTTGGTAATATCACTTGCCACTAGCAGGCCGTTCGAAAGCGTCTTGTATGAGCTGTCGACCGTCATATATATATCCTGCGTAAACTTCTGGTTTGGCGCGTCAATAGTAGGAAACCAGCAGGAACTACCGTAAGTCTCCCCCTGTGTCCAGATCTGACGCGGCTTGTCTTCGTCGAGACCGTCAGCGTTGATGAAATAAAGCCCTTTTTCCGTCGGGTGGTCGCCATCCGCTCCTTTCGGAAGTTCGTTTGGCTTGGCGATATAGTCTATTTTGATATTCACCGTATCGCCTTTGGTATAGGTTTTCCCAAGTTTAACAACGAGCTTCCGCTTGTCATAGCTGTATTCGAGCTTTTTGACCACGTTCTCTGCGATTTCTTTGGCTTCCAAATCTCCGAAATCAGGTCGGGATTTTAATAGTGACACGCTTTTTATTTCAAAACCTTTCGCGTCGAGCTCAATTGAATTTTGGGGATAGAAATGAGGTTTAAATTGTAGTACGGCACTTCCAGGAACCTGCTGTTTGTCCCAGTCAAACGAAACATCCAGACGCGTGTGAAGGATGTTGTTTTTGATTGGTCTTTCTGGACGATATGGCCCGGCCGGCGTTTTTATTCCCGGATTTCTACGGTAAGTTGTATCAGCCGTGTACTTTGATCCACCTGCATATATCGAATTGGCGATAAATAGTAAGCTGAAAAAAAAAGCTCCGCAGAGGGAAAAAGGGGTTTTCCTTGATTTGTTGATATTAATATCCGCTACAAGTGGGGACATAAATTAATGGATTAGTCAATGAGTTCAAAAAGCCTGTTTATCAAAGTCGCCCTGGTTCAGCGGACTGCGCTGCCCGCCGGGCAGGCACGAACGAAACAGCCAAGGTAATCATAACGATAATAGCACCTGCCAGAAGTATATCCTTCCAGATTAATTTAACCGGATAGGCGTCCACGATCGAGGAAACCATACCCATAGATACAAAACCGTATTGGATTTGTGCCCAGCAAACGGCAATGCCGGCAATAATTCCAAATATTGCACCCGTAAAAGCCACGATCGCACCCTCCATCAGGAATATCCTTCTGACCAGCGATGGTGTTGCTCCCAACGCATAAAGCATGGAAATATCCTTCTTTTTTTCTATCGCCAGCATGCTTAGGGAAAAGAAAATATTAATGCCAGCTACTAAAATTATGAACGACAAAGTTACAGTAACAAAAAGTTTTTCGACGCTTATCGCCCGAAGAAGATCCGCATTCATGGAATCACGGTCCTTTGCAACAAAGCGGGGTCCTAATATTTTACCAAGATTCTGGCTTACCTGGCTCTCCGAATAACCTGGTTTGACCTGCACTTCCAGTGAAGAACGCTGTCCGTGATATTGCAATAGGTTTTCGGCCACTTCAAGAGGCACGATCACATAGTCGTCATATCGTGTTTCAATGAAAAATACGCCGCCCGGTCTAACGGATACCTGATTAAAAGCCTCCGTAGAATTGAGGTTGATATTTTTGGCCCCGGTATTCGGATATAAAAGTTCAAGAGGAATCAGGATATCACGAAGCGAAATTGATAGTGAATTTCTAACTCCCTCGGACATCAGTGCAAAAGGTGTTCCGTTAGTGCCATAAAGCTGCAATGAGCCTTCGATAATGGCAGTATCCAGCTGTTTTCTTTCAATGAAAGTGCGATCTACGCCCTTTAATTTGATGATACTCTGTTGGTTATTGTAAACGGCAAGCGCGTTGTCTTCTATTACCTGAGTGACGAGCTTCACTCCGTCAGCTGACGATACTATTTTTAACAACGAATCTGAAATTGTGAAGCGCCTGCCCTGCGCAGGATATATGGTGATGTCAGCATCAAAAGTCTTAAAGATACTGCGGTTCAGTTCTTCCATTCCGTTAAAAACGGAAAGTACAACCACAAGGGCCATCGTTCCGATTGCGACACCTGCCATGGCGATCCTGGCAATCAGACTGATAAAGCTGCGTTTGTTTTTTGAGAAGAAATAGCGAACTGCAATACGATACGGAAGATTCATTTGAGCCTACTCGTTTCAGTTATCGTCCTCGTCCGGTGTGGCCGGAGGAATTTCGATCGTAGAAAACAACTGATCCATTTTAGCGGCATATTCGGCAGTGTCGTCCATATAGAATTGAAGATCAGGCACAATTCTTAGCTGATGTCTAACCCTTTCGGCCAGTTTCTGACGGATAAACTTGGTATTTTCTTTGATAGACTTAAGTACGAATTCCTTATTTTTTTCCGGTAAAAAACTAAGATACGCTCTTGCAATACCCAAATCCGGTGTAACTCGTACTGCCGTAATGGTCGCGATGAAACCGCTGATGAGATGTTGCGCATCTTTTTGTAGGATCTCCCCCAAATCTTTCTGTATCTGCCTTCCTACCTTTTGTTGTCTTTTCGATTCCATTTTACAAAATGCTGATTGCAACCACTCGCGATTTCTTGAATATCATTTATGGCTACTATTTAAATAACAACAAATATCCGTACTAATTTTGTTTTTGTTAATCCCGGAGTCGTAATTTCGGTAAATTAATTGATTTTAGCCTCAAAATTTAAAACCCTTTGCTTAGTTTTTTTCGGGTCAATGCGCGGTATCAGAACATCAGCCTGATCGTGTTTTTTCTTCTTTTGAGGGTTCCTTTTTTCCTGGGCGGAGCCCCGCTTCTCGTTCCCGAACTTAGCTGGATGCTGGTGGGAGAGCAGATGGGTCACGGTTTCATGCTTTATCGTGACGTTTGGGATAATGTGAGTCCGTTTTCAGGAATGACTTACTGGCTCATCGATTCACTTTTCGGCCGATCGCAACTGGCATTTCAGTTAGCCGCAACGGCACTTGGGTTAATACAGGTTTTATATTTTAACTATATCATCCACTCACGGGAAGTATTTCCGGAAAGGTCGTTTGTGCCAGGTGCGCTTTATGCATTGTTTCTCAATATATCCTTTGATTTGGGAACATTATCACCCATGCTCATGGCCACCACGTTTTTGCTTTTTGCCTTTGGTGCAGTGGTCAAAATTATCATCC
Source organism: Dyadobacter sp. HNCC25DJ184 (assembly GCF_056895215.1). Lineage (NCBI taxonomy): Bacteria > Pseudomonadati > Bacteroidota > Cytophagia > Cytophagales > Spirosomataceae > Dyadobacter > Dyadobacter sp. HNCC25DJ184. The sequence goes on along the minus strand of NZ_JBXHAQ010000017.1, from coordinate 3,553 downwards.
GGCGCGAGGTTTCTCCTCTCATATTTGAGTTAGGTATATATATCGGTGTGGCAACACTGTTTTATTTACCTGCAACATTGTTTATGGTATGGGCATTTTTGTCCATGCTTTTTTACACGGGCGCCTCTATTCGTCAGCACCTACTAGGGCTATTTGGATCCGTATTTCCGGTATTGATGGTGCTGCTTTTCTTCTATATGAACGACGGTGTCGAGAGTCTGAACAGAAACTTGCTGACCTCCGTTTTTCAGGTGAAACAGTATAATCTGAATGATTTTACGTCGCTGTTTGCCTCGCTTTTTCTTCCACTTTGCGCGGCGGTGATGGGTTATACCCGCATATTCACATCCCTCAGATTTGTCAATTACCAGACCCGTATCCAGCAGGTAATGGCACTTTGGTTTATTATAGCTGTATTCACGATTCCGTTGATGCAGTATCTGGCGCCAATGCAATTTGTGATTTTTTTACCGCCAGTGACGTTTTTTGCCACGCATTACTTCCAGAGCTTTAAAAGAAACAGCTGGTCGGACGAACTACAGTTTATGGCCATGGCCGGCATTATCGTGCTCATAAATCTTCAGGGGTTGAAAGGTTTTATACCTGGTGCGCCGATGGGAAGGCTGGAAAATCTGCAGGCGAAATCTGCCTCGCTTCCTGACGAAATAAAAAACAAAAGAATTTTGGTGCTGGGTGAACACACGGGAGAGTATATGAATAACTTTTCAGCAACCCCGTATCTGAACTGGGAATTGGCAAGCTACGATTTGGAGCACTTGGATAATTTCGACAGCGTAATCCACGTATATGACAATTTTCGGAAAGATCCACCTGATTATGTGATTGACAAACAGGGGATTATGCCAAAGTTGTTGCTGAGAGTTCCTGCGCTGAAAAAGCAATATACCTTAAGCCCGTGGAAGGGAATATACCAGCGGATAGGGGTGTAGTGAGCTATTAGCTGTTAGCGATTAGCTTTTAGTCTTGCGTCGAAGTTAAACAGGGGGTATGGAGAAATTCCCACAGAGTCGCGCGGAGTTTTTAATTTCGAACGGCCTGCGTTAACAGAAAAATGCCGCCAATTTATGATCGACGGCATTTCCCATTTTCAATATTTATACCAAAAGCCGCAAACTTACCGCTCGCAACATTCACCCATTCAACATTAGATTTCACTAACTCATAATCAGCAAGCTATCTTATTCACACGCGTCTGATGGCGGCCTCCTTCAAATTCTGTTTTGAGAAATTGATCCAGTGCATCAAGAGCCACAGAAAGGTCTATAAACCGCACAGGGAAGCATATCACATTTGCATCATTATGCTGACGGGAAAGACCCGCGATTTCCGGATCCCAAACGAGCGCAGCTCTGATTCCCTGATGCTTGTTAGCAGTAATACAAACCCCCTGACCACTTCCACAAAGCAATATACCTTTCTCAAATTCACCACTTTCAACTCCTGACGAAACCGGGTGCGCAAAATCGGCGTAATCGGCAGCATCGGCGCTATAAGTACCAAAATCCTTAACCTCAAAGCCTTTTTCGGTTAGCCATTCGGTGATCGGGGCCTTATACTCGTAGCCCGCGTGATCCGAGCCAATTGCAATTTTTCTCATTACTTTTTTGTTATTTGTGACTGCCTTTATAAATAGAGTTCGTGCGACGGACTGTGAATTACGAGACTTTATTTTTCGGCAAAGGTAATATCAAAATCAACAACACAACTGAATTCAGAAGTATGAGTGACGAAATAAACAATGAAGAACATAAGCTTACCGACGTATCTCTTTTAAACCCTGCGGTACCGGAAGATGAAAAAAGGATAAAGGAAGCATTTGAAGATCGAAACTGGAGTGAGATAAAAAGTGCTGATTCGTGGGTAGTTTTTAAAGTGATGGCTGAGTTTGTTGAAGGCTTTGACAAGCTGGCTAAAATCGGCCCTTGTGTTTCAATCTTCGGGTCCGCAAGGACGCTTCCGGACAATCCATATTATAAAATTGCCGAGGATATTGCCGCAAAATTGGTACGCCACGGATATGGTGTGATCACGGGCGGAGGACCCGGAATCATGGAGGCGGGAAATAAAGGCGCAAAAGAACAGGGAGGTAAGTCTGTAGGGTTGAACATCACGCTCCCTTTTGAGCAGCATAGCAATATCTATATCGATTCTGACAAGTTTATGAACTTCGACTTTTTCTTTGTTCGTAAAGTGATGTTTGTGAAATATTCTCAGGGGTTTGTTGTTATGCCGGGCGGATTCGGAACGCTGGATGAACTCTTCGAGGCGATGACGCTCATTCAAACCAAGAAAATCGGTAGATTCCCTATTGTGCTCGTGGGAAGTCAATTCTGGGCAGGCCTAATCGATTGGATCAAAACAACGATGCTGAACGAAAAGAATATCAATCCGGAAGATATGAAGCTGATCAGCCTGGTCGACACTCCTGAACAGGCTGTGAAGGTGATTGATGACTTTTATTCCAAATATTTGCTCAAGCCTAATTTTTAAGAAGGACGGAAAGTCTCAAACATTTCACGCAAAGGCAAAACTAGGTTTCATCGCATCCTATTTGGGAATTTCACAAGAACATTTGAGCCGCATTCGGGCGGGATACCGAAAATAGAACTTTCTCATTCGATTATCACGTCTATATTTTCTTACATAACTTGCAACGATAAACCATGCCGGACTATCCGTCCTGCTTAAAATTGACTTTTAAAACGAACAAGATATAAATGGGTGTGATTAAACGGATGTTGCCACATATGGTTGTTCTTTTTATGTTGATCAACTGCAAGGGAACTGAACTAAATGAAGTGAAACTGGAGTGTGTTTCCGGCGTTATTGTTGGCTTCAAATGCGAAGTGGCAGCGATAAAGCTGGATTCCGCATATAGACTTGGAAAAACCAGTTGGTCTAAGGACACACTGGATTCGATGGGAGAGGACTCCCTGATATCAAAAACAGGCGTGATCGGATTATTAGGGTTGCCTGAAAAGTATGCAAAAGAAAACCGCCGGATCTATTTGCTTGTCCGGAAGCCATCGAAAGAGGAAGATGTAGCTCTTGAATGCTACCTGGAGTCACCCGTGGCACCCGCTCCTCGATATATTGTAGCCAAAGTAGATTCTGTATCATGTCCGAAGGACAGTATCATAGTTCTTTAAACTCCTGAATTGCTTTTTGATATTTATCAAAGGAATTGCAATTCAATGAGAAGAGATTTGAGTGTTCAATTATTTGTTCACTCAAATCTCTTTTTTTATGAAATCTATTACCATTCAGGGATCTCAATGCAGAGGCGGGTGCGATTTACACGCTTTGTGCCGCATTGGGAGAGTTTTTCTACCATACCAAAGTGAAGACTCCGCAATGGTCAGGCGATATTTTTCAGCGACCGGAAATGCATCGGATTCACCGTGAATATGAAAAGCATACCAGCAATTATGGCGATGTTGTTTGGTGGGATATGCTGTTCAATACTTACAAAAACCCCAAAGAATTTAGAGCTACCTGCGGTTTACACATCGATAAGGAGCAGCAACTTGCC
>NZ_JBXHAQ010000016.1:0-157513 GCF_056895215.1 Dyadobacter sp. HNCC25DJ184 | reverse complement strand
AGGGAAATGCTTAAGGGAGCTGTGTTAAAACGGAGAATGCTTTCACAGTTATCCTTAGCAATCTTGTGTGTAAATAATTTCTAACTGCTAAAAGCCAAGAACCATTGAAAACTGCATTCGTACTGTCAGGAGGAGGAGCGAGAGGGATTTCTCATATTGGCGCTTTGAAGGCACTTTATGAGTATGGAGTTCGTCCGGATATTATCAGCGGGACAAGTGCCGGGGCATTTATCGGGGCGATGCTTGCTTATGGATATAGTCCGGATGAGATGCTGGCAATTTTTATTAAAACGAGCTTACGGAAATATCTGGGGCTGGCATATACCCTCTCAGGATTTTTGAGCCTTGAAAAAGCGGAAAATTTGCTTAAAATTTATATTCCTGAAAATTCATTTGAGTCATTAAAAATTCCGCTTGTTGTGACGGCGACAGACATCGTGGCTGGTGAAGAAGTCTATTTTCGAAAAGGCGAACTGGCAAAACCGGTTCTTGCGTCCTGCGCGTTGCCGGGTATATTCAAGCCTGTTCAGTTCGAGGGAAGGCATTTGATCGACGGCGCAATATTCCACAACCTGCCAGTTGCTGCTGTCGAAAAAGAGGCTGACTATATCATTGGTATTCACTGCAATCCGATCGAAATGAACAAAGGCGCTTCGCATGTGCCTAATATTCTATATCGAAGTTTCCGACTGGCGATGCGTGGAAAAGCACGGGCCAGCCTGGATCGGTGCGACTTACTGATCGAAGCTCCCGAACTTTCGGCCTTCAATCCATTTGATTTTCGGAAAGGGCAGCAGATTTTTGATATCGGATATCGGTATACCAAAAATCTGCTGGGGCGACAAAACGTGGAAATAGACAGTCCCAGAAAATCAACCAACTGATCTTACGACTTGCCCTTTTCCAGCTTCGAAATAACCAAGGCACCCACCTTCCGGCCCTGGTCCAAGCCGACGTCGATCGCGTCCATATAGTGAATACCGCCGTAAAAACGGGATATGGCTGCTTCTTCCGCTGCTTGTTTGAAGGAAGTAAAGGGTCTGGCTTTCAGCCCAAAACGTTCTTCCACTGTATCGGTATATGCAAAGTTTTCACCCAAATAATGCGTCAAAATCACTGAAACAGCTCCTGAAACTACCGAGTGTCCACTCAGATATTCCGGAAATGGAGGTGTTTGCAGAAACGGTGTCCATTTCGGGTCAATATATTTCCTTATTGCAGTTTCCGGGCGGATGCGATTGCTGCGGTATTTTTCATCCCAACAGGTCATAAAAGCGTCCATCATCCCGACGGCAACTGAAGTAGTGATCTGCAAAGTTTTACCAAAATCCAATTTGGCTTTTTTACAGGCGATATCAGTGATACCCATCCAGTGTGAACCGGGGGATATCTTTTTCATCCCTACTAACAAATGCCCCTTTGTGTCCAAAGCAAATGGATTACAGTCCCAAAATGCTGCAATCAGTTTGCTATTACTGTCAAGTTTCATCTCATAATTCTGCTTCAATAATTTGAAGAATTCCGAGTTTTTGTTTTCTGAAAAAGCAACTGGTGGAATGGGCTTGAACTGAGATGCAGAGTCCAGTATAAAAGGTCGAACGGTATTGAAATAAGGTTCAACAGGCGGAAAATATCCCGGAGGCGTCGGATACCAGTTTCCATTACCTTCTTTTGGCTCATATCTTGGATAATTGCTGATCAGGTTATATTTATCCCCCTTGGCATACTTCATAATTTGCTTGCTGACCGAAAGCGCATATTCCAGAGAAGCGGCAATCACTTCGTCGGACATACCAATCGTGCGGCATGAATCCACCAGTTTGTCTTCATACTGGGAAAGCATCTTCCCGGTTGGCTGTATCTTTTTTGCAGTTTCCAGTATCGCCAATGCGGCACTCAGCTGGTAAGATATTTCTACACCCGCAGCAGGTTTCTCTATTTCCGGAAAGCCGTTTAACACCTGATGCATACTATGATAGCTCGTATCAAATTTTGCCACAACTTCATATCCGGCCAGACAACTATAAGCGAAAAAACGGCTTCCCAATGGCGGGTTCGTGACATCATGAACCATGACATCTGTCATTTGCGAGGTGATCTGCCCGATTATGTCGCCTCCTAACTCCTGATTTTGATTTGATTTTGGGTTACAACCAGCCAACAGGCAAACGATTCCCAACATTAAAATGATGCAATTCTTCATTATATAAGCTACTTTTTATCAATTCATTTTATATGCTTTCACCGCGCGCTGATTGATCCCAAACAGCAATTTATCTCCAACGGAAACCACACTTCTCACGTCGCCCGTAACTGCAAAACCTGATTGATTCTGAGGTACATAATTGAAATTACCTTTTCCATCACCCTTCAGCAAGATACCATAATTGGCATCGTATTTTCCGAAACGCAATCTGGCTTTACTGATATTTCCACACAACAGCAGGTCTTTCTTTCCGTCGCGATTATAGTCCAGCGAGGTGATTGTAAATACCGGAGAATCCTGAACCGCCAGAGGCAATTTCTTGATTGTCAACTTATTACCTGCACCGGCTTCAAAATAAGTGGTGGAAAGTATATTGGCTGATAACGAAGTCGCTCCCTTCAATTCTTCTTCTGAGAAAACATCTTTCACAGTGGCTTCCGCATAACTTTTATAGTCATTAAAACGTGGACGCATGATGCTCATCTGATCCAAAAGTTCGTCTCTGGTGATGTAGGGATAGCTTTTCCCCTGAATATAGAAACTCAGAATCGGATCGATCGCGCCATTGTCGTCAAAATCTTTATATAATAATTCCGCAGGTTCGGTATCGCTGGCTTTGCACTGGGTATTCAAACCGATATTTCCGATCACGAGATCCGTTTTTCCATCTCCGTTCAGGTCTTCGGCCAGGATTTTATTCCACCAACCTTTGTAGGATTTGTCGAAATATGTGCTTGTTGCGTCCTCCAGTTTCCCTCCTGCTATTTTAAATACGGTCACCGGCATCCACTCTCCCACTATCACTAATTCATTTTGCTTATCACCGTTCAAATCTGCGAAGGCGGCATCGGTTACCATTCCGATCCGTTCCAGAGCTGGTGCGATTGAGGCCGTCTGGTCAGAGAATTTACCAGTACCGTCATTTATCAGAACATAACTTCGCGGTGGTTCCGGATATCTTCCCGGGATGACACGACCGCCCACAAAAAGATCCGGTTTTCCGTCTGAATTAAAATCAGAAACACGCACACAGCTCGTGCTGGTCAGCATTTTGGGAAGCCCGTCTGTTTTTTTGATAAAATTACCCTTTCCGTCGTTGATATATAACCTGCTTTGGAGCAGCACGTCTTCGGGCATAAAACTGCCATATCCGCCGCTGCATACAAACAGATCAAGCGCCCCGTCTCCATTCACATCCACAAAGGCCGCATCCGTATCCTGACTTTTCTTATCTGCATCAAAGGCAGGAATATTTTTAACAGAAAACGCACCCGACTTGGAGCCAATGAATAATTTCGCTGGCTCACCTGAGCCTCCGCCAGCATATATGTCTTCCACTCCGTCCCCGTTAATATCGCCCTTTACAAGACACGGGCCCGAAAATGACAATGGATTTACCAGCAAAGGCTGTCGTTTGAAATCATTCGTTTTGATAACAGCATTACCAAACGCTATTGGCGATCTAACTTCGGAAAAGGCAGTTTTTAGAACTGCACTTTTTGCACCATTTTCCTTTGCATTCTTTTCTGATAGTGCTAAAAGCCGGTCAGCTTTTGGATCAATTATCTTCTCGGATTTACCACTCAACCAGGTAACCACAAGAGAGTCAATTTTACCTTCCTTTCCTAAACCAAAATGCAGCTTTGGCGAGACGCTCGACTGGTATCCACGTGTCGGCATTTGCTCCAGATATTGCTGGTTACCATTCTGATAAACCGTAACCTTTGCCCCTAACCCAAGCGTATTTTTGTCAAGCCCTTCCAGTTTTAGTGCGAGATAATGTTTCCCGGATTCCTTCCCTACGTCGTTCCGATATATAAATGCAGGAATATTGATATTGTTAACAACCAAATCCAGATCGCCGTCATTGTCCAGATCGGCATATGCTGCACCGCCGCTATTCGAAATTTCACCCAATCCCCACGACTCGGCAACGTTTTGAAAAGTCTGATCTCCTTTATTTTGGAATAAGTAATTTTTCATATTGGAAGATGGCATTTTATACACCATTTCCAACACGTCTTCCCGGCGAACCTGTCCTTCAATCCGTTTTAGATGATCGCCCATATACTTCACAAAATCCATATTTGTAAAGTCGCGGAGATTGCCATTGGTGATGAAAAGATCCTTCCAGCCATCATTGTCCAAGTCAGCAAATAGCGAGGCCCAGCTCCAGTCGGTATTAGAAACGCCGGCCAGCTGACCGATTTCAGAAAAAGCCAATTTGCTTCCGTTACCCTTTGCTCCAACCCCTAAGCCAGTATTTAACTGAAGCATATTGCGCATATACTGATGGTGATATCCCATCTTCACGTTGAAATCGAAGAGCTCATAATTGTCAAGCCCAGCCAAAAGTTTCTGACGGCGGTTGTCTTCAGGGAGCATATCAAGTGTGAAAATATCAAGCAAACCGTCGTTGTTAAAATCGGCAATATCATTGCCCATTGAAGAGTGGGAAGTATGCCCGATGGCAGAATTCGTGACATCCGTGAATGTTCCGTTTTTATTATTGATATATAGAAAATCAGGAACGGAATAGTCGTTAGAAATATACATATCCGGCCAGCCGTCCTGATTGATATCTGCAATACCAATTCCCAGGCCATAAGTCAGAGGGGAGCTACGAATTCCGGCGGCTTTGGTGATATCTGTAAAAGATGGCTCTCCACCCTTTTCGTCATGGCGATAGAGGCGCACACCCGCCATCGGATCGTCTTTTTTGAGAATATCTGCAGTGCTTGACTCATCCAGAATCGGGAGAGATCTTGGGTTATGATTTAATAAGAACATATCCAGGTCGCCATCGCGATCGAAGTCAAAAAAGCTGGCCTGAGTACTTGTATTTGGATCAACCAGACCATACGCCCCGGCTTTGTCCTGAAATTGCGGAACTCCCTGTGCGTTGTTTCCTGTATTTATAAATAACTGATTTTTAAGGCTTTCAGGAGAAACATTACCAGAATAGCAAACAAATATATCAAGCTTTCCATCACCATTCACATCAGCCATGGTGACACCGGTTTTCCACGGCTTTTCCCTTCCTGCGGCACCAGACGCAGTTGTGATATCCTCGAATTTCAGGTTTCCCTTATTGAGATATACCTTATTGGAAACCATATTACCGGTGAAGTATATATCTTCCAGACCATCGCCATTTAAATCACCAACGGCTACCCCTCCACCATTATAGAAGTACTCATACATTAATACGTTGGTATTAAGCCCTTCCGTCAGCGTGTTGCTAAATTCGACGCCAGTTTCAGTGGCAGGCAATAAAGTAAAAATATGCTTTTGATTGTCTTTGGCCCCACTTTCAGTTTTTTCCGGAGAATTACATGAAAGTATAACAAAAGGCAGGCAGGCGATGCTAATATTTCTTATTAAGAGTAAAATGTTATTCATACGAGAGATTGACGCCGGATTCATATACAAAAAAAAGACTATGCCTTTTAAAAGAGGCATAGTCTCAATTATAATGTAAAAATAACTACTTATTTGTCATATTCAGGTTGCTGTGATGATTATTGATTTTCTTGCCGCAGGGACATTTTATTGCCATACACCGTTTACCCTGGTTTTAGAAAAGCTTCTGGTCGACTGGTGTCCGTCGCTATAATTTGCGGTCACACTAAATGAGATATAGGCGTTGGATACATTTGGATTTGTCCCATCTGGATCAATATTTGGAATTGAAAAGTATCTTTGATTAGCTGCGAGGGAAACGGAGCCGCCAAAATTGTTACTTGTAACCCCGCCGTATGAGACAGTGAGACCTGTACACTCAGCCACCTGAGTAAGCTGCCAGGACAAATCAAATTGGTATGAGGTACTGATATTCAAATTCTTAGGGTCAAGATTGGGATAAAGCGCAATAGTGGCACCTTTATCCTTTTGAGATAATGACGTCGGGAGTTGGTTGCACATTCCGCCTAGCATAATCGATTGGTTGTCACCTCCGCCATATCCTGGAATCTCGTAACCTCCTTCATTTGTATGCGTAAAGCCAATGCAGTGTCCTAATTCATGAGCAATGTTTGAAATCCGTTGGCCTAGCGAATGCGATTGCACCAAATCCTGATTTATTTCAACCAAATTCCCCGGGTTTCCAGAGGACGGCCAGGCACCCCGACCACAAACACCAGAACCTAAATCGACCTTTGTAACCAAAATATCAAAAACACCTATTTGAGTTGGCTGATCAAGATATATGCCTGCACCAGATAAATTCCAAAGCTGCATAGCCGACAATATTTCATTTGTCTGCGCTGACATGGACGGGTCTATCGCGACTTTCAGAGAACGTCGCTTAGTAAAACCTACCAAGGCTCCGTAATAGTATTGATTGATCTTAGCAGAGGAATCAGCCAGCGACGGCACTTTCATATTCTTAGAAAAAACTATGTCACCTTCTGCAATAAATTCGTTTTCGCCTTCAACTATATTTTCATCTTTGAACCCAAGGGTTTTTATATATTTCAAGACTGCCTCGGCATTTTTCTGAGCATTTAATTTTTCTTGTGCGCTTAAATCTTTTTCTAAATCATGATTTGGGTCTGAGCAGGATAATACTCCTACCAAAAAAACTAATACAGTTAATACTTTAATGCACTGAGTTTTCATATTTAATACGTTTTGGTTAAGTATCAAATATAAAATACTTGTACATTATTATAAAAATAATTCTATAATTTTTTTTCGAAAAAATTATAGAACTTAATGATTAAGGCCTTGATCTTTTGAATTTACATCCAAAAAATCAAGGCCCTTAATCATTAATCAGCTCTATCGGTATTAATTCAATTAATTATCATATCCCGGATTTTGAGCTGTTTTCAACTTTTCATTACGGTTTACTTCGTCGCGACTGAAAGGACGGAAGTACATTTTATCAACCCATGTACGGTTTTCGTGAGAAGTTTCTTCTACCGGAGTGTAAGTGTAGTCGTAAACAGTTGGATCGTAGTGATAAGGCTCAGACATCGTTTTACCTGGCTTAAATTTACCCAACACATTGATATACTGTAATTTACGGCCCAAAGTTTCCTTCGCAATCATCCACCGTCTTGCATCGTGGTAACGTTGTTCTTCATATGCCATTTCGATTCTTCTCTCATGACGATATGCATCTCTCAACGCTGTTCCGGCTGCTTTGAGCGCTGGCATACCCGCACGGAAACGGATCTTATTAAGCCACTCCAATGCTACACCTTCCTGACCAAGTTCAATACTAGCCTCAATGTAGTTGAAAACTGCCTCGGTAACGCGGAAGAACGGCCATGGAATATTCTGACGATCCGTGTTATCGTAAAGTGAAGGATTCGGATCGATGAATTTACGCATGTAGTAACCGGTACGGCTACCGTTCCAGTCTTCTATTGAGCTCGACCGGGTATCCAAACCTTTACGGTTGATCAATTTTCCATCGCTATCAAGCAAATCGTAAGCACCAGTCTGGATCTGATTAGCCGGGTCTTTTGCATCCGAAGGACGTGGTTTCCAACCAGCACCATCATACATAACTGTAGCATAGAAACGAGGATCACGATTCGTGTAAGGACTTGCCTTCTGAGCAGGATTCGTCCAGCTGAAAGCAGTACCATCCATCATTTCATAGTCATCAACCAGCAAACCGATCGGCGTGTTTCCAGCCCAGTTGTGGTATCCGTTCGGACCGTTGTTCAAACCTGTCTGACGAGCACCTTCACTTAAACTTGGAGTAAAATAACGACCGAATATCAAATCTGTAGCTCCTGTAGGATCGATTGATTTGTCACCACTCGCACCTGCCATCGCCATCGCGATATAGTTATTTTTCCCATCATTCGCAGTTGCAGGAGCAGTAAGATTTAACTTATAACCTCCTGTGCTTGCTTCAATTACGGCCTTCGCAGCAGCTTGAGCTTTCACCCATCTGTCTTGTCTGTCACCAGTCAGATACCCTAACAACTCTGGTTTTGCGTAAGCGGCAATTAAAGCTGATTTCGCTTTGGCAGTAGGTATATCATGCAAATCGCTGGCTGCGTACAACAATACTCTTGATTTTACAGCCAGAGCTGCCAGTTTAGAGGCGCGGCCTTTTGCCATCGAAACTCCATCCAACAACAACGCCGAGCTGTCGCAATCACTAACGATCTGATTCACACATTCTTCCCAAGTGTTACGATCTACCGAATAATCCTCATTCAAGGCATATACTTTTTTGATAATTGGCACACCACCGTAATATCTCAGCAACTGCTGGTAGTAATATGCCCTCAAAAAGTACGCTTCGCCTCTCAATCTTTTCTTGAGAGCATCATCCGTAAAGGTCGCCACTGGCAGATTCTGAAGAGCGATGTTAGTCGCTCTGATCTGAATGTACATTTGGCTCCATCCGTAAGTTGCGTCAACCCAGCCAAGGTTGGAAGGGCTCAAACTTCCCTCGTTCACCGTGTTGATATTCCGGCCGGTATGCGTAAAAACTGCCTCATCCGTTAAAGACGCAAGCATTTGTTCGCTAAAACCTCCTTGCTGCAGCCCACTGTAAATACCTGTAACGAAAGCTTCTGAAAGGGCTCCATCTCCCCAAACTGCTTCACTAGGTATCTCACTAGGAGGCTGTACGTCAAGAAAGTCGGTATCACATGACCACAAGCCTAACGTGGCGATCACGCCGGCAAATAGTATATTCCTATATTTCAATTTCATATTTGTTATCCTTAAAATGCTATACGAACACCTGCGCTTAATACCTTGGACTGAGGGTAGTACTGACCACTGCCAGTAGTAGCTTCAGGATCCCACACTTTGATCTTGTCGAACGTTGCAATGTTCAATCCATTTACATATAGTCTGAAATTCGTCATACCAATTTTCGATATCCACTCCGACGGGAAGTTATACCCCAGCTCGATATTCTTGATACGCAAATAGTTATTGCTCTTCAGGAAGTAGCTGTTAGTTGCAGCGGAATTGGTATAGTAACGGTTATTTCTGTTTGTAAGGCGCGGGTACTGGTCGGTAGGATTGTCGATTGTCCATCTGTGATCGAAATCATACTTCAGGTAGTTACCAATATCTCCTGACTCAGTAAGACCAACAAGTTGAAGACCGCCCATTGCTCCTTGCATCAGGATAGACAAATCAAAGCCTTTATAACCCAGGTTGACAGTTACACCGCCAGTGAACCAAGGACGGGCAACTTTGTCTGTTCTGATACGGTCATCTGCTGTGATTTTTCCGTCTGGTGTTCCATTAGGTCCGCCTACATCTTTGAACTTCATGTCTCCTGGACGAAGGTTACCGGTGATTGGCGAGTAGTCCAATTTATTGCCATCGATTTCAGACTGGCTTTTGAACACACCATCAAACTGATACACAAGAAACGAACCGTACGGCATACCAGTTGATCGTTGGTAAGACGGAGCCCCTGGAACTTCATCCCAGTATTTGATCTGGTTTTTGGCATAACCACCATTTACGCTTGCAGAGTACGTAAAGTCACCTGCATTACCATCGTAGCTTACTTTAAATTCCCACCCTTTGTTTTGTAGTTTACCTAGGTTTTGTGGGGGAAGTTTTCCGTCAATACCTGCTGTAGATGGCGTAGTACCTGTTTTTGGGATCAGGATATTAGAACGATTGTTTACGAAGTAATCAAATTCAAATGAAAGCCTGTCGTTCAGGAACGTACCTTCAATACCGAAGTTACTGTTGTTGGCAACCTCCCATGTGAAGTTTTTATTTGCCACACGTGATTCTGCCAATGTTTTTGCTACACCGTCATTGATCACAAAGCTACCAAAACCCATTGTTGAAAGATATTGGTATTCAGCAAGTGTTTCCGAACCAAGGAAGTACGGTTCAGCACCCATTTGCCCCCATGATCCACGCAATTTCACGTTGTCCATGAAATGGATGTTGTTTTTCCAGAAATCTTCCTCCGAAATACGCCATCCCGCAGATACCCCTGGAAAGAATCCAAAACGTCCTTCTTTTGGAAACACATAAGAACCATCTACGCGCCAAAGGAATTCAGCAAGATATTTTTCTTTAAAGTTGTATCCTGCACGTCCGAAATAACTTAAACGAGCCCTCTTGTACAGGTCACCATTACCCAAGTTTTGTTCAGCAGTTCCACCCGCAAAAAGCTGGTCGATAACAGGAGAGATGAAATAGCGACGAAATGCAAAAAAACCATCAGCCTCTACTTTTTCTTTCTGGATACCAGCCATCAAATTGAAGTTGTGCGAACCAATTGTTTTCTCGTAGGAAACCTGGCTGGTCAACTGAATTGACAATTCCTGGAAAGAAGCTTCGTTCAGACGCGGATCCTTGAAAGTAGAACGAACCGTCCCAGTGAGGAATGGACTTTTACCATCCGCCTCATAGGTCTTCTTGTCCCAGAAATAAAGTGTCCATGGAGTTTCCCAGTTTTTATTTCTTCTCATCTGCTTATCCAAAGCAGCCATCGCATTTACTTTCAGTCCTGGTACACCCGGAATCAAAATCTCTATACCTCCGTTGGTTTGGATATAGTCTCTTTTGTCGTTGTTATATCCCGTTTGGTTTGTGGTAATGATAGCAGGATTCTGACCGTTTTCAATATCCGGACCTGGACGTCCATCTGGCCAAATTGCGATCTCGGTTGGTTTTCCACGCATCAGCATACGGAAAATTGCACCAGCACTGTTACCACCACTTGGGAAATGACGGAATTCCTCACGAAGCGTTACCCCCAGATTGGCGGACACATATTTGTTGATCTTTGTATCAAGGTTGATACGCATATCATATTGCTTGTAACCAGTTGCAGAATTGACATAAATCCCGTCCTGATTGATATGGCCGATAGAAGCCAGGTATCTGATATTTTCACTTCCACCCGTCAACTGAAGATTATGGCGTTGCTGAGGTGCCCACTTTCTAAGCACCGAACCATACCAGTCCGTATTAGGATGAATTAAAGGATCCGATCCATCACCAAATTTCTTCATATCATCCGGATTGTATACCGCATTGATTGTGTTGCCATTATCCTGACGTTTGTATGATCCCGTGGTATTAAATGCAGTGAGTGCCGGGTCCCATTCGCCAACAGGCAGGTTGTCATAAATTTGCAACTCGTTACGGATCGTGGCGTACTCAGAAGCGTTCGACATTTTCGGAGTTCTGGTAGGTTGAGACATACCCAGGTTCATATCATATGAAATCTGTGGTTTGCCTGTTTTTCCTCGTTTCGTCGTGATCAGAATAACCCCGTTACCAGCACGTGATCCGTAAATTGCCGCTGCAGCATCTTTAAGAACTGATATACTTTCAATATCGGCCGGATTTATACGATCCAAACCTCCGGAGCGGTTAGGCACACCATCCACAACGATCAAGGCACTACTGTTACCAAGAGAGTTGGTACCACGAATACGGATAGCAGAACCATCATACCCTGGCTCTCCACTTGACTGCACAGCAGACACACCCGGTAAACGACCGCCCAACGTGTTAGAAAGGTTAGCAGCCGGTGCTTTTTGAAGCTCTGCACCTTTTACAGCTGTAACTGATCCTGTCAGAGTAGCTTTTTTAGCAGTACCGTAACCTACCACAACCACTTCTTCAAGTGCTTTAGTATCTACTTTCAGTACTGCATCTACAGTGGATTTGCTGCCAACTTGCACCTCATAGGTAAGATAACCAATGAAAGAAAAAACAAGGAAGCTATTTGATGAAGGTACACTCACAGTGTATTTTCCATCCATATCACTAACGGTTCCGGCCGTAGTACCCTTTACAACTACGCTCACACCTGGGAGGCCAGCGCCTTGCTCATCCTTCACAACTCCGTGAATGGTCGTCTGCGCAAAAGCGCTCGCCGTCAGGAGCATGGAAAGGACAAGACTGAAAACTATTCGCGTTTGGACGCGATTAGCCAATCGAGTAAAAATTGTCATAGAATAAATTTAGAGATTAAATTTTGTTAGCATTCTTGTACGAAACAACCGTTCTGCAACGGACAGAAGACGCACAAATGTGCAGCAGGCTTTTTCAAAAGGCTCTGCACGGGTGAGTTGGGAAGTTTAGCAGATCTTTTTTGTCATAAGTGGGCTACGTAAGTTAGGGATGAGTAATGGAATTTTCTCTAAAGTGTAATTATAACACATTTAAAATTTTAATCTTATTGATTAAAACCTATTAAGTACAAAGATGACCTTTCTACTTTATTGAAATGGCAAAAAACTATAATTTATTTATTAAAAATTCATATTCTTTTCAAAGATCAACTATTTATAAAAAAATAACAATAAGTAAGTTTTTTATATATATAGTGCAACTTCCAGTTACATAAACTTTAACATGCATTTAATAGTCAGGCTAACGGTTGTAACTATGTGTACACAAATATCCAAAAACGGTTACAATTGGCTTTAATAGCGTTTTAATAGCCGTATTAAAACGCAGAACTTCCTACTGAGAAACAAAAAAAAGGTGCCCATAGCCGGGCACCTTTAATAAAAATACTTAGTCAGATACTAGTTTTCGTATCCAGGATTTTGAGCTGTTTTAAGCATCTCGTTACGGTTAACTTCGTCACGACTAAATGGACGGAAGTACATTTTGTCGATCCAAGTCCGGTTTTCGTGAGATGTTTCAACTACAGGCGTATAAGTGTAGTCGTAAACAGTTGGATCGTAGTGATACGGTTCAGACATGGTTTTGCCGGGCTTGAACTTACCCAATACGTTGATGTACTGTAGAGAGCGTCCAAGCGTCTCTTTAGCGATCATCCAACGTCTTGCATCACTGTAACGTTGCTCTTCATATGCCATTTCAATTCTCTTTTCGTGACGATATGCATCTCTCAATGCGGTTCCACTTGCTTTAATAGCTGGCATACCTGCACGGAAGCGAATTTTGTTTAACCAAAGCAACGCATCCGCTTCGTTTCCAACCTCGATACTTGCTTCGATGAAATTAAAGACTGCCTCAGTGACACGGAAGAATGGCCATGGGATATTCTGACGGTCTGTGTTATCATAAAGCGTAGGATTTGGATCGATGAACTTACGCATGTAATAACCGGTACGGCTACCGTTCCAGTCTTCGATTGAGCTTGAGCGGGTATCCAAACCTTTACGGTTAAATAATTTCCCATCTCCATCAAGCAAATCGTAAGCACCAGTCTGTATTTGATTAGCGGGATCTTTTGCATCAGAAGGACGTGGTTTCCAAGGAGCACCATCATACATAACTGTTGCATAGAAACGCGGGTCACGATTTACATATGGACTTGCCTTGTGAACAGGGTTAGTCCAACTGAAAGAAGTACCATCCATCATTTCATAATCATCAACCAGCAAACCGATCGGTGTATTTCCAGCCCAGTTGTGGTATCCGTTCGGACCGTTGTTCAGACCTGTCTGACGAGCGCCTTCGCTCAAACTTGCAGTAAAATAACGACCAAAGATAATCTCGCTCGCACCTCCTGCATCGATGGACTTATCCGTACTTGCACCACCCATTGACATTGCAATGTAGTTAGCTGTTCCTTCGGCAGGAGTCGCCTGAGCAGTCAGATTCAATTTGTAACCACCGTTACTTTGATCTATCACCGCTTTGGCTGCAACACGCGCTGCTTCCCAACGTGCCTTCCTGTCTCCAGATAAGTACCCAAGAAATTCAGGGTGACCATATGCTGCAAGCAATGCAGACTTAGCTTTTGCAGTTGGTACGTCGTGTAAGTCACTCGCTGCGTAAAGCAAAACTCTGGATTTTAGTGCAAGAGCAGCCAGTTTGCTGGCACGTCCTTTTGTTTCAGCTTTGCCATCAAGCAAGAGGGCAGCACTGTCGCAGTCACTAACGATCTGGTTAACGCACTCCTCGTAAGTATTACGTGGTACCGAGTAGTCCTCGTTCAAAGCATATACTTTTTTGATAATAGGTACTCCACCATAATATCTCACCAACTGCTGGTAGTAATATGCTCTCAAAAAGTAAGCTTCTCCTCTCAGACGTGACTTCAGGGTTTCGTCTGTGAAAGTTGCCGTCGGCAGGTTTGTCAAAGCCAGGTTAGTAGCCCTGATTCTGGTGTACATCGGACTCCAGCCATAAGTATCATCTACCCAACCAAGGTTTGATGGACTCAAACTCCCTTCATTTACAGTATTGATGTTCCGGCCTGTGTGAGTAAATACGGCCTCATCAGTAAGAGATGCCAGCATTTGCTCGCTGAAACCTCCTTGCTGTAAACCCGCATATATACCAGTGACAAACGCTTCAGATAGCGGGCCATCGCCCCATACTGCATCTGCCGGGATTTCGCTTGGCGGAGTTACGTCGAGAAAGTCTGTATCGCAGGAAGAAATGGCTCCTGCCAACATCGCTAAAACAACTAGATTCTTTATATTGAATTTCATAATTTCTTCTTAGTTAAAATGACACACGAACACCCGCGTTAATAATCTTCGATTGCGGGTAGTACTGACCGCTTGTGCTGGTGGATTCCGGATCCCAAACTTTGATTTTGCTGAAAGTTGCAAGGTTCAATGCATTTACATACACACGGAAGCTTCCGAATCCAACTTTCGATCCAAACTCAGCAGGCAGGTTATATCCTAGCTCGATGTTCTTAAGGCGTAGGTAATCGTTGTTTTTCAGGAAGTAGCTGTTGAATCCTGCTGTTCCAGTGTTAGTATAGTAGGCATTGTTACGGTTCGTCAGACGAGGATACACGCTTGATTCGTTCTCGATAGTCCAACGGTGATCGTAGTCATATTTGAGGTAGTTACCAATATCACCCGATTCTGTTAAACCTACTAATTGCAAACCACCCAAAGCACCTTGGAACAATACGGACAAATCAAACGACTTGTAACCCAGATTGATCGAAGCACCTCCTGTAAACCATGGTCTTTGAACTTTATCACTTCTGATACGGTCATCACCATTGATTTTTCCATCTGGTTGTTCGTTTGCTCCACCGCCAATGTCCTTGAACTTCATATCACCCGGACGAAGTGTTCCGGTAATTCCTGAGTAGTCCAGTGTATTAGCATCGATTTCCGCCTGGTTTTTGAAAACACCGTCATATTCATACAAAAGATATGCTCCATATGGTTTGCCAGTTGTTCTTTGGTAAGATGGCGCACCAGGAACTTCATCCCAGTATTTGATTTTGTTTTTCGCATATCCACCGTTCACGCTTACAGAGTAAGTGAAATCGCCTATGTTGTTGTCGTAGCTAACTTTAAATTCCCATCCCTTGTTCTGTAGTTTACCCAAGTTTTGAGGTGGAAGTTTTCCGTCCATACCAGCCGAAGAAGGCGTAGTACCCGTCTTAGGAATCAGGATGTTCGAACGGTTGTTCACAAAGTAGTCAAACTCGAAAGAAAGTTTGTCGTTAAGGAATGTACCTTCAATACCAAAATTGCTGTTATTGGCAACCTCCCAAGTAAAGCTTTGGTTAGCAACACGAGTTTCTGACAAAGTTTTTGCAACCTGATCATTGATTACGTAGCTGCCAAAGCCCATGGTAGACAAGTATTGGTATTCCGCCAAGTTCTCAGTTCCAAGGAAATAAGGCTCAGCACCCATTTGACCCCACGATCCACGAATCTTAACATTGTTCATGAAATGCACGTTGTTTTTCCAGAAATCCTCCTCTGATATACGCCATCCGGCAGATACCCCAGGGAAGAATCCGAAACGCCCTTGTTTAGGGAATACATAGGAACCATCCACACGCCAAAGGAATTCAGCAAGATATTTTTCTTTAAAGTTGTATCCCGCACGACCATAGTAGCTCAAACGAGCTCTTCTGTAAAGATCGAAGTTGTCAATATTCTGCTCAGCGTTACCACCTGCAAAAAGTTGATCAACCACAGGAGAAATGAAGTAACGACGATATGCATAAAATCCGTCAGCATCCACATTTTCTCTCTGAACACCACCCATTACGTTGAAACTGTGGCCTCCGACGGTTTTTTCATATGACACCTGTCCTGTAAGCAAAACTGATAGCTCCTGAGAAGCACTTTCTGTAAGACGAGGATCACTGAAGGTAGATCTAACAGTTCCGGTCAAGTAGGGAGATACTCCATCTGCTTCGTAAGTTTTCTTGTCCCAGAAATACAAAGTCCAAGGTTTCGCCCATGATTTCTGACGACGCATCATTTTATCGATCGCAGCAGTACCAGTTACTTTGAGTCCTGTTACACCAGGAATAAGTATCTCAATAGTACCGTTAGTCTGCACGTAGTCTCTCTTGTCATTGTTGTAACCAGTTTGGTTGGTTGTAATAACGGCAGGATTTTGACCATTTTCAATATCCGGACCAGGACGACCGTCTGGCCAGATAGCGATTTCAGTTGGTTTTCCACGCATCAACATACGGAAGATATCTCCCGCTCCACCACCATTCGGGAAGTGACGGAATTCTTCACGCATCGAAACGCCCAAATTAGCGCTTACATATTTGTTGATTTTCGTATCCAGATTTACGCGCATGTTATATTGCTTGTAACCTGTTGCCGAGTTTACGTAGTTACCATCCTGATTAAGGTATCCAAGCGAAGCCAAATATTTAATATTTTCGCTGCCACCTGTCAGCTGAACATTATGACGCTGCTGTGGAGACCAGTTACGAATTACGGCTCCATACCAGTCAGTATTTGGGTGAAGCAATGGATCTGATCCGTCAGCAAACTTCTTCATGTCGTCTGGCGTGTAGATCGCATTGATAACGCCTCCGTCATTTTTAGTATATACACCAGCACTGTTGAATGCCTGATTAGCAGCACCCCACTCGCCAACGTTCAAATTGTCATAAATCTGCAATTCGTTACGAATCGTTGCATACTCAGATGAATTAGACATTTTTGGCACGAACGTTGGGCGGCCCATACCTATATTGAAGTCATAAGACAATTTTGGTTTGCCTGATTTACCTCTTTTGGTAGTGATCAAAATTACCCCGTTACCAGCACGTGATCCGTAAATGGCCGCAGCCGCATCTTTCAATACAGAAATACTTTCGATATCAGCAGGATTGATACGATCCAAACCACCCGAACGGTTAGGAACACCATCCACAACGATTAGCGCATTGCTGTTACCCAAAGAGTTAGTACCACGGATACGGATTGCTGAGCCGTCATAACCTGGTTCACCACTTGCCTGAACAGTAGAGATACCCGGAAGACGACCACCAAGCGTATTGGAAAGGTTAGCAGCAGGCGCTTTTTCAAGTTCTGTTCCTTTTACAGCCGTTACTGCTCCTGTTAATGTAGCCTTCTTTGCAGTACCATAACCAACAACAACCACTTCGCTCAGCGCTTTCACGTCTGAAGCCAAAACGATATCAATTGTAGTCTTGTTGGAGATAGCAAGTTCCTGGGTAACATACCCAATGAACGAGAATATGAGTGTTCCGTTGGCCGGTGCATTGAGCGTGTAAGCTCCATCAATGTCGGTAACAGTACCGGAAGTCGTTCCTTTTAAAACGACACTTACGCCCGGTAATCCAGCACCCTGCTGGTCCTTAACATGACCTTTTATCGCGTCCTGAGCCATTACCGCTGCCATAGAAGCGACAAGCAGTAAAAGGGTGAACAGGCAGCGCGACAAATTGCCACGACTCTTAAAAATAAAATTGTTCATAAGTTGATAATAAATTAATAGATAGAAATATGGTTCTAAGACTAAAAAACCGTTCGAAAACGGACCGTAGAGCAACCATTTTTGTGAGATCGGGCGTTTCTAACGCCGGATCGGATTTGTGATTTTACTTCTCGAAGGGGTAATCTACATGAACTGAATTTTAGGTGGATAATAAAACTGGATACAAGGCTTTGGATGGAGCTAAAACGTATAATTACCTCCGGTCACATGACCTGGTAGCTCTTTCCATAAGACGTAATACCTCATTTATACTTGGTTAAATAGGATTAAAAAATGCCTTTTTTTAAAGATTTGACCATATTCTTTAATTAAAAATAAAAAATATTAGAAAAGTAAAATAATTGTGTCGATTACACACTAAGCTCCAGCTTAGCTGGAATATGTTCTTGATAAGAAAATATGGTAATCAGAGATGTCTTAGCCAACCAGGTACAGATATCCGGCGGTAAATGGGATACCTGGTGCTAAGGCGTCATGTGTCACCCGAGCACGGATTCAGCGAGTGGATTCTGTCGGCGGACCCACGCTTTTGATATCGGTAGCGGGATGCGGGAAAGATTAAAAAAATTTCCGGGCGCTGTGAGAGCGCCCGGCATAGCAGCATTTTCTTTAATTAAACTTTTGAACATTAAGAGTTAATTTAAAAAAAATATAACGGGTTTAGGAATAGACTCTAAGACAAATGGTACTATCCAAAGGACAAGTAGTTTTATCTTGATTCAGTGTTGCAAATAACCTGATTAAAACGTTGTTAAAGTTGCCAAAACATACATATTTGTTGTCAAAAAGTACATTTCCCCACGTTTTCTGGCGTTATACCTATGACCTGTAACAGAAAATAAAGGAATAGTCCAGCATAAAGCGTAAATCTTGAGATTTCGGATGTGACCATTGTCACCCGCTATTTTTGCTAACCGACCATTTCTTTTTTATATCTTCACGGTATATTATCCTATTCTCAATCCGTTTAAGTTTCATGAGATTTTCGCTTTTAGTAATCGTTGCATCTGCATTTATAATAAGTTGTAAGAAATCGGCAACTCCTGAAGAATATAATATGAAAGCTTCCGATCCGGAGCTTTTTCACCAAACCAGTACGCAGCTTACGGATGTCATCATTCATGATATATTCAAACCGCCCGTTGCCAGCAGGATTTACGCATATTCGTTCCTGGCCGCTTACGAGGCGTTGGCTCCTGGTTCACCGGAATACCAGTCACTGGGAGGACAACTCGTGAAATTCCAAAAACCGCCACAGCCAACACCGGGAGTAGCTTATTGCTTTCCGCTTGCGAGTATAAAAGCGTTTACTGTTGTTGCGAGAACCCTTACGTTTTCAGGCGACATGTGGGATAAATACGAGCCGGGCCTTTTTAAGAAATACAGGGAAATGGGGATCCCGGACGAAGTATATGACCGTTCCATCGCTTATGGCGATTCCGTTGCGAAGCATATTATGAAATATGCCGGGAAGGATAATTATAAAGAAATCAGAGGATATCGTTACACAGTCACCAACGAACCCGGCACCTGGGTACCTACTCCCCCTGCCTACGCCGATGCCTGCGAACCCAAATGGAATACCGTGCGTACGTTTGTTCTGGATTCTGTTACTCAATTCCGCTGTCCGCCACCAGCCAAATATGACCTGAGCAAAGACAGCCCGTTCATGAAGTTGACTATGGAGGTGTATAACATCGGGAAGAATCTCTCCAAGGAACAGGAAGCAACGGCATATTTTTGGGACGACAACCCATTTGTGACCAACGTGGTAGGTCATGCTATGTTTGCCAATAAAAAAATGACACCTCCAGGACACTGGCTGGCGATCGTCAGTATTGTTTCAAAAGACAAAAAGCTGGATCTCATGCATACGACGGAGGCATATACGTTGAGCGCGCTTGCTCTTTACGACGGTTTTGTTTCTTGTTGGGAAGAGAAATACCGTTCCGTACGAATCCGTCCGGAAACTGTCATTAACAATGGTTGGGACCCTTCCTGGAGGCCGTTTCTGGAAACCCCGGCATTCCCTGAATATGTGAGTGGTCATAGTACCATTTCAGCCGCCTGCGGAGTCGTCCTTTCCAAATTGATAGGAGACAATGTTGCTTTTACCGATACGACTGAGAAAAAATACGGTCACGGAGTAAAATCCTTCAAGTCTTTCAAAGATGCATACTGGGATGCGTCGATTAGCCGTGTATATGGCGGAATCCACTATCGTGACGGAGTGGAAGAAGGCACCCATTTGGGCGAGAAAGTTGGCCAGTATGTGCTTCAAAAAATTTCAACACGTAAACAAGCTGTGAGCGCACGTTAAGGAGGATACAGACAAAAAAGAGAAAGGTGGCCAATTACGGTCACCTTTCTTTTTTAACACAGTACTTTTTGATTCAGAACCTAAATTCAAAATCAGTTTTCATGGCAAATCGATTTTCCGCTTTAAATATCCGATCAACTCCCTTCTAACGGATGAGGCTCATCTAAAAAAAACTCGTACAGTATCTCATATTCACTTCTCGGGGGTATAAAACAGGATGCAGTATGAAACAGGGACCGTTAGTGCGTGTTATCCTGCGATGGAAGGTTAAAGACTTGTAGAGTTTGACAAAAATCGAATTAAGTGGTGGTTAACAAATAATCATTTTAATAAACTTTCGCAATATAGATATATTTCTATGACAAAAATCCACCTTATTATTGTACGCAAATAATTAATCAATAAACTACTACTACGTAAACTTTCGCTAAGATATACATAAACTACTAAATATCAACACCTTATCTCATTAAAAGTCAATTAGCCTTTAAAATTTTGTCTTGAAATTAAATGGAGAACATTTTCGGTCTCCCTAATTAATTTAACTGCATCATTGCTAGTGCAGAAAATCTTCTTCAAATAACCTCTGCCGACGTTATCTGAAATTTCAATGGGATGTATTTCAAGCAAATCTTTTTGGAGAACCAAATACACCTATACATCGAGGAATGGGAATGGGGTGCCGATTCAGTCAGGATAATGGTTCTTTCTTGGACCCATATAAAAAAAGCTGTCCTTTCGAGACAGCTTTTCGCAATGGGTTTGGTATATCTTAGTTTTTCAAAGCTTCGGCTCCACCAACAATCTCGAGGATTTCGGTAGTAATAGCTGCCTGACGGGTTCTGTTGTAAACCAACTTCAACGCTTTCAAAAGCTCCTGAGCATTTTCAGTTGCTTTATCCATTGCGGTCATCCTTGCTCCTTGTTCGGAAGCGTTAGATTCAAGCACAGCCCGATAAAGCTGAATTTTCAGAGATTTCGGAATCAACTCTTTAAGAATTTCTTCTTCAGTTGGTTCGAAAATGTAATTGACTTCTGTTTTCTTTCCTTTCTTAGAAAAATCTTCAGAAGCAATCGGCAGATACTGATCGGTATGCATGATCTGGGTGGCCACGTTTTTAAACTCGTTAAAAACAAGATCCACCGCATCGTAGCGTCCCTCCGAGAACTGTTTCATGATCTCTTCTGCCGCACTTTTCACTGTTACAAAACTCAATCTTGTGAATGTATCAGTATATGCAGTATTCACTTTGAATCCGCGACGAGTGAACATTTCTGCACCCTTCTTGCCAATCGCAAATATTTCAACATTGCCTTTTGCCGCTTGCTGTGCATATTTGGTCTGGATCAATTGCAAAGTCGCCTTAATCACATTTGTGTTGAAAGCACCACACAATCCACGGTCCGAAGTAACTACAACAACTAAAACTTTCTCAATAGCTCTTACCGCCTTCAACGGACTATCTGAAGAATTTTCAGAACCCGCCGACACAGTCGCCAGCATTTCGTTTAGCTTCTGAGCATAAGGACGCATCTGCATGATGTTATCCTGAGCTCTGCGCAACTTCGCCGCCGCCACCATTTTCATGGCTTTGGTAATCTGCTGTGTCGAGTTAACCGATACGATACGGCCACGTACTTCTTTTAAGCTTGCCATTTTTGGTAAGTTAAAAGTTATACGTTACCCACAAATTCAAGGCTTGAACCTTGCAGATAACGTATAACACTATTAAATATCCTTAGTATTTAGCTGCAACTTCTCTCGCTACTCTTTCAACAACGTCTGTTACGCTGCTGTCAAGTTTCCCAGCACGTAGTCCTGCCAAAGCATCGCTATATTGAGTGCTCAGAACGTTCAAGAAATCCTTTTCGAATTCCTTCACGCGAGTCAGGTCCACTTTATCCAAAAGACCTTTTGTAGAAGCATATACAATTGCAACTTGTTGCTCAACGGCAACCGGCGCATACTGTGGTTGCTTCAAAACTTCCTGGTTGCGACGACCGCGGTCAATCGCCAGCTTGGTAGCAGCATCCAAATCCGAACCGAACTTAGCAAATGCTTCCAGTTCACGGAATTGAGCCTGATCAAGTTTAAGTGTACCAGAAACTTTCTTCATGGATTTGATCTGAGCATTACCTCCCACACGGGATACTGAGATACCCACGTTGATAGCAGGACGAATACCAGAGTTAAACAAGTTGGATTCAAGGAATATCTGCCCGTCAGTAATTGAAATTACGTTGGTTGGGATATAAGCTGAAACGTCACCTGCCTGAGTTTCAATGATTGGAAGTGCAGTCAAAGAACCGCCTCCTTTTACTTTATCTTTCAATGATGGCGGAAGGTCATTCATTGTTTTTGCGATACCATCATCAGCAATGATTTTCGCTGCACGCTCCAAAAGACGGCTATGCAGATAGAAAACGTCACCTGGATATGCTTCACGACCCGGAGGACGGCGAAGAAGAAGTGATACTTCACGATAAGCAACGGCTTGCTTTGAAAGGTCATCGTAGATAACCAAAGCAGGACGGCCAGTATCGCGGAAATATTCTCCGATCGCTGCACCTGTGAACGGCGCATAGAATTGCATTGGTGAAGGATCAGAAGCACCGGCTGCCACGATTACCGTGTAGTCCATTGCTCCATAGCGACGAAGTGTACCTTCGATACCTTTAATAGTTGAGGCTTTCTGACCGCAAGCTACGTAGATACAGAAAACAGGTTCGCCTTTATCATAATACTCCTTCTGGCTGATAATGGTATCGATAGCCACAGCAGTTTTACCTGTCTGGCGGTCACCAATGATCAACTCACGTTGTCCGCGTCCGATTGGAATCATCGCATCGATCGCCTTGATACCCGTTTGAAGAGGCTCAGTTACAGGCTGACGATAGATTACACCGGGTGCTTTACGTTCCAGAGGCATCTCAAAAAGCTCTCCTTGAATGGGGCCGTTACCGTCGACTGGTTCAGCCAGGGTATTGACAACACGGCCAATAATTCCC
This sequence comes from Dyadobacter sp. HNCC25DJ184, assembly GCF_056895215.1. NCBI lineage: Bacteria > Pseudomonadati > Bacteroidota > Cytophagia > Cytophagales > Spirosomataceae > Dyadobacter > Dyadobacter sp. HNCC25DJ184. The sequence goes on along the minus strand of NZ_JBXHAQ010000016.1, from coordinate 134,327 downwards.
TCTCCAACTTTTACAGACGCGATCTCTTTCGATCGCTTTACTGTCGCTCCCTCTTTGATTCCGCTTGAATCACCAAGCAAAACGGCGCCCACATTGTCCTCTTCAAGGTTTAAGGCTAGCGCTTTAAGGCCATTTTCAAATACAAGCAACTCTCCTGCCTGAACTTGAGAAAGTCCGTAAATACGGGCTACACCATCACCGATCTGAAGGACTGTTCCTACTTCTTCGAGTTCTGCCTCAGATTTAGCGCCTGCAAGTTGTTCGCGCAGGATGGCCGAAACTTCGTCCGGTCTAACAGATACCATAGTATAATTGACTAATTTAGAGTATAGTAGTAAGATTTTGAAATCAGCCGCAAAGGTAGGGTATTATTTTTTAAAATAAATAGCATTTAAAGAAAAACTGGGATTTAAAAATAAGACTTTTCCCAGTTTACCGTTTATGCCATTTTTTCATACCGAACTGACTTGCGGTAATGCCCTGAAAAAGGTTTTAAAAACTTTTTTAGGTAGTAATTATGTTTTTGCTGTAATTGAATTCGTTTATTAAAACCACAATATCAAACATATTTACCGCTTATTTCAAATAAGAATGTTCAAATCCAAAAAATTAGCTTTTACTGCCCTGACAATCGTTTCTCTGGCAGCTTCTCAAAGTTTCGCACAAACCGCAAAAAAGACTCCTTCGACTTCAAGTGCAGTAAAAAAAACAGCCACAGCGGCTCCTAAAGCGGCTCCAGCTCCAATCATATTAAAAACCCAAGGCGATTCACTGTCTGCAGCAATCGGCGTAAGTTTTTCAAATTCTCTTACTTCTCAAGGCATCGAAGGATTGAACACTGATATACTTACTAAAACGGTAAGCCAGGTTCTGAACGGCAAACCGGCCGCTTTTGGCGCGGAAGAAGCCAACAAATTCATATCTGAGTATTTCAGAAAAATTCAGGAAGAAAAAGGGTCTGCTGTGAGAATTCAGGGTGAAAAGTTTTTGGAAGAAAACAAGAAAAAAGATAGTGTGATAACCACTGCGAGTGGATTAGAGTATAAAGTACTCAAAATGGGCACCGGCCCGATGCCGACTGCGACCGACAAAGTGAAAACCCATTACCACGGAACTTTGATCGATGGTACGGTTTTTGATAGTTCGGTTCAAAGAGGTGAACCTGTCGAATTTCCTGTGAATGGGGTAATTAAAGGCTGGACAGAAGCTCTTCAGTTAATGCCGGTAGGATCGAAATTCAGATTGTTTATCCCTTACGATCTGGCCTACGGAGAGCGAGCTGCAGGACCTCAGATTCCTGCATATTCAGCTTTGGTCTTCGATGTTGAGTTACTGGAAATTGTTAAATAATCTTAAAATCGCTGATATCCGAGAAGTTATCGAAAGGTACTGAATCAATTGTACCTTTTAATTTGTTGACATTGCATTGCCGCTTAAAAGATTCTCAAGTTGTGATTAATATTCGTCATCAGTTTGGTAAGTACCTCTCATTCTATTACTACGCCCAGCTGCCTTTAAATTAAATATATTCAGATGAAAAAGTATTTGATTACACTCATTCCGGTTGTGCTGCTAGGCTGGCAACGTGGTCCTATTCAGGAAAACAGGGTATTGATGCCGTCTGATCCCAGCACGTCTCTCGATGAAGATATCAAGCCGACGGTGGCTCAGTATAAGGCAGAAGAACTTACCACGCGTATTCTTTCTAATTATCACTACCGGAAAATACCGCTGAACGATTCGCTTTCATCAGCCATATTCGACCGCTTTATTGACGGTATAGACCACAGCCATTTGTATTATCTGGCTTCGGATCTCGCCGATTTCGAAAAGTATCGTAATTCGTTTGATGATTTTCTTTTGAAACGGGAGCTTGATCCTCCTTTCGCGATGTACAATGTATTTCGGAAAAGGTATAAGGAAAGAAGCGAATATATTCAGGCACTTCTTTCTGAAAAAGCTCCATTCGATTTCTCCAAAGACGAGTCGATCAACACGGATCGCGATAAAGCACCCTGGGCAAAGAGCGTAGATGAGCTGAACGACACCTGGAGGAAATATCTGAAGAGTGAAGCATTGGATCTCAAACTTTCCGGAAAAGCTGACACTGCGGTGATCACAACTTTGAGAGATAGATACAAAAACCGCGATCGCGCTTTGAGCAGAATCAGAACAGAGCAGGTGTTCCAGATGTTTATGAATGCATATGCCGAGTCGCTTGATCCGCATACGAACTATATGGCACCGACGTCCGCTGATCGTTTCAAACAGGAAATGAGCCAGTCGTTGGAAGGTATCGGTGCGTTACTTCGTGAAGAAGACAATTACATTAAAATTGTTGAAGTAATACCGGGAGGCCCTGCATTCAAAGGAAAACAACTGAAGAAAGAAGATAAGATTCTGGCGGTTGCTCAGGGCGATGAAGGTAATATGGTCGATATCGTAGGCTGGTTTGTAGATGATGCGGTGAAGTTGATCAAAGGTCCAAAAGGAACCGTTGTCCGACTCCAGATTCAATCGGCAGATGCGCTTGCGGGAACTCCTCCAAAAGAATATCGTCTGGTTCGTGAGAAAATTAAGCTGGAAGAACAAAGAGCAAAAAGTGAAGTTGTTTCGATCAGTTCCGGCACCAAGAATTACAATATAGGCGTAATTGATATCCCTCTTTTCTATCGTGACTTTGAAGGGGCGCAACAAAAAGAAAAGGAGTTTTCAAGTACCACGCGTGACGTGCAAAAGCTGATTACAGAGTTGCAGGCGAAAAACGTGGACGGTATTGTGATAGACCTGAGAAACAATGGCGGGGGATCTTTGACAGAAGCTGTTTCGCTGACAGGTTTGTTTATCAATCGTGGTCCGGTGGTTCAAGTGAAAGAAAGTCAGGGAGAGATTGAGGTACAATCGGATAACGATGCGAATGTCGCTTATAATGGCCCAATGGCTGTCATGGTGAACCGTTTCAGTGCGTCTGCATCAGAAATCTTCGCCGCTGCTATTCAGGATTATAAAAGAGGGCTTATTGTAGGAGAACAAACGTACGGGAAAGGTACAGTACAGACGCTGATCAGCCTGAATCAGTGGGTTCCAAAAGAAACCGACAACCTTGGGGAGGTGAAACTGACCGTTGCGAAATTCTATCGTATCAACGGGAGCAGCACGCAAATGAAAGGTGTTTCTCCTGACCTGGATCTTCCGACGGCCTTCAAACAAGATGAGTATGGAGAGTCATCTCAACCTAGTGCAATGCCGTGGGATCAAATTCCTGCGTCGCGATATGAGTCGACGAACATGATCAATGAAAAACTATTGACTCAGGTTCAGGACAAACATAAGCAACGTTTAAATAATGATGCAGATCTGAAAGCGCTATCAAAGGCGCTGGATGATTTCAAGAAGGCTAGGGAAAACAAAATTGTTTCTCTTCAGGAAAGCAAACGCAAAGTGGAACGTGACGAAGCCGAGAAGAAACGTTTGGCAATGAAGCAACTGGGCGAAGACTCGGACGACGAAGAAGAGGACGATGTTCTGGATGGCAAATCCGCCGAAGCTCCAAAAGAAGCCAAGAAGAAAAAGGATATATATCTTACCGAAACGGGTCGTATCCTGGTCGATCTGATTCAGATTTCGAAAGAGCCAAGCTTGGCTGGAACGAAGAAGAAGACTCCGTAAGAAAGTCACCTTTTGAAAAAGAATCAAAGCAAAAGAGCTAATCCTGACCGGTTAGCTCTTTTGCTTTTATATCAATTAAAAAATCTATTTTCTGGTGAATTTGAGCTGATAACTAGTTTCAGAATCTATAGCGGTGAAATTGTTTTTGTCAACCTGAATGATATCATAAACCATTTTTTGAGGTATAAACAACAGTAGTTGCTTATTACTGGCTACGTACGACCACAAACTCTCAGGTCTGTTCAATACTATCGCTCCCTCTATACCTCCGCTGACTTCTCCATTGCTTGACGGTTGTAACCAGGGCGAGGTCAAATTCAACTTGCCTCCCTTTTTGAAGGAATATACCATCTCTCCGCCAACAGAGGGAAGCTGACTACCTGTAGCAACCAGAATGCGCCCCGAATTGGCTGTCCATTCACCAACGAAATATGCATCATCGTTTTTTACTTCATCGCTTTTATCCGAGCATCCTTCGAGGGTGAAAATAAGTATTGTCAGAAATATTGGAACAAATTTTCTCACGATTGTTAGGGAGTAGTGCAACGATAGGACAATTTAATATAAAATATTTTGACCAGAATTAACGCACCAAAATATTTACAATGAGTTACTTATCGGTTGCAATTTGTCAGCAACAACCTCAACGATTATTCCCAACCTCCACCTAAAGAGTGGTAAAGGTCAATAGTGGCCAAAAACTGCTGCTTTTGAATATTAGCCAATGCCAGCTCCGCCTCAAGCACGCTCTTTTGCGCCATAATGATCTCGAGATAGGTAGCGGCACCGCCCAAAAACAGATCCTGCGAAGCGGCCACGGCTTGTTGTAAAACCTCTACTTCATTCTTTTTAAAATCACTGATTATCTGATTGTTGCCGATCCGTTTGAGACTTGTACTTACTTCCTGAAAGCCTGTCAAAACAGCTTTGTTGTATGCGAATAACGCCTCCATGCTAGCAGCTTCAGCCCGCTTCTGATCTGCTTTTAAAGCCTTTCTGTTGATCAAAGGAGCTGTCAGCCCACCCATCGCTCCATATGCCAGCGAGCCGGATGAGAAAAGCAGACTTCCTCTGAAAGCGTTAAATCCTAAGAGAGCCGTTATATTTAAAGAAGGCAAAAATGCCAGTTGCGCCGCTTGCTGATCCGAGTAATTCGCCGCCAATTCCAACTGCGCTTGCTGGATATCCGGTCTCCGTCTCAACATTTGAGCTGGAACCCCGGCATTCAATTCACCGGGTAATATTTGGTCAATGCTGGTACTCCTCGTAATATGCTGTGGAAAACGACCTATGAGCGCATTCAGGCTATTTTCAGTTTCAATGATTCGCTGCAAAATTTCAACTTCCAATCCTCTGGTATTCAGCAGCTGGGCTGTGAACTGACGGACGCCAAGTTCATTCGCTCTCCCACCCTCCTTCTGAATCGTTATGGTTGTGACTGCCGATTCCTGTAAACGTATGTTTTTTCGAATGATATCCAGTTCGGTATCCAGATATACCAGATCATAATACATACTCGCAACCTGGCCAACAAGCGACGTCATAATGGCCAGTCGTGCTTTCTCAGTGGCGAGAAACCTTTCATATGCCGCCTTCTTCTTGCTCTTCAACTTGCCCCATATATCCACTTCCCATGCACTTCGGAAGCCTACATAGTAATCCGGCATAAAGGGAGCAGGCAATTTGCGGTCAGGATCAAGGTTATCAGAGAAATTGGTATCATAATTTCCAACCCCGTCCATTGTATAATCTCCAAATTTTCTTCCACCACCGGATACATCGCCAGTCACAACCGGAAGCATCGCACCTTTACTTAACATGATATTTGTCTTGGCCATTTCAATACGTTGCATGGCCATTTTTAGATCCAGATTATTTTGCAAAGCGGTATCAATTAATGCAGTCAGTTTTTTATCTGTAAAAAAAACTTTCCACGACTGGCTGCCTACGCCTACAGAATCACTTTGATCAGCGAAAGTCGCCGGCGTTGATATGGATGGCGTCCTTTCCACCGGTTTCAATAAATTACAACTGCTTTGTGTAAAAATTAGGGCTCCTATCAATAGAACCAATTTATAATTTCTTGTTTTCATTAACCTCGAAGGGATATGTCGCCACCGGGATACGATCCCGGTGACAACCTATGTTATATTTTTTCTTATTCCTGATCGACCAGAATTTCAGTCTTGCTCGCTTGCTTCTTCTTTTTCTCAGAAAATCCTGCGAACAGTACATATAGTCCGGGAATGAGTATTACTCCAAAAATTGTCCCGATGAACATACCTCCGGCAGCCGCCGTGCCGATTGAACGGTTGCCAATCGCACCTGCGCCGTTTGCAATGCATAATGGAATTAAACCGGCAATGAATGCCAGTGAAGTCATCAGAATAGGACGAAGACGTTCAGTAGCTCCTTCCAATGCCGCTTCAAGAACAGGCCTGCCCTCCTTATTCCGGATAATGGCATATTCAACAATGAGTATGGCGTTTTTACCCAGCAAACCGATGAGCATAATGAGCGACACCTGCGCATAGATATTGTTTTGCAATCCCAATAGTTTTAGGAAAAGAAAAGCTCCGAAAATCCCAGTGGGAAGCGAAAGGATTACAGGCAGCGGGAGCAGGAAACTTTCATACTGAGCTGCCAGTAACAGATATACGAATATAAGACAAACCGCAAAAATGAAGACCGCCTGATCGCCGGACAAAATTTCTTCGCGGGTCATTCCGGACCAGTCGTATGAAAATCCTTTGGGAAGCTTCTCCTTTGCAACACGTTCCACGGCCTTGATCGCGTCCCCACTACTATATCCTGGTGCTGCGTCCCCGTTAATCATCGCCGACGTGAACATGTTATAGCGTGTCAGCAATTCAGGTCCATATACCCTTTCCATTTTGATAAAAGTTGAAAAAGGCACCATCTCGCCGCGGTTGTTTTTAACGTATAACTTCAGGATATCCTCCGGATTTTTCCGGAATGAAGGGTGCGCCTGAACCATTACTTTATACATTTGACCGAAACGGATAAAATTGGAGGCATATAAACTTCCCACGAGTGTTTGCAAAGTACTCATAGCGTTGTCCACCGACACTCCCTTTTTGGCAGCAATTTCCGGATCCATATGGATCATATATTGTGGAAAGCTTGCATCGAAACTGCTGAATGCTTGTCCTATCTCTGGCGCTTTGGCCAATTCCTCCACAAACTCGTTTGTTATTTTAGCCGTTTTCTGAAGATCGTCACTCCCGGTTTTATCCTGAACCCGAAGCTCAAATCCGCTTGAATTACCGAAGCCGGGTACTGTTGGAGGAGAAAAGAATTGAATATCAGCATCGGTAATGTGTTTGGTCTTTTCCAGCAATAGCTGGATCATATCATCCACAGATTCACTTCGCTGGTCCCAAGGCTTTAAGTTGATCATCGCCATACCGTAGGACGACCCGGCAGATTCGGTAATTACGCTATATCCCGACAATGTGGAAACGGATTCAACCTGTCCCATGCCTCTCGCAACTTTCTGGATTTCGTCCAGAACTTTATCTGTACGTTCCACTGTGGCAGCCACCGGAGTGGTTACGCTCACGTTGATAACACCTTGGTCCTCAGTTGGAATAAAACCGGTCGGTAATACCGAATTAACACCCCAGGTACACACGCAAAAGAAAATCAATAACCCAACAGTAATGACCCTTCTGTTCGCAATTTTAGACAATAGAACTCTGTACTTACCCGCGATCGCGTCATATCCATTATTAAAACCTCTGAAAAAACGATCAAGTGGCGTATTCCTGGACGGCTGTCCGTGCGTGTTTTTCAGCATAAGTGCGCACAACGCCGGAGTCAGAGTCAAGGCATTGATACCTGATATTACGATTGATATGGCCAGCGTGATCGAAAACTGTCGGTAGAATATCCCTACGGGCCCTGACATAAATGCTACAGGGACAAAAACCGCGGACATTACCAAAGTAATCGCTACAATCGCGCCGCTCATTTCCTTCATTGCCTCAATCGTAGCCTCTTTGGCATCCAGGTGTTTCTCGGCCATTTTTGCGTGCACGGCCTCCACGACGACAATGGCATTATCAACCACAATACCAATGGCCAGAACCAGCGCAAATAAAGTCAGGAGGTTTATCGAAAACCCGAAAAGCTGCATAAAAGCGAAGGTTCCAACCAGCGCAACTGGCACAGCCAGGGCAGGGATCAATGTAGAACGGAAATCCTGAAGAAATAGATAGACGATAATTATAACCAGTATAAAGGCCTCAATCAACGTTCTGACTACCTCATGGATAGATGCGTCCAGAAAGCGGGAAACATCATAGGAAACAAAATAGTCCATACCAGCGGGGAAGCTGGTTTCCTTTAACTCAGCCACTCTTTTCTTCACGTTGGCGATCACATCCTGCGCGTTTGAACCAGGCCGCTGCTTTATCATAATCGATGCAGAGGGCTTACCATTTGACAAAGATGTCATATCATATTCCAACGAGCCAAATTCAATATCGGCAACATCTTTCAGCTTAAGCATTGAGCCGTCCGCGTTTGCGCGGAGCACGATGTTTCCATACTGCTCTGGCGTTGAGAACTTGCCTGTATATTTCAATACATATTGTAGTTCCTGCGCATTTTTCCCGGAACTGACACCTGTTTTCCCCGGAGCCGCCGCGACATTCGATTCACGAATGGCTTTCACGACATCGTCAGCAGACACATCGTATCCATTCATACGGTCAGGTTTTAACCAAACCCGCATCGAATAATCCTTGCTACCCATAATCTGGGCACGACCAACTCCATCAATCCTTTTTAATTCCTTGAGGATATTGATATCAGCAAAATTGTAAACAAAATCCTCCGCAACAGACGTATCCGAACTCATAATATCCAGATACATCAACATACTGTTTACTTCCTTTTCGGTTGTAACACCCGCTTTAATTACCTCTTCCGGCAATTCGTCAATTACAGTTTGAACACGGTTTTGCACGTTTACAGCAGCCAGATCAGGATCGACTCCTACATTAAATGATATGGTAATAGTCGTTACCCCGTCGTTTCCGGAAATGGTTGACATATATGTCATTCCGGGTACACCGTTGATCGCTTTTTCAAGCGGTACGGCAACCGCATCGGCGCAAACTTCTGCGTTAGCACCTGTATATGTAGCTGTTACTACAACAGAGGGAGGGACAATATCGGGAAATTGGGAGACAGGCAATCCGAAGAAAGCCAATATACCCAGCAACGTTATAAATATAGAAATGACCAGAGAAAGCACTGGCCTTTCAATGAAAGTCTGAAACATAATGAAAGAATAAAATGAGGAACTACACTCGTACTTACCTTGCGGTCAATTCAATTTTCGTTGAATCAAGGCTCGTTTTTCCAACCGAAATCAACTTCGGAATTATGGAAACGCCGTCTTTTAAAGACTGAATTCCTTCATATACGATTTTCTCACCTTCAACAAGACCCGACCGAACGACATAGTAATCCGACGTCCTGGACTGTGGAACGAAACTTCTGGTTTTCACTTTGTTATCCGCCTGAACAACATATACGAAGTTCTTGTCCTGAATTTCGAAAGCTGCCTTTTGCGGGATAAGGATCGCATTCTCAACAGTATTGGTCAATCTGATTGTACCAGTTGATCCGTGTTTCAAAAGTTTTTTGGGATTCGTGAATCTGGCTCTGAAGGCGATGGAACCTGTGCTCTCGTCAAACTCGCCTTCCATGGTTTCTATCTTGCCTTTTTGAGGAAAATAAGTACCATCTGCCAATTCCAGTTCTACCAGATCTACCTTGCGACCAGATTGTTTTCTCGATTTTACAAACTCCAGATATTCGTTTTCCGACACATTGAAATACACGAAAACATCGCTGTTGTCCGATATGGAAGTAAGCAGCGTTCCCTCGTTGATTAAACTCCCGATTTTATATGGAATACGATTAATCACGCCACTGAAAGGCGCTTTGATCTGGGTATGAGCCAATTGAATTGAGGCATTGGATACCGCAGAATTGGCTTCTTCAATCTTCGCCTTCATTGCTGCGTAGTTCGCCTTGGCAACTTCCAGCTCTGTTTTAGAAATGATATTCTTCTCGACCATCGTTTTTACCCGGTTAACTTCCAGCTCCGCTGCCTTAGCCTGGGCGATAGCACTTTGAAGATAGGCCTTGGACTTTGCCAATTCAACGGAATATTCCTCGTTATTTATCCTGAACAGGACTTGTCCTTTTTTGACTTCTTTCCCTTCATCCACATACACTTCTTCAAGATATCCCTTCACCCTTGCGTAAATTTCTACGTTGCGCATGGCATGAATATCCCCCACATACTCCCTGTGCAATTCGGTTTTTTGCGGCTGTAGCAACGCCACCGGAATCGTGAGTACCGAGTCCTTGCTGTCCGAAATTGATTCACTTTTAGTTGAGCAGGCCGACAAGAATGCGACCATGGCCAGGGAAAAAACCGGCCCGAAGTAGGTATTCATAGATTGAATGGGTTAATTAAAATGATATAATTCCGCAGACGATCACACGTATATAGGACGTGTTCCGTCAAGTTTTTACGAGTCGTAATGATTAGTTATGAAAAGAAAGGATATTCGAATAAGCTTAAGAACTTACCCGTGGCCGCCAACCGGCAGGAGAATCAAAACGGGCAGAGCCGGTGAAGAAAGCAATAGTAATCAGGCAAGGTTAAAATTTTGCTGGCCATGCGATTGAGCGTTGCCGTGCATATGATTACTACCTGTTTTTGAGAAAAATGAAAGTAGCTGGAAATTCCGCATTCAAAAAATACGAACCGGTAAGAAGAAACTCGATGCCTTAGAAGGTCGGAAAGGTTTTCACGCCACTCGAATTCATCAGCACGTACAATGGGTAAAGCCTCCCCTTCTGACTCTTCACAAATTTCATGAAGAATAAGGTCTGTAACCGACGTGAAAGTCTCCTGATGTTCGCACGGCTCAGCACACTCCTGCACAACAACCATGCTTCCTGATCGGGAAACAATGGATGCCAGCATTGGAAGGCATAGCATGAGAAACCATACAAAACTTTTTTTTACCACGACGCTGATTTTTTATCAGTATGTTAAAAAATACTTGTCTGATGATGAATTTATTGCTGCTCTTAATTTGCTGCAGACCGAATACTACGGAGTAGCGACAATCCAAATATAACAATTCCCATAATGAAACCAAATTTTATTGCCTGTTAATGACTGTTAACAGAAAAAAAGGAGTGAGTCCATTCGTCGCTCAATACTGTATAACTACCTGAAAATTAATATATATATTCGATATACAGAAAGCAAAGTATAACCCGTCATGACAATTTCAACGCTCCTGAAATGAGAGATCGAGCTGGCTCAAAATAATAGCTATATCAATATTTTGAGATCTAATTGAGACATTACGCGGTTTTCCGATTTTCATAGTAATTTGAGGATGTCTTCGAACACCATTGCTACTCACCAAATGAATTCATTTAAAATCACTTCTGACCGGTTCATTTTAACAAAAATGACGATTTACGACAGTGAGAAATACCACAAACTATGTACGAATGAAAATGTAATGCGGTTTGTGACAGGCCACGCGTTAACCCGTGCAGAGTCCGATCTGATGCTCGCAGATATGGTCAGGGATGACAATGGCAAAACCTGGTATGGCCGCTATTTCGTCGAAAACAAACATGACCGATCGCTGGTTGGTGCGGCAAGGCTTGATCTGGAAGGTCCGGATGTTGAAATCGGATATCGTGTTCAGGAGGAGTATTGGGGACAAGGTATTGCCACGGAGATTGCCCAAACGCTTATACAATTTACGATCAAACAGTTAAAAATATCCAGCGTCATTGCCCATGTAAATGTCGACAATCATGCCTCTGTACGCGTACTCGAAAAGGTGGGTATGCAGAACGTTGGAATCATCGAAGATATTGATGAAATTAAATACAAATTCGTCTATTCACCCAAAAACGTTTCCCCTATGAAAAAAGTACTGTATTTCATCTTTGGCCTGTTGGCGCTTATTTTAATAGCGGCACTCGTAATTCCGAAGGAGCTGTCTGTGGAAAAGGAAATTGTGATCAACAAACCCAAGACACAGGTTTTCGACTTTTTAAAATCATTGGAAAATCAGGCACAATGGACTAAATGGGCCAAACTTGATCCGAATATGAAAAATACTTACTCCGGGACACCGGGCACTGTGGGGTCAATGAACCGTTGGGAGGGAAACGATGAGGTGGGAGTTGGAGAACAGGAAATAAAACGAATAATCGAAGGCGAAAGAATTGATACCGAGGTTCGGTTTATCAAACCTTTTGAATCTAAAAGCGACGCATTTCTTGTAACTGAAAGTCAGGACAGCACGCATACGCTCGTAAAATGGGGATTTAACAGCACAATGGCAATACCGATGAACCTTATGATTCCGCTCATGGGATTAAAGAAATCGGTGGGAAAAGATTACGAAGAAGGTCTGGATAATCTTAAAAGAGTGCTGGAGGCGAAATAGGGAATCCATATATAAAAACGAAGAGCCATATGATATCATCGCATATGGCTCTTCGCCGTTTCAAAACTTTCCGTCGGCATCAGCAACCGAATAGCGGAAGGTGAAAAAACTTGATTCTTCAGTTGGAACATCTTCAGGAGCTCCCTTGTAGTAGCTTATAATTTGCATCTTCACCAATTTTCCCTCAGCCGTCCTGATCAGAAGTGTTCTCCCGGCAATTGGCACTATCGCATGAACGCGCATATCATAGTTGTACCAGGAATTCCCACTTCCTCCCGGGATGGCGAATCCAGCTTCGCCGTCCGTTTTAAATTCGCCTTTTGAAGCCTCAGAAACCTTATCAAAAGGTTGTTCAAGAACGGTAGCACCACCTTGGCCCGGCCCACTTGTGCCGCCATTCACCGCAATGGTCGTTTTACTAAAAGCAATATCCCATTTTGCAGTTTTCGCATTTTCTGCTGGTACAATTTCGCCTTTAACGAGATTATAATAAACAAATGGTTTTGTGTTGGCGTCCAGGTCCTTCACAACTTTTATTTCCTGCGCCATCGAATGCTCAATTTTTGAGTTTCCCTCAGATTTTTGTGCAATATAGTTTGCCTCGGCCACATATACTGAGCTCAACGTCAACGTGAGCATTGCTAATATCTTCCTGTTCATGGTTTAGATTTAAAAAAATAACCCGCCCAGACAAATGAAAAACACTCCCCCGAACGGATCATTTAGTTTACGAATGGATTAAGCTCCTTTCTTTACGAGCGCATATTCAATTTTCGGTTTGCCACGCTCACCACCGTCTGCGGCGATGAAGCTTACGAAACGTAGTTTATATATATTTCCTGCGCCATCTTTAATCACATAAAAACGGTCAGTTTTCACAGCAGCGCTAGCAGTCGGGCTTGTTGTTCTCCATTTCGAACCAATCACATCCCGATCAGAACTCAAAGTAAGAGCAGCAATATTGCTTTCCGCAAACGCATCGTATGATACAACGCTTGTCAAAACTTCAGCTGCCTGAACGTTGCCATGTTTGTTAATGAATACCAGATCAGAGAATCCGTAAGGGATCAGGCCTGTGCCAAAATTGGTATAGTACATGCTGTATCCCCATTCAATATCCCATCTTGCTTTCAACGGTTCAACCACCACTTCGGCCTCTTTTTCAAACGCAAAATATTTGAAGTTACCCGTTGCATCCTTTGTGATATCTATTGTTTTGAAAGTTGTATCGTTCAACTTGGCATATTGCAAAGTATATCCACTTCCTTTTCTCAGCACTCTGATTTTATAAAGCTGATCAACCGGAAGCACGTTTGCGTTACCCCCTTTACGGTTGACTACATATACCTTATTATCTCCGTCGGTAGCCGAGATCTCTTTAATTACTGTTTTCGTTAGATCACCCGTATAGTCATCAACCAGCGCCAACGTGCCAGAACCTTGACCGACCGCCAATGTATCCACATCCAAGTCTTTATCTGAAACAGCATTGATATCAGCTTTGTCAACCATAAATGCAGAAGCAGCATTGGTATTGTTGATAATTACACGGAAATCTGACCCGCTATATAGTCCCAAATCCCAGCTATCACGCAACACAGGGGTCTGTGTATTTGCGCTCAAATCCAAAAATACCGAATTAGCCGCGCTGCTTCCTGCCTCTCCCGCTGCGATACCATTCAACTGGATCGTGGTTCCGCTTGAGATAATTGCGCCAAAACTCAGCGTTAGCTCAGCAGGAGTTCCAACCAAAACCGGAGTCGCTACCGATGCCAACTTGAAAACAATATTTTCGTCACCATCAAACAATACGCCTGCCTTTTTAGTCACTTTGAAAGAAACGGAAGTCTGACCCGCCGGCACGGACAACGCGATTGTATTATTTGTTGCGGCAGGTGTAGTTGTAAAATCTGTATCATATGCTACCGAGGACGGAGTCAAGGAAACCGAAATGGCCGTTGCTGCTTCCGCCGCCCTCGACAAATTGATTTTTATTTCGACCTCTGTGTCTGTAATACCTTTTTCAGCTGATTCGAACGACGCCAAATTGTCCGGAAGTGGTGGCTCGTCATCGTTGCATGCATTCACACTGATCATTAATATCAGAACTAGTAGAAGTCTGCCTATTTTCTTCATGATTTAATTGATTTGTTTAATAAATGGGTATTGGTATTGTTTAATTTTTCGACCATTGCACATTCAGACCCACGAAGTAGGACCTGCCATACATCGTGCTCACCGAGCCGCCAGTGCTGTGCGCGCCGCCTGTATCCTGCGAAGTATTTGTGAGATTGGTTACGTCAAAAAGATTTTTGACACCCGCCAGCAGATTTACATATCGTCCCAATGTCTTCGATATCGTCAAATCGGCCATATGATATGCTTCTACTTTTGCCAGATTTATATTGACCTGGCCCTGAGTTTCATATGCTGTCCGCTGACCTGTATACTTGTAAAAAAGGTTGAAGCTGGCACCCAGCTTCTTGAAAGTATAAAGCAGATTGGCATTAATTTCCGGTGACCAGACAAATTGAGGCAACGAACCATATTCTGCAGGTTCTTCTGAAAATTCATTATACCGGCCTATATATGAGCCGCCTAGACTTGCCTGCATATTGGGCAGGTTGAATTTATTGTCAAGCATGAAGCCGGTGGTTTTAAACAAATGAACGTTCAGATATGTAGTCTGGCTTGTATTGTTTGGGTCGATTGCGGTATCGATCAGGTTGTGGAAAACGTTGTAAAAACCTCCGAAAGTGTTACTTACTCGCAGCGTCTCCTTTTTAACCGACTGCCAAACCAGAAACGAGTTGAAGCTGTTGGAGTATTCGGCCTTAAGATTAACATTACCGTTAATTGAGTGCGATGCATCATGAAAATCAAAATATAACTCCCGTAAAGCAGGCGAACGGAAGCCTCGTGCATATCCGAAACGCAGATCCAGATTTTTAAGCAACACAACTTTCCCGTTAAGCGAAGGAATTACTGGTGGCGCGTCGTAGACTGAATTATGAAGGAACCTCAGTCCTGGACTTAACTTGATCCTCTCCCCGATCGAAATTTGGGGAGCAAGAAAAATGGCAGATTCTGTAATGGTAGGCGAACCTGATATCCTTGCACCGGAAGCCTGATTATTCGTCAGATCAATTCCACCCAAAACCGTAAAGTTGGTTGAGAACTTGTAAAATGCTGTTCCTCTAAAAAATGTAGTAGTAAAAATCGATTTGTCCTGAGCACCCGCATCGAGTGACAAAGTCCGGTGATCGTCGGCGTCGACATTAGTAGAAAGTGTTTTGCGGGAATAGTCTGTATATGATAAAACTCCTGTAAAATTCAGCTTTTCAGAAGCCTTGTATTCCGATTGAATCTGATGAAACCATCGCTTGGTGATATAGTCTTTGTCGCTGGCTATATTCGTGATGGCATTTCTGTCACCGAGGTATTTGATCGTTTCGTCGGTTCCGTTGAAGCGGTACCACATATTAAATTTATTGTTGCGATATCCGGTTGAAGCTGAGTACAGCATCTGATCTTTCGGCATCCACTGTTTAGACCTTCCTGTCGAATTTCCTGTCCAGCCTCCAAAATTGTTTCTGGTAACATTACCTGAAAGCTGCAGTCCGCTATGTTGCCAGGTTACGCCAACGCTTTCGTTATGCATTCCTTTATCTTTAAAAGGATCATATTCGTTGTTGACCGTCTCTTCCTGTAGCCTTGCTGAAACAGTCAGATTATCACCTTGAGTACCTTTTTTGGTAATGATATTAATTACACCAGCCAGCGCGTCGCTACCGTAAATCACCGACATCGGGCCTTCGACAATCTCTATACGTTCAATCGTGTTGACGTCAATTTGACCTAAACTCTCACGAGTACTACCCCGATCCACCATCGGGATACCGTCCAGTAATATCTTTACATTCTGACCGCTCATACCCATTAGCTGAATATCTGACGTCCCCAATGTCATATCGTTGGAAAACCGAATACCCAGTTCGGTATTTAAAATACTTTGCAGACTAGTCGCCCCGCGCGCTTTGATGCGTTCACTATCAATTGTACGAACCTGATATACAGACTGTTTCAACGACTGCGGCTCATTTTGGCCCGTTATAACAACATCGAAGAGATCAATTGCTTTTCCATCCAGGCGAATATTGCCCAGTTTTAGGGTATCGCCTTGCGGAATATCCACGTCAAGTGTCCTTGCTTCCGACAGGGTGCTTATCTTCAATTTGGCAGGTCCTGCATTTGAATTGACCACAAACAAACCATTCTGATCAGATAAAGTACCGGTCCGCGCATTCGACATCACCAGATGCACTTCCGAAATAGGCACTGAATTCTTGTCAATTATTTTCCCAGATACATATCCCTTTTGCCGACCGTATGCAAACAAAGTTACAGACCAAAGGATGAGGATGGAGAGCGCACGCATGCTTAGTTATTATTTAGACTAATTAAAAGCACAAATAAAGATATTATTTAGACTAATTACAAAATATAAGTCAAGAAAATCTTTTATCTCCCAGAAATTGAACCTAGTATTGCTTAGGTGATCAAACTTACCAGGCTGGGATATTAGAAAAGCGTGCGTCGCGCTCTTTTCGCGCGCAGTCAATCGCCCCTCGCTTTATAACACTTCAGCAGAGGAGTACACAAAATTTACCCGGTATTACTTTTTAGGGCTGCGTTTCAGGAAAATCAATAAAGTACTTCTTCCAGCAAGGACTCGCCTGATGATCGATCTCCGCTCGTCCATTGCCACTTCTCGTGTAATCTGATTCTTCCGTCTGGCAGAATTTCGGGAGTTGAGTGACATAAGCCGGTTACAATTTGGCCCAGATTGTTGACCTGATGATACCGCATATCCAGCCGGCCTTCCTCATCAACCAGTGCGATTAAGTGGCCTGTCTGAATTCTACTTGCTGAATATGTGCAGGTAACAATATTTCCAGCCTGTTGGTATTTAAAGTACGTCTGACTATCCACTTCACCATTCTCTGAATTCGATACCGCCCTGAAAGTCTTGTTGTTATAATCAATCATGAATAAAAATGATGTTACGATTTAGGGAAATGTGATTCGATTTTCCTGATCTTTTTGTCTAGCGCGGTCAGCAATTCCATCTGCTTTGCCTGTATATCAAAAAGTGTTTTCAGCTGTTCTTCCTGTAACAAATCAACCTTTTGATGAAGGCCCCGCAATTCCAACTCCGCTTTCAAATTGACCATGTAATCATTTTCCGCACGCTCGCGGTCTTTTTCCTCTTGCCTGTTCTGGCTCATCATGATAATCGGCGCCTGCATTGCTGCAATACAAGACAGGATCAAATTCATTAATATAAACGGGTATGGATCAAATTGCTCATTTTTAGGCAAAAGCTCGTTGTAGACGATCCAGCCAAAAAGCAGGATCAGGAAACTTATAATAAAGGTCCAGCTCCCGCCGAATCTGGCAACTCTATCAGAAATCTTTTGTCCGATAGTCAGTTTTTCTTTGGAGCTCTCGCCAAGTCCCAGAACAATAGAATCTTCCTCCTTAATCGACTCTACAACGATATCATGCAGCTTTCTGAGTTGATCCTCTCTGGTGGTCAGTAATTTGTTTGCGTCTTTTGAATTTGTTCCCATTATGTGCTTAAAAAGGTTATATGCGGATTCTTTCGAAAACTATGGCTTGCAGTAGCTAGATTCCAAATTGAATATTCAATGTATTTAAACTAAAATCTAAAAACTAATCTCTACTTTCTGATTTGAACCAAAGAATGCACTAAAAACGCAGAAAATGGAAGTCGGCCCGACCTCGGAAACACAATGAAAATTATTTTCCTTTTCGCCTCTATTCCTTAGTCAGCCGCACAAAATTGTGACTATATAAGCACTGTTTATCAGGCGATAAAACTTATTTATAAATATTCTCATTATATTATTTTACAATTCTCTTTAATACATTTACTGCCTCAAACAGAAAGAAGCAGTTGATAAGAACTATTTCGATAGAATGATTTGTTCAGTAAGCCAACCTTTCTTGTTTCGTTTAAGAAGGGACAAATCAGATTTAAAATCGAACAGCTGTCGCCTTATCTTTTACTACTTAGTTAATATTCAGCTAATTACAATACAAATATCAGTTCTATCATGAAGTTAGTGCCCATAGAAAAGCGATCAGGATTGACGCGTGAAGAGTTCATCGAAAACTATCTGAAACCAAGTCGTCCCGTTGTTTTTACAGATTTGATGAAATGGCCGGCAATTGAAAAATGGACTTTCGATTGGCTGCGCGAAAACCACGGCAATATCGATGTCCCGTTGGTAGACAACCATATGCACGATGCCGACAAATACTTTCAGATTGCCAAAACGATGAAGTTTGGAGACTATCTGTCGCTCATCGAAAAAGGCCCCACTGATCTGCGTCTTTTCTTATTTGATATATTCAAAAAAGCTCCGTCTCTGGCTGACGATATCGTTTTCCCGGATATTATGGATGGGTTTTTGAAGTCTTACAAATTTGTGTTCTTTGGGGGAGAGGGCTCCATTACCAACTTACACTATGATATGGACTGCTCAAATGTATTTTTAACGCAATTCCACACGCGTAAGCAGGTTATTTTATTTTCTCCCGAAGAAAGTGCGCGCCTGTACCATCACCCATTTACTGTGATGAGTAAGGTTGACCCAATCAACCCGGATTACGAAAAATTTCCGGCTTTGAAAGGGGCCACTGGTTACGAAACCACCTTACTTCATGGTGAAACCATCTTTATCCCTTCACTTTGGTGGCACTATATCCGCTATATCGACGGAGGTTTCAGCTTGGCTTTGCGTGCAAACAACTCTATTTTCACTGCTCTTCAAGGTGGTATGAATATCGTTCGCCATACTTTTGTGGATAAAACTTTCACAAAAATGATGGGCCTCAACTGGCAGCACTGGAAAGAGCAAAAGGCTGTTGAAAACGCTCGCGTATTCCTAGAAAAACAAGCATAAAGTATTCCGGACGCATTTCAAAGAAACCTTTTTATCTTTGAAATGCGTTATTCGGGTTACCTCTTTGCATTGTTATGAATTTCGAACTCATTTCAGATTACGTACCTACGGGCGATCAGCCTGAGGCCATCAAACAATTGCTCCACGGACTTAAATCCGGAGACTCTGCACAAACTTTATTGGGCGTCACCGGTTCCGGAAAGACATTCACAGTAGCAAATGTCGTAGCCGAAATCAACCGACCGACGCTGGTTCTCAGCCATAATAAAACCCTGGCAGCGCAGCTCTATGGAGAATTCAAGCAATTCTTCCCGCAAAACGCCGTAGAGTATTTCATAAGCTACTATGATTACTACCAGCCCGAGGCCTTTATATCCAGCACAAATACCTATATCGAGAAAGACTTGATGATTAATCAGGAAATCGATAAACTCAGGCTTCATTCCGTTTCATCATTGATGAGCGGAAGAAATGATGTGCTCGTCGTCGCTTCAGTATCGTGTATATATGGCGCGGGAAACCCGAATGAATATAAAAAGAGTATTGTCAGCGTAAAACTAGGCGATATTGTTAGCCGCAACCAGTTCCTCTTCAGGCTCGTGGAAATCCTTTACAGCCGTACGGAAGTCGAGTTTTCAAGAGGTACTTTCAGAGTAAAAGGCGATACTGTCGACATATATCCGGGATATGCCGATTTCGCATATCGGGTTATTTTCTTTGGAGATGAAATCGAAGAAATACAGCGGATTGAACCTGAAACCGGCAAGAAAATATCTTCTGAAAAAGCAATTGCTGTTTTTCCGGCTAACCTTTTTGTGACCGGTCGGGATGTGCTGCTCCAATCCATAAAAGAAATTCAGGACGATTTGGTACAGCAGATCAAATATTTTACGGCCGACGGTCGACTGGCTGAAGCAGAAAGAATTAAAGAACGTACCGAATTTGATATTGAAATGATGCGTGAGCTGGGATATTGCTCGGGTATTGAAAACTATTCAAGATATTTTGACCGGAGAAATCCAGGTCAAAGACCTTTCTGCCTTCTCGATTATTTCCCGGAAGATTTCCTGATGGTAGTCGATGAAAGTCACGTAACCATGCCTCAGATCCGGGCGATGTGGGGTGGTGACCGATCCAGAAAAGAATCATTGGTTGAATATGGATTTCGTTTGCCATCTGCACTGGATAACAGACCATTGACTTTCCAGGAGTTTGAAGATTTGACGCCACAAACCATATTTGTTAGTGCCACACCTTCCGATTATGAACTCAGACGCTCGGATGGGGTTGTCGTTGAACAAATTATCCGTCCGACAGGCTTGCTGGATCCAGAAATTGAGGTTCGTCCAAGTTTGAACCAGATTGATGACCTGCTAGAGGAAATCAACGAAAGGATCAAAATGGGCGACCGGGTGCTCATCACGACTTTGACCAAACGAATGGCGGAAGAGTTGAGCAAATATCTGGATCGTGTCGGAATTAAATGCCGGTATATCCACTCGGAAGTCAAGACATTGGATCGCGTAGAAATTCTGCGTGAATTGAGGTTGGGTATATTCGATGTTCTGGTTGGTGTTAACCTCTTACGGGAAGGTCTGGATTTACCTGAAGTTTCGCTCGTGGCCATTATGGACGCAGACAAGGAAGGATTTCTTCGCGACGTCCGTTCCATGATTCAAACCATCGGTCGCGCTGCAAGAAATGACCGTGGAAAAGTGATTATGTATGGAGATGTGATCACAGGATCTATGCAGCAGGCAATTGACGAAACGCGCCGGAGAAGGGCGATCCAAATAGAATATAACCTTGAACACGACATCACACCTACCACCATTCGCAAGTCCAAAGAAGCGATTATGGGTCAAACTTCAGTGGCCGATTCGAAGGTAAGGAAGATATATGTGGAGCCGGAAGAAGTGAGAATCGCAGCCGATCCGGTGATTCAGTATATGGGTGCAAATGACCTGAAAAAACTGATTACCGAAACCCAAAGAAAAATGGAAACCGCTGCCAAGGAACTGGACTTCCTAGAAGCCGCCCGCCTCCGCGACGAGCTTTTGCAATTGAAAGAACGGGTGAAGGAAAAGAGTTGATTTTATCATTCCAAGAGCTTTTCAGTCCTATTTTCCCAATTATTTATATACCGATTTCCATCGGAATGCAAGTTAGTCAGCCGTGACGTTTTCATTCATAAATTGAGTTTCAACTATTATTTGCAAAAAAATCTTTCGTCTGTGACATTTTCAGGGAAATCTCTACTAATACCATCAGACCTGAACAAAGAGCAGTATGGCTATTCAATCACAGAAAGATTTTATTGAATTGATTCAAAAACATCAGGGCATTATCAATAGCATCTGTTTGGCATACTTTCAAGATCCGGACGACCTGAAAGACGCCAGGCAGGATGTCATTTTACAGCTCTGGCGCTCGCTTCCCACATTTCGCGGAGATTCACTGATCAGCACCTGGATATATAAAGTTGCGCTGAACACGATCTTATCCAAGAAAAAGACTGAGAAAAAGCACGATCGAAATGAACCTCTTTCTGAATATCATTTAACTCAAAATCCGCAATATCCTTTTCAGATAAATGAAGAAAACGAGGAGTTTACCTTTTTGATAGACAACTTAAACACGGCCGACAAGGCTGTACTCATACTCTTGATGGAAGGATACTCGAATAAGGAAATCGCTGAAATTCTGCATTATACACCTTCAAATGTCAGTACCAGGTTATCACGAATCAGGGAAAAACTTAAGAATAAATACAACAATGAAACTAAATGAATTAAAGCCTTTATGGAATCGCCATAAGCATGCTGCGCATAGCTCAGATATTTCCGTCGACGAGATCCTAATGGCTATTCAGCCAGATTTAAACGCAACTTCCGATATCGAAAGACTATTTAGAAATGGAGTTCTCTTCTCTCTTTTGATCGTTTTTTGTCAAGCCTGTTAAATTATGAATGGCATTTTTGATTTCATCATTTGGGATTTGCGACCGACCGTTTTTGAATTCTCCGAAATTCCCAGATGGTATGGAATATGCTGGGCAACTGGAGTTGCTTTCAGTATGTTGGTCATGAGGCATATCTATAAAACCGAAAAAAAATCGTTAGAGGAAATAGATAGACTTGCGATCTATCTAATAGTCGGTACAATCCTCGGCGCCCGATTCGGACATATCCTATTCTATGATCCTGTTTATTACTGGCAAAACCCGATGGAAATTCTGCCAGTATCGTTCTCTCCGAAGTTTCATATCACAGGATTAAGCGGTTTGGCAAGCCACGGCGGAGCAATCGGGTTAATCCTGGCAGTCTTTTTATATGCCAGAAAAAGTGGAACAAGTTTCTTGTGGCTGCTCGACCGTATCACCATTATTGCCGCTTTGTCAGGTTTTTTTATTCGCTTTGGTAACCTGATGAATTCAGAAATGATTGGGATACCAACTTCTGTTCCCTGGGCTTTTGTGTTCACGAGGATAGACAATGTACCCCGGCACCCCGCCCAGTTATACGAATCTGTTTATTGTTTTATTTTATTCGTCATTGTATATCAATTGTGGTCAAAGAAAAGAGCACAAATGCCTGACGGGCTGATTTTTAGCATATTCATCACAATACTTTTTTCGCTGCGGTTCATTGACGAGTTCTTTAAGGTAAACCAGGAATTTTTTGAAGATAACCTATGGATAAATATGGGACAGATACTGAGTATCCCCTTTATTGTCGCAGGAGTAATTATGGCAGTCAGGCTCACCAGAAACCGATCTCCCCGCTTAACTAATTCATAGCTATCGCGATTACAAACGAAAGCCCGGCTTCGCGACGGGCTTTTGCAAACTGAGGGGTGAACTAAAGAAAGGGAGAAAAACCGTCACGACTTTCGTATAGGATTTTCATTTGCCATAAGTCCGGCATATTAATAACCGTTTGTTCTTAAAAAGCAGCTCGATTAATGTTACTTTGGCCAGCGGTTCTATGGTAGTATCCGCAATAATCTTTTCGATGGCACCCAAAACATCAATGTGGGTGCCGCTCCGGTGGGCAACGCTGCTAACAAGCTGCGCGTTCTGCATCCTGTTTTGATAAAGCTCCCGTGTAACCAGGTTCTCACAACCGTTGACAAGACCTGGCTTTTTACTTATTTGCTAAAATTCCTGAGTACAGGATTTTAATCTTGTTTTCCTTTCTGATTCTTTTTCTGACGATTTGAAACGACCAAACTAATGTTAAGAGTTCTATTGTATCGATTGATGCCATTGGAGATATTAACTATACCATAACCGTAACGAGCATCCAGGGTGAGTGTGGATTTTTTAAGTTTAAAGTTATAACCGGCACCTGCCTGAAACCCGTAATCCCACCTGTTTAACTCCCCTGGTAACGAACCGAATGAAACTTTTGTTGACGACGCCGCTAAATCTGAGGAACCGTTAACTTTCAAGCGCCCTCCTAACGCGTAGGCTGCATAAGGACCTGCATTTATATAAAATTGTTTGATGTGCAGACGGGCAAAAACAGGCACTTCAACAGTGTAAAAACGTAAAGTTGATTTGTTGATTGTAACTGGATTGTGCGCTTTCAAAGTACCTCCCTTAATGGCAAAGTTTAGCTCGGGCACTACGGAAAACATACTACTTATACCGATTTGGTAAGAAGCCCCTACCTGTAAGCCTTTGAAATCCGTCTTGTAAGGTTGCAATGACTTATTCGAACTTCCGTAATTGAAGTTTGTCGTCAGTGAATTAATTGAAATTCCGAAACGGTTTTCCTGTGAAAATGATGGTACAGAAATTATCATTAACAATAATAATGTTGCTAACGATCTTGCGGTAAAATTAACTGGTGAGTACATAATAGATGTAGTTTAGATGGTTAAAATTGAAAAGTTTGATTTAAAAATTGACAGGACGTAATAGATGCTCGGGCTTATTTGATGCATCTGGCCAAAGCTTGAAATTGGGCAGTACTTTTCCTGCCCTTCTAGTTAGAAGGTTCTCTTATTTGCTTCATTTTTTAATAAATTAAAAGTTCAATTTGTTTAGGTGATATCTATGCTGATCAATCAACAAGACAAAATTAGTTTATGACGGCTGCTTGCTGGTAGGACATTTCTTTAATTGAACATCACTAATATTAAATTATGCTGCTGAATATTACATACTATGTTTCAGTACTTTACATCCACTTTACCAGTCGATCGCAACTTTTCCCCTTGTGTGCATTTTTTCAATGAAACTTATAGCTTTGGGAATTTCCATATAGGGATATATTATGTCTATGTGGACGTTAATTTTCCCATTTTGAATAAAAGATGCCAAAGTATTTAAATCTCTTTTGTCAGATTTAACTGTAAATTGGGTCAAAGAAAAATCGCCAAACATCCTATGTACAAGAAGTGAAATCATGTGCTTCATCGTAGTGAAGCCAACCACCACCCCCCTCTTTCCCATGCGTTTGTAGTCGTTATAAGTAAGATTGCCATGGGTGTCAACTATAAGATCATATGTGCCTTTATGACGATGTATGTTCTCATGATCATAAGGTATCACGTGATCGGCACCCAATGACTTTACAAAGGCTAAATTTTTGCTAGAGCAAACAGCTGTCACAACTGCTCCTGCGGCTTTAGCAATTTGCACAGCCAGATGCCCAACGCCACCTGCAGACCCATTGATTAAAACCATCTCCCCTTCTTTAAGTTTGCCATGTTTCATCAACGCTTGTAATGCAGTTGTACCGGCAAGTGAGACACAAGCCATTTCAGCAAAATTTACGGCATGAGGCATAAGACCGCAAGCGGTGGCCTCTATACTGATATATTCAGCAAAAGAACCTGCTTTCAGACTCCATCCGAATACTCGGTCTCCTACCTTGAATCCGGTTACATTTTTTCCTACTTCTTCAACGATACCAGCGAAATCGGTCCCAAAGGTCTTACTGTTGGGTCGAAATAAACCATATTCCAATCGGGCAAAATAAGGTTTGCCGCGAAGGATATGCCAGTCAGCGGGATTAACAGAGTTTGCAATAACTTTTATCAGAAGATTGCCATCTGTAATGACCGGTTTTTCCAGTTCTTCAATTTGAAGTATTTCTGGCCCGCCATACACTGTTTTTGTCACAGTTTTCATAATATACATCGAAATATATAATGGTGTTCAAAATGACTGTTCCATATCTACAGCAGCGATTCAGTCCATAATTGAGCTTCATACGATGCTCGGGATCTGACAACTGTACATGGAGATATCCAGCCACTCACAAAAGTAAATTGGCGATATAAGTCATTGATAGGATGAATATTGAGTTCAGTAGGACTTATTGAAAATTCTTACGGAAGGCATCTGGTGAATGACCAGTGTGATTCTTAAAAAAACGTATGAAGTAAGATGTATCTTCGTAACCCAGGTGCCAGGCAATGTCTTTAATTTGATTGGGAGTCGCCAACAAATACCGTTTTGCCTCCAGAATGATCTGCTCGTTGATTAATTGTGCTGTCGTTTTTCCTACCGAAGACTTCGTGATTGCATTTAGTTGGTATACGGAAAGATTGAGAAGTTTGGCATATTCCGAAACACTTTTTACTTCGGTGATATTGGCTTCCAGTGATCTTAGTAGCTCTTCATAACGCTCCTGGGTGTACGTCGTCCCAACAGATGAAAGCTGTTTGGGATTTTGGCTTTGCCTAACGAATTCGATAAAGAACAGATCCATATTCGCCTTTATAGCTTCATTATATCCTTCCTGCTTCAAGATATACTCGTTAAAACAGTTTGACAGATAGGTAAGCAGTTTTTTGAATCTATTTTCTTCTACCTGACAATAGTTATTGCCAGTTGCCTTTTTCCACTGCAGCTCAGTTATTGAGTTTTTGGGTTGATAAAATGAATTATCAAATTCTAAAAGATAACCTGTACTGTCAGCTTTCAATTGAAGTTGATGAACTTGACCCGGACGTAGAATAAAGACTGAACTACCTTGAACGTGGTAATTGACAAAATCAATTTCGTGAACTCCTGATCCACTTTCTACCGCCAGAATAAAGTAAAAATCGTGTTTGTGAAGATCGTGGACCAAATCCTTTCCTTTAAGCACATCGCTTACACTCCTGATACTAAACCGTCCGGCACTAATTTGTGGTTGATGTGCATCGACAATATGTCTGATCGGAATTGTCTTCATAATCTAATCTTAAAACGTGATGATCCCGCTTCCGAGGGACAACTGTATACGCGCATTTAAAATTAAGAAAATTTTGGAAGGCGTTTTATCAAATCATTCTAGATAAGTCCTATACAACTGAATTTTCGTCCTATCTGACAGTTCGTATCATAAATTACTTTTGTATCCAACAAGCAATTTATGAACGATATGACAACGAAAATAAAAGTAATCGCAGCTCTCAAAATCTGGATAGTGATCTATCCATCAATTACTCTTTTTCTATATTTTTTCGGTGAAGCAATGTCCATTTTACCGCTTTACCAGAGAACCCTGATTTTGACTATGATACTGGTTCCCTGGATTGTATTCATTGGAGTTCCTCTTGTCAATCACCTCGTTGGACTTATTTCCAACAAGCCTGAACACAAGTAGCAAGTCGCGCAATTTTAAAAATACAATATCATGAAAAATGGGAATTTTGATGTAATCATTATCGGGGGAAGTTATTCTGGGCTCGCAGCTGGTATGGCATTGGGCAGAGCATTGAAACAGGTTTTGATTATCGACAGCGGATACCCTTGTAACAGACAAACGCCCTTTTCGCATAATTTTCTTACTCAAGACGGCAAAACACCATCAGAAATTTCATTGCTTGGAAGAGAGCAGTTGCAAACCTATACGACTGTTTCGTTTGTCCATGGACTGGCAACCAGTGGAAAAAGGACTGACATTGGTTTTGAGATTGAATTATACTCAGGTGAGAGGTTTGCTGCACAGAAGGTAATTTTTGCGACTGGAATCAAAGATGTTATGGAAGACATTGAAGGATTCTCCGCCTGTTGGGGCATATCGGTTCTTCACTGTCCTTATTGCCATGGGTACGAAGTGAGAAATGAAAAAACTGGAATACTAGCTAACGGAGAAAGTGGTTTCGAGCTGTCCAAGCTGATTTCTAACTGGACCAAAAATTTGACTTTATTTACTAATGGACCATCCACCTTAACAGGGCGTCAGGTTGAGCAACTTGACAAACGGCAAATAATTATAGTAGATAAGAAGATTCGAAAACTGGATCATATCAATGGAAATATTCACCATATCGTTTTAGAAGATGAAATGGAAGTTTCGTTAAGTGCTATTTATGCACCAACACCATTTCAACAACACTGCCAGATACCTGAATCTTTGGGATGTGAGCTAACTGTTGAAGGCTATATCAAGATTGATTCATTTCAGCAGACCAGCATGGAAGGAGTTTTTGCTTGCGGCGATAATGCTACGCGCATGCGCACGGTTGCAAATGCTGTTGCAATGGGAACAGCTGCGGGGATTACAGTGAGTAAAAGAATGATCATGGAAGAATTCGATTTAAAATACGATGTCTAATGAATGCATTTATCGTACTTACTATCAGAATTATCGGAATGGCTTTATTTTTGGTCAGGGGCGTCCTGCTTTTAACAAATAAGGTAGACTGGCAAGGATCGTTTCGCTTTATCCTGTTTTGAATATGGCACAACGCTTAATAAGCCAACCTGTTTTGTGATATCATAAATCCGTCTTTACACATAAAAATAAGAGAATCACCTTCGATACAATTCAGCACAAATCCTGCAATACTACATTTCTGTCCTATCCGGTTGCCTTTTGCACCAACTAATTTTGAAATTAGAAAGCGCTTCAATAGCGCGTCTTCAGTTAAAACTTTACCAATTATCAATTAAAAAATGAAAATTATCATTGTAGGTGCGACAGGCACCATGGGGAAACATTTATCCAAGGCGCTTGAAAAAGATCACGAAATCATTAGAGTGGCGTCCAGTGGCGGAGATATTCAAGCTGACATTACTTCGCTGGAATCGATAGAAAATTTGTTCGAGCAAGTAGGTGCCTTTGATGCCCTGATATCTACAGCAGGACCATCATATGTTGGTCCTTGGAAAAAAATGACAGATAGAGAATTCAGAAAAGGAATCGAAGGAAAATTGATGGGCCAGGTCAATTTGGTACTTATCGGACAACGCTACATTAAACCAAAAGGATCTTTCACTCTGATTGCTGGCGCGTTAACCACTGACCCGCAACTAAATTTCGCCAATGCAGCTGCTGCCAACGGAGCCATTGAAGCATTTGTTAGAGCTGCTGCCATTGAGCTCGAAAATGGAGTTAGGATTAATGCAGTTAGCCCTACTGTTATTGAAGACTCGCCACAATATTTTCCATACTTTCCAGGAGAGGTACCTGTCACTATGAAACAACTGGAATATGGGTTTCGAAAAAGTGTATTCGGTGCTAATACTGGGCAAGTGATAACGCCATATTAAATTTTGTTCATTCTCAGTCAATGAGATATGGTCAGCCTTCTTGGCAGTTACCTATTACGGGGGGAACGACAATTGGCTACAATATATTCCTGGGAGAAAAACCACACGCGAAAGGCGTGACGGTTTTTCTCCCTTTCCTTAGTTTTCCGCAACTGAAAGAAAGGCGTAAGGAAAAAAATTGATTATGTTGCAGCAACTGGCACGCGACGTTTTAACATTTTCCGAAAAGCCCATATCGCACCGAATACAAGCAAGATAAATGGCCAGACGTTGATTGCAACCAAAGTGGTATCAAACAAATTAGTCCAGCCTTGAAAAAATGCATACTTGACCTTGCCGCCCACTCCAGTGGTTTGGAGCGTTGTTTTGTAGAAAGTGATATCCAAAGTTGAGAATTGAACCTGACTCGAAAGGTATTTCATTCTCCCTTCAATGGACTCAATGTCAGTCCGAATGGTACCCAATTCCTTCTCTACATCCAGAATATCTTTTACAGAATTGGATTTGGAGAGCAGCGTAAGATATCGGGCCTCGATCTCCTTTTTCGTTTTTAGCCTGGCCTGAATATCAGTGAACTCTTCGGTGACGTCTTCAACGGTTATTCTTTTATTATCAAATTCCGAAATACCTTTAGTGGCATCATCCAGAAAACTATCAAATTTGTTTGACGGTATTCTGACAGTCATTTTGCAGCTCAGCCGATCATACTGCTTATCTTCGGAGTCCGTGGAAACATACCCGGCATGGGTCGAAACAGCGTTTTTGATTGTTTCCTTCGTTTGGGCAATATCCGATACTTCGAACTCGACAACCCCTCGTTTTACCAGTTTTTGGGTGAGTAATTCAGGATCATCCGGAACCATCATCTCATTTTCAGCCGCGCGAGGAGGCACAGCCATCGGAAGAGCTGCCTCGAAGGCAATTTCTTCGTTCGGGGATTGACAAGAAATTAAGGTCAATACCAGCAAAAAGGCAATTAAACTTCTCATGACATAGTTCGTTAATTGGTAAATACCATTTATGAACTAAATATATTATATAATTTAATTATATATACATGATGAGATCAGATTTATTAGCAAGCTTCGAACTAAAAGAAGGACAACTTAAACGCATGCTTTTACTCGCTCACCAAAAAGGATTCAAACAACGTTACCACCTCTGCCCAGTCGTTAACGCGAGTATGTTTGGTGACATTGATATTATGGCTTGCCGTGAATAAGACGGGCGTTCCCTTGTGAAAATCAAGGTTTTTGAGGTGATCGTCGATCATATAGTCTGTGTTGATGATACTTTTGTCACCGCACAAAATGATGTGTCTCCATGATATAAATGGCAGGTGTTCAGCGATCCACTCCCATTTTTCCAAGAGTGAATTAGGAAATTCCGTCGCAGCCGAAACGATGTATATCTCATAGTCTTTACTCAGACTTTCAACAGCCTCTCGGGCTCCTTTCATCATTGGCGCATACCGAAAAAAGCCCGGCTTGTGTATCAACTCCCATGCTTTGGCTGGCTCCGGAAATGCCTCATGCTCAGGAACCCCGCGCAAAGACTCCTTTTCTATTTTTACGCCATATGCTCTTTCATATAGATCAATCCAGTTAGACTCAATATCCACCAGAACATTGTCCATATCAATAGCGATCGTTTTCTTGGTACTCATAAATTCAGTTTCTAAATTTGCAATATTCTGCAACAAACTTAAAACATATTGCATATATTTGCAATATGTTAATTGATAATAATATTGAACTTTGCACGTCGATTCACCATATAGTCGCCTGCTATCGGTATTTCAAACTAACTGCACTAAGGCACACCCTAATCACTAAAAGCTAAAAGCTACCAATGTTAAAGGAAGAACGATTTCAGATTATACTTAAACAATTGATGCAGGAAAATAAAGTCTTGCTTCCTGATCTGAGCTCTATTCTTAATGTGTCCGAAGATACTGTCCGCAGGGATATCAAAGAACTTTCCGATCAGGGTCTGTTAAAGGCTGTTCGAGGAGGAGCTGTACCCCATTCTCCCGGCCCTCACCACTTTAAAGACAGAGTACAATATGCCAACGAGAACAAGAAAATCATCGCCGAAAAGGCGGTCAATTTTCTAAAAAATGATCAGGTCGTCATTTTCGACGGAGGGACTTCTGCTTTGCTTATTGCACAGGCTTTGCCAAAGGATATCCGACTTACGGTTATCACCAATAGCTTTCCCATCGCGTCTATCTTGGAGGATCATGAATACGTCGAAGTACTTTTTGGAGGAGGTCGTTTGCTCAAATCATCGTTCGTGACAGTTGGCAATGAAACAATCCAGTTTTTCAAGAGATTTCGCGCTGATATATGCTTTTTGGGGATATGCAGTATTCATCCCGAACTGGGAGTAACAGGCCCTGATTATGAAGAAAGTGATGTCAAAAGAGCGATGGTAGAATCAACACAAAATGTAATCGCGCTTGCCTCGGTCGAAAAATTGGGAACCGCCGAAGCCTATTACGTATGCCCGACGAATCGCCTGACATCCATCGTAACCGACCAACCAGAACTCATTCCAAATAAAGCCGATTATGATCAACTAGGAATTTCAATCATATAGTAAAGTGAAGCAAGCAGATACAAACAATGCCCAGCCAAGGTCACAATCAAATAACAACTGCCTGACAATAACTAAACGGCTCCTGTCAAATCCTTCATGACCAATTCTTTATTTCACCGCCCTCTACTTCGGCCCCATCCGGATAGCCCCATCCAGGCGGATCACCTCCCCGTTCAGCATTGGATTTTCGATAATTGATTTAACCAAAGTGGCATATTCAGAAGGTTTTCCCAGACGTGAAGGAAATGGAATTTGCTGGCCCAATGAAGTTCTAGCTTCTTCTGGCAAGCCAAGCAACATTGGTGTTTCAAATAAGCCGGGAGCGATTGCCATAACCCGAATACCGGATCGTGCCAAGTCTCTTGCAATAGGCAACGTCATACTCACGATACCACCTTTGCTCGCAGCATAAGCTACCTGGCCCATCTGGCCGTCATATGCCGCCACCGAAGCCGTGTTGATAATAACACCGCGCTCACCGTCGATATTAGGCGTATTTTTCTCCATCGCAAAGGCAGCAAGTCTGATCACGTTGAAGGTTCCGATCAGATTGATTCGGATCGTTTTTTCAAACAACGACAAAGCATGAGGGCCATATACCCCATCGGTTTTCCCCAACGTTTTGTTTGCGGGTGCAATTCCGGCGCAGTTGACTACAATATGGACCGAGCCGAATAAACTTATAGCCAAGTCAATCGCACTTTGAACATGCAGTTCGTCAGTAACGTCAGTCTTTGCAAATCTTACTTTTGGGTATAACTCCTGCTCCAAAGCCAATCCCGAACCATCATTCAGATCCAATACAAGCACATTAGCACCTTGCGATAAAAGCAATCTCACGGTTGCCTCTCCTAAACCAGATGCCCCTCCGGTAACTATGGCTGTGGAATTTTGTAGTTGCATGGATTGTAAGATAGCGGTAGATACTATTGACACCATGACAATTTAAAACAAAAAGAACCAAAGAAGATCAGAATTGTCTCTTTGGTTCTTTTTTATTACTTCTTAATAAAACTTGCCTGCAATTACGAAACCACCTCAACCTTCACTTTCAGCAAAAACTCGTCCATTTCGATCTCGCTTGCGCTTCCGTTCAGGTCTGCGACAAGGTTAAGATCCAGGGCTTGCACTTCCTGGCAGATATAGTCTTTATTTGAAGTTACTGCTGTTGCGAGCAATTCGTTGTTGTTTTCCAAGGTGATTCGGATCTTATCCGTTACTTCAAAACCGCTGTCTTTACGCAGATTTTGAACACGGTTTACGAAATCACGCGCTATTCCTTCCAGCCTCAGATCTTCTGTAACTGTGATATCTAACGCGACGGTCAATCCGCCTTCGCTGGCTACCAACCATCCAGGAACGTCTTCGGCATGGATTTCTACATCACTAAGCGCGATTTCGAAGGCTCCGGATCCAAGCGATATAGCACCATTTTTCTCGATCTCCTTGATCGCAGCTCCGTCCATGGCAGTAATTGCTGCAGCCACTTCTTTCATTTTTGGTCCAAATTTAGGTCCAAGCGTTTTGAAGTTTGGTTTGATCTTTTTGGTCAAAATACCGCTGTCGTCATGGACAAATTCGATATGCTTCACATTCACTTCTGTGAGGATTATCGACGTCACCTGCTCGATCTGGCGTTTTGTTACATCGCTCAATACCGGTATCAATATTTTCGAAAGCGGCTGCCGAACTTTTAACTTATGTCCTTTCCGGATCGAGTGAACCAAAGAACTGATCGACTGCGCAAGTTCCATAGATTTCTCCAAATCCTGATCGATTATAGCATTCTCTACTGTCGGCCAGTGTGATAAATGCACCGATTCGTATTTCAGATTGGTATTGTCTTTCACCGCATTATCACGATCTCCGTCCGTCAATCCTTTGTAAAGCCACTCTGCAAAGAAAGGCGCGATTGGCGACATCAATTGAGACACGGTAACCAAACAATGTTGCAGTGTTTCATATGCAGCCTGTTTGTCTTCTGTTAATACGCCTGCAGATTGTTCCTGCGAGGGATTCCAAAAACGACGGCGGTTCAGACGGATATACCAGTTTGACAATTGATCCGTTACAAAATCCTGAACCAGACGGCCCGCCTTCGTTGGATTATAGTCATCAAATTGTTCTCCAACTTCTTTCACCAAAGTATTCAACTTCGATAAAATCCAGCGATCCAATTCCGTACGTTTTTCAACGGCAACGGTTTTGGTTTCGTGGAATTCATATCCGTCCAAATTCGCATATAGTGCAAAGAAGTTGTACGTGTTTGTAAGGGTTCCAAAAAACTTCCGCTGCACCTCCCCGATTCCTTCGATATTGAATTTCAGGTTATCCCACGGCTCGGCGTTTGTGATCATATACCAGCGCGTAGCGTCAGGGCCAAATTTGCCCAAAGTTTCGAACGGATCCACCGCATTGCCAAGACGTTTCGACATTTTATTGCCGTTCTTGTCAAGTACAAGTCCAGTTGAAACTACGTTTTTAAATGCGACGGAATCGAACAGCATACCCGCGATAGCGTGTAGCGTAAAGAACCAGCCACGTGTCTGATCCACCCCTTCCGATATAAAATCAGCAGGATAGCTTTCGTTGAATATCTCTTTGTTTTCGAACGGATAATGCCACTGTGCATATGGCATTGCACCCGAATCAAACCAAACATCAATCAGGTCTGGTTCCCGGTACATAACGTGACCCTTTGGAGAAACCAAAACGATGGTATCGACATATGGACGGTGTAAATCATAATCACCGTGCTGCAATTTCAGCAGATATTCCGAGTTATGAGCAGATTGTTCGCGCGTCAGATGTTCAGAAATAATTGCCTCTTCCAGCAAATCTTTTAGCTGATCAATCGAGCCAACACAAACTTCCTCACCCGCCTCGCTTCTCCATATTGGCAACGGTGTTCCCCAATATCTCGAACGCGACAAGTTCCAGTCCACCAGATTTTCAAGCCAGTTTCCAAAACGGCCAGTCCCTGTGCTTTCCGGTTTCCAGTTGATGGTCTTGTTCAGTTCCACCAGCCTGTCTTTCATCGCAGTTGTTTTGATAAACCAGCTATCCAAGGGATAGTACAAAACAGGCTTATCCGTTCTCCAGCAATGTGGGTAAGGGTGTTCATATTTTTCAACTTTAAACGCCTTACCCTCCTCTTTCAATTTTATAGCGATCAAGACGTCCGTCGCTCTGAACTCGGGATCATTTTGTTCTTCTGCTGAATAATATTCCGGTTTCACATAGCGACCTGCGTAATCAGTAATTTCCTTCACGAAACGCCCTTGCTTGTCTACTATCGGCACCTCTTTGCCAGTTTCGTCCTTCACCATAATCGCCGGAATTCCGTTAGCCTGAGCCACCCGGAAGTCATCCGCACCAAAAGTTGGTGAAGTATGAACCACGCCCGTTCCGTCCTCAGTTGTTACAAAATCGCCCAGAATGACGCGGAACGCAGGCTTATCAGATGGTCCGACGGTCGGCTGCACATATGGCATTAACTGCTCATATTCAACCCCTTCCAGATCTTTCCCTTTGAATTCAGAAACTATAGTCCATGGCAAAATTTTCTTGTCGCTTGCCTCGAAGCCATCGAAATCACCTTCATGACCTTTTTCTGAAAAATATTTACCAATCAGATCCTTCGCCAGCACAACATGTACCGGCGTGTAGGTATATGGATTGAAAGTTTTAACCAAAGCATATGATATATTGGCACCTACCGTCAGCGCAGAGTTTGCTGGCAAAGTCCATGGTGTTGTCGTCCAGGCCAATATGCGAATATCTTCACCGCGACTTAGTAAGTCTCCAAAAGCTTGCGAAGTCTCTCCCACTTTCACTTTAAACATCGCCACAATCGTCGTGTCCTTCACATCCTTATACGTGCCGGGCATGTTCAATTCGTGCGAAGAAAGTCCCGTTCCAGCTGCCGGCGAATACGGCTGAATAGTATACCCCTTGTATAGTAATCCTTTGTCATACAGCATTTTAAGCAAATGCCACAGACTTTCTATATACTCACTTTTATAGGTAATATATGGGTCGTCCAAATCCACCCAATAGCCCATTTTCTCGGTCAGATCATTCCACTGGTCGGTGAATTTCATGACCGTCTGGCGGCACCTTTCGTTATATTCCGCTACAGAAATGGTCTTGCCAATGTCCTCTTTTGTGATACCCAATTCCTTTTCAACCTGCAATTCAACAGGAAGGCCGTGGGTATCCCAACCGCCCTTACGTTTAACCTGAAAGCCTTTCAGCGTTTTATAGCGACAGAAAATATCCTTAATCGATCGCGCCATTACGTGATGAATACCGGGAGTTCCGTTTGCAGACGGCGGCCCTTCGTAAAAGGTAAATGACGGCGAACCTTCACGTGTTTCAACCGACGCTTCGAAAATCTTCTTGTCCTTCCAGAATTTCAGTACATCGTCTGCAATCTGCGGATAGCTCAGGTTTTTATACTCTCTGTATTTCATATTTTACCAATTGGCTGTCATAGGCCATTAACCCGGCAGATGACTATCATTATGTTGCTTGTTCCAATTTTTAGGAGTGCAAAATTACGATTTTTTTCGGGGAAAGGGGTGAGATTTCGGTTCAATTCATATTATTCCCGTCGAAGGAATTAAAATAAGATTAAAAAACGAATCATTACTTTTAATCTCCAAACCGTCTTCCATATTTTGTTGGTTATGAAACTTCAAAAAACGACTTGGCAAGACAGAATTAGACCAAAGTTGTCGCCGAACCCAGTTAAATAGTTCAACGAAAAGATCAAACAAGAAACAACATGGAATCATATAAAAAACTGTTAATCAATAACAAAGCCTGGGCATCCAAACAGCTGGCGCTCGACGAAGAATATTTCACTAATCTCGCCGCTGATCAAAAACCTGAATTTCTTTGGATTGGCTGTTCCGACAGTCGGGTTCATTCCAACGAAGTGACCGGAACGCATCCCGGTGAAATGTTTGTACACCGCAATATCGCCAATCTCGTTGTTCATACTGATATCAATATGCTCAGTGTGCTCCAATATGCCGTGGAAGTGCTGAAAGTAAGGCATATTCTGGTTGTGGGACATTACGGATGTGGTGGCGTGAGAGCGTCCATGACTCACTCCGATCTCGGGCTGATCAACAAATGGTTATTGAATATCAAGGAAGTATATGCTAAACACGCAACCGAATTGGATGGGATTGCGGATGAAAAATTAAGAACCGATCGATTGGTGGAGCTGAATGTAGTGGAGCAGGTCAAAAATCTTTCGAAAACGACGATCGTCCAAAAAGCCTGGAATAGAGGTGAACAGGTCCATCTGCACGGCTGGGTATATGGCTTAAATGACGGCATCATCAAACCCATCATCGAAATGGAGCCTGGTAGCGTGGTGGAGGGAATATTTAGATATGACTTTTAGGAGCTTTTAGCTTTAAGGTGTTCGTTTTTAGGCGTTTGCCTTTAGATTCGTTTGCTCTGATGTAACTAAGAGGTTTGATGGAAGACTGGAAATATTCAGAGTTCTGCCAAGCCTCTTTCTGCTATTCATTCGTAACTCCGTTAACCTTTAACCCGTTCACCCTTTTTAACCCCTTAACCGTTTCCCCAATTCGGTATCTCTGCGGCCCTTGTCTTGCTATTTAGAACTTGACTAATTAACTTTGATTTTTCAACTCCTGATTAATCGACCATTATCTCAGTTCCAGTATGTTCAAAAAATGGGTATCAACATTACACCTCTGGCTGGGATTGATTTCAGGTATTATTGTGGTTGTCATATCACTTACTGGCTGCATTCTGGCCTTTGAACAGGAAATCAAGAGTTTTACGCAATCGTATCGATATACCGAAGTTGCTCCCAACAAAGAAATTCTTGCACCATCTGTCCTCTCCACCTTAGCCGAAAAAGAGCTTCCGGGCAAAAGAGCCAACGGTGTTTTGTACAATCAGAAAGGCAGAACAGCAGAAGTTGGCTTTTATAATTTTGATCCGGAATACTATTACGTGGTCTATATGGACCCATATACCGGAAAAGTTGCCAAAGTCTGGAGCGAGGATGAAGATTTTTTCCACTTTATACTTCACGGACACTATTATCTCTGGCTTCCTGAGGCGATCGGTCAACCCGTGGTGGCGTCGGCTACCCTGATTTTCCTGGTAATGATGATCAGCGGATTGATACTGTGGTGGCCAAAAAACAAGTCAGCCGCCAAACAACGCTTTACCATAAAATGGAGTGCTAAATGGCGCCGCAAAAATTACGATTTACACAATGTTCTTGGATTTTATATTGTGTCTTTAGGGATGATTTTTGCCATCACCGGTTTGGTATGGGGTTTCCAGTGGTTTGCCCAATCCTTCTATACCGTAACTGGTGGTGAGGGGTCTGATGATTATTATAACCCCGCGTCTGATACGACCATCGTTTCCAGAGTGTACGCTCCCAAAGCAGCTGTCGATATTGCATGGCGTAAATTGTCAGCCGAATATCCTGTGCATGAGGAGATTAACATTTCCATTCCTTTACTACCCAGCGAGTCAATATACTCTTACGTAAACTTCCGATCAGGAACATATTATAAGGTCGATTATAATTATTTTGACCAGTATTCCCTGAAAAAAATCAACGCAACCGGCCCATTTACAGGAAAATACAACGAAGCCAACATTGGTCAACTCCTTCGAAGGATGAACTATGATATCCATACCGGGGCTATCCTGGGCTTACCCGGAAAAATCCTTGCCTTTTTCGCCAGTCTGATATGCGCAACTTTGCCTATCTCCGGTTTCCTCATCTGGTGGGGGCGACGTAAAAAAGAGAAAAAGCAGGATCGAAAAGCTACAAAAGAGTCGAAAAGACCGGAAGTTTTGTTGGCCGCGAAGGCACTCAGGAGTTAAGGTTAATTCCTGGCCAACATGCATCCTTCTGAGCATTCGCTTACATATTATTTTAGCGCAGAATTAAGCATTTGCTCGTTTAGTTAGCATTGAAAGCAACTTCGTGCAACTCTGTGCTATATTCTTCTTAACTCTGCGTTTAGATTACCCTCCACCAAATGGCTTTTTTGTGTAAATTCGGAATATGAAAACAGGGCATGCGGATATGCCACTTCATTACGGGAAAGTACCTGAATGGCTGGCGAAAAGAATGGGTTTACTGGGGGGGGCGATTGCGGAGGCCATTGTTGTGGAATATGGACAAAGTATGCTTCTCAAAAAGATGAGCGATCCGTTCTGGTTTCAATCATTGGGCTGCGTGTTGGGAATGGACTGGCATTCGTCAGGAATTACCACGTCTGTCATGGGCGCGCTGAAATATTCCCTCAACAAAAAATCCAACGAACTGGGCATATATATTTGTGGCGGTCGCGGTAAGCATTCTCGACAAACACCAGCTGAACTTTTGAATATTGCTGACAAAACTGGCTTAAACGGAAGTGACCTGGTTCGGAGCAGCCGGTTGACAGCCAAAGTAGACAATACTGCAATTCAGGACGGTTTTCAGCTATATCTTCATTCTTTTGTTTTATCAAAAAACGGCGAGTGGACTGTTATTCAGCAAGGTATGAACGCTGACGAAAAGCTCGCACGACGATATCACTGGCATTCGCAGGATTTCGCTTCTTATACCGAAGAACCACACGCATTTATATACGGACCCAATCAGGGAAATATCCTGAATCTCACACACAAGGATGCTCATGCGACAAAATCAGGCATTTTGGCGGTTGGAGCGGAGAATCCGGATCGGATCATGCGAGAAATGAGAAAACTTATTATGCCGGATCACCATGACGTTCGGGCGGAAGATATTAACCTCAAACGCCTCGGCCCTATCCTCGGGCTCGCTCATGAAAATGACGTCAGGGATATGGAATCTCTACTTTTATTGGAAGGTGTTGGCCCCCGCACCATTCAGTCCTTGACGCTTGTCAGTGAAATCATTCATGGAACGCCTTCCCGTTTTTCTGATCCAGCCCGTTTCTCGTTCGCTCATGGCGGTAAGGACGGACACCCGTTCCCTGTACCGGTGAAGATATATGACGAATCTATACGGGTTTTGGAAACTGCCGTCAGAAAAGCCAAATTAGGAGAAAAGGATAAATCGGAAGCGCTCAAAAAACTTTCGACAGCAGCAGCCGAACTTGAAAAAGACTTTCAGCCAAATAACAATTTTGACAAAATAATTGAACAGGAACGACGTGATTCATGGAAATACGAAGGGCAAACTGTAAAAGGGAAAGCAAAGAAACCTTCCGGTAGTAACGGGCAGCTCAGCCTGTTCTAAATTTTGTAAAGATTTTTTGGTATTAAAATCATGAATTGCAAACCTCGCCACCGGTTTTCGGGATTTTAAAAAGTAGAAACATCCAAACTGAATCTCTTTATTCGTTCCCTGATTTTTCCATAAATCTGAATTCAAAAACTACGATTAAATCAATACCTAATGACCCGAAAAATAAAGATTCGTAAACCACTAACTGTTTCGGCATTAGTGGCGCTCGCTGTGGTGTCGTGTATGAAAATGTCGCCAACGTCATCTACCAAGCTTCCGAAAGATGCGGTGGTGATCAGAGAGGATGCCGCAACGGCAAAGAAGAATGCGCTCGATATCCGCAGTAAAGTATCGATTAAACTCGCTGACGGACTAAAACTTGACCTATGGGCCTCCGATTCCCTGGCACCCGATCCGGTGGCAATGGCTATTGATGACCAGGGCAGGGTATATCTCAACAGAACCAACCGCCAGAAAAATTCGGAATTTGATATCCGCGGATATCGCCACTGGATGACGCCTTCTATTGCGCTCGAAACTGTGGAAGACCGCCGGGCATTTCTTCGCAGCACTTTTGCTCCTGAAAAAAGCAAGGAAAACTCATGGCTGAAAGACCTGAATGGAGACGGAAGCCACGATTGGAAAGATTTGACAGTTGAAAAAGATGAGGTTTGGCGTATAGAAGATACTGACCACGACGGAATTGCAGACCAATCGGTTCGGGTGATCAACGACTTCTTCACCGAAGTAAGTGACGTAGCAGGCGGTATTTTGGTAAGAGCAAAAGATGCATTCGTGACGATCGCACCGGACGTTTGGCGCATGACCGACACTAACAACGATGGCATATATGACCAGAAAACGAGCATTAGCCACGGATACGGTATCCATATCGGTTTTGGTGGTCACGGTATGTCAAATCCGATAGAGGGGCCAGATGGTAAAATTTACTGGAATATCGGGGATATTGG
The DNA here is from genome assembly GCF_056895215.1 of Dyadobacter sp. HNCC25DJ184. NCBI lineage: Bacteria > Pseudomonadati > Bacteroidota > Cytophagia > Cytophagales > Spirosomataceae > Dyadobacter > Dyadobacter sp. HNCC25DJ184. The sequence goes on along the minus strand of NZ_JBXHAQ010000016.1, from coordinate 93,786 downwards.
TGCCAATATCACGACCAAAGAAGGTGTTAATCACAAGCGTTCGAATGAGGGTATCATCGCCCGTTCGAATCCGGATGGCAGTGATTTTGAGATATTTGCAGGTGGATTAAGAAATACCCACGAGTTCGTTTTTGATGAATATGGTAATTTGATCAGTTCAGATAACGACGGTGACCATCCTGGAGAAAGCGAGCGTTTGGTGCACGTTGTAGAAGGCTCTGATGCTGGCTGGAGATCCAACTGGCAATATGGAAAGTATACCGATCCGCGCAATAACAACTATAAAGTGTGGATGGACGAGAAACTGTATGTTCCTCGCTGGGAAGGCCAGGCGGCATATATTATTCCTCCAATCAAGAATTTCCACAATGGCCCTACCGGAATGCAATACAATCCGGGAACAGCTTTGGGCTCGGCATGGAAGAATAAATTCTTCCTCGTTGAATTTGTGGGTAATCCTGCGCGCTCTCCGATATGGTCTTTCGGTTTGAAACCAAAAGGCGCATCTTTCGAACTGGACGGCGAACAAAATATCCTGAACGGTATTCTTCCAACAGGGATTCGATTTGGTCCTGATGGAGCGCTTTATGTGGCAGACTGGATCAATGGCTGGAATACTAAGGACTATGGCCGTGTTTGGAAACTGGATGTAACGGACGACAAAAATGATTTGAAAGTCCTTCGCGCGGAAACTCAGCGGTTGATGCAGTTGAATTATCCAACGCAAAAAGAAGATGTTTTATACGGCTTACTATCCAACCCGGATATGCGCATTCGCTTGAAAGCGCAATTTGAGCTGGCGACACGTGGCGAAAAAGGAGCAAATGAATTCAAAAAGGCTATCGCTCAAACCAGCAATCAGCTAGCGAGAGTTCACGCGATATGGGGACTTGGACAACTGGCGAGACAAGACAAGGCATATGCAAATGCTATACTTCCATTGCTGAAAGATTCGGATTCGGAGATTATGGCTCAGGCTGCCAAGGTTTTGGGTGATGCGAAAATAGCGGAGGCAGGACCTCTGTTGTTGCCGTTATTGACCAATCCAAACCCTCGTGCTCAATTCTTTGGAGCGCAGGCACTGGGTAGAATCGCGGATAAAACTGCCGTTCAACCTTTGATTGATATGCTTAAAGCGAACAATGACAAAGATTTATATCTTCGTCATGCTGCTGTCTTGGCACTTTCAAGAATCGGTGAGGTGGAACCAATTGTTGCACTTTCAAGCAGCCCTGAACGTTCGTTGCGCATTGCAGCTGTTTTGGTTTTGAGAAGGTTAGCTTCGGAAAAAGTGAGCGTATTCCTGAATGACAAAGATGAGTATATAGTAACAGAAGCCGCTCGTGCAATCAATGACGACTATTCAATTCCTACGGCCTTGCCGGCACTCGCAGCTGTTTTGAAGGATACCCGTTTCACCTCAGAACCTTTATTGAGAAGAGCTATCAACGCTTCGCTTCGAGTGGGTGGTGAGCAGCAATTGGATGCCGTTATCGCTTTTGCTGAAAGAAAAAATGTAGATGCAGAACTTCGCTCGGAGGCGCTTGCTACGATTGGAACTTGGGCAAATCCGTCCGTGCTTGACCGTGTGGATGGTCGTTACCGTGGGACTTTTACCCGTGATGTCAAGATGGTTCAGAACAAAGTGCGTCCACATGCTGCCGGTATGTTGGATGAAACGAACAACCCTGTGCTGATATCCGCGTCGCAAATGTTAAGTGAACTTAATATCAGTGATTATAATGCTCAGCTTGCTCAGATCATGAATGAGAACAAGTCGGCAGAAGTACGCGTGGCGATGCTGACAGCATTGAACAAACTGAAATACAATGATATAGAAACGATCATGAAAAAGGGCATGAACGATGAAAGTGCTGACGTTCGTGCTGCTGCTTTGAGTATGGTAGGTTCGGTAAGTATGTCAGCTGCGGCACTTACGGATATATCAAATTCAGTATTCCAAAAAGGATCGATTAAGGAACAACAGCAAATGCTGCAGGTTTTGGGATCATTACCAGTTTCGAAAACGGAGCCCATTTTTAATGATCTGATCGCGAAAATGGTGGACAAAAAATTGTCGCCAAATATTGCGCTCGATTTGAACGAGGCCGTAGATTCTACGAAATCAGATGCGTTGATCGCTAAAATTGCGCCTCTTCGTTCGAAAGGAGAAACAGCAGCGGATTATCAGGATGCGCTTTATGGTGGAAATGCTTCGGCAGGTCGCAGATATTTCATGACCAGCTCAGCAGCAGAGTGCGTACGTTGCCACACCATTGGCCAGCAAGGCGGCGAAGTGGGTCCAAAATTGACGACCATCGGAGATGTTCTGACCCGCGAACAAATACTGCAGGCATTGATCGAGCCGAGTGCAAGACTCTCGCCGGGCTATGGTATGGTAATCCTGACGTTGAAAGACGGATCATCCGCCAGCGGTATATTGGCAGAAGAAACCGACCATGAACTGGTGTTAAAAACTTCCGAAGCCGAGCCGCTGAAAATCCCTGTTGCAAGAATTGCGAAACGCGAAAATATCCCGTCCAGCATGCCTCCGATGGGAGCGGTTATGTCAAAAAGAGAGATTCGCGACGTCGTTGAGTTTCTGTCCGGATTGAAGAAAAAATAAGAAGAAACAATTGATATGAAAAATGGAAAGTCTTTCGGGGCTTTCCATTTTTTTTGCTTTTGAAGAACCGAAAAAGAAATCAACAAAACCTGTTTCCAATTATGGAAACTCCGTTAACTTTGTGAAAAGATTAGCTTAGTGCACTATTTCAACACACTATTTTTGGAAGAGGCAAGAAAATTCCTTTCACACTTGGATGCAAAGACTCTTCAGAAAGTCCTGTATAACATCGATGTTGCAGAACAGACTCGTGATCCGCGCCTCTTTAAAAAGCTCCAGAACGATATCTGGGAATTTAGGACCAATTTCGGAGGTCAACAAATTAGGCTACTTGCTTTTTGGGACAAACATAATGGCACTGAAACGTTGGTGTTCGCCACACACGGATTTACTAAAAAGGTAGATAAAGTACCGGCCAATGAGATTCGCAGAGCAGTTAATATTCAGAAAACATATTTCGAAAATAAATCAAAAAAATAGCGTTATGGCATCTGAAACAAAAGCTTATACTCTTTCCGAAATGAAGGATTTGTATATCGGCAAATTGGGCACAGAAGAAAGAGATCAATATGAGTATGAACTCAGTATGGACTTGTTGGGAAGGATGATCAAGACCGCCCGGCAGGAACGTAAGTTAACCCAGGAGCAACTTGGAGAACTGGTGGGGGTTCGAAAGGCTCAAATCTCAAAACTTGAAAGCAGCGCGAATAGCGCGACCATAGACACCATTGTAAAAATTTTTAAAGCACTCAAAGCAGATATTCATTTTAACGTTACTCTTGAAAAGCAGCTTTTAAAGCTTGGCTAGCCTAAAAAACAAATGCTCTCAAAACCCTGGCTAACCTCGGAGAAATGGATTTCCAAGAAATAAGATGGAAGCAACGTTTCCACAATTTCAAAAAAGCGATGATGCATCTTGCCAACGCATTGGAGATACCAAATCCGGATATTCTGCAAATGGCTGGCGTAATTCAATTTTTTGAAATGAGCTTTGATCTGGTTTGGAATATAGTGAAGGACTATCTCGAGGAGCAAGGCTTCGTGGATATAAAATCTCCAAGGGGCGCATTAAAAAAAGCTTTTGAAATAGGACTCATCTCCGATGGTCATGAATGGATGGATTTGCTTTTAGACAGAAACCTAACTGCTCATACGTATGATGAACAAAAGGCAACCGAAATGGAGCAATTGATACATAATAAGTATTTCCCGTTGTTGAACGCACTGCTCAATAGCTTTGACGGCAAACTGAATGAAAAATAATTTTGGACTTCGGGATTCTGATCTTATTGCTATTAATGGGGTTCTGACAAAATACCCGCAGATTCAGCACGCATTCATTTTTGGGAGTCGTGCCAAAGGAAATTATAAAACCGGCAGTGATGTTGATATTGCGCTGAAAGGAATTCTAGACTTCAACGTGCTCTCCCAAGTTAGTTATCTGTTAAATGAGGAAACTGCGATGCCCTATAAATTCGATATCCTCATATACGACACGATCCAGGAGCCTGCGTTGAAAGATCATATTGACAGGGTGGGAGTGGAATTTTATTCGGCTTAACTCAATATCTTCGCTGGCAATAAGGCCATGAACACATTATACATCCATGAAAATTGACAAAACAGAGGAGAAGACCGTAACCAAGGTAATTGAGTTTTGGGAAAAGACGGCGAAGATTTCTCCTGAGAAAGCAACCGAGCTACGGAATAGTTATGAAGTGAGGGATTCCAATGTTGATTCTATTGCCCTATATGCCTTGATATCAGCTATTTCTTGTGGATTACTATCTTTCGGCGCGCTGGTTTTAGACGAAAAATGGATTGAGTTATTAAGGAAAGAATGGGGATTTTCGGAAGGAATCGTGGGGCTGCTGTTCGCATTTCTTACGATAGTTTTGGTATATATTGCTGCCCGCAGACAAAAAAGAAATCCCGAGGACGAAGCTAGTAATGAGAGCTATAATATAACCATCATATTGACTACCGCCATTTCGGTCGCCTATTTGGTCAGAAGTTTTCCGCAAATCAATTATGCTATTCCGTTGCTTATTTGCGCCTTTATATTTGGGGGACTGGGAAGCTTTTTACGTTCAAAATTGCTGTGGGCGGTTATGCTCGCTTGTGTTGCTGGCTGGTGGGGAGCTCAAACTTATTATTGGTCGGGAGAAGGATTTAAATTTGCTGGTGCCAATTATCCACTCCGTATGACGCTTTTTAGTCTGGTAATTTGGGGATCGGCGTATCTCGTCTCAAAAATTCCAGCTATATCAGGTTTTCATACACTGACTTACGCAGTCGGTCTTTTTATGTTCCTGACAGCCAGCTGGACGCTCTCCATTTTCGGAAATTATGATGATCTGGAACGCTGGACTTTGATCAAACAAGGTCATTTTTGGTATTGGGCACTTGGCTATTCTCTGATGTTGGTCGGTCTCATTGCTTACGCATTTCGAAGCGGAAATACGATCCTAAGAGATATATGCCTGTCTTTCTTTTTGCTCAATATTTACACGCGATATTTTGAATATTTCTGGGATCGGACCAACAAAGGAATTTTCTTTGCGTTCCTGGCCATTTCGTTCTGGCTGGTTGGCAAGCAAGCTGAGAAATGGCGAAACAAAGAGCTGCAAAAACTGCGAAATGATTTACCACTATAGTTGTTTTGCTACAAAACAATTTGATATAAATTATTCACCATTAGGGAGTTAAGGAAAGTTAAGCTAAATACCCTCAAAATTTTAACGGTTCAACCCGAATTTGCGGACATACAATATTGAATTTATGAGCAATATCAGACCTATACGTCCTAATGAAATAGAGCTGCTTCATTTTCTGCTCGACAAAATAAACCTTGATCCGGTACATTATCCGTTGCCTGATTTGGTTGATGAATATGAGGGTGGAAAAATGGGTAGTATCGGGCTGATCACCGATGAACATGAATATGATGGCGACTTGATCCAGGTGGAGTATTTTGACAGCGACGATGTGCTGGTGGTGATTACGCTTACCAAAAATATTGACGGAAGACTGCTGGATATGGATTTCTGGAAAACAGATTTTTCAGCATTGATCGATTATCCGACAACGGATAAAATCATTTTCCCGGCGGGGTAAAACAATATGCGGGAACTCAATCCCGCATATCATGAATTTGAGATCTCAGAATCAAGAGTCTGACAATTAATGACTTGCCACCCGATCATTTCCTGAGTGAATCAAATATTTCGTTCTAATTGGCAATAAAAGGAGCCTTCCCAACATAAGCAGTGTCATACAACTGCCCCACCATAAACGCTGCAATATCACCTGCGCCAATCTTATCTCCTGGGACATCTGCCAAACTAACCTTAATTCTTCCGGGAAAACTGTGGTATTCTATCATCGGAAGGCGCACCATTGTCCAGTTGACATCACTTTCTGATAAAAGTTGATATACTCGTTGTTTGTCTGCTGATGCTTCTGGAAAATTGGTTTTCATCCACAACGAAGCATCCTGCGTTTCCTGACTTTTTTCGTCGTCCGGACTATCAATATTAAAACCGGAAACCACTATATATCGCTCAATATCAAGCAATTTCATATTATCCAGAATATACTCAGTAGCCTTGGCACAAACCAGCGGCTCATCTTTACGCTGTCCGATGGTGCTCAACACAGCATCCGATCCAGAAAGCAGTTCTACGATCGATTTCTCGTCAATTGCATCTCCCTCCACAATCTCAATCCGTTCAAGGTGATTGGCAAAATCAGCGAGAAATTGGGTTGTATTTCTGAGTAGTACCTTAACGGAAAATCCCTCGCTGAGCAGTTTTTCAACAACAAATTTCCCTGTCCTTCCGCCGCCACCGAGGACGGCAATTTTATGATATGTATTCATCATTTCTCATTTTAAGAAATCAAAAAAATATCGACACCGCATAAAAATACAGTGCAAGTCGCGGTCATAACCACGAAAAATCGATATGTCAGAATGAGATTCGAATGATTCAAAGATAGAAAAATTCATAAAAAATCCAGTAGCCTCCAGAACCGGTCTTTCAGGGAAATTGGTGGATCTCGCAATAAATGACCTCTTTCTTACCAAACCTGACTACCTGACTTCACTTCCCTTCTAATCCCCAAACGAAACATTACGCGTAAACCCGATCCTGAAAACAGTATCGCGATACTTCATATTCTGAAAGCTATTGGACACTTCAACACGTAAGGGAAACCTGATACCGATATCCAAACCGTACCCCAATTCCGTATAGTTTCTTGAGTAAGGAGTCGCCAGATAGTGCGCAAAGAAGTTTTCTTTGATACCCATAATCCGGAACCAGGTGATTTGAGTCAGCAAAAATTTCCTAAGCTCGGTCAGCAAATGGGCTTCCGCGAATTCTTTTCCGGTACTATAATAATAATAGTCGAGATTCCGGAAAGTGGTCAAAGCATCGCCCAGTTGGAAGAAAAACAAGTTTCCGTTGAAATGCTGATAGTCAGGGAATTGAATTTCTTTCTTATTCAAAAACGAGCCCGCTCCGACCTTGTAACTTAATTTACTTTCAATACCCAAATTAAAACCATGACGAAAGCCTATTTGCAGAAAATCGAAATTTACATCGCTATTGAATAAATTTAACCCTTTCCGATAATTGACCGAAAACTGCGGCGATTCGTCATCATAGTAAGTCTTTACACCTTTCCTGATCTTGTATTTTTGCCAAGGCTTATAAGAGCCGAAAACACCAAAAGTAAATGCCTGATGCGCAGGCATACTCGAAGAATAGTCTGTATCGACATGTGACCCATACTCCTCGTTTGCTGGCATATTTGATGTGAAATATCTGCTTTTCCAGTTAAACAAACTATATGGATCCGTATTTCTGACGTTCTGCAACGGACTTCTATCCGCGTATTCAATATTAGCCTTTACCTCGAAATGTTCATTTTTTTGATTGGTGCTAAAATCAAGACGTATGTAGTCTTTTTGATAGATTTTCATAAAATTCTGCTCAAAAAACAACGTCGTTACGCTATTCAGTAATGGATGAAATGGATGTTCGCTATTAAATTGCGAAATACCTTGTCCCCCACTCAAACTGAGCATATTACGCTTCCAGCCATAGTCGACTCCGCCTGAAACCAATAGCTTTTGCCGCGCAAAAGAATACCTTGTCAAACCCTTAAAAGTAAGTTCCGAAGACCGCCGATCCCTACGCCCGTTCATCCCGGTGCCGCCCATAGACGCCTTATACTGAACGCTATCTACCTTTGATTTGAATCTATACCTGAGCTTAAAACCGCCTCCGTTGAACACGATTCCTTCTACTGTATTTACCTGGGCACCCATCAGCGGACTCACATAATCAAGACGCCACGGACTTTTCTTTCCAAATTTGAAAGTATATCCGGTTAAAATGTCGTCAATTACACCCTTTCCCTTACCTTTTTTTGTACTGTCGCCCGATGCAACTTTCAGGCTATCTTTCTGTTCCTCCGTCCCCTCCTGCACCACCACAATACTATCCAGGCGCGTATAGCTTTTAACTTCAGCCAGCGTCAATGGAACGGTTCGTATCGAATCCCAGAAAGCGACGCCCCGCCGATTGGCCATAGAATCGACGACGGTCGAGTCATTCCGAGTGAACTCCATATCCATATCCTCCCCTTTCTTCTCTTTGGCTTTAAGGTCCTGTTTTTCATATTCCTTCATCAGTTTTTTGAGGTTTTTCGCAGAAAACTTTTTCTGCTGAGCCACCAGCTCTTCCAGTTTTTGGGTCTTGATATCTCTGTTTGAAACCTTTACTTCTCGCGCCACGTCTTTTTCTTTCTTGCCATCCACTACCACGATATCGGCTTGAAATGCAGGGTTTATTTTCAGTTTTGAGAACGTTTGAGAAATCACCAGATCTCCCTTTCCTTTAATTCCATATAACCCACCGCTGATATGGAACTGCTGGTTGACAGGCATCCAAACACCTTGCACCGCATTGAATATCTGTTTTATCTCAATATTAATTCCATTATTAACCGTCTGTAAATTAAGGCTATATATACTCCACAAATTCTCTATGATGTATATCGATCCCTTATAAACTCCCTGACCATACGACCTCGGGATGACTTTAATCTTGTTAACTTCAATTCCGTTTTCACGAAAACTTCCCTCATATTCGAACTTGTAATATGCAAAAGCGCGTGGCGATAACGGAGACACTGCTTTTACAACCTCGGGCTGATAAAAACTGGTCAGGAAATAGGCATTGGCTCCGGCGAAATTTTTATCCTGACTATTCCGGGCAGCCAGTACTTTCTGGCTATAATTGTTGGGCTGCCGGAAAGTTACCTCCGAAACGCTCTCGTTCAGAATCGGCACTCCCTTTTTAAAATTGGTCTCCTTTTCCGCCTCTTTCAATTCCTTTTTATATAAAAATTCGAGTGGCAAATCGGTGATTACGAACGACGATTTGCTGTATACCTTGGCCGTATAGCTTTGCACCTGCAGGAAATGATACCTGCTTTTCGCAATCGCGCGACGCATAATCGTATACGCCGGATCTTCATCTTTGCTTCCAATTCTCACCTCGCCCAGATTCAATGCCTGTTCCTCCATCGTCACGTCATAAGTTTGCACACGGTTTTCGATGGTAAAGGCTTTCATGCCGGTTTTGAAGCCCAGGTATTGAAATACAACTTCATAATATCCCGGCTTCAGGTCGAGTTGATATTGCCCTTCGGCGTTCGCAATGGTACCAATGGTGGTGCCGGGCACAGCGATAGCCGCAAAAGGCAGAGGCTCTCCTTTTTGGGTTTTGACGGTACCTTTCAAGCCGGAAGTAACTATCTGAGCAAAAGTAGGGGTAAGTAAAAAACAGGCAAGGAGTAGAGCAATAATGAATCGCATAGGCAGGATTAATATATGGCTAAAAACATGTTCTAGTGTCGCCACTATGATGCACTAAGTTACCATTTAGTTGCTTTTATAAAAAATTTAGATCGTGCAGAGTTGCAAAAGGTTGACCTGATGAATTTCGCACTTTTTGCCGTGAGTAGTTTGACTGCCGATAGTCGAGTGCCGAAGGGCCCTATATGATCCCTTGTGAGTTTTGGTTACTTTTGCGACCGAAACGAGTCAATTAACTATGTCAACAACCAAGCCATCTGCTATTTATTTCCCGGGATTTAATGGAATTCGTTTCCTGGCAGCTTCGGCAGTGTTGTGTCACCATATCGAACAGTTCAAATGGCTTTTCGGCTTCACTGATACCTTTGCGAAAACCAACGAATATCCGGTAGTATATCAGGCGGGCCGGTTAGGAGTAGCTTTGTTTTTTGTTTTAAGCGGCTTTCTGATCACTTATTTGCTATTGGAAGAGCGGAAATCGTCTGGAAAAATCCGAGTTGCTAATTTCTATGTACGCCGGATTTTACGGATATGGCCACTATACTTCTTGATCGTTGCCTTGAGCTTTTTCGTTTTTCCGCATATTTCCGCATTGTATGTACCAGGAGTTTCGGAGCATACATATGACAATTATTGGTCAAAACTGGCGCTTTTCGGCTTAGTTATGCCCAACTTTGCCGTTACGTTTTATCCGGAAATACCTTTTTGCTCACATACCTGGTCTATTGGTGTTGAAGAACAATTTTATCTGATATGGCCGTGGGTAATTGGCGGCCTCAGGTCGCGGAAAGCGATGGTGAAAGGTGCCATCATAGTACTCATCTCGGCCGCTGTTTTCTTTTGGCTGCGCTTTGGAGTTGCCGATGTTTCGAATGACCCCAATTCCGTATTGCTGCTTTTTTCCCACTTCATGGCTCATTTCCGCATCGGAACGATGGCTATTGGCGGCGTTGGTGCATATCTGGTTTTTACAAAACATCCCGTTTTGCAGTTTATATATGATAAAAAGATACAGTGGGTTGTCTACGCTATTCTGGCATATATGTTTACTACCGGCGTCCGCATACCTGGCCTGAATTATGAAGGTTATGCGGTATTTTTCGCCTTCGTGCTTATCAACCTTTCTTCCAATCCCAATTCGATTCTTAACCTGGAAAACCGGCTTTGTAATTTCATGGGCAAGATCTCATACGGATTGTACATGTATCACCCCGTTGCAATTGTAGCCTGTCTCTATATCATCCGGCAGTTCACACCATATAATCTGCTGTTTTCGGTCCTGCTTTATATTTCGAGTTTTGGGTTGACCATTTTACTTGCCTGGATTTCTTATACCTATTTTGAGAAATGGTTCCTGAAATTTAAAGACCGCTTTGCGCCTGGAGTTGAATCTCCAAAAACAAACGTCACCGCGCCAGTTTGACGCTCTGCGGAAGATCAATTACTACTGCCCCAACCATATTTTAAAAGTGGCCACCTTTTCGCGACTCACCAGAATGTCCTGATCGGTGCAATGATCGAGCTGAATTTTCAGCCTGCTGCTGGAATAGGTGAATATGCCCTTGATAGCTTGCACTGAAGATATATACTTTCTGTTTAACCTGAAAAATCTCTCGGGATCAATCATCTCTTCCAGCTCATCGAGGATATAATCAATAATATATTTTTTTCCGTCCGTCGTTTGAAGCAGGGTCACTTTATCTTCGCTGTAAAAAAACGATATCTCATTGATATTCAAGGTCAAAATCCGCTCTCCAGATTTCACCAAAAAGCGATTTTTGTAAACTTTTGATTCTTTTTGAAGCAACACTCTGATATCATCCAATGAGAGAGAAGACGATTTCCGACCTGCTTTAAATTTATCCAGCGCCTGTTTCAAATCCTGAGGTTCAATCGGTTTCAACAGATAATCTATACTATTCAGCTTGAACGCTTTTATTGCATATTGGTCAAATGCTGTACAAAAAATAATGGGCGTCGTCACTTTCACTTTTTCGAAAATCTCAAATGCGATGCCGTCTGCCAGCTGGATATCAAGGAATATCAAATCCGGCTCTGAATGACTTTTCAGCCATTCAACAGCAGACGATACGGAGTCTAAATTTCCAAAAATTTCGCAGTCAGGTATCAGCTCTTTGACAAGCTTCATCAATCTTCTTGCGGCCTGGTTTTCATCTTCAATGACCAGAATTTTCATGGCTATTTTTGTTTAAAATCGAGGACAGGAAGCGTCACTGTGAACTGACCATTAACCTGGGAAATCGTAATCTGCTCATCACTTAACAATGCATACCGCTTTTTGATATTGGATAAACCGATCCCTGATGAATCCTCTAACGAGCTTGTTCTCAACTGTAAAGAATTTTTGACGACCAACTTGCCAAATTCCTCAGAAATCTCAATTAACAGCGGATTTGCGTTCGACACTACATTATGCTTAATGGCATTTTCCAGTAATAGCTGCAGGGAAAGTGACGGTATATAGCCCTTCAAGTTCTCTGAAACCTGAATTGAATATGACAGACTCTCTTCAAAACGGATCTTTTGCAGGGCAAGGTAGTTTTCGGCAAATTCGATTTCCTTTTCTACCGGCACAAGTTCTTCCTGCTGAACATCAAGGACATACCTGTATAATCGCGAAAGTTGTCGGATAAATTGAGAAGCAGTATCCGGATTTTCATATATAAGATTGCTCAGCACATTGAGCGAATTGAACAAGAAATGAGGATTCAACTGCTCTTTCAGCGACTGAAACTGGATCGCATAATGTTCCGTTTTCAATCTCTCAGCTTCGATAGCCGCCTTTCTCCACTCAAACAGAAAGGAACGGCTTACGAATATAAAGGATAATACCAGTCCGATCGTCAGGGGCATTTGTGTCTGGACAACCAGCCATTTCCAGGGTATATCGTCAACGGTAAATTGTGGATAAAAGACGCTGTAAAGAATAAAGTATACAACAAACGAAAAGCTGAAGGCATATATCAAATAGGTCAGAAGCTCAAAAACAAAACGTTTCGCGGGATAATGAATCCAGGGCATCTTCCTGTCGAACAAAATCTGGATCCGATATGCCCCATGTGCCAGTCCGGCGCTGAATATGGAAGAGATGAGAATGTTATCCCACGATTTCAAAAACAAATCCAGTGAAAGGAGGCAACCGGGGCAGAATGAGAATGTAACAACAACACCTATTAAAAGATTTGCCACCAAAAACCTCGGTGAAAATTTCCAAAAGTGACTACTTCCACGAATATGGTCTCCCATGGATACTTATATCTTTTTTATTTTCAACTATTTGCAACTTCCCGCAATCTGATCCGCCAGCCTTTTACCCCATGTTGGTAACATCTCTTCTTTCAATTTTGCATCGTCTTGCTGAGCAAATATAGCCAGACTTTGTTTCGCCATCCCGCACGCTTTTTCGGTACCTGATTTGAAAAATTGCGCCATGCCGTATTCCATCTGAGCCATCAAAGCGAGTGCTCTCGGATTTTCTTTGTTCAGCCCCAATGCTTTTCCATAATGCTGCATCACCTGTCCAGACATGGTTTGGCCGCGACTTCCCGGATCCGCACTTAGTTTCGCCATTAACACAAAGCCATATAGTGCTTCAATTTCCGAATTATCCGGCAAAATACTTTGTGCTTGTTTAATATACCCCTCCGCCTCGTCGAGCACCGCATCTTTTTTATCCATATTTAACGACTTATCAAAACTGCTGTAAACCAACGCAAGTGCATTGTAATACAATGGCAGCCATTCGGTTTTATTTAATGCAGCAATCCTGTTAAACGCATTGGCAGAAGCAATATATGCCGGAAGCGTATCCGCTTTCGAAAACTTTTCCAGCTCCTTTTTCATAGCTTTTTGGTAGGGCGATTCCTGCGCTGTTGCGTTTATAAATGTACCCAGCGAAACAATAAGTAGTGCGAAGATCCTTTTCATGATTTGATATGGTTGTTGTTTAAGTTAATTTCTATTTAAAACATTTAATATGAGCAATTTAAATTCCAGGATCAGCCTTCGACAAGGTCAGACAAACAGGCATTTTGCCATTTTCAAGCTTCTTTTACTACCAATCTGAAAGCTCAAACCTAATAGCTACATGTTATTCAGCTGGTTTGCGTTTTTGTCTTTTGAAAATGTGATGAAAACTCCGAGAAACAGGAATCGTCTTGATCCCTGGCCTGAGGGTAGACTGGCGAAATGTCCTGATTCGTCCGGAATCTCGGCATATTGATATCCAAAAATGTTGTTGCGCCCGAGCAGATTAGAGCAAGCGAGGTGTATAATCACGTTTGGCTTCGGCAGGTAGCTCCAACTTACGCTCACGTCGCTGTACATTTTTGTTTTGGATTCCATCTCGCCGGCGATGTTCGGGTCGTCATAAGTATACCCGCTGTTCCAAACCCAGGATGCTCCCAATTGCGATTTGAGCGGGCGTACAAATCGTTTCACGACCGCTGAGCCATTATGTTTGGGTGCGAAAGACGGTTGAACTCGAGTTTCATAAGTGGCATATGAGCGGCGACTGTCCACGAAGCTGTAAGTAAGCCAGAAATCCATGCCCTGAATACTCTTCTTATCACGATAGAAAAAATCAAGACCTCTTGCATACCCACTGCCATTTTCGGTGATCTGAACCGGATTTGCAGCCGTGCCTTTGAACGTTGCCAGATTTGAATAATTCTTGTAAAAAGCCTCAGCACGAAACGTGCGGCTATCACCTGCATAGAAATAGTTAAGAATATAGTGCGTCGCCTCCGTGTTTTTAAGGTTGTTATTGAGCACCCTCAGCTTTTCAACAGGCAGCTGTTTGAATATACCACTCGCAAAAGAAACCTGTCCTTTATTGGCAAATCGGTATGCAAGCGAGCCACGCGGCGTCAGCCAGCTTTGTTTGGCCAGCGTACTATATCCGGCACGCAGCCCCGCCCGAAGTACCAGACTGTTGCTGATATAGTAGTCCGCTTCTGAGAAATAGTTAAACTGGTTATCTGTAAATTGGTGTATCAGGTTCGCATTGAGATCCTTTTCATAGTAGGATTTAAGGTACAGCTCAACCCCGTTTTTGAGCGAAAATCCTGACGAAAAGTCCTTAACTGCTACTGCCTTCAAATGGCCAATATTATTCCCGATTTCAAAATGGTCCGTACCGCGTTCAATCTGATCTTTGCTGGACGAATAAGCACCGCCACCGTAATAGGTCCAGCCGTTTTTGTACGTCTGACGGAAAGAGATATTTCCATAATTATATCGGTTGTCCAACTTCACGCGAAGTCCTCTGCCTTCCTGGCCAGGTTGTGGTTGCCAGATCGTCATTCCGTTTCCTTCGGTGTGAAAATATGCCTTTATAATACCTGTACTTCCATTACCTGTGTTCTCCATTTTGTGACGAAGAGAAATCTCTGAATCCCACCCTACCGGACTTCTTTCCCAATCAAAATTCTGCTTTACGAGAGCCTGATATGGTTTCAGGTTCATATAATTGGCGGAAGCGGTAAGCGCATTATTCTTTCCGACCAAAGTCTGGGTATATCCTCCGCCGACTGACATTATGCTAATATCTCCCTGGTTGCGCAATGGCATATCAATCGTATTTAAAGAAAGCGCCGACGAAAGTGCCTGACCATATTCAGCCGAATAACCTCCTGTACTGAAAAAAGTACCTTTAAAAAGATTGCTGCTGAATCTTGTCCGGGTCGGAACGCCTGAGACCGTGCTTCCGAAAGCATTGCCAACCTGCAGCCCGTCTATATACATATTGGTTTCTGAGGCATCGCCCCCTCTCACAAACAGCCTGCCATCGTTACCTACTGACGCGTTTCCAGGCAGAGTATGCAGCGCACCCGTTATATCACCCATGGCACCGGAGGTTGTTACTATATCAATGGGTTTGAGCACAACCGCCTTTTTCTGATCATTTGCGTCCAGGGAGCCTGCGCTGATTGTCACTGCATTCAACACATTAACCAGTTCACTTAACTTCGCATCGGTCACAATCTCGTGACCGTTAAGTGATATTTCAATTTCTTGTGTTTTGAAGCCAATTGATTGAAAAACAATTGTTTGCTTCCCTTTGGCATCGGTTTCGAAACTATACTTTCCATCATTGTCGGAAGAGGCGCCGTCGTAGGTGTTTTTGAGAGTAATATTAACACCAGGAAGTACATTTCCCTTACTATCGGCGACTTGCCCGCGAAGGATAATTTGGGCGGACGTTTGAGTTGAGAATAATATCAGTAATAGTAAAAAAGCTTTCATAGGCTCGCTGTGGGAAAGATCTGATTCAAATTTGGATCAGGAAAAATCACTGCGAAAACCGTCCTTACTAAAATGACAGATTTGATGGATGAAACGAAATTATGAACTACCAGACTGTCGAGGCCAAAATCCAGTATTCCACGATTTCGCCACGCACCCCAATTGTTGATACCCAAGTTTCCTCAGATTCACACTTTTGGGTAATCACTGAAATATGATATTACACATAATTCAATATCAGCATTTTACCATTTCAAAAACTCGGCTATATCATAATTATGGGTCGTTTTGACGCCAGCCGATTGGCTCATTTTCCTCACTTGGCACACTTATTTAATATTTGATGCAGAGACAAATAAAGACAACAGAAACAACTTCAACCAAATTTATCATGATAGCGTCAATTGGAAATAACGGAACAAAAAGCCTGAAGCCGGGAGCAGTTTTGATGGTTTCGGGAGCAAAAACTGAAACAGAAGCTCAAACTAAACTTGAGGCTTTTCTGAACACAAGCAAGCGCAACGATCTAGGCTATATGTCTATCTCCAAAGATTATTTTCTTCTCTATCTAAAATAAAAAGTAAGGCAGTAGTATCATATGAAAACAAAATCAACTAACGATAAATCAATCAATTCGGGCACTTTCAGATTATTTGGCCAGAAACTCATCAACATCATTATACATCGTGAAGATGTTGACAAAATTTTGCCAGTAAACAAAGGCCGGGCCTGCATCATTCACCTCAAAAACAAAGTTCCCTATGTGGTAGGCGAAAGTATGGACGAGGTATATCGCAAGCTTAGCTGGAGTTGATAGCTTACCGGACTAAGGCAGGTCTAGATTTTTTTGAAATTTTGCAATTTTTAGGATGGTGAGAATTTGGCAGAATGTGATTGAATTGTAAAAAGAGCCTAGGTCTTAATAACAAAATCAAGTACGGAGGATTTCAGATTGAGCCCAAATAAAATTCCCGACAAGGAAAGATATTCTTTCTTCTGTCGGGAATTTATGTTGATGGATAACTTATGATTACAGATCGATCGTTTCCAAAGGCGATTTCTTCGAAACTGAGGATAGCCAGACGTACCCCAAAATTCCTGAAAAGACCGACCCGCACAATATCGCAAATTTTGCTTCGGCCAATATCAGCTCATGGCCAGCAAAAGAAAGCAATGCGATAAACACGGACATGGTAAAGCCAATTCCACCCAGCATTCCAACACCCAATACATGCTTCCAGCCAGCCTTGCTTGGAATATTAGCAAGACCCAGTTTTACGGCGATCCATGAAATCAAAGTGATTCCCAATGGTTTTCCTACTACCAGACCAACCATAATTCCTAAGCCCAAAGACGTCGTCAGCCCGTGGATCATTTCTGGCTCAAACTTAATATTGGTGTTTGCTATGGCAAAAATGGGCATAATTAAAAAATTAACGGGGTTGACAAGTATGTGCTCCAATTTCTCGAGAGGTGACTCATCAGCTGTCTCATTTGTTGGAATGGCAAAGGCTGTCAAAACCCCGGCAACCGTGGCATGAACGCCTGAATGATGGATAAAATACCAAATAAAGGCTCCCGGAATAATATAAGCTACCAGATTTGTCACGCCCATTTTGTTGAAAACAAGTAAGAGGGCGAACACTCCTCCGGCATACAGAAGGTATATAAAGTGTATATCTGAAGAATAAAAAATAGCGATTACTAAAATCGCCATGAGATCGTCAACGATGGCGAGTGCGGCCAGAAACACTTTAAGTGAAGCCGGCACTTTGCTGCCTAACATGGTGATGATCGCGATCGCGAATGCAATATCCGTTGCCATTGGTATTCCCCAGCCCTTTTCGGTGGGTGTGCCCGCATTAAACAGGAAATAGATAGTGGCTGGCGCCAAAACCCCGCCAATTGCTGCGACAATAGGCAATGCGGCCTTTTTAAAACTCGACAATTCCCCTTCGACTAATTCCCGCTTGATCTCCAGTCCCACGAGCAAAAAAAAGATCGCCATCAGGCCATCGTTAATCCAAAACAAAATAGGGTATCGCAGGTGCAGGGACTCCAGGTTGATACCGACTTCCGTACCAAGAAAACGCTCCAAATAAACTCCCCATTGGGAATTGGCGATGAAGAGTGAAATCAGAACGCAGGCGATAAGAATAAGGCCTCCTGTTGAGCCTGATTGTAAGAATTCCTTGAAAGGTTTGAGGTTAATAAGTCGAGCCATGGTGGCAATTTAGGAAAAAATGTTGGCGAGGATGGAAAAGGTCGCAAATTCTAAAAATATATGAAACCGTTCCCGCATATCTCCTGCTAATTTCTTCTCTGCCTTTGTTTTCCATTTGCCCGATAACCGAAACAAGGGAAATTTGTCATATTATTAGAATAATACAATTATAAAAATCAAAATTACCAAATTGTTATTTATGCATTACAATCTTCTCGAAAATTTTACACACGTCTTATTTTATTCTGTTTTGGGAGCAGCATGCCAAATTTTATATAACTCCTGCTTTTCAATACAAAATTGATTTATTGCACTTTACTTATATTCAGAAAAATCATGAAGTAGGATTTTTCCACCAAATTATATATCGAAAATCAACTCTAAAATTCCATAAATAGCTCATCATCACCAATAACCGTTCACCATACCAAATATCCTTTCGTAACATTTCCCATAAATAAGGATATAGCATCAATTATTTTTGTAGAGTCAAATATGACAAAGACAAGACACAAAAAATAATCATTACTATGAAAAGTTCAATTAAGTCAATTATAGCAGTAGCTGCACTAAGTTTATCAATCGTATTTACAGCAGCAGCTGAAGGTAACCTGAAAGTTACAAACATGAACAAAGTTCTACCTGCTTCGGCACCAGCATTGGACACACCGGCACCTGAAAAAGTAAAGCCATCGGTAGATTCTAAAAAATACTCACCGCAACAAAAAATGTCAATCGTAGAATTGAAAGTTTCGGGCAGCGATAAAAAATAAAGGTTAGAGTAAATTAGGAAGGTTAAGTTAGGGAGGAAAAAGGAGAGGCAATTTGCTTCTCCTTTTTTTATGCATTCATCAGGCGAAACTGGTAGTGGGCTTTTTAGGCAATTTCCTTTTTTCTGAGCCTATAAAATATTCAAGATAGGTATTCCCCAAAACCAACAGAACAAGACCCATGAAGGCCTGAATATAGGTAAAATGAATTAATACCTGACTCCAGCTCAGCTCCTTTATAAAAAACTCTTTATACAGCAGTAAACCAGCACTGCCCATATAGCCGATACTTTCACATATATAAACAAAAAAACCTGCGTTGGCCTTCATTTGGAATCGCGCGATCATGCGTTCGAAAACCACAGTCTGGATGGCGGTGTAAGACAAAAAGAAACCTACGCCTATTACCAGCATCCATGTAAAACCGGAGATATAGCTGTTTTGAAATAAAAACGTGGCAATACCGCTCAGTAACATTCCGCTCAGCAATATCATATTGGTCAGCCTGAAACCCCACTTATTACTTTTCACAAAAGCCAGGCTTCCGATCACGATAAACACTACAAAGCCGGCTATCATTTCAGTTTTTGCCAATACCCCACTTGACCAGCTGGCGTCAATTTCATTCCAGATCTCAATGGTGAAATTGTCTCTAAAATCCCGGACGACGACCAAAATGGCATAGCACATCACCAAACAAATGATCGGGAAACCATATTGGATCAAAATATTCTTTTTATCTCGGTTCGTCATCGGCACTCTTTCGGTACGGTGTTGTTTGTCATCTTCCGTGGGGGCCGGGAGTATCGCCAACATGCCAACACACAATAGGAACAGAGGAAAAAAAAGCGCCCCCATTAAAGCTGGCATCCAAAATTCGGTTACCACTGGCAATATCGCATGCAAATCGAGGTATATTGTTTTCAATATCCCAGAAGACACTACGACACTGATACTCAGACCCATGGCAATCATTTCTGTAAATCGGCGGCCTTCGAGAAAGCTGAATACGATTCCATATACCATTCCGAGCGGCAGACCATTGACGAAAAGAAAAATGAAATTATACGGGTATGGGACCAATCCGAATAGTAATAATGCTATTTCCGCAACCACGATCAAACCGATTATTAATTTAATCCTGTCAGGGGCTTTGAGTTCTGATATGACTTTAATACCCATAAACTTTGACAGAGTATAGCCTGCCACTTGCGCTATAATCAATATGGCTTTGTATGCCACCCCTCCCACTTCCAGGCCCTCATACAAACCGGCGCTAAACGGCTTCCGGAAAGCATACATGCAAAAATACGCTCCAAACGACGCAACCACCGCCCATATGACGAATGCTGTATTTGATTCAGACAAGGTTCTCTTGATACGAGCAAGCATGAGCAATGAGTTAATGATGAACGTTGAGCAGCTTTTTTGCTTTTAGCTTCGGTCCGCCTCACGGTTAGCTTTTAGCTACGGTCCGTCGCACGGTTAGCTTTTAGCTTCGGTCCGTCGCACGGTTAGCTTTTAGCTTTTAGCTTTTAGCTTTTAGCTTTTAGCTTTTAGCTTTTAGAGACTAAAAACATCGGCGTATTTGACTACTTATAAAAAACCAATATCCTTTTGTTATTTGAAATTCTGCATTAATATTTTGTAACATATTACGCATTCTCTTTCACGGAGACTTTTTCCAATGCTGAATCCAAAACATTCAGTGCTTCGCGGAGTTGCTCGCGGGTTATGATCAGTGGCGGGGAAAGCTGCAGTACGTTTCCTTGAGAGACCTTGAAACTGAGTCCGTTTTTCAGACACTCATACATCACAAACTCTGCCTGCTCTACCGCCTTCTCCTTTGTCGACTGATCTGCAACAAGCTCTATGCCCCATAATAAACCGATACCTCTGATATCTCCGATGAGGTTATATCTTGATTTCAGCTTCGCCAATTCCTGTGACATAAACTGCTCGTCGTCCTGTACTTTTTCCAGAATATACTCTTTCTCGATACATTCCAGCATGGCCAATGCAGCAACACTTCCCAACGGATTTTTCTCATGCGTAAAATGACCCAATGACACACCCTGCGCAATATTATAACTTTCTCGAGCGACGATAGCAGCCATGGGAATAACGCCTGCCCCCAGTCCTTTACCCAGGCAAAGGATATCAGGCTCAATGCCGTAATGTTCAAAAGCAAACATTTTCCCGGTCCGGCCAAATGCAATCGGAATTTCGTCTAATATCAATACCACCTGATGCCTATCGCATATCTCACGCACCCTTTCCCAATATTTCTTTGAAGGTATCTGGACATCGGTATTACGAATCGTCTCTATGATAAACGCTCCTATATCCCCTTCTTTTTCAATAACATACTCCAGATAATCAGCATATGCCAAGTCGCCGTGTTCAGCATTTACGAATGGCCCGCGATAGGTCATCGGCGGCGGAATCCGTTCCACACCAGGCATGAGTGGACCCATATCTTTACGAAAATCAACCTCCCCACCCGCAGAAATGGCATCCAAAGAAGCTCCGTGAAAAGAATCCCAAAGTGATATTACTTTATGTTTTTTGGTAACAATTCTAGCCAGTTTTAAAGCCATGCTAATGGCGGACGTACCGCCGGGAGCAAACAAAACCCTTTTTAGGTCACCGGGCATTAATTCACCCAATTTCTTTGCCAACTCGATGGCTGGCGCATTAGTATATCGTCGGGGCGAAAACGGAAGTATGTCAAGTTGTTCCTTCACTTTCGAAACAATATATGGGTGGCGATATCCCAGTTGATGGACATTATTGCCATGAAAATCCATATACCTTTTCCCTTGAATATCAGTCAGATATATCCCTTCACAAGATTCCAGCACATCCAGACAAGGTGTCGAAAGCGCCTGATGCAGGAAGTATTCAGCATCGGCTGCGAGATATGACTTTGTCTCGGCATGCTCAATAATCTGATACCAGTCTTTCCGCGCCTGCGACAAATTAATATCCCCCTCAGTCCTGTTGTGTGAAGTACTCATTGATATTCAGAATGTTTATTATATTGTAAATTAGGTATTTAGGATTCCATTGCCAAGGAATCTGTATTAATTAGCGGTTAAGATTTCAGGGGCGGTTAGTTGACCCCTACTCCTTATTTTGTCAATTTATTAGCCGGAATCAACTGCTTCACAACTCCCGGACCTTTATAAAATACATCGAGCCAGAATCCTCCGCCGTTGTTGTAATAGTCAACCTGCATGGGATGCTTTCCAGCTGCCAACTCCGTGGAGCCACTTTTTTCTTTCACTCCATGATTTCCATCGTTATTCACAACCTCTTTACCGTCGATATATACCTTGCTTCCGTCATCGGATTGGGAATAGAATGTGTATTTGCCCGCTTTATCAATTTGAATATTTCCGGAAAAGCGAACCGCAAAACTCTGGTCTGAACCTTTTTGGGCTTCTTTTACTTTCCCTTCGTCGAGATTAAACTCCGGACTGATCCAGGTGGCCACAGATTTTAATTTCCCAAAATCCGGCAACTGTTTAAAATCAACGCCTTTGAAGAAACTGACATTCAATCCATTGTTGGCCGCAGAAGTGGTTACCCGAAAATATGCCGTTGATACTTTACTGGAAAGTCCTTCCTTGTCAAAACTGCGTGCTTTTATTACGGCCGTGCTGTCCAGCTTAAATGGCGCTTTGTACAATTCTGATTTAATATCCGGATCCAATCCATTAATGGTATACCGAATTTCGACGCCTTCTGCTGATGAAATTTTCACCTCAGGTTTTTTATCGACATATAAACCACCTGCCTGAGCATACAAATTTCTGTCCGGATAGATCGTCGGCTGGGTAACAGTAGCCTGTCCGAGATAAAGGTTTTCTGGCTCTTCAAAACCATCAAACGCAGGTTTGATCGCACGACCGATCCAAGCGTAAGGCGGAGTGATATTAAGTGCAAGGGCAATGGTCGCAGCCAGATCGTAGGTATACACCTGCTGCTGAATGACATATCCTTTTTTCACATCCTTACCACACAAAATCATTGCAATCTCAGCTTCCTGTGGTGTCGCTCCGCCGTGTCCGTGACCTATTCCTCCATGATCAGCAGTTACAATAACCAGCGTATTTTCTTCAATACCTGCCTTTTTAATACTTTCTAAAACCTTTCCAATTAGTGAATCAGTTTTAGATACCGCCTTGTAATACTGGTCAGTACCATGCCCGAACTCATGTCCTGCGTGATCCACGTGATCCATATGCAGGAAGGCAAAAGTTGGTTTTTTGGCCTCCAGATATTTGTTAAAATCTGCAACCGTGGAATCCTCAGTTGAAAAATGCTTGTCGTAATTCACGGCGTTTTTCTGAAACAATCGACCAAAACCTTCCCAGTGATATACGGTACCGATTTCAGCATCCGGTTTATTTTTTCGGATCAAACTAAAAATGGTTGGAAAACGACCGTCCGGCTCTTCAACAATTGGCGGAAGTGAGTGATCGTCGATTTCCCAATCATTGTCGATTACACCGTGCTGTTCCGGCCCGGCGCCCATGATCATTGACGCCCAGTTTTGACTGCTCGCCGATGTTAAAACTGTTCGCACATTCCATTTCACCGCACCGTTGGCGACCATGCTATCCAGCACTGGCGTATCTGCTTTTTTGATTCCATCCGGGCTCAGTCCGTCGACACCGATGATGACGACATGTTCGATACCTTTTGGAAACTGATCGCTGCGATTGCAGGAGAATAGCGAAAGATGGACAAAACCTGCAATCGCAAGCCACTTCAAATTAGGTAATTTCATGGGTTTAGGATTAGTTTTTCAATCTTGTTAGCGTACTCTGTTTCTTGAAAATGAAACTCTGAGCGCATGCACAATATCGTCGCAATGCGATTTGTTGATAACCAGCGATGGCCTCATTGTCAATATATTACCTTCAATTACTTTCAAAGCGACCCCTTGATTCAGACAGTCATACATTACCTTTTCAGCATATTCTACTGCCCGTTCTTTTGTTTTCCGATTGTTTACCAAATCCACACCAATATGCAGGCCTTTTCCAGCCACATTCCCAATGACCTCAAACTCGCCTTGCAAATGACGGAGCTCGCCCAACAAATAGTCACCCAAATCAGCGGAGCTTTGAACGAGGTTATTATTCTCAATATATTCAATGGTCGCTAAACCCGCTGTTGAGCAGAGAGGATTCTTTTCATGCGTAAAATGACCTATTGATTTGTGAGAGAGTATGTTATACTTTTCATGCGTTACTATTCCAGCCATTGGCATCAACCCTCCACCCAAAGTTTTACCGATTACGAGGACGTCTGGTGTAACAAAATGCTCGCATGCAAACCACTTCCCAGTCCTTCCAAAGCCCTCAATAATTTCGTCAAAAATGAGGAATATCCCATACTCATCACAAAGTGCCCGCACCTTTTGCCAATACCCCGGAGATGGGATAACGGGAGTCGCCGAAATGGGTTCGGCAACTATGGCCGCCACATCGGGATTACGTTTGAGAATAATCTTGATCTGACGGATATACTCATCATCAATCGCCTCAATATCAGTCCATTTCCAGGGATTCCGGTAATAATCAGGAAATTCGACGTGAAATGCGCCAGGCACCATAGGCCCTTGCCCGGTTGTAAAATGTTCCTCCCCACCGAGCGAAGATGACTGAAACCCATTTCCATGATAGGAATCCCAATAAGAAATGGTTTTCCAACGCCCTGTAATCTGTTTCGCCAAACTTACCGCCATTTCAATAGCCTCCGAACCACCCGGACAAAACAGCACCCGATCGAGCCCGGCAGGCGTTATTTCCGTCAACTTTTTGGCAAGATTAATAGCCGGAATATTGGTATATCTCCTTGGTGTAAAAGCAAGCTGTTCATCCAATTGCCTCTTGACTGCTTCAATAACATATGGGTTTGAAAAACCCGCGTTATGAACCCCATTCCCGTGTAAATCAAGATATTGTTTGCCATTCAAATCGATAATATATGGCCCTTCCGTTTTGGAAAGTACATTCATCACCGGTGTAGAGAGGGCCTGATGCAGGAAATACTGAGCGTCATCATCTATCAACTGCCTGGTATTTGCATCCAGGGAATGGATATATGCTGCCCGTTGCTCACCTACATTATTATCACCCTGTTCGTTAGAAACTGTCGCCATTATGGTATCGTTTTTTCTGTCGATAATCAATATACGTCAGCCATCCAAACTGACATTCCGTAAGCTAGTTCACTACTTTTCAGGTCGGGTTTTGCCGACAAAGCGCTAAGGTTTAATTTTTGATCAGATTGTGATTGTTCACCAAGAAAAGTTAGCAAGCACTGACAATCAAATGACCACTCCCTGACAAAACCTGACTGACTTATTTATATTTCCCCTCAACCACTTCTTCACACAACCCAAACGACAAAGTCATTCCGGCACCACCTAATCCGTTTATTATCGTAACACCTTCGGCAGGTTTCAGCACGATTTCAGTTGCTCCATTTGTCATTTTTGGATAGATACCATGCCAGCTTTGATATACTTTGGGCGATTTGAACTGCGCAAATGTGCCCAGATACTCCAGGATCATGGTATTCAAAAATTCACGATCGAATGGGTCAAATGTTAAAGCATATTCGTGAGAATCGCCTATCGTAATTTCTCCCAGGCCATTCTGTGAAGCCATTACATGAATTCCCCATTTCAGGTATTCACTATATTCCTGTTGATATCGAGATTTTAAATCCGCAAGTGCGGGAGCAATTTTAAATCCGTCATAGTGAATCAGCGACAAACCTCCACAAAGCGACGGGCCGATCTTCCAGTCATCCGGCTGCGCTTCGAACCGCATCATTTGCAACTTACATTTTGTCAATGGCGCATTCGCAAATTCCGTTGGATATAACGTCTCAAAATCAGCTCCACTACAAACATAAATCTCATCTGCAGACCAACTTTTACCTCCTGCTTTTACCGTAGGATATTGAATTTCAGCGGCAGCAGTATCCCAAATAAACTCCACACCCAACGCAGCAGTCAGATAACCAGGTATACCCGCAATCGCTTCCCGTGGATCCACAATCATCTCATCCTCAGAATAAAGAGAACCCACCAAACCGTCTGATTTCACGGCAGGCGACTTTTGCAGCGTTTCCTTAGCTGTCAGGATTTTAACAGGTCTCGCCTTATCGCTTTTATCAACAAACTGCTGAATTACATCCAGCTCGTCGTTCTGATATGCCATATGCAAGCTACCTGCCTGATGAAACCAGCAACCTGCGCCCGTTAAAACTTCCTTCCAGATCTGTTGCGCTCTCAGTGCCCTGGAATACATCTTTCCTTCCGGCTGGCCGATCGGCCATACCATTCCGAAATTCCGGATAGACGCACCAACCGCCTTTGAAGAACGCTCGATTACTTTTACCTGATATCCCTTCACCGCCAGCGCCCGGGCCGTAGCAAGACCAACGATACCCGCTCCGATTACAATTGCCGATTTACTCATAAGATTGCCTTACCTGTTTTAACGCCAATGATGTCCAAAATCTCTGTGATATTGTCGATCACATGAGTCGGCTTGTAAGGTAAAAGCTCTTCGCGGGTGAACGCGCCTGTTGTAATCCCTACCACATAGCAACAACCGCTATTAATCCCTTCGTTGATATCTACCTCAGTATCACCTACTTTGGCGACCTGCGCCGAATGCGTAATGCCGGTAGCGGACATTATTTTTTCAATCATGTAGGGATATGGCCGCCCTTTCGGTACTTCATCGCTCGCAACCATGATATCCACTTTATCCTCCCAATTCAAACGTCTCATTATAACGTCCGCAATATTTTTAGAAAATCCAGTGTCCAATCCAATCTTTATCCCCTCGTTTCTAAGCACTTCAAAAGTCTCCTCCACATTGGGCAGTGGTCCTATTTCAGTTGTAGTTTCATAAAACTGAATCATATTGTTGACGAAAGAGGTATGGATATCGTTAACCAAACTGGTCGTAATCAGTGCCGGGTTTTCCTCTTTGTTTTCCAGCATCATTCGAATCGCAACCGGTTTTTCATAACCCATAAGCGGGTTTACATCCTCAATCGCGATAGGATAGCCAAACTCCTGCATCGCCTGCTGAAACGCCATTCCCACAAAGTTTTTGTCTTTCACCGTGGTTCCGGCCATATCAAATACTACCAGTTTTATTCCCATTTTTATGCTTCAATTTTAATATTACTTTACTTCGAGTTTTTCTCAACATCGCTCACCGTTAAATACAGTGACTGTTGAAGCTCTAAAAATAAATCATACCAATTAAAAAACCTAAAAAAGTTAAGTATTACTTAAACAAAAAGTACCACTTCTTCTTTCGAATGCAAATAAATAGGAAATAACTGACGTAAAGATTAACTCAATGTTAATTAATACTAAACCTCACAAATAGAGAATCGTTAGGTCAAACCACCTCATTGAAGAAATATATCACCAGCAGCAAGGCCTCATCTCCGTCGATACATTTGGGATTATGAAGTTCATTCGCATCAAAAAACATCGAATCGCCTTCATTCAATACGTACTTATTTTTCCCGATCGTGTATTCTACCGAGCCTTGCAGGACATATTTAAACTCAAAGGCATTCGTCCGCACCATAGGCCGTTTTGCGTCCTTTTCGAGGCGAAGCAATACCACATCAATATGATTATCCTTAAACTGCTTGCTGAATATCCTGTGGTAAAAAAAGCCTTTGGCGTTCTCCTTCGTGAAAGGCTGGTAGCTCTCTTTCTTACGGATCAACACATTTTCGCCGGGGGCGGAAGATATGATATCCTTAAAAAAGACATTCAAATCTATATCCAACGCCTTGATCAGGCCGAGCATAACGGGTAGAGACGGTATTGTCCTACTGTTTTCAATTTGCGAAATCAGACTCTTGGTAACTCCGGCCTCATCGGCAATTTCTTGCAACGTGACCCCCTTCTTCTTTCTTACCTCTTTAAGCTTATTACTGATCTGAAACAGTATGTCTTCCTGCATGGTATATTATATGTTAACCGAAAAAAGGTTTTATTGAACCAGAAACAACATTAGGTTTGCCACGAAGGCATGAAGTACCAGGTTTAAACAATATAAAATAGTTACATCCTTGTCTTTCCGCCCATGGCAAATATATCTAAACCCTTGCCATAAAATCAGCTCACGGCCTTTTATACTACCCGAGTGCCAATTTTAAATGCGCCAGATGGTGCTTTCCGTGCCAATCCGTAGTAGCCAGCGCTTGTTTCTGGTCAAACCAGCGTTCTCTGACAACGTGATAGTATTTTATATTCAATTGATCGTCGGAAAGCGACCTCGCCAGCGCCATATACCGGCGATGAATCCCTTCCAGGATCATGAGCGAATCTTCAATAGAGTCATTTGTGCTATCGGCGGTCGCTGCCCAGCCATCCATATTGACCAGGGTCGCCTCTTTGTAATCCGGTTCTGTCAGGGCCTTTTTCATTCTGAAAAAGTGAAGCAGATGCATATCCGCCACATGATGAACAAGTTGCTTAACATTCCAGCTTCCTTCGCGATAGGTTTTCAACAACTGCTCTTCAGTCAGATTTTCACAAATCTCTTTATACAATTCAGGTACTGAGGCAATCGACTCAATCATGGCCACGACCTCTTCTTTTGTATATTCCTCCTTAAGCTGAAGTCGCCCGATTGGAAATTTTAATTCCTCCATATGTATTCAATTTTCAAAAATTGGATTGAAATGTAAAGCTATAAAAATAAAATATCCTCTATCAAAAATCATTTGTCAGCGCCGGGAATGGGACATTTTGAGTTTTATAAACTTTGTCAAGGAACCATTTCTGACAAAATCACCGTTAAAACCTAAGTGTTAAGTAGTTACTTTTTATATTTGCCTAACAACTTTTTTCGGTTGTGCTCGTTACTCTTTATTATAACCCACTCGCCGAAACCGAAATTTGACTTTTAAACTGTTAAGTTTCGGAGGCTGGCGGTGAATCAAAACGATTAGAATGACAAAAACTCAGATTGTGTTCGGGGTAGTGTTTTTTGCCATAAGCGTTTCCTTCGGTTTCCAACAAATTCACTCATTTTCCAATCCAAAGCCAGCAATCCGAATCCAGGTGGATTCTGCAGCTACTACGGTCGAGCCCTGGCAAGCGCTATACGACTCGCTGGAACTGGATAAAAAAGGTTTATCTGAAAAGGCCTTTGCATATGCATGGCTGGGATTTCAAAAAATCAAATTGGCTCAATCAGTGTTAGCCATTGCAGATTTTAGTCAGTCATCCCGAAATAAAAGGTTATATGTTATTGACTTGTTGCACAAAAAACTGCTTTTGAATACCTATGTTGCCCACGGCCGCAATTCGGGAAGCGAGTTTGCTGAAAAATTCTCCAACAATAACTCCTCATTTCAATCCAGTCTTGGTTTCTATAAAACGTTAGGGACTTATCAGGGTAAGCACGGTCTTTCGCTAAGACTCGAAGGATTGGAAAAAGGGATTAATGACCGCGCATACGAGCGTGCCATCGTGATGCACGGTGCGGATTATGTCAGCGAGTCTTTTATTCGCAATACAGGTCGTCTGGGACGAAGCCAGGGCTGCCCTGCGGTATCGGTTGCTGACTCCAAAAAGCTGATCAATATGTTGTACAATGGGGCCGGCCTATTCATTTACTCGCAGGACCCGACCTATATCAAGGCTTCCAAAATCCTGGCGGAAGTTGCCCAACCTTTCAATATGATCGCGAATAATGTAAATTAATCGCCGATAGCAGAGTTACAAAATCAGGCCTTTTTGGCCTTTTTTTTGGTCTTGAAAGCATCAAGCTCCAGATTTTCCTTGGCACGGAACTCCGATATTCTTCGAATCAAATCCAATGGAAGTGGCTGGTTAATAGGAAATTGAACAGAACCTTTGGCACTTTTATATCCTAACAGTTCATCTGCAAATGTTGATATCCCTGACGGAGCCGGATAGAAACCGATATGGTTGGCATATGCAGCGAAATGTACCATATTGCCTTTCAGTTTAAAGGTGGGCATACCATAATTGATACACTCTTCCGCCTCAGGTACAGCCTTTTGAATCGTTTCCCTTACCTCTTCAAGCAACACCTGAGTTGACTTAGGAAACGTAGCAATGTAGGAATCAATATCATCAAAGGTTTGCATACCAAAAGGTTTTCGAGTTAAAATTCCACGTGATAATCATATCACAATTTTAACTCAAAAACCAATGAATATCAAAGCTTTCTACGGTATTTCTACACCGATGGCGCCCCTCTTTTATAGACGTCTTTATAATACACCAGTTGTCCTTTTGCGTTACAATCTGCTCTCAGATAAACCAGAAAAACCGGAACACGTTTTTTAAGTTTATGCCACTGTGGTGTTACTTTGGTAGTGTCGACTTCGGTTAGAAAATCACTTTTGAGAAGTTCTTCCCCCGCCATAAAATTGGCCAGATCAGTTGGATGCTGAACTCTCACACATCCGTGACTTCTCCATCTTTCATTTTTGGCAAAAAGGTAGCGTGCGTTAGTGTCGTGTAAATAGATGGCTAATGGATTCTTAATTTCTACTTTCAGCAGCCCGAGCGAATTATCCTCGCCTGTCTGCTGTCTGAACCGATATGGAAATTTATCAACCGGCATAGCCTCCCAGTCAATTTCCTCAGGATCTACCGCCTGTCCGGAAGCACCGATGATCTCGATTTTGTTTCTGGTAAGGTAGTCGCGGTTGGCTTTCACTTTGGGCAACATTTCACGGATCGCAATACTTTTAGGCACGTTCCAATATGGGTGCGTCACAATACTTGTGGCATAGGTGTCTATCGTCGGGGTCGGCGTATCGCTCTTCCCCACCACTGTTCGCATGGTTATCTCTTCATTTCCGTCTTCGTCCATACCTTTCAGATATGCCCCGCAAATATTGACCATCACCATTCGCGGTGCCCCTACTGACTGCCTGCGCACCCAACGATAGGTATTCAAAGCATCGGCGACTAAGTTGGCACTATCCTTCTTCCCTTCAGCAACCAAACGAACATAGTGCTTTTTCAACTGCTGATAAGCTGGGTACTCCGGTTCAATTTTGCCCATTTCGTGGGGCACATTTTGTCCCTTCACCAGCTCCTCAGCAGCCTCCCTTATTAAAATCGAGTCGCCAGTGCGAGTCTTTTCGATAAATCTGATTTTGGGCTTGTGCCCGTATGCGATTTCCTCCAACAGTCCGAATGCTTGCGGCACCTTGTCTCCCTCTCTGGAAAACTTATTGATATCCACCCCGATCCCCGCCGCATATTCGAGTAGCTCATCATATTTCTTTTCTGTCCCTAATTCTTCCGCAATCTCCTCGTTGGTCATCTTTTTGGGATCCTTTCTACAGGACTGGATGATTGCCAACGAAAACAGTATAATGACCGGTACAAAGCGAAAAATTCTTGCAGACTTATTTGATTTCATAGAGGATTGAAATGGTATAGCTTCCTGGCTTACAAATATGATGCTAGGACTTATTTCTCCCTATATACCCATAATCGTGTACAATTGTTGTTACAAAATGTATATTATAATTGAACGGTTCACCAATTTGGGGAATACCGAGGCCAGAAGTAACCGCTTTAAACCAAACTATTAGTGCGCGAGGCTGTTCATTGCTTCAAAAGCCTTCTCAGGAGATGATTTGAATAGTTCGTAAAATGGAGCGGTACCTTCCACATGGATTTCATAATTGTCATTTTCCAGACCTGATTCAAGCGCACTGGCTACCAAATTGGGATGGATTCCATTTGCCCCTCCTATTCCTTGCGAGAAATCAGTATTCACAAGTGGCGGCATCAATTCAAAGACTTTCACAGACGAATCAGTCAACGAAAGGCGAAGGGACTGGGTATATGAGTGCAGCGCCGCTTTACTGGCCGAATACGTCGGAACCGTCTGTCCTGGTGCGAACACTACTATCGATGTGACATTTACAATTGCAGATTCAGGCTGTGCTTTTAACACAGGAATAAGCTTTTCGGATAAGTTGATCACCGACAAATAATTCGTAATCATTTCATCCTGGGCAGTTTCATACGCACCTCCCTCTTCCAGACGATATGCTCTCGCGGCTCCAGCGTTATTGATCAATATATTCAAAGTCGGAAAATCCTTCTGAATACGAGCCACCAAAGCGTCCACATCTGCCTCTTGCGACACGTCACTAACAATGCCAACGGTATTTGATAGTTTAGCCACCGCAGCGTTAAGGCGTTCCTCATTTCTTCCCGTAATGATCACTTTGTTTCCGGCTCCAGAAAAAAGTTTAGCAATTTCAAAACCGATTCCAGCGCTTCCGCCGGTAATTAAAATGGTGTTTTCTGTCGTTTTCATCTTGATTCTTGTTTAAAAAATTGTAACTACTGGTTTAATTAAATATACCGATCGGTATATTTTTGAATAAAAAAATTTACAAAGCCATTATATTTTCCTCCACGGACTTCATTATCATATTCCTGTAATGGAGTTTGCCGGTCAGCATTGCAATCATGACAGCACCCTCCAGCGTCGCGATAAGTGTCAAAGCAAACCTCTCGGCATTCACTTCACTTTTAATCTCCCCATCCTTCTTTCCTGCTTCAACAAGTTCCGCTAAAGAAGCTTTCCACTCTAAAATCGCGTTGTGAGCTTTTTCTTTGAGGTCAGGATGCGTATCGTCTGCTTCCGTTGCGGTATTCAATATCGGACAGCCCCCATCCGGAAAAGGGTATACTAGAAAATCTTTATACACTTCCACATAAACCATCAGCTTTTCCTTCACTGACTTTTTGGTTTTCATCCCTCTCAAAATGACAGCCTTTATCTTACCCAGATTATAGTCGAAAGCCGCTAGCGCAACCTGATCCTTATTTAGGAAATTACCATAGATACTTCCTTTGGTTAGACCTGTCGCCTCGGTCAGGTCGTTGATTGACGTACCGGCATACCCTTTCTTGTTAAAAACAGGGGCTGTTTTTTCAATGATATAGTTCCGTGTACGTTCTGCTTTGCTCATAAACTCTAATACTTGATACAAAAATATACCAAACGGTATATTTTTCCAAATGTTTTTTTCATATATTTATAAAAACAGGCTCCACGTTACTAAAAAAGAACTTTTCATGTCCAAATTATCTCAATCAGGCCAGGCTTTGCAGACCTTTTGTGGTATGGACGCAAAAAATTATAACTTTTTTGGAAATATCGGACACAAAATATACATTTCTCAATCGTACTCTCTGATTGATAAGTATATACAAGAAATTAAATCAGAATTCCATCCAGCTTTCCTTTCTTCTTTCTTCATCGCAACAAGGCCTCAGAATGCCCACACCAATCCGTTAATATCTCGATATTCTCTTTTCATCCGCAGGTTAAAAACGCTTCAGGCAACCACATCAGAAGGAATGATTCGTCGGGCAGGTTGCACCAAGGACTTTCAGTTTTCCACCACCCCCAATCGGGATTTTCATTTTACTTTCATTTCAGACAAAATCAACTTTTGTCTGTAAGAAAGCTGCGTAAGTAACTCTTTCCAGCAGGAAATTCATCCTGTTAATTTGGTATTGACACTGGTTAAGAGCAAGAATGGTACGTGAATGAGCGATTTCAAAATTCCTGACTCCCGGTTATCAGCCGGGCGATCGGCTGTGCTTTAGCGTAAACAATTGATATACTTTTCTAACCTGTTCTAACTCTTTAATGAAACGATGAAAGCGAGTGAAACCAAAACCGTCCTTTTTATCACAGGAGCCTTTGTCAGCCATTTGGGCTGGAAGCCTTGGCAAGCGTATTTTGAAAGCAAGGGTTATACCACCCTGGCTCCTGCCTGGCCTTTCAAAGACGGCACAGCCGAAGAACTGAGAAACCGACAGCCTAATGACACGGATCTGGCGGCGTTGACATTAACAGAATTGGTCGACCATTATGTCAACATTGCCAAAAGCTTACCAGAAAAACCGATCATCATCGGACACTCTCTGGGAGGGCTCATCACGCAAATATTGCTTAATCGAGACTATGGTGTAGCGGCTATCGGTATTCACCCGGTGCCTCCTTTGGGCGTTTTTCCGTATGAATTTTCATTTTTAAAAGCTGGATATAAGGCGTTGGGGCTTTTTACTTCTCTCAAAAAAACCTATCTCATGTCGCTCTCGGATTGGCAATATGCGTTCACAAACGGCATGAGCCTGGCCGATCAGCAAAGGTCATGGGAAGAAAATACCATACCGGAATCGAAAACCGTAGCCAGAGGAGGATTGACATCCGCCGCAAAGGTAGATTTCAACAAACCGCATAATCCGCTTCTGATCATCTCGGGGAGTACCGACAATATCATCCCGGCACACTTGAACGCCAGAAATTTCAAAGCTTACAAACAGAATGGCTCGATAACGGAATACAAAGAATTTCCGGGCAAGAATCACTTTGTGGTAGGACTGCCAACCTGGAAAGAAGAAGCGGACTATATATTAGACTGGATATCAAAACATTAACTCAATAAAAAAAGCGAGAACCTTCCTGTGTCGGGAAAGTTCTCGCTGATTCAATAAAATAACTTAGTGATGTTTCAATTCCAGTATTTCTTTGATTTTATGTAAAGTTTCAGACCAGGTCGCCTCAGCCTTCTCTACTTCCTCTTCAGTTTTGATATTGTCCTGAATAACGTTCAGAGTCGTGTCGTCATCGTATGCAGACACGTGGAAGGTAATACGGGCGTAATTTTCCTCATAATCATCTGTCCCTGAAAGGGGGCTCCAATAAGTATAACTTAAAATACGCTCAGGAATTATGTCCACAATTTGGCCTTTATCTACATAAGGTACACCTTTCCATTCTCCCCGGAACGTAATTGGGTCATATAGTTTCCAGGTCGTCTCGGTCTGGGTGCCGTGATAATACTGGCTGATAATTTCTGGATTAACCAACGCTTCCCAAACCTCAGGCACGCTTGCGGCAATGGAAACTGACATCGTTGCGATAAGTTCTCTATTCATGGTTTCTGATTTTTAACTTTTGGTTAAGGCGAAGAAAAATCATGCCATTCTTATCCCAAAAGATATAAAATTTGCAGGAATAATTTTGCCAGAAACAATATAAAACTTTAAAGACCAACGTATTGTCGCCTTCTTGATGATGAATGAGTGAATGAAAGGCTCGTGTCAGACTACCAGTTTCAATTGGAAAATGCATGATAGTTCAAATGAGTGACTGACTAGGTGTCGGTCTTCCACCCCTTTTTCCATCCTCCCTTTCGTCCCTCCTCCTTTCATCTAATAGTGTTCCACTCAAAAGACTGCCCGCCCCTCGTTTCGACCAACCAAACCTTTGTGTCAGAAAAATATTTTTTGGAGAGCTTTTTACCCTTTGCGATACCTGTCACGCTATATGCCGTTGCCAGTACATCCGCATCGGTAGCGTTTGGCGAAATGACGGTCGTTCTTACGTGAAACTGAAGTCCGATTCCCGTTTTGGGATTTACGATATGAGAATATTTCTTACCATTAAATTCAAGATATCTATATGTCGGACCAGACGTAGCAACTCCCACATTCGATAAAATAACGGTGTCAACAGAATCGCGCCCTGAAGAGATTTTAATCTTCCAACCGTCCTGTCCCGGTGGTGCATCCATAATAGCAAGCTTTCCACCTGCATCTATCAACGCGGATTTAACTCCAAAACTTTTCATCACTTTCGCGGCCTCGTCTGCAGCAAAACCTTTACCGAGCCCGCCTATATCCAGTCGCATACCTTTTTTAGCCAGCAAGATAGATTTGTCGATTGCGTTAAATTTAATATGCTTGTATCCGGTTTTATCCATCGCCTCTTTAATTTCAGCTTTTTCCGGGAGGTATCCTTTTCGGACTGCCCGGCGCCATACCTGAACCACGGGGCCGAGGGAAGCGTCAAAACCCCCGTCCGTCTTTTTGCTAAAATCCTGAGAAACTGCCAAAATATTGAACAAATCATCGCTCACTTTTACCCACTTACCACTTCCTGATTTTGCGGAAAGTTTGTTGATTTCGCTGCCATCGCGGTAGTCGCTCAAGGAATCATTTAATTGCTGAATACGGCTGAAAGTGCTGTCCGCGATTTTTTTTGCAAGTTCATCATTCGGAGCGTAAAAGGTTAATACAAAGGGAGACCCCATCATACCCTTTTCATAAACATATCGTTGGGTTTGTGCGGAAAGGGAGTACGAAACAAGGCAATAAAAGCTTAAAAGCAGAAATATTTTGGACAGAAACACTGATCTCATTATCAAAGGGAAGCCGTATTTCAGGCTTTAATTATCAAGGGACGGAAATGTTGTATCGGCAAAGGTAAAAGTATAATCTTTACAAAGGAGTAATGAACCCCTTGGAACGCAATTTGCTGCATAACTATATAGTTTAAAATTTAAACACAACGGACGCAATGCTTATCGTAGTTGACGCAGAAAGTGCTGATAACAGTTGATTTTTCTTTTTAAAACTGGTTCGCCCAGTAAGACTATCGAAGACCATATACACTATTTAAATATCCTTACAATCAGCGAATTAACAACTTTTATAGTGTTTCAAAATCACCCTAAGTAACTGACAAAGAGAAACCTTGCGATAATTTCATTATCTAATCGCCTCAAAAGCGATTCAGTTCAGCCAGAACAAAATTTTATATGTTGAAACATATAATTAAGTATATTGTCTTCATATTTCAGACACACGACCAACTCATTTTTAACCTCTTAATTTCCTATACCTATGAGAAACTTAGTAATGGTTTTACTGGCACTTTCCCTAAATGCCTTTACCACGCAGACGCCTCAAAATCTGCAACTTTACGCGCAGCCGGATGCGATTCCGGTTTGTAGCTCCGTTGGCAGTCTAAACAACGAGATGGCTTCATTGGCTGCTAATCCGGCTTTTCAAATGATGCACGAAAACCCACTTCCTTTTCACTATCAAGGCAAGGGAGAAAAGGTAACTTTCGACGCGCCAGACGGCAAAGCCGCTTCAGGATATCTGCTCAAATCAGCTAAAAAAACCGACAAATGGCTCTTTGTTTTTCAGGAATGGTGGGGCCTGAATGACTATGTAAAACAGGAGGCAGACAAATATTTCGCTGATCTGGGTGATGTGAATGTGCTCGCAATTGACATGTACGACGGACAGGTGGGTACAACCCGCGAAGAAGCTGGAAAGTTAATGCAGTCCGCTTCAAAAGAACGGCTGACGGCAATTACATCCGGGGCTATTAAATATGCGGGAAGCAAGGCCAAAATTGCGAGTGTTGGCTGGTGCTTTGGAGGCATGCTTTCGTTACAAAACGCTATTTTGGGTGGTAAGCAAGTTGTTGGATGCGTGATGTATTATGGACGTCCAGAGCAGGATGTTGAAAAATTAAAGACGCTTAATACAGACGTTCTGGGTATTTTCGGAAGCCAGGATGGTGGTATCACCCCTGAGATGGTGAAGCAGTTTGAAGATAACATGAAGGCTGCCAACAAAAAGGTAACTATCAAGATGTACGACGCTGTTCACGCTTTTGCAAACCCAAGTAACCCGAAATACGACGCGGCAGCTGCGGCGGACGCTTATAAGTTGTCCTTGGCTTATTTGAAGGGGAAGCTGGGATGAAAGGGATGAAGGGATGAAGGGATGAAGGGATGAAGGGATGAAGGGATGAAGGGATGAAAGAAAACGGCCGGGTAGAATGATCTACTCGGCCGTTTTCTTTTTATTTATCAAGCTGACTATACCCAAATCTCGACCCAACCTGGATTAACTAAAAGCTAATCCCTAACAGCTAAAAGCTCAAAGGTACCCTTTCGATTCCTTTACTTCTGCCCAGATTGCTCCGATGATCAGCAATATCAACAGGATTGAACTCACCAAGTCAACTTTATGACCAGCTGCGACGGAAATAGGTTCGAAGCTGAATTTGATTGTATGTTTTCCGGCTGGAATGCGCAACGCTCTTAGTATGTAATTAGCTCTCAGCATCGGCGCAGGTTTGCCATCAATTGTCACCTTCCATTCGTCTCTTACATTGTAATATATTTCTGAAAAAACAGCCAATCCTTCATTCGTTGAGCTACTTTCGTACGTCAACTCATTAGGCTTATAAGTTATCAAACTGATTTTAGCAGTAGAATCAGCTTTAATATTCAATCCTTTCAAGGCACCAGCAAACTTTTGATCAAGAACCGCTTCGATCTTTGGTTGAAGTGAATCCAACGCTGCCATTTCCGCATCTGCATTTGGCACAATCTTGTAACTATTTACAAACCATGCGTGGCCATATGCGTCAGGATTTTGTTGAACTAATTTGTTCCCTTGCTGATCAGGGGTCAGGATATACTTAGTATTCAGCATATTAAGAATACCCGGATTAGCATTTTGCTTAGCAATCTGCCTTTCAAACACTTCCTGATAGCGACGCAATTTCGCACCGTGATATCCTCCCAGTGATTTATGAAAATAGGAAGCCGCGGCACTATTGAACGGTCCTTGCGGATTTGCAAGGTCAAGAACTTTATAGTCAGGATCCGGATCTTTCAATATCTGCTCGTCTGCAGGACTAGGTGTTGAATTAGCCTGTGTAACATAGCTGCTCACAAAACTTTCATCATTCAAATACCTCTTATCCACACCGAACAAGTCAAAAATGGTAAGTAAGATCAATGCAGGAAATACTATAGTAGCCTTCAGCTTGTCTTTTATCCAAAACCAGACAACGGCAGCTCCCATCAAAATAAAAATCAGGCTTCTGAAAGCATCACTTTTCATCAGGCCCTCGCGGTCTTTTACAATACTATTCAAAACCTCTTGCGCAAAGCCTTTGTCTTGGGTAGACTGCTCAAATGAGGCTAATATTTTCGCGTCTGCAGAACCATGGAAGCTAAAAAATACACCAGGTATAACAGCAAGAATCAGACATATTCCGGCTGAAACCGCTAATGCAATGAGGAATGGCTTTTGTAAATCTTTGGCCAAAACCTCTTTTTGAACAATCGCTTTCAGTCCCAATATACCGATGAAAACCATTAGCAATTGCACGAGTGCCACCACCATCGTCATCGCCCTGAACTTGTTAAACATTGGGAAGTAGTCGAAGAACAGGTAGTTCACAGCAGAGAAACTGCTCCCCAACGCCCATATCAGATAAAGAATAATCACTCCGACAGCCCAGGATTTAATCGGACCTTTCACGATCAGTAGTCCCAGTACGAAAAGGAAGAAAACGATAGCTCCAAAATAGGCAGGACCGCCCACGATCGGCTGTTCACCCCAATACAAAGGAAGTTGCTGAACTACATTTTGCGCTGTTGCGCCATCAACACCTTTACCCACCAGAAGTTTGTACGTTTCTGATTTCGCTGTCAAAGATCCATTGGATGCTCCACCATATGCATCGGGCACCAATAAGCTCAATAATTCTCCCCAACCGTAGCTATATGAGAATGCATATTCTTTTCCCAGCCCGGTTTGCTCGGGGGCATTTTCGGTTGTTTTTACAACGGATAATTCCGGTTTTCCGCGAATTGTCTCTTTGGTATAATCATATGCGTTCCAAAGTCTTGTGGTGTGTGAACCAACTGCAATCGCCGCTGCGAAGCCCAATCCTACCCAAATAAAAGCCAGCTCCTTAGTCTTCCCGGATTTAATATATTGTACACTTTCAACCAACACCAATATGATAATTCCGATCCCGAGATAATAGGTAATCTGTACGTGATTGGCATATAACTCCAACGAAAGGAACAAGGCTGTGAGTGCAGCTCCAGCCAGCCAGCTTCGACGAAAAGCAAGCAAAACACCTGCCAAAACACCCGGCGCATACATTATTGCAAGCACTTTTGAAACGTGCCCCGCCTCCAGACTGACCAGATTAAAGGTCGCAAACGCAAATGACACGCCTCCTAAAGCGGCCAGCCATCCTCCCGTTCCCATCACGAGAAATAGGATATATGCACTTACCATGCCTATTAGAATATAGTTGGCAGGTGCCGGTAGAATTTTGTTGATAGCCTGCCCCAGCTTTGTCGGGATACTAGTCGGATAATCTCCGGCGATCAGGAAAGCAGGCATACCGGCAAACATGCCATTTGTCCATGACGACCACTCGCCAGTCTTCTTTTGATACTCTACAATTTCGCGTGCGGCACCCTTTGCCTGCACATCATCATATTGGTTCAATTTACGACCTTGCAGGACTGGCGATGCATAGGCAATGGAGAGTACGATGAAGCCAATTACTGCTATTAAGTGTGGCCAGAGCCTTTGCCAGGAAAAACTTTTTTTCATTTTTTTATAATTAAACCATTAATGAATTTCACAGTATTGGTAACAGGAAGATTTGGTGCAAATATTACTTCTCAATCGTCAATACTCCTATTTCACATGCATATTTAGATTAAATTTTTGTTAACCTGCACAAATATAGAAGGATTGATATATGTTTGAGGGTTCATATTTGAATCTTCTTTTGGTATTTTTTTAATAGAAATAGAAAATTGGTCGTATTTTTTACCAAAATACCAGATAAATTTGCACAACTTGTGTGATTAGGTTTCAAAACCTGTCTTTCAGTAATCGATAATAAGCAACTGACAATATAAATGAAAAGAATAGGCGTATTTACCTCAGGAGGAGATGCACCAGGTATGAACGCTTGTATTCGGGCGGTAGTGCGGGGTGCGGTTTACCATGGAGTAGAAGTATATGGAATAAGAAGAGGCTACAGCGGAATGATTGCTGGGGATGTTTATAAGATGGAGTCCCACTCTGTTAGCAATATAGTACAGCGGGGCGGCACGATTTTGAAATCGGCTCGAAGCAAAGAATTTATGACCCCTGAGGGAAGAAAGAAGGCATATGAAAACCTTTCTGATCTTGGAATTGAAGGATTGGTAGCGATAGGCGGGAATGGAACATTTACAGGTGCGATGATATTCGGAAACGAATATGGTATCCCAGCAGTAGGAGCTCCCGGTACAATTGACAATGACCTTTACGGCACTGACTATACTATTGGTTTTGATACTGCGGTAAACACAGCTCTCGACGCGATTGACCGTATCAGAGATACTGCAAGTTCTCACGACCGGATTTTCTTTATCGAAGTAATGGGACGTGACTCTGGCTATATCGCTGTTCAGTGTGGTATTGCAGGTGGCGCAGAATTGGTAATGGTTCCTGAAGTATTGACTCCGATTTCTGAAGTAGTAGAAACTTTGAAACAAGGCTGGAGCCGTTCAAAATCATCGTCTATCATTATTGTGGCAGAAGGTGACGAGGAAGGAAGTGCCGCCGAAGTAGCTGAGAAAATTAAAAAACAGGTAAGCGAAGACGCCGATATCCGTGTAACAACCCTTGGACACACCCAGCGTGGAGGTCCTCCTTCGGCATATGACAGAATCTTGTCTAGTCGTTTGGGCTTAGGTGCTGTTGAAGGGCTTTTGGCAGGACAGAAGAACGTGATGGCTGGAATTATCAACAATGAGTTGGTATATACTCCTTTTGAAGACACCATTCGTTTGCCGAAACCAATTAATGAGGATTTACTAAGAATGGTCAAGATTCTGAGTATTTAATCGAATACGACTTTATTGTGGTCAAAGACAGCTCCTGCCGTAGCTCGGCAAAGCGTCTTCTGACCGCTTTCAAGATTGGGGAGTCAGCAGTATCCCATCACCCTATACACCACATAGCCTATCCACTCCCGCCATAACAGGTGAAAATGCGATAATGCATCAGGATCAGGCTCCACAATATTTTTGAGATTTTTACTTAAATCTCCACCATAAAAATCTGCCGGAAACGGTTGCATTTTCAGTCCGGTCTTCTCAAAACAAGCCATTGCCCGTTTCATATGAAACGAGGAGGTAATCAATATATAGTTTTGATTTGGGAAATCGCGTTTCAAAATTCGCGTTGTGTTCACTGCATTTTCCCGCGTGTTTCGGGCAAGCTCTTCTAAAATGATATCTTGCTCAGGTATACCCCAGGAAGTTAAGAGTTTTTTCGCCTCCCGAGCTTCCCCGGTTCCACGGTTGGTGAGCGATTCAGAACTAAAACCGGTGATCAGAATCTTGCCAATCTTTTTGTTTTTGTAAAGTAAAAAAGCCTGTACAAACCGGTCTGCGTGACGGCCCATTCCGATATGATCGCTGTTGAGCGTCGCCCAACTGATCATACCGCCCGTCAGCACTACCCCGACATTAGAAGATTGCTTCAAAGATTTGATATCCACAACACGATACTCCCAGAGGTGAAAAGAACGATTAACCACAAACGAGCTGGAAATCAACAACATAATAACCAGTGAAGATCCGAGTAATATGCCCTTCCGTTGTTTTCGTTTTGTAAAAACTGCCCAAATCAACAGCGCAAGGCTGATATTGAAGGGCATTAAAACAAAATCGATGGTTTTGGAGAGAAAATAAAACATTTGGGTACGAAGCCGTTAGATATATGCGTTTTGAACTAAATTTGGATTTGGATATTCTCTGAAATAATTAATTATATCATTCATTAGCAAATATTTCCTTCGCATGAAGAAATTTATAAAAAGCCTGCTGCTTATAACTACGATCATTTTTGGTACTTATCTTAATGGATTCTCGCAAGGATATGACATCAACGCGACTATCAAAGGGCTGAAGGATTCAACGGTGATTTTAGGACATTTCAGATTAAGCAATAGTCAGTTTGTACCGAAAGATACGGCAAAGGCAGATTCGGAAGGACATATTCATTTTACGGGTACGCAGGATTTACCGGGTGGTTTATATGTGATTCTATTTCACAACAACCGAAGCATGGTTCAGATGATCTATTCCGGTGATGAAAAAAAGTTTTCGCTTGCAACCGACACCCTGGACGTGATAGAGCATATGAAAGTAACGGGTTCCAAGGAAAATGAGCTTTTCTACAGTTATCAGAAGCATTTGAAAGACAAAACGGAGGAAAGTCAAAAACTAAAGGCACTAAGACCTGACGCATCAGGCGCAGCAGATAATCAGGCGAAAATCCAGGCATCGGCTGATGAATTCAAAAATTACCGTTCACAGTTTCTGAAAGAGAACTCCAAGTCCTTTACGGCAAACTTGCTCAAAATGGCGGCAGATCCTGACATCCCAACCGCACCGAAGTTGCCTAACGGGAAAAGCGATTCTGTTTGGGTCTACAACTATTACAGGCAACATTATTGGGACAACTTCAATTTTGCGGATTCCAGAATCTTGAATACACCCTTCTTCCAGCCGAAACTGGATCGGTATATCAAAGGCCTCATTCCTCAGCAACCCGATTCATTGATCAAGGCTGCGGATGCTTTGATATCAAAAACTGCTGTAAATAAGGAAGTTAAAGATTATACGATCTACTATATCA
The DNA here is from genome assembly GCF_056895215.1 of Dyadobacter sp. HNCC25DJ184. Classification (NCBI taxonomy): domain Bacteria; kingdom Pseudomonadati; phylum Bacteroidota; class Cytophagia; order Cytophagales; family Spirosomataceae; genus Dyadobacter; species Dyadobacter sp. HNCC25DJ184. The sequence continues at coordinate 50,589 of NZ_JBXHAQ010000016.1, read as the reverse complement.
CCAGTCAATATGAAAACCCTACCAGCGTTGGAACGGAGGCGTTATGGGTTCATATGGCTAATAAATATTACCTGAGCGGGGAAATGGGGATCGCGGAAGACACCAAAAAGCGAATTGCCGATAAAGTAGGTACACTTAAAAACCTGCTGGTAACCAAACCCTTTCCCGCGCTTGCCTTAACTGATCCGAATGGTAAAAAAGTGAGCCCTCAAGACATTCAGGCCAAATATACCGTTCTCTTTTTTTATGCGCCAACCTGCGGACATTGCAAAGAAGCATCGCCGAAGCTGAAAGAGTTTTACGATAATAATAAAGACAAGGGCATTAAAGTTATGACCATCTCGACGGAACATAATGTGCAGGAATGGAAAGACTTTCTCACGAAGTATAACCTCACCGAACTGGTCAACGGATTCGACAGCCTAAACCAGATCGATTTTAACAAGAAGTTTGATGTTGTGACGACGCCAACGATTTATATCCTTGATAAAGACAAAAAAATAATCGCTCGTAAAATGCCAATAGAGCAGCTTCAGGATTTCATGAACTACTATCAAAATCGGGTTGCATCGAAACTGTAGGTTTAACCGCAAAGGACGCAATGGTAACGCAATGGACACAAAGCTTGGAGAATTTATAGCTCAACCTATACCTTGGTTCTTATAGCTTCATAGCACCTAGAAATTTAACCTAACACCTCAACACCCAAAAGCCACCTCACAGTGGCTTTTTATAGAAAAACAATACATATTGGTAATCGGGAGGCGATGCTATTGCTTCGGAAAGTAAGCTTCCCGGTTTTGGTATCGACGTCATATATAACCAGATTATCAGTTGATTGATTTGCAATCACCATAAACTTTCCGGATGGGTCGATATTAAAATCTCTTGGGGTCGCTACCCCCTGTGTTGCCTCGCTTACTTTTTCCAGTTTCCCATCCGCCAATATTTTAAACGCACTTACTGAATTATGACCCCGATTGGAAACATATACAAAGTTATTGTTCGGATGCAAATGTATCGCGGCACTCGTGTTAGCTCCTGTAAATTCAGAGGGAACAGTCGCATATGAGGCGACTTCTGTAATTACGCCCTTTTTGTCAATCGAACAAACTGCAAGTGTCGCCGATAACTCATTCAATAAAAACAGCCATTTTCCGGAAGGATGGATTACAAAATGGCGAGGGCCTGTACCCGGTTTCGCAGTAAAAAATGGCTGACTGGGATTAGGAATCAGCTTTCCTGTCTTAATATCAACTTCATAATTCATCACCTTGTCGGCTCCTAAATCGACTGCATATACATACCTACCGTTCGGGGTTGCTTGTGCAAAATGTGCATGCGATTTTTCCTGTCGCCCGGTGTTTGGCCCGGAACCATTGTATTGTTCATGATAACTCGCCACGCCTAATTTACCATCCGCCAAAATCGGATATGCATTAAAACTCCCCCCAGTATAATTGGATGCAAAAGCCAGCTTTCCGGATGGGTGCACCGATATATGACAAGGGTTTACGCCCTCTGACGACACACTATTCAACCATGTCAGCTTGGAATCAGAATCGATTTTGAACGAGTTGATTGTGTTGTTTGAGGAAACCGCATACATAAACTTCTTGTTGGGCGATAAGGCCAGATATCCGGGTGCCGGGACAGATCCATTTGTATCCAGCAATGTCACGGCTCCGTTGCTCAGGTCCAGTTCGCAGAGTGATATGGCGGCTCCTGCATTCTTTTCCTGACTACCAATATAGAATTTTGCTTTCTGTGCAAAAACTTGCTGAAGGCTGATCATCGCAAATATTAATATAAAGTATCTCCTCATTTTTAAGTATTTCAAAGTGTTTAGTTTAAGTTAAAAGCAAAAAAAGCGTTAGTTTAATGTGAAAGGATTCAAAATCCTGAATAACTATCACCTAATCACTCAATTGGAATGCTACCAAGTAACACCCTCACCTGGGAAGAATTTGAAAAAACAGACCTCCGCGCAGGAACAATTATCAAAGTGGAAGATTTTCCAAAGGCCAGAAAACCCGCTTTTAAACTTTGGATTGACCTCGGACCGGAAATTGGCATCAAACAAAGTTCCGCGCAGATTACAACCAGGTATACCAAAGAGGATCTTTTGGGCAGGCAGGTGCAATGCGTTGTAAACTTTCCCATTAAAAAAATCGCAGATTTCCGCTCCGAAGTCTTGACGACCGGATTTATTCTTCCTGACGGCGAAGTGATCTTAGCCAAACCTGATTTTGAAGTACCCAACGGTACCCGGCTTGCGTAAATCATGCATGTTTCAGCCAAAATTGTGTAATCGCGTCGCAGTAGTTGATCCTTACCTTTGTGTAAAATAAATAGCCATACGATGGAAACGATGACCAAGACCAAGGAAATGACACTGCCGGTAACCGGTATGTCGTGTGCATCCTGCGCGGTGAGTGTTCAGTCCATGTTAAATCATACAGAGGGCGTTGCCGACGCTTCGGTGAACTATGCCAACGAATCTGTGACTTTCAAATACAATCCTGACCTGACTACCCTACCCCAACTGGATGAGGTTTTGAAAAAGATCGGATACGGATTGATTGTTCAGGAAGACGAAGAGGAAGCGGCACTGGTGAAAGAATCCATTCAGGCTGAGCATTATAATAAACTGAAATTCAAGACAATATGGGCTGGCATACTTTCCCTGCCCATCGTTGTCATTGGCATGTTTTTCATGGATATGCCTTATGGTAACTATATGATGATGATGCTTTCGCTTCCGGTGTTGGTATTTTTTGGCAAAGATTTTTACGCAAATGCATGGAATCAGGCGCGCCACGGAAAGGCAAACATGGATTCTTTAGTTGCATTGAGCACGGGTATCGCTTTCATATTCAGCACTTTCAATACTTTCTTTCCAGAATTCTGGCACGCTCGCGGGTTACATCCACATGTATATTTTGAAGCAGCTTCGGTCATCATCTTCTTCATTCTTTTGGGCAAGCTTCTGGAAGAGAGGGCCAAATCAAATACTTCCGACGCGCTCAAAAAGCTGATTGGCCTGCAACCTAAAACGCTTCGGGTGGTTCGGAAAGGTGTGGAGAGCGAAATCAATATCAAAGATGTAAGAACCGGAGATGAGATCATTATCCGGTCCGGGGAAAAAATTCCTGTCGATGGAAAAGTGGTGAGCGGAAGTTCGTTTGTTGATGAAAGTTTGATGACTGGCGAACCCTTACCTGGGCTTAAAGAAAAAAGTAGTCAGGTATTTGCTGGAACGATCAACCAGCAGGGAAGCTTCACTTTCGAGGCAGAAAAGGTAGGTAAGAATACAGTTCTGGCCCAGATTATAAAGACGATTCAGGCAGCGCAAGGTAGCAGGGCTCCTGTGCAAACTTTGGTGGATAAGATCGCCGGTATATTCGTTCCGGTTGTGATAGGGATTGCAATCCTCACATTTGCCATATGGATGATTTCTGGAGGTGAAAATGCGCTGACACATGCACTGCTGGCCTCTGTCTCAGTACTCGTGATTGCCTGTCCGTGTGCGCTTGGATTAGCTACGCCAACGGCTATTATGGTTGGTATCGGAAAAGGAGCTCAAAATAACATCCTCATTAAGGACGCCCAAAGTCTTGAAAAAACGAAGGACGTGGACGCTGTGATTTTAGACAAAACCGGTACGATCACAGAAGGTCGTCCGGTAGTGAATGACTGGATATGGAGTTCCGAAAACGAAAATACGGATGTACATTTCTCCGCCATAAAAACGCTTGAAAGCCGATCGGAGCATCCATTGGCTCAGGCTGTTGTAAACCATTTAGATCAATATTCCCTTTTGCCCGTAACTTCATTTGCGTCCGTTGCTGGTAATGGGATAAAAGGGGTTGTCGATGGATATAGATATGTGATCGGGACGATTTCGTTTCTCAAAACGGAAGGTATTCCAATAAATCAAGAGTTAGAAAAATCGGGACAGGTCCTTCGCAGTCAAGCTAAAACCGTAATCGGAGTGGGTGCTAACGGAAGCCATATCGCTGTCATCGCCATTGCCGACAAAGTTAAAGCAAGTTCCCGCGAGGCAATTCAGCTCCTTCAAAAAGACGGAATTGAAGTATATATGCTTACCGGCGATAATCTGGAGACAGCAACGGCTGTGGCAAAAGAAATGGGCATAACACATTTCGAGGCGGAAGTAAAGCCTGCCGATAAAATGGCATTTGTAAAAAAATTACAGGCGCAGGGCAAGACGGTGGCAATGGTGGGCGACGGCATCAATGACTCTCAGGCCCTGGCAGAAGCGGATGTAAGTATTGCTATGGGTAAGGGTTCGGATATTGCAATGGATGTTGCGAAAATGACGATCATCAGCTCTGACTTGCTGGTTCTTCCGAGAGCCTTTTCGCTTAGCCGAAAAACAGTAGTGACAATACGTCAAAACCTTTTCTGGGCATTTATCTATAACCTGATCGGAATTCCATTAGCGGCAGGTATATTATATCCAGTAAATGGCTTTTTACTGGATCCAATGATCGCAGGGGCAGCAATGGCCTTGAGTTCGGTTTCCGTTGTACTGAATAGTTTAAGATTGCGTTCGGTGAGGATATGAGTTTTAAACGCAGAGTTTTGGGAGTTATGCGCAGAATTTCGCTGAGTTTTATTTTTAAAGAAACTCTGCGCGTTACTCCTCTAACTCGGCGTTTAGATTTTACCGTTGAAATTGATTAAAAACCAGACTTTTACATTCTCAATTACTATTGTCTAATGAAATTTTGTAAAACAGTCTTCCTCGTTTGTGTAGCTCTGCTCTCACTTAACAGAGCCGTTGCCGACTGCATATCCACTGATTCTACCGAAATAAAACGCATTCAGCAGATATGCAGAGATCTGAAAACGGAGTTTGCTCCGGATAGTAGAACAGCACTTTTTAATCTTGTTATTGATAAAAATGAATACCAGATTGAGACAACTGAAAAGGCTGCGGCAGACAAGTTCAGTAGCATTTTAAAAACAGAACATATCCAGCTCCCGATAAATATCGCCGTGTATCCTGCAAAAGAATTGGGTGAAAACACACAGGCGCTGGTCAATCTTTCGGTAGTAAATTTGCGAGCCAACCCACGAAATTCGGCAGAACTGGCCACACAAGCTTTGTTGGGCACGCCTCTGGATATACTGAAAAAGGAAGGGTACTATTATCTGGTACGAACACCAGATCAATACATTGCCTGGCTGGATGCCGGAGCCATTAACATCCTCAACCAAAAGACGTTAAATGAATGGAAATCCAAACAGAAGCTAATCTTTACGGACGATTATGGACATGGCCTGGCTCAACCCAAAGACAAATCCGAACGCATATCAGATCTTGTGATGGGAGATATTCTTGTTAACCTTGGCAAATCAAAAGGGTACTACCATGTCCAATATCCCGACGCCAGAACGGCTTATGTTCCAGTCGCTCAGATGGCGGATTACACCATTTGGAGCGCAAAAAACTCACCCAAACCTGAGGCAGTAATTGGTATCGCCAAAACGATGATGGGTGTTCCTTATCTATGGGGCGGCACGTCAGTAAAAGGTGTCGATTGCAGCGGTTTTACGAAAACAGCTTTTTTCATGAATGGCGTTGTGATTCCGCGGGACGCATCGCAGCAAGCTCTGGTCGGCGAAGATATACCAGTATTGGCCAACGGACATTTTGATATGGATTTGGCGATCAAGAATCTGCAACCCGGAGACTTATTGTTTTTCGCAAGTGGAAAAGATCGGGAGCCAAACGCCCGTGTGACCCACGTGGCGATGTATACCGGCAAAGGCCAATTCATCCATTCATCAGGCAAAGTCAGGATCAACAGCATGTTGCCGGATTCGCCGGATTACGATGATTTTCAGACCAGAACGATTGTAAAGGCAAGACGGTATTTCGGGCAAATCGGTACGCCAGGCATTTCATATTTATCCCAAAATCCGGCATATCTGGTTAAATAGCCGTCCAAAAACTATGTAACAAATATCTATAATTGTGTATTAATCGGGTTGGTAGAACCTGCCATATTTGTAACAGGTTTAACGCAGAGTTAAAGGGTGTATTTACGCGGAGTTCGCTGAGTTTATTTTTGCGACTTTGCTTCAACCTCTCCTTCCTTGCGTCTAAATGCAAAGATTTCAAATCAAAAAAACTAAAAGCTAACCGCTAATAGCTATTAGCTAAAAAAAATGGAGACACTGAAATTTAAAACCAATATTAAATGCGGCGGTTGTATTGCCACCGTAACTCCCTTTCTGGATGGAGAGGAAAAGATAAGCGAATGGTCTGTGGATCTGGAAAGTGCGGATCGGATACTAACTGTTCAAACAACCGAAACCGCTGACGATATAACTCAACTTATCAAAAAGGCTGGGTACGAGGCAGACGAAATCGCCTGATTATTAATACCTTTGCCAAGTAATTAGTTTATTGCTAGTCCCCGAATAGCCGGAGTTCACTTATCTGAAAAGATATAATATTAATGAAAAACCTGCTTCACCGTTCACTTACCACTTTGATGGCCTTTCTGATTCTGCTAAGCAGCGTCGGATTCAGGTTTGTCGAGCATCAATGTTTGATGCGTGGTAAATCTGCAATGGCGGTTTTTCAGAAAGAAGGTGATTCGTGTGAGAAAACAGTTGAATCTGCATGCTGCGCTGCCAAGAAGCAAAAGAACAGCCAAGCCACCTATTTTAAAAAAACGGATTGCTGTAAGGAAACACAGAAGTTTGAAAAACTCGACGTCGCTCCATCTGCTGTCAGCAAATTGCTAGGTAAATCGCTCGATATTTCGACTGACGGAATATTATGGTTTGCTCAATCTTTCCAATTTATTCGCTCCCAATGGAGTAGTTCCGCCTCTGACGATCTGGATCGTCCAGTCACATTCTCTTCCCGGCTTCATGGGAGAAGTATGCACTCTTTCATCCAGTCATTTTTGATATAAAATATTGATTAACAAATAGTTAAATCCACATGCATCAGACGCATGCGAGGCTAAAACTGATGTTCCAATATTTTGATATCACACATGAAATTTCTATTTCCAATACTCTTATTATTGGCCATATCCGCAGCTGCGGATGCGCAAAGCATAAAAGGCTCTGTGAATGAGCAGCTACCAAATAGCACTACACTAAAACCACTGACTGGCGCGAATGTATATTGGGCCAAAACAACCCAGGCAACGGCGACAGACAGTTCAGGGCATTTTTCAATACCCCGTAGTGCGACTTCTAACCTACTCGTTATCAGTTTTGTTGGATTTGTAAGCGACACTGTAAAAATCGAATCCGCCAGCGAACTTCAAGTGGTACTTCGTAGCGACCAGACTTTGAAAGAGGTAACGGTTCGGGGAGGTTCAACGACGCTGGATTTACTTTCCCCTCATCAAACCGAGATGATTACGACACGAACACTGGCAAAAGCAGCTTGTTGTAATCTGTCGGAAAGTTTCGAAACCAATGCCTCCGTTTCAGTTTCGTACAGCGATGCGGTCACTGGCGCAAAGCAAATTCAGATGCTGGGTTTGAACGGCACGTACATCCAGACCAACGCAGAGAATATTCCGACGATCCGTGGACTATCATCTACTTTCGGGCTGAATTTTATTCCTGGCACCTGGATCCAGTCGATTGATATCGGAAAAGGGGCTGGCTCGGTGGTGAACGGATATGAGTCCATGACCGGCCAGATAAATGTTGAATTGCAAAAGCCCGATAGTCGTGAAAAGCTATATCTCAATAGCTATGTCAATAGTTTCGGACGTGGGGAGGTGAACCTTAACCTTGCTCACCAGCTCAACGAAAAATGGAGCACGGCGCTGCTTACCCATGGCAGCAGTTTGAGGAATCGGATCGACCAGAATCATGATGGTTTTCTCGACCTGCCGCTATACAATCAGGTTAATGCGATTAGCCGATGGAAATATCAGAGCGAAAAGATGATGGTTCAGTTTGGTGTAAAAGCACTTTACGAAGACCGGATGGGCGGTCAGGTTGACTTTCATAAAGAGGACAGGGGCAGTTCAAAAATATATGGTTTTGGGGCAAAAGTGAACCGATATGAGTTCTTTTCGAAAATTGCAAGATTATTTCCTTCCAAACCATATAAGGGTTTGGGGTTGATACTGAACGGGACGGCCTATGATTCCAAAAGTTACTTTGGACTTGCGAATTACAACGGGAAGCAGAACACACTTTACGGGAATCTGATCTATCAATCGATCATTGGTAACAGCAACCATACTTATAAAACCGGTTTGAGCTATATGCTGGACCAGTATAACGAGCTTTACAAAACCACATCCCTGAAAAGGAACGAGTCAGTACCCGGTGCATTTTTTGAATATACCTTTAACCATCTTGACAAGTTTGTGATGGTAGCGGGCGGCCGTGTTGATTTCCATAACTTATATGGAACCCAATGGACACCACGGCTACATTTGAAATACAATCTGTCGAATCAAACTGTTCTAAGAGCATCGGCAGGAAAAGGTTTCAGAGTTGCGAATCCATTGGCGGAATATTATGGGAATCTGGTTAGTTCAAGAAACGTTGTTTTTGAAGAGAAACTGCGACCGGAGGTTTCATGGAATTTCGGAGCAAGCCTTACACAGGAATATACTTTGGGAAATATGAAGGGAAATGTGATTATCGATTTTTACAGGACTCAATTCCAAAATCAACTGATTGCAGATATGGAAGACCCGCGATATATCCGTTTTTACAACTTACAAGGACAAGCATATGCCAATAGTTTTCAGGCAGAAGTAAATCTGACGCCTATTAAACGACTGGAAATGAAACTCGCCTACCGGCTGTTTGATGTAAAACAATCTTTAGGATATAATGATCAAAACGTATCCCTAGAACCTAGAATGATGGTCAACAAAGACAGAGTATTGTTCAACGCGGGCTATGCGTTGCCATATGACAAATGGAAATTTGACGTGACCGTTCAGTGGAACGGAAAGAAGCGAATTCCGTATTTGGGACCAATGGAGGAGAGTCATCACGGAGAAACTATGGTCATGCCGTCCACCTGGTCGCCGTCGTTTTTTAATCTAAATGCACAGATCAGTCGTACTTTCCCAAAATGGGATATCTATCTTGGCGGCGAAAATCTGAACAATTTCCGCCAAAAAAATCCGATTATTGCAGCCAATAATCCATTCGGCAGCCAATTCGACGCAGGAATGGCCTGGGGGCCTGTGACGGGTCGGATGATTTATGCGGGGATGCGATATAAGATTAATCGGTAGAAACTAATTTTGAATGAGCTAATGAGTGAATAGGTGCCTCGGATCGTAGTAGCTGAAAGAAAATAGCACTTGTAGAATTGAATAAAACGGCTTTATACAGATGAGAAAATATAGAAAAATCAAACAAATTAATTTCGGGCAAAACATTCGCTCATTCACCCATTCTCTCATTCAGCATCAAACTCCATGAACTTACATATCAAAAACATGGTCTGCGACCGTTGTAAGCGGGTGGTGAGGGAAGAGCTTGAAAAGCTTGGGATATCACTGACCCGCGTAGATTTAGGGGAGGTCGAAACAAAGGATGAACCTGATGACCATATGCTGGCGCATATAAAATCCGCTTTGCAGGCTAACGGTTTCGAATTACTCGACGACAAAAAGGCTACGATCGCAGAATATTTGAAAACACTAATCATTGAAGAAGTTCAGTTTTTCAAGGGCAATAAGCCGGATTCTGTAAATTTCTCTGATTATTTGTCTCAAAAAACGGGATATGATTACTCTTACCTGAGCAATCTTTTCTCCGCAGAAACGGGCCAGAATATTGAACAATATATCATTGCTCAAAAAATTGAAAAAGTAAAAGAATGGCTTTCGTATAATGAACTGACGATCAGCGAAATGGCTTGGCGCCTTTCATATAGCAGCGCCGCACATCTGAGTAATCAGTTCAAAAAAGTGACGGGCATGACACCTGGAGAGTATAAAAAAAGCTTTACACAAAATCGGCAGGCGTTAGATAAAGTCGGCATTAGCAACCTTAAATCTTAATAGATATGAACAAACTTTTTTTCATCCTTGGCATCACATTTTTAGCCGCATGTTCAGGAAATAAAGAAACTGAAAAAGCAGCTACGGAAACAAAAACTGAATCCGTTGCACAAACCAAACAATACGCCTGTCCGATGAAATGCGAGGGCGACAAAAAATACGACCAGGCGGGCAAATGTCCCGTTTGCAAAATGGACCTTGAAGAAGTAGCCATGGTAGAGGGTGAAGCGGACTCTACAGGGCATAGTCATTAGCTGTTAGCTGTTAGCTGTTAGCTGTTAGCTGTTAGCTGTTAGCTGTTATAACAAGTTAATAATAAGACACTTAGTTCATCGTGTTTTTGAAAATCAGTCTTAAATAAAATAAACTTATGAAAACCAAGCTTATATCATTTCTAGCCATATTCCTTTTCGTCCTTGGTACTGCGCAAGCGGAGGGTGATAAGGAAGTGAAAATTAAGACCTCGGCTATATGCGAAATGTGTAAAGCACGCATTGAACGCAATCTGGGTTTGTCAAAAGGAGTTAAAGAATCGAATCTGGATTTAAACGATAAGGTAGTGACAGTAAAATACAATCCAGCCAAAACGACTCCGGACGCAATTAAAGCTACTATCATAAATACCGGCTACGACGCGGACAATTTACCGGCGACTCCTAAATCATACAACAAACTGCCTGATTGTTGCAAAAAAACTGCCGCTAAACATTAAGTCATTTTAACATTTCTTATGAAATTCCCTATCATTTCTGCTTTGCTTGCGCTTCCGGTTTTGCTGGTCCCTTCATTGACGCTTGCCCAACATGACCATATGAAGACCTCCCATCCAGCACCAAAAAGCACTCAGACTGGCATGGAAGATCATAGCAAGCATATGAACAATATGGAAAAGCCAGACTCCATGGCTCACCATATGACGCATAGTTTCTCGTTAAGTCTGCCCATGAATCGGAACGGTTCTGGTTCCGGTTGGCAACCCGACGAAACTCCTCTATATGCTTATATGAAGCATCTTAAGAAGTGGAATTTCATGGTACATGGTTCTGTTTTTGCCAGATATACGGCTCAAAATTTCAACAATTCATCCTTTCGGGGTTCGGCTCGTGAGTTCAGTTTTCCGAGTTGGTTGATGGGAATGGCACAGCGACAAATTGGTAAAAGAGGCCTCTTCTCTTTCCGGGCCATGCTCTCAGCAGATCGTCTTTTGGATGGCGGATCTGGATATCCCCTTGTTTTTCAATCGGGTGAAACCTGGCAAGGAGTGCCTTTGATAGACCGGCAGCATCCTCATGACCTGTTTTCTGAACTTTCCATTGCATATACGCATCGCATTAACAAGAAAATGGATGTGACGATATATGCCGGATATCCCGGTGAGCCTGCATTGGGTCCAACTGCGTTTATGCATCGTATGTCGGCGTTCAACAATCCGGACGCTGCTCTGGGTCACCATTGGCAGGACGCAACGCATATTACTTTCGGAGTTGTGACGGCAGGAATCCGATATGGCAAATTCAAATTGGAGGCATCCAGTTTTACAGGACGCGAACCCGATGAAAACCGCTATAATTTTGATAAACCGTTGTTTGATTCGTATAGCGCCAGATTGTGGTTCAATCCCAATGCAAACTGGGCGATTCAGGTTTCAAGAGGTTTTATCAAGGATCCGGAAGCGATCCATGTCAATGATGATATAAACAGGACGACTGCTTCCGTTCAGCACTCAGTGCGGTTATATGGCGACAACCGCTGGATTTCGTCTAGTATTGTTGGCGGTATGAACGAACACGAAGATCATGAAAGAGAATATTCAGCGCTGGCCGAATCGAATTTACAGATTGACAAATGGGGCTTTTATGGACGATACGAATGGGTTCAGAAAAGTGCTGAAGAGTTAAATATCGCCTGGTTTGACCATACCGAAAAAGACTTGTTTCCCATCTCGGTGATTTCTGTGGGAATCAATCGTCAGATCCTTTCTTTTAAAAATACATTGTTACAAGCTGGTATTCAGGGAAGTCTTCATTTTAACGAATCTCAGCTAAAACCAACTTACGGCGATACTCCTATTTCCGGTCAGGTATATCTTAGAATTACTCCGGCCATGGTGAATATGTGGTAGTTCCGGGTTTCCGATCGTTCCTAATTTTCAGGTCATTCACGGTTCGTGGGCATATTCTCTTTACTTTTACGCCCGATATAAAAAAGCGACAACGATCTTGGCCTGGTACCATACTTATTTTCAGGGATTGCCTCAACGTGCGTGGAAAATGCACCAGGAGGAAGAATATACAGAATACGAAGTTGATTTTCTGCGCGATGTGCTGGAAATCGAAGAAGGAAGCAGAGTGTTGGATCTTCTTTCCGGATATGGCCGCCATGCCATCCCGCTTGCCAAGTCGGGGTGTCAGTTGACATGTATCGATATATCTTCCGAATATTGCGACGAACTAACAAAAGCGGCGCATAAAAACGGACTTGATATTGAAGTGATATGCAGTGATATAATCGATTATGAGTTTGCAGATCAACAGTTTGATGCAGCGTATTGTTTCGGAAACAGCTTCAGCTTTTTCCCACGAAAAGACTTAACGCATTTTGTAGAAAAGATATCCGCAAGCCTGAAGTCAGGAGCATATTTTACAATTCATACCCAAAACCTCGCTGAAACTGTGTTACCCGATTTCCAGGTGAGAAACTGGATGCCGGTTGATGAGGATATTACTTACCTCGCCACAAACGAATACAATGCACTAGAGGGCTGTATCGACTCTGAACAGACGTTTATTTCAGGAACGGAGAAAGTGACGCATATGGTCAAACAATACATCTATTCCCTCGCCGAACTAAGTGCAATTTTCGAAAAAGCTGGTTTTGAAACAATAGGAGCCTATTCCAGCATCGAGGCAGATCCGTTTACGTTGGGTGATGAACATCTATATTTACTTGCCCGGAAAATGTAAAAACAAAAAGGTTTCCGATCAGTTTCGTACGGCAAACCAATCGCATGACTGGGCATCTCCGAGCATCTCCTGACGAGACCTTTTCGTTCAATGTGGAAGTTTCGGGCGAAGTAAACCATATACCCAGGTTCCAGCGATCGCACTCAAAAAGGTGACTATAACCGACAAATATCCAGCGCCGATTTGGGCAAACAATGGACCCGGACAAGCTCCGGTTATGGCCCACCCAATTCCGAAAAGTAACCCGCCAAAAATCTGGCCTTTATCAAAAGTCTTATCAGGAATAGATATGCGTTCTCCATCGCGGGTTCTAATATCAAATTTTTTGATGAGCTGTACCGAGATGAGTCCTACAGCCACTGCTGAGCCAATCACGCCATACATATGAAACGAGTCAAAGCGGAACATTTCCTGAATACGAAACCAGGAAACAATTTCAGCCTTTACAAATACGATTCCGAATAGTACTCCGACAATCAGGTACTTGAAATTTGCAAAAAAGCTTTCTCTATGACTCTGCTGGTTAGTACCGTCAAAACAATCGATACCTTCCTCCGATCCTGACTTTTCTACTATCTCCGATGAATTTATCATGTCAAAATTTTTCAATGTTATTTCACTAAGTCAAGCAAAATGGGCAACAAAAAATGGGTGCAAACCAGTCCTCCCACCATAAAACTGATAGTTGCGATCAGCGATGGAATTTGCAGATTCGAAAGGCCCATGATTGCATGACCTGATGTGCAACCTCCGGCATATCTCGTTCCAAAACCCACTAAAAACCCACCGAGAACCAGAAAAATAAGTCCTTTTAAAGAAAGTATATGAGACACAGCAAACAGATCCGCAGGCATCAAGGAACTGAAATCTGTAATTCCCATTGACGAGAGTACTTGATGCGTAGCGGGTGCAATAACCATCGCATTCGGATCCGCCAAGAAGGACACCGCAAGAAAGCCGCCGATAGCGATACCTGTCACAAAGAATAGATTCCAGATACCCTTGTGCCAGTCATATTTGAAAAATGGAATATTGGCAGGAATTGCTGCGGCACAGATATGCCTTAACGCGGATGAGATTCCAAAAGATTTGTTTCCCAATAATAGTAAAACCGGAACTGTGAGTCCGATCAGCGGTCCGGCCACATACCACGGCCATGGCTATCGAAGTGCTTCGATAAATTCAATAATTTTTTAGAAGTCAGCGATTAGGTGTTAGCGATTAGTCCAAATGGGATTTATTTTATTTACCTTAAGTGGACTGATGGTGCTTTCAAAAGTCCATTTATGACTGTTGCGCGGTAGTCTAGCCCTTTTATTTTTTTTTGTTCTAAACGCAGGGTTAATGGAGTTTAACGCTGAATTCGCAGTAAAAAAAACGCAGCGATCTCTGCGTTAAACTCTTATACATCTGCGTGAGCCATTTCAAACAGAAACTTCAGTTGTAACATCAACTCCTGCCTTCTGAATCGCCCCGAATCCACCTTCAACATTTGCTATATCGTCAAATCCGCGTGATTTCAATATTGAGGCAGCGACCATTGATCGATACCCTCCGGCGCAATGAATAAACATTTTTCCACTTCTGGGAAATTCTCCCATTACGTCATTGATATAATCGAGCGGCAGGTTCAATGCTCCGGCGACATGTCCTTCAGCAAATTCATTGGGTTTCCGAACGTCTATAATTGTATCTTTTTCTGCGTCGATGTCCATCAATTGACCGGCAGGGACGTTTTCAATGGTATCCACTTCCTTTCCCGCCTTTTGCCATGTTTCGAATCCCCCTTCGAGGTATCCGATCGTGTGATCATAGCCTACTCTCGCCATCCGGGTAATCACCTCTTCCTCGGATCCTTCATCTGCAACCAGCAAAACATGCTGTTTCAGATCGGGAACCAGTGCTCCCAGCCAAGGTGCGAAACTTCCAACAAGACCTATATTAATAGAATTAGGAATAAATCCTTTCGAGAATTCACCAGCGTTGCGGGTATCCAGAATGATCGCTTCTGTGTGGTTTGCCGCGTCTTCAAAATCTGATGCGGTCAACGCCCTCACGCCTCGTTTCAATACGCTTTCGAAACTTTCAGATCCCTCTCGGTTCATCTTCACATTTTCCGGAAAATATTGCGGTGGTTCTGTCAGGCCAGCTGTCACTTCGGATATAAACTCCTCGCGCGTCATATCAGCTCTTAGCGCGTAATTGAACAACTTTTGATTTCCAATAGTATCCGATGTTTCCTTACTCATATTCTTACCGCAAGCCGATCCAGCACCATGGGCAGGATAAACTATTATGTCATCGGCCAGCGGCATAATTTTACTTCTCAAACTATCAAACAGCATTCCGGCCAGATCAAACTTGGTCAAACTGCTTTTTTGGGCAAGATCTGGCCGACCTACATCACCGATAAACAACGTATCCCCACTGAACAAAGCAGTCGCTTTTTGCTCTTCATTGAACAACAAATAACAAACTGACTCCAGGGTATGTCCCGGTGTATGCAGCAATTGAACCGTTATCCGACCGATTTTAAAAGTTTCCAGATCTTCTGCGATATGTGCTTCAAAACCAGTTACCGCATTCGGTCCATATACAATTGTTGCTCCAGTTTTCCTGGCCAAATCCACATGCCCTGACACGAAATCTGCATGAAAATGAGTCTCGAAAACGTATTTTATCTTTGCTCCGTCTTTTTCTGCTCTCTTGATATAGCCACCCACCTCACGAAGAGGATCGATCACCGCTGCCTCCCCGTCCGACTCAATATAATAGGCACCCTGAGCCAGGCATCCTGTATAAATTTGTTCAATTTTCATAAGTTCCAATAAGATCTTCCCTTTTGTTATCTGCCCGCAATATTTAAAAAGCATCGTAACGACTATCTACTCTGCATTAAAAAACTCGTTTATCAGAATATAAATTCCCGATACAAAAAGCCGTCGGATAAATCAGCTTTTACCACAAAAGCAAGACCGTTTCCGAAACACGAGGTTTCATTTACAGAACGTCCGGAGTAATCACAATAGTCCCTCCGGACGGTCAAATTTACCCAAATAGCGCGAACGTCTGATGTATTCTTATAAATACAACTTAAACTTTTACCAATTTCCAACCGCCCAGTCTGAACCTCCAAATTCCCAGCATAGCCAAGACAGACTCAGCAATAGGTACGGAAGCAAAAACGCCTATTGGCCCGAGACCAGCGATTATCGCCAATGTATATGCCAGTGGAATTTCTATGGCCCAAAAGCATATTAAATTCAAAACAGTCGGTGTTTTCGTATCCCCCGCGCCGTTTAGTGCCTGGATAATCACCATACCGTAGGAATAGAAGCCGTACCCGAGACAAAGAATCTGTAAAGCCTCCGTACCGGTCAAAATCGCAGCCTGATTATTTGTAAACCAGCCAATGATTTCTTCCGCCCCAAAGATTAAAAATACAGATAAGGCTAATAAAAAAACCAGATTGTACTTCGCACATTTCCATACCGAAATTTCCGCACGGTCAATTTTTTGAGCACCCATATTCTGCCCTACCAAGGTGGCGGCGGCATTCGCAAGACCCCAGGCTGGTAAAAGTGTAAACATAATAACGCGGATCGCTATGGTATATCCGCCAACGACATCGCTTCCAAACTCTGCCAATATCCGCGTCAGGAATATCCAGCTGGCCGATGAAATAAGAAACTGACCGGCGCCTCCTGCTGCTACTTCGACAATGGTTTTGACAGTCTCCAAATGCGGGCGAAGATCCTTCAACGTAAAAGAAAGCGATGATCTTATTAAAGAAGTCAGCTGATATGCAACTCCGAGCGAGCGACCAATCACAGTCGCGATCGCCGCGCCTGTCACTCCGAGCTCGGGCATTGGGCCAAGACCAAAAATCAGGATTGGCCCCAATATCATATTCATTCCGTTCGCGATGATCAGCGAACGCATGGCAGTAGATGCTGATCCCGCACCACGTAGTGCACCACTGAGAGAATAGAGCAATATGACTACCGGACTACTTAAAAACTGGATACGGGCAAATGTCGTCCCGGTCGCAATGACTACGTCATCGGCTCCCATGATACGCAATATATCACCCGCCCAAAATCCACCAACAAAAGCTGTTATAGACGAAATCGCCAGGGATATTAATATTACTTGCCCAATAGCTCTACGGCCCTCCTGCGGATTCCCCTCACCTACCCTTCTGGCGATGACAGCCGTTGCGGCTGTACTCAAACCCATTGCAATGGAGTAGATAATAGTAATAACCGATTCGGTCAAGCCGACGGTTGCAACGGCCTCAATACTAATTTTGGATACAAAAAAGATATCAACAACGGCAAAAAGAGACTCCATGATCATCTCGACGATCATGGGAATTGCCAGTAAAAAAATCGCACGTTTTATACTTCCGGTTGTGAAGTTTTCCTCGCTGCCATTAAGAGCCTGACGAAGAAGTGAAAACCACTTTTTCATGAACTATATTGAATTCAAATATGGAGAATATGAGAGTGTGTCGGTTTAGAGAAGCTTAAACAGAGAATCTGGAAACAACGACAAAAAAACGGAGTGGCTTGGAAGCCTAGTTAAAAACCAACATAGGCATATAGAATTTGGCCAAAGATAATAAACCGGATTTTTATTATTCAAATTAATAGTGGATTTATATAAATCTTAACGGTATATTCACTGAGGGCTATAATGAACTTTTGGCGGGTTGATTCCGTTGAAATCTTACGTCAATCCTTAATAATGGCTTTGCGAATAGTTTTGCAAGGGAAGTTTCGAAGAATTTAGCCTTATAAACTGAATAACAAATTCTTGATTGTGACTTTGTGTCTTAGTGGCGTTGATAATTTAAGGATGACCGTTAAAATCGAATTGAATGATTGAAAAGAAAAAATTGCATAGTACTGCCGTGAAGCAGGAAAGAGCTGTGTTGGTAGCGGTGAGTACACAAAAACAGGGTGCTGCAAAAACCCGTGAATACCTTGATGAATTGGCATTTTTGGCCACTACGTTGGGCATCGAAACAGTACAAACCTTCACACAGAATCTCGAAAAACCGGATATCAGGACGTACACCGGTAAGGGAAAACTGGAGGAAATTCAAACCTTTATTTTGGCCGAGCCTGTGGATATGATCATTTATGATGATGATCTGTCTCCTTCACAAGTGCGAAATCTGGAAGCCGTATTTAAGGATGTTAAGGTGATTGACAGGGGATTATTGATCCTGGATATATTTGCAATGCGTGCCCAAACTGCACAATCTAAATTGCAGGTGGAACTTGCCCAATACCAATATATGTATCCCCGGCTGACCCGTATGTGGTCTCACTTAAGTCGTCAGGATGGTGGTGGTGTCGGTATGCGCGGACCGGGTGAAAAGGAACTCGAGACTGACCGTCGTATTGTAAAAGAAAGGATTACTTTCCTCAAGGAAAAATTGGATAAAGTTGACAAACAGAGTATTACCCGACGCAAAGAACGTGATCGATTGGTGCGTGTTGCGTTGGTTGGATATACGAACGTCGGCAAGTCAACACTCATGAAAAGTTTGTCTAAAGCAGATGTGTTTGCAGAGAACAAGCTTTTTGCGACCGTGGATTCTACGGTTCGTAAGGTAAATATGGAAAATATTCCATTTCTGCTGACGGACACAGTAGGCTTCATCCGGAAATTGCCTACAACGTTAATAGAGTCATTTAAGTCGACACTGGACGAAGTTCGGGAAGCGGATATCCTGCTTCATGTGCTTGATATATCGCATGAATCTTTTGAAGAGCATCTGGAAGTAGTGAATAAAACACTGGTAGAAATCGGTGCCGCCGACAAGCCTACTATATTGGTTTTCAACAAAATAGATGCATATAAACCAGCTTTCAATGACAACGAATGGCTGGATGAAGAACCTGAAGGACCGATCACAACAGAACCTTTACTGGATCAACTCAAGAAAAGTTACATCGCTCATAAGGCAGAGAAAGTAGTCTTCATTTCAGCGACTCAAAAAGAGAATATCGACGAGTTGCGGAATACGCTTTTCGCGATGGTAAAAGAGAAGCACTTTGCCATCTATCCAAACTGGCTTGATCTGGGATATACTCCCGTGGAATCTGAAGATTAAAAACTTGCTATTTAATCTGCTTTTAGCCAATTTTGCACCCTGAAAAGATTTCTCCCTCGGAGAAATCTTTTTTTGAGTTGGTATTTCAACTGATAAAATACTTGTTGTCGAGCGCGACCGAGTCGCGTAGACCCCAGCCTAACCTCTGGATATGGGATCGGATATTTTTGACTGCGTAGTTCAACGGATAGAATATTCGTTGTCGTGCGCGACCCCGGCCTAAACTCTGGATATGGGTTCGGAAAATTTTGACTGCGTAGTTCAACGGATAGAATAGGAGTTTCCTAAACTCTAGATATGGGTTCGATTCCCGTCGCGGTCACTTCAAACACTTCAAAGACACGGCTCCCGCCGTGTTTTTGTTCGTTATTTAGAGTCAGAGAGGTTTTGCACCTTTATCATTACACCCATCTTTTTCGCTTAAATCAAAACAATGGTGCTACGAAACTTACCGATAGCAGTATAATTACATAAGAATATCCATACTGCCATTTCAATTCTGGCATGTATTCAAAATTCATCCCATATATTCCAGCGACCAGCATTGGCAGTGAAACACATATGGTGATAATAGGAAGTGTCTTAAAGACTCGATTTTGTTCCAAATCTATCCTATTTGATTTGATATGTATTCTGACAGGTCATTGAGATGCCCCCTCTTTGTTAACGTTAGTTAACGTCTATACTAATATCCACTCACTATTCGCTTTAACATCAAACTTTACAACCAAAATAATAAAGCAACTATATCATTTTCAGCAAGTTAACTAAACATAAAAAATTATCGTTACCCACCGAACACTTAAGCCAATGTTTCGATGAAAAATCACCACCTTTCAACCATTAAACCTTTTCCAGGAATGTGCGTCCAAATACCGAATTTCATTTTAGCACTCAATTCATTTTAATAGCTATGAACGCCATACATAAATTTCGGATTTTAAGCCTCTCGTTGGTGTTGCTTGCCGGGCTTTCGGTTCAGCAACAAGTGGCCGCGCAGCCTGGTGTTTCGATTTCTTTTCAAACTTTTTATCAGGAGCTTTCTCCTTACGGCCGCTGGATCAATAATCCACAATATGGTACCGTATGGACTCCATACGTTGACAATGGTTTCCAGCCTTACTCCACCAATGGTTATTGGGAAATGACGGATTATGGTAATACCTGGGTGTCGGATTACGATTGGGGATGGGCTCCATTCCACTATGGCCGCTGGTCTTATGATGACTACTCGGGCTGGTTCTGGATTCCGGGTTACGAATGGGGACCTGCTTGGGTAAGCTGGCGTTCGGGCGGTGGATATTATGGTTGGGCTCCGATGGGTCCCGGTGTAAATATCAATGTGTCGATCAATATCCCTTCTTTCTGGTGGGTGTTTGTTCCTCAAAGATATATGTGTACTCCAAATTGGCACAATTACTGGGTTCCGCGTAATCGCATCACCCATATATACAACCAGACTACGATCATTAACAACTACTACCGGAGCAACAACCGGGTATATGTAGCGGGTCCGCGCCGCGATGAGTTGGCATATGTTACGAGACGGGAAATACCTGTGCGTCAAATCGATAACAGTAGAAGAGGCCGGGTGATCGTTGCATCAAACAGCCGCGGCAATGACGGCTATAATTCAAGAGAGAACTATAATAGCAGACAAAACAATACGGAGTACCGGAATGAAAACCGCAGAGTGGACGCAGGGAGAACTCCTGACCGAAACGACAACAATAACCGTGGGAACCGCGGTGGCTTTTCAAATGACCGGAGCGCAGATCCGAATAGCAACAGAACAACGCCATCTGATTACAATGATCGGTCTGCCAACAGAGGCGGAAGCCGCGGTGACTACTCAACCGAGCGTGAGAACAACAGAACAAGCGTTCCCGATTACAGCAACCGTTCAGAGAACAGAAGCTCAAATCGTGGTGGCGGATATCAGCCGGCGGAAAGTCCTACTGGAAACCCTTCAGTGAACAGAGATAATAACCGTGGTCAGCAGCCCTCTCCTTCTCCCGCTCCGAGTTACAGAACGGAAAGAAGTGAAAGATCATCCGGTGACCGAAATTCAGATTTTGGAAGAGGTCAGCAGAGCGCTCCTTCTGTGAGATCGGCTCCGGCAGAAAGAAGTGCTCCTTCACAAAACCAAAGAAGTAGCGGGCAACCTTCCGGAAATTCTGGAGGATCAAGATCCGGTGGTTCAGAAAGAGGAGGCAGATCTCCGCGTTGATAATTAAGATTTCAATAATAAGGCCCGTTAAGAATCCTAACCCTTCTTAACGGGTCCTTATTTTTTAGTGGAATTGGCTACTCTAAACCCCGGATTTATGCTATTTTTAAAGATATTATAAATCCTGACCCACTAATGGAAATACAGTTTGACATAGAGTTTAAAGAGAGTGCACCCAAGTACATTCAAATCATCAAATCAATTCTGCAAGCCATCAGTAAAGGCAAGCTCAAGCGAGGGGATAAAATCCCCTCTATCAATCAGTTAAGTGAAGAGTACCTGCTTTCAAGAGATACCGTTGAAAAAGCATATAAGCATTTGATTAAAGACGGAGTATTGATTTCCGTTAGAGGTAAAGGATATTTTATCAATCGGGTGGATATCGAAAATACGTTGAGAGTTCTGTTGGTTTTTAACAAAATCAGTAATTACAAAAAGCAGATCTATAATGCGTTTATGGAAAATCTGGGACGCAATGTGAACGTAGATTTACACATACATCACTCCAACATCAATATTTTTAAGAACCTGATCAAGAATAGCATCGGCGAATACGACTACTATGTCATCATGCCCCATTTCTATGAAAAGGCAGAAGAAGTGATTGAAGTTTTGAAACTGATCCCGCCTGAAAAATTGATATTGCTGGATAAGGATATTGATTTAAACAGCAAAAAGCATTCTTGTGTATATCAAAATTTTGAAAAAGATATCGTTTCAGCGTTAAACGAGGCTGATGAACTACTCAAAGATTACACCAAACTTATATTGATTTTTCCGACGCTAATCCTCTATCCAAAAGAGATTATCAAAGGCTTCAGGGTATTTTGTATCCAACAGGAAATCGAACACGAAATTATCTACGATTTTCAGGAAAGCAGTCGGGTTGTGAAGAATGCGGCATATGTTGTGATTGAGGAAAACGATTTGGTATTGCTGATCAAAAAATGCAGAGAGCAGCAATTAACAGTGGGTAAGGATATCGGGATTATTTCATATAATGAAACACCGTTAAAGGAAATCCTGCTCGACGGTATCACCACAATATCTACAGATCACGAACAAATGGGAAAAACCGCAGCCGAACTGATCAATGAAAACAAAAGGGCCGTAATCAAAAACCCATTCACGCTCATCAAACGCAAGTCCCTATAAATAAAGAAGTGGCCCTAAATGAGCCACTTCCTAAATACAATGTTCTAAAATTGGAACGCTGGTTCGGCTAAAGTACCTTAATCCATCCGGTCCTTTTCAACATTACTTTTGCTAAAGGCCAGTCGCTACCGTCACCCGGCCACGCTCGTTGATCAGTTCGTCACGCACTTTCAGACTTCTGAACAAACCAATGGTATCCAATGCACCACCACTCAGGCGGGAGGCTTCTCTCACCAAAGGTCTCACGTCGGTACGGAAAGCGTTTTGTAGAATCTGCTGAGCTAAAACCACGTCATTTTGTAGTCTTGCCTGTTCCAATTTCTTTCGGTCAACTAACAGCGCCTGCGCATAAGATATCAATATTGCATCGACCGATTGCAGCAAATCCTCCAATGGGTCCTTCACATTATGGCTCGCATCAATCATCCAAGCATAACTATCACTACCTCTATTTGCCCGACTCATTCCTTCCACCAACTCCACGAAAATCAGGAATAACATATAAGGTCTGATACTTCCTACAGTAAGGTCGTCGTCCCCATATTTGGAGTCATTGAAATGGAAACCGGCCAAACGACCTTCCATCATCAATGTAGCCACAATCTGTTCGATATTCGCATTTGGCAAATGGTGGCCAAGGTCTACCAGCACATCAGCTTTCGGCCCCAGTTTTTGACAGAACAATAAAGAACTCCCCCAATCCTGAATAACTGTGGAATAGAAATTAGGCTCATATGCTTTATATTCAACATAAACCTTCCAATCGTCCGGCAAAGCGGCATATATTTCCTGCAACGATTCCAGCGTATTTTGGAAAGCCCTCACAAAATTGGACTGTCCCGGAAAGCATGAGCCGTCCGACAACCAAATCGAAAGCGCCTTAGAACCCAGATCCTTGCCATATTTGATTACTTCGATATTATGATCGACCGCCTGCTTACGCACCTTGGCGTCGACATGGGAGAGCGATCCGAATTTGTAGGAAAGCTCCTGATCTTTCTGATCCTGAAACGTATTGGAATTTACTGCATCAAATTGCAAATTGAGAGAGGATGCTAATTGAATAATCGACTCGGCTCTTTCAGGTATATCCCATGGAATATGCAGTGAAATAGAACCGCTGGATCCATTCAACGCATGCAGCAAACCAACATCTTCAATCTTTTCTTCCAGAGAGCGCGGCTCGCCGGATCCTGAAAAACGCCCAAAACGCGTCCCACCGGTTCCCAATGCCCAGCTTGGAATAGCTACCTGAAAAGCTTCCAACGCTTTCACTATATCGATTGCGTTGATTCCCTGCTCTGCCAGCTGTTCTTTCAGAAATATAAACTGATTATTATGTCTTGAAAAAAAGCCATCATTGTACTGGTCAATCTGATATTGCTCTAGTCTCATGATTGTAAATATTGAATGAGTGAATTGCGAATGAGCGAATATGGCTCATTCTGTAACCTGTGCCGAGATCCTTTTATCACGAAATTGTTTATATCGCTTTGTCGGTAGTACCAGACCGGCATTAAAGATAAAGCCTGTTACCACCAGGATGATAACAGGCTTTTCATTACTGATTTTTTATCTGACAAAGGCAGCCGGCACACCGCCATCCACGTTGATCACGTTTCCGGTGCTTTTGCTCAGCAATCCGCTTACGAATACATAAACACCATTGGCGATATCCTCCGTATGGATTTCCGCATTCAAAACAGTGCGTTTTGCGTAGTATGCAGGCAATTCTTCCACTTTGATACCATATGCTTTGGCACGACCAGCAGCCCAGCCACTTTCCCAAATCTTACTTCCCGCAATAACTGCATCCGGGTTCACCACGTTCACGCGGATTCTGTCCGGGCCTAATTCTGCTGCCAGCAGTCTTGTCATATGTTGCTGAGCCGCTTTTGCAGTTCCATATGCCACGTTGTTCGGCCCAGAAACCAATCCATTTTTACTCGCAATATTTACGATATCACCACCTAAACCCTGTTGGCGCATAATCGCTACCGCATCCTGAGAAACCAGAAACTGGCCTTTTACCAATACATCCTGCAAAATATCCCAGTCTTTAATAGTAGTATCCGCCAAAGGTTTCGAGATCGATAATCCTGCACAGTTTACTATGATATCAACTCCTCCGAAACGAAGTTTTGTTTTCTTGAAGGCTTCCGAGATCTGATCTGCATCCAAAACGTTCGCATTGGCTGTGTCTGAAAAGTCTTTTCCAAATGTTGCATCAAACTCAGCCTTAGTTTCAGCAAGTGCTTTTTCGTCGATATCAGATATAACAACGCAGGCTCCCTCCTGTAAAAATTTAAGCGCTATTGCCTTACCGATACCACCTGAGCCACCCGTTACCAAAGCAATTTTACGTGAAACAGATTTTTCTTTTGGCATACGTTGAAGCTTCGCTTCTTCCAGCAACCAATATTCGATATCGAAAGCTTCTTGCTCCGGAAGAGATACATATGAAGAGATCGCTTCCGCACCTTTCATTACATTGATCGCATTGATGTAAAATTCCGCTGCAACACGCGCAGTTTGCTTATCTTTTGCAAAAGAGAACATACCAACTCCCGGCAACAAGATAATCACCGGATTCGGGTCGCGAACTGCCGGGCTGTTATCATGTTTACATCTGTCATAATATGCCTGATAGTCGGCGCGATATGCCTCAAACTGAGGGCGGATCTGATTCAAAATCTCTTCGCTGCTTTCTTCCAGTTTTTCAAAAGGCAGATCCAATACCAACGGACGGATTTTCGTACGAAGGAAGTGGTCAGGGCAGCTGGTTCCCAGAGGAGCAAGTTTTCCCAAATCATGACTTCCGGTAAATTCCAATACTCGAGCGTCATCCGTAAAATGACCAACCATCATTTGCTTGGCAGAAGCCAATCCACGTAGATATGGAATCACTTTGGCGGCGATTTCCAAACGACGCTCCGGAGCTTCAGCTTCCAGTTTTTGCCCACCGAATACCGGACGTTTTTTGCCATAATTTTCAGCAAGATATTCCGATGCTCTTTCGATGGTATCAAGGGTATTGATATAAGATTCATAGGCAGTATCACCCCAGGTGAACAATCCGTGCCCACCCAATACGATACCCCTGATACCCGGATTTTCAGCAAGGGTTTGTTCCAGTTTCAGACCCAGGTCGAAACCAGGACGTTGCCAAGGCACCCACGCCAGTTCTCCGTTAAATAACTCTTTTGTGATCGCCTCTCCTTCCTTCGATGCTGCGATAGCGATCAAAGCGTCAGGGTGCAAGTGATCTATATGCTTGAAGGGAAGCAGTCCATGAAGCGGCGTATCGATAGACGGTGCCTTTGATTTAAGGTCGTAGATACAGTGATTGAACAACTCAACCATCTCATCTTCAAACTCAAGCCCTCTGTAAATATTCTTAAGACTATGCAGACGATCCTGATACAAACCTGCAAGCCCACTTCTTGTTAAAGTACCAATGTCTCCTCCTGAACCCTTGATCCACATTACCTCCACATCGTTGCCTGTCAGCGGGTCTTTTTCAATGGTTTTACAACTCGTGTTCCCCCCTGCATAATTTGTGAGTCTCAAGTCAGCGCCAAGTAAATTGGAGCGATACAGAAGAAGTGCAATTTGGTCATCCCCCAGAGACGCTGCTTTGGCATCGTCCCACAGATAACTTACATACTTATAACTGTCAGTGTTAACATTGTTCATATTTTTCTTTCTTTAATCTTATTTTAAATTGAAGGCAGTATATGTAATTTTTTGAATTGATTAACTCTTTGAGTAATTAATACTACGTTGCAAGAATAGAAAACTTATGATAACTGACCGTCCTGTGGTATCCTGTCTATTTATTTAATTACTTTTCCAAGATACTGATACCCAAAAAATTAGCATACAACGCGCGTTTCCAGGCGAAATATGCTAATTAGAACCAACATTTTTTTTTCAGGCCGACTTTCACTTCACAAGTCATATTCTAAAACGGGCATTGCTGATATTTATTTCCAAAGCAGCCCCATGTTGTAAAACATGAACGCGTAAATATCTGCCTGTGTTTCCAACGCTTTTTTGGTATTACTCGCCCCATGACCAGAATTGGTATCTATCCTAATCAACAATGGATTGGTCGATGATGCTCCTGCTTTTGCCTGTAATTCTGCAGCATATTTAAAAGAATGCGCGGGAACCACGCGATCGTCGTGGTCAGCAGTCGTGATCAAAGTTGCAGGATAGTTTATGCCACTTTTGATATTGTGCAAAGGAGAATATCCATAAAGCATTTTGAATTCTTCTTCGTTGTCGCTGCTGCCGTAATCAGCAATCCAGTTCCATCCAATCGTAAATTTATGAAAACGAAGCATATCCATTACTCCTACGGCCGGAAAAGCAACTTTGAAAAGGTCGGGACGCTGATTCATCACTGCTCCGACCAAAAGCCCACCGTTTGATCCTCCCTGCACAGCCAGATAGGACGGCGAAGTGTACTGTTCTTTAATTAAATACTCGGCACAGGCAATGAAATCGTCGAATACATTTTGCTTTTTGAGTTTCATACCTTGCTCATGCCAAATCTCCCCGTATTCGCCTCCTCCACGCAAATTCACTTGCACATATACTCCACCCTGATCCAAAAAGGGGATTCTGGTCGGACTGAAAGAGGGGGTCAGACTAATATTGAAGCCACCATATCCATATAGTATGGTCGGATTGGTTCCATTTAGTTTTAATCCTTTCCTGAAACTGATAAAAGCGGGCACTTTCGTTCCGTCTTTGCTTGCATAAAATATCTGCTTGGTCTCATAATCCTCAGGTTTAAAAATTACTTCCGGCGCTCTGAAAACAGACGATTTACCAGAGGCAATATCATATCGAAAAATAGTTGGAGGGTAGGTGAATGATGTAAATGTGTAGAAAACGAACTTATCATTTTTCTCCCCATCAAATCCTCCTGCACTTCCAAGACCCGGCAGTTCTACCTCCTTTTGAAGTTTTCCATCCAAATCATAAACATATATCCGAGTTGTGACATCCTTTGAATACGAAGCAAACAATTTACCACCAGCGGAACTGACGCCTTGAAGCGGTTCTGGTTTTTCCGGAATAAAAGGCTTCCACTGTTTGGTCTTCATATCGTAAAAAAGGACCTTCCCGTTAGGCGCATTTTCGTTGGTTTCGATCAGAAACCCGCCTTCAACATCATCTATCAGATCGAACTTAAAATCAGTAATCTCTTCCTGTATGGCAACGAATTTCGATTCACCTTTTTTCAAAACCCAAAGGCCGTTGCCGTCCTTTCCCTTTCCACGATCACTTACATACAAGGCTGCATATTCCTCATCTTCCGTTGTGTTTACGGTATGAAATCGCTGCGGATTAGCTTTGTCTTCAAATATCAACTTGTCGTCCGACTGTGCTGTGCCGACTGTATGATAAAATACCTGATGGTTTTCATTTTTCGCAGCAAGTGCACTCCCGTCAGGCTTGGGATAACGGCTATAATAAAAACCATTGCCTTGCCAGGCCGCTCCGGAAACTTTCACCCACTCCAGTTTATCGGATAGCATTTTGAGAGTTTTCATATCCATAATCTGATATTCCTGCCAGTCCGAGCCTCCTTTCGAAAACCCACAAACCGCATGATCACCACTTTTTGACAGATGAAATAAGGTAAGCCTTGTGGTGCCATCAGGTGAGAGCTGATTGGGATCAATTATTATCTCTGTCTTCCCATCTATAGCCTTCTGTCTGTACAATACTGCCTGGTTTTGGAGGCCGTCATTCTTGTAAAAATAAAAATAGTCCCCCTTTTTGGTTGGGGCAGAGTATTTGGGATAGTTGTACGCTTTCTCCAAATCTGAAAAAATTTTCTTTTTAAAAGGGATTTGATTCAAATAGCCAAAGGTTACTTCGTTCTCCGCTTTTACCCAGGCTTCTGTTTCAGAAGATCGATCGTCTTCAAGCCATCGGTAAGGATCGGATACGGAGTTACCGTGGTAATTATCAGTGTGTTCTACTTTTTTGGTGTTCGGATAAGTGATCGTTTGACTTTGTCCGTCAGTCGATAAAATAGTTGCAGAAAGTACAGTCATTATCTTTAAACAGGTTTTCATATATATATTTTTGGTACCGTTTCACTCAATTCCAACATTCAATTCCAATTAATTTCATTGCATTTTACCAAACAAAATGGTAAATCGCCAGTAATTATTTTTACAACAAGAATGACTCACCCCCTGTCGATATTTCACTCATATAGCCTCAATGGTTATCAGATTGAATATATTTTGAACGTCACTTCATCCAAATTTACACTAAGTCTGACATTTTACTCCTAACTGCTGTTGTAATGATCCGCCGAAGTTCATTAAGCTGCGTGCTGTGTTTTTTCGTTTTCTCTCTGAGCCTTATTGCAGTAGCTCAGGCCGGTTCGTACCCAGAGCGTTATGATTTCAAAAACGGCATTCTTGATCTCAGATCACATGACGTTGAGAATGTACCCGTTGCGCTTCAGGGCGACTGGCAATTCTATTGGAATCAATTACTACAACCCGACGAAAAGTCCAATGATTTCGAATATAAGCCTTTTCCAAAGTTATGGTCTGATATTAGCTGGAAAAACAGACCTATTCCATCACAAGGCTTCGCGACATATCGTCTTACCATATATCTTCCTCCCCACCGTACCAATCTTGCCCTACTTTTACCTGACGTCTATACGTCATGCAAACTGTTTGTCAATGGTCGGATGATTGCCAAAACAGGAGAACCGGGCACGAGCGAGGCAACTACGAAACCCTATTGGAACACAAAGGTTCGACCCATTCACATCAACTCCGACACACTAGATCTGGTTTTACAAATAGCCAATTTTTCGCATCACCGCGGGGGGGCATTCAAAAACATCATTATTGGAAACCACTACCTTATCGATAAGGAACGATCGCTAAATCAGTTTTTTGATATCTTCCTATCCGGAGGAATTTTCATGGGAGGGTTATTTTTTCTGGGCCTCTACCTTTTCGGGCAGCACGACAAGCCTATCTTGTATTTTTCATTGTTCTGCGTAGCCTACAGCTATAGAATAGTGGGTACGAGTCCGTACTTTCTGCATGACGTTCTCCCCTATTTGAACTGGCTGTTCTATATACGACTCGAATATTTAACATTGTTTACATCAGTTGCATTATTCGCATTGTATACAAAAGCACTTTATCCGGAAGACGCCCCTCAAAAGGTGCTTTCGATCATGAGTGCAGTTTGTGGTGTTTACGGATTTATCACAATCGTGACTCCCCCACTCGTATTCACGGCTATGATGAACTCATTTCTATTCATATTAATCGGTTATGTTCTCTTTGCAGTTTATATCTACTGGAATGCATTCAGACACAACCGAATCGGGGCAGTTTATTCTCTCGCGAGTTCAGTTTCAATATTTGTTGTTACTGTTGCCGTTATATTGGAATACTATGGGTTGGGAAGCCCTGTTCAGGGCGCGACATTTGTTGGATATATATTCTTCTTTTTCTGCCAGTCACTGATCCTCTCATTCAAATTTGCCTCAACACTCAAAATAGCTAAAGACCGGGCAGAGCAAGGGCTCAAATCGAAAAGCGAATTTCTGAGCACTATGAGTCATGAGATTCGTACTCCTCTTAATTCCGTGATCGGAATCACACATTTGATGATCAAAGAAGAGCCACGACCCGACCAGAAGGCCAGGCTTGATGTAATGCTTTTTTCTGCCAATAATCTGCTGACTGTCGTAAACGACATTCTTGATTTCAGTGCGATTGAGGCAGGGAAAATACACTTTCAAAGTTTTCCGGTAGATCTGCGCCTGCTGTCAGGGAATATCATGTCAGGTTATATGTCATCCCAAACCGGATCTGATGTCAAGTTTTTACTTGAACTTGATCCAAAGCTTCCTGATAAAGTGCTGGGCGACATCACACGTATTTCGCAAGTTCTTGGCAATTTGGTTCACAATGCCGCTAAATTCACCAGTCAGGGATATGTGAAGCTAAAATTGGACGTAAAAAATCTTACTGCAGCTCATGTCACGGTTCGGTTTTCCGTAAAGGATACAGGAATAGGAATTCCCGAAGAGAAACAACAACTCATTTTCGAGCGTTTCACTCAGGTTGACTCGTCAACATCCCGTGGTTTTAGTGGTACCGGCCTCGGGCTTGCTATTTCGAAACGTTTGCTTGAGGCTCAAGGCATCGAGCTTGAATTGGAAAGCCGGGAAAACGAAGGCTCTGAATTCCATTTCACTCAGACTTTCGAAATTTCACTCACGAAAGAACCTGATGTACAAATACTGCTGCCGGAAATGGAAGCTAATTCTTTAAAAGGAGTGCGAGTATTGATTGTGGAGGACAACAAAATGAATGTGCTGGTTCTCGATAGTTTCCTCAAAAAGTGGGGAGCAACGAGCGATGTTGCCATGAATGGACATGATGGAGTAAACAAATTAGATAAAGCTGTTCATGATATCGTGTTGATGGATCTTCATATGCCCGTAATGGATGGATATGAGGCTATCAGAATACTGAGAGATCGTGGGGAAACCATACCAATCATCGCATTGACGGCGAGTCTCGCACTGGAAACAGAGGACAAGCTTTATTCAATTGGCGCTACAGATGTTATAATCAAGCCTTTCAATCCTGACGAATTGCTAGTAGCTATTCAAAAGTACCTTTCGCGGATTTAATACTAGCTACACCGGATCAAGTATGTGGCAATCAACCGTCATCACTTCCTTTTATAGTAATTGAGGGAAATGGCTGACGATTCACTTTTTTCACTGATAGTCAGGAATCCTAGAGCCTTGTTGTCAAAACATATACCCTCCCCCTGAGGCTCCGGCGCGATCAAAAGTGTTTTGTCCGATGTCCGGGTTAATGACTGCACAATCGATTCCCCCTGTCTCTTTTTCCAATAATATGCCACCAGGTACGTGCGGACAAGGATTTCATTACCATCATCGGAGATATCGGCTGCGGTTGCGAATTTTACCCCCGGTATTGCTCCAGAAAATTCCGCAGTTGCCACGTCGGTCGTAGATTGAGGATAAGGTAAACGATATATGTTTGTTGTAGTCAGCTCTTTCGACAGTATATAAAGATCTTTAGTGGCGGGATCAAGAAGAATGGACTCGGCATCTCTAGGGCCATCTGGATAGCGAAATTTTATCTTGTCAACCTTCGACTCATCAAATGCTGAAGTAACGCTACCGATTTCCTGCACACGGTATATTGTATTTTCGCTCACAACAGGCATATTATTATTTCCTATATCCGCGATGTACAGATAATTCACCCCATTCAGTGGGCCTGGACCAGAGGCTATATCCTCCCAATCATAATTCATGGTTCCCGGCACAGAAAATTCCTTGATGCTCTTCGCATCGCCAGACATAAGGTAAATAGAATTGGGTCCTCCAGAGTCCTGATGAGTCCAGTAATATCCATCCATATTTTTGGAAGGAGTAATACCGGAAGCTTCATCCACCAGCCCGGGGGCTATTGGATACTTTACCGGGGTCAAATCGAAATCTTCGGTCGGAGTGGGCGGTGTGGGCTTCGGATCATCTCCTCCGCATCCCGTGAAACAGGTTAGCCATACTGCTAAACATATGAGCTTGTTGATGTTCCTTGGCAAGCGGGATAAATTCATAAATGACTCTTCATGTTAGATTTGGTAAAAATACGTACTTTTGCGGCATTTATTATCAGGCAATTTTAATATACCAGTTACAAAAATCTATATGCTACGTTCACATACCTGTGGGGAATTAAACTTAAATCATGTTACTCAGGACGTTGTATTATGCGGATGGGTTCAAAGAGTTAGAGATAAAGGAGGGATGGTATGGCTCGATTTGCGTGACAGATATGGCATTACCCAATTGCTTTTTGAAGAGGGAAAAACATCAGCGGAAGTTTTAAATATTGCCAGATCGCTAGGACGAGAGTTCGTAATTTCCGCGAAGGGGATAGTAATTGAAAGACTTTCTAAAAACGATAAGATAGCAACAGGCGCCATTGAGATCAGAGTCTCTGAATTGTCAATCTTAAATCCCGCAAAACTACCTCCGTTCCTGATCGAGGATGAGACCGATGGTGGTGATGATATTCGCATGAAATATCGCTACCTGGATCTCAGACGAAACACCGTTCGTAAAAATCTACAGTTAAGACATCAGGTTGCAAAATATACCAGAGCTTATCTTGATCAACTGGATTTCATCGAGGTGGAAACACCGGTTTTGATCAAGTCCACTCCAGAAGGTGCCCGTGATTTTGTGGTTCCAAGCAGGATGAATCCGGGCGAGTTTTATGCGCTCCCTCAATCACCTCAAACCTTCAAACAATTATTGATGGTAGCCGGTTTTGACCGCTATTATCAAATTGTAAAATGTTTCAGAGACGAAGATTTGCGCGCAGATCGCCAACCTGAGTTCACTCAGATTGACTGCGAAATGTCGTTCGTAACACAAGAAGATATCCTGAACACATTCGAAGGATTGATCCGTGATCTATTCAAAAATGTAAAGGATTTGGATCTCCCTGAGGTACCACGAATGAGCTATGCAGATGCTATGCGCCTGTACGGATCGGACAAACCGGATATCCGTTTCGATATGCAGTTTGTTGAATTGAAAGGAAAAGATGCAGATCTGACTTCCGGACAAGGCTTTTCAGTTTTCGACGATGCGGAACTGGTCGTTGGAATATGCGCAACAGGGTGTGCTGAATATACCAGAAAACAAGTTGACGAGCTAACGGACTGGGTGAAACGCCCGCAAATTGGCGCGAAAGGGCTTATTTATGTGAGATACAATGCAGATGGATCTGTTAAATCCAGCGTCGATAAGTTTTATTCGGAAGAAATACTGAGAGGTTGGGTAGAAAAATTCAATGCTAAACCAGGCGATTTGTTGTTGTTGATCTCCGGAAATGGAGACAAAGCCCGCAAGCAATTGAATGAACTTCGTCTGGAAATTGGTTCAAGACTGGGCCTTCGAAATCCGGACGAATTCAGAGCACTTTGGGTGCTTGATTTCCCTCTTCTGGAGTACGGGGAAGAAGAAAATCGTTGGTTTGCAATGCACCATCCTTTCACCAGTCCAAAACCGGAAGATATTGACCTGCTGGAGACAAATTTGGGTGAAGTTCGTGCCAATGCATATGATATGGTTATCAATGGAGTTGAAGTGGGTGGTGGCTCTGTAAGAATCTTCGAAAAGGAGTTACAACAAAAGATGTTCGGGATATTGGGCTTTACTCCTGAAGAGGCTCAGGCTCAGTTCGGATTTCTTATGAACGCATTCGAATTTGGTGCCCCTCCTCATGCCGGAATAGCATTTGGCTTTGACAGACTATGCTCTATTTTCGGTGGCGTCGACTCCATCCGGGATTTCATTGCTTTCCCAAAAAATAATTCAGGACGTGACGTAATGATAGACTCTCCGTCAACAATTTCCGATGCCCAGCTAAACGAGCTCGGGATTAAGGTAAAATAAAATATTATTGTGTAGAAGCTGTTATACAGTTGTAACAAGTTTTTTGTAGTTTTAGTCAATTAAGCTTTTAGTAGCTTCCTTAGTCTTAATCTGCAAGATGTGAACTTGTTACAACTCGATATCAGGTTTCGAAGTACACTTAACTATTTCTCGCACTGCATGCATTATAAAATTACTTCAACGCTCCTAAAAGGTCTCAAAAC
Organism: Dyadobacter sp. HNCC25DJ184; assembly: GCF_056895215.1. Classification (NCBI taxonomy): domain Bacteria; kingdom Pseudomonadati; phylum Bacteroidota; class Cytophagia; order Cytophagales; family Spirosomataceae; genus Dyadobacter; species Dyadobacter sp. HNCC25DJ184. The sequence goes on along the minus strand of NZ_JBXHAQ010000016.1, from coordinate 16,341 downwards.
GCTTTCTCTTTTAGTTTTCTTATTCTCCTCAAGTGTTTCCTTTGGACAGAAGCCAACAACTACGGGTCCGATACCCATCGGAAATACGTCACCCGGAGACATAAAGATTGATCAGATTTCGAATCAGCAAGCTTCCGACTTTTACAACAGAGCCCGTTCTGCAGGAATGTCAGACAAAGATATTCAACGGGCAGCCTTGCAGCGCGGTTACAGTCAGGATCAAATTAATCTGATGTTGAAAAAAGCTCAAGTTGACGAAAAAAACGCAACTCAGGAGGAGCAAAGAAACAATGATGAAACCCGTGAGCAGCAGGATGAACTCGACGAAGATATCTCCACAGAACTTGATACATCAGCTGCTGGCCAAAGCAGGAGGCTAAACCGTGCCTTCCAGATTTTCGGCTCCTCCTTCTTTAGAACATCGTCAAGCACTTTCGAACCCAACCTAAGGATTGCAACACCCACCAATTACATTCTTGGCCCGGAAGATGAACTAACAGTTGATATCTATGGAAATTCCGTTGACAATTTCCAGCTCAAAGTTAGCCCGGAAGGGACCGTAAAAATGCTTAATCTGGCACCTGTATATGTGAACGGATTAACAATCGAACAAGCTGAAAGTAAAATTTTAGGTCGCCTTAGACAAGCATATTCGACCCTTAACAGGCCTGGCTCAGGAACATATTTCACTTTGTCACTGGGTAATGTCAGAAGTATTAAGGTGATGGTTACCGGAGAGGTGTTGAAGCCGGGAACTTACACAGTATCATCACTTGCAACGGCTTTCAATGCTTTATACGTGACAGGCGGACCTACCCGAAACGGCTCCTTCAGAGATATTGAGATCATCAGAAACAACAAAGTTATTCGAAAGATTGATTTATATAACTTTCTGGTGGATGCCAACATGAAGGACAACATTGGTCTTCGTGATCAGGACATTATTCTCGTCCGTCCGTATAAAAAACGCGTGCAGCTTCTTGGTGAACTCAAAAGAATCGGAATCTTTGAGGCAACGGAAAATGAATCCGTTGAAGATCTGATACGATACGCAGGAGGCTTTAATACGGTTGCACTGACCAGCTCAATCAATTTCCAAAGAAATACCGGGAAGAACTACGTGATCGGCTCGATCCCTGATTCTCTATTTTCAAGTAGTAAACCTCAAAATGGAGATATTTTCACGGTTGATAAAATACTTGAAACTATTGCAAATCAGGTTGAAGTGAAAGGAGCTGTAACAAGACCCGGCATTTATCCTCTTGAAGATAACTGCAATACCGTTTTAGAATTGCTTACGAGAGCTGACGGCGTATCTGCCCGAGCCTTTATGAACAGGGCTACGCTTGAAAGAAGTGGCGGTCCCGGTTCTGTAGCCTTAATAGCCATTGACATGACTAAGTTATTTAATCATGAAATTGAAGATATTCCATTGGTACCCGGAGATGTCCTTTCTGTCAAATCGGTAGACGAGCTTCATGAATCTGCCTTTCTAACAATCGCCGGCTCAGTTATAAGCCCTGGTACTTTTCCATATTTCAGTAACATAAGTATACCTGATCTGGTGTTTCAGGCGGGAGGGTTTCGCGAAGGGGGGATCCCTTATCGCATCGAGGTATCGAGGAGAATAAAAAATGATACGATAGGTATTCCTGAAACACAGAATGTTAAAATCTTCACACTCAATATCGACGAAAATTTAAAGGTTACTTCCGACGACCAGAATTTTTCATTACAACCTTACGACATCGTAATGGTGAGGTATTCACCTAGATATGAGACACAAAAGATAGTCAGCGTGCTGGGAGCGGTCACATATCCGGGATCCTACACAATTCTAAACAATTTTGAGAGAATTTCTGATTTGTTACCCAAAGTTGGTGGATTGAAGCCGGAAGCAAATCTATCCGGTGCACGATTTTACAGAAATAGTGAATTAATAGCAATTGATCTCGAGGCCGTAAGTAAGAATCCCTCGCTGCAGTCCAACCTTCTGTTGATGAATAATGATTCACTGACAATTCCTACGGCCTTGGAAACCGTAAGGATTAACGGGGGCGTATTCAACCCTTCTGCCGTTAATTTCGACAACAATTTCTCATTTAAAGATTATATATCTCAGGCGGGAGGCTACATGGAAGGTGCTTGGAAAAACCGTATATATGTAACCTACCCGAACGGCAGGACGCATCGTACAGGCAAATTTCTATTTTTCCGTTCATATCCTACGGTGCAACCAGGATCTGTGATCAGCGTGCCGATCAAAGCAGCTAAAATTGATCGTACGATGACCCCTGGAGAAAGAATAGCAATATTTTCTTTGATTGCCAGCGTTTTAAGTACAATTGCCTTAACAGTTACCAGGCTGCAATAAAGCTTTGCAAGGTGAATTTGAAATCAGATTTATGATAGATTCGAGTGCGAACATGACTGAGAAAATAGAGGAAAAGGATATTCTTGAAAGAGCGCTTTTGTTCGTTCTCGATGTTTTGGGAAAGAATAAAATAAAACTTTTACTCGCTATGTTGATTGGTGGATTGCTTGGTGTGTCGACCAGTTTTCTAAAACCAAGGAAATACAAATCCAACACCATGCTATTACCGGAAATGACCCCGGGAGGGATGGGCTCGCTTGGTTCGCTTGCCTCTCTGGCGGGCATAGAAACAGGCGGATCAGGTAGCGAAACTGACGCAATTCGTCCGGATATCTTTCCCAACATTCTGAAAAGTTCTCCTGCCCTTCTCTATCTGCTAAGTCAACCTGTTCAGACTGATTCAGGGAAGCACTACAATACGCTGCTCAACTACTATGAAGAATTGCGTGGGGTGAGAGTTAATCCTCAATTCCTTAAGCTTAATACTGAAGACAGTATTTATAAATATAAAAAGCCGGAATTGGGGGTTATCGCGTCGTTAAAAGGATCAATAGAAGCAGAATATGACAAGAAATCAGGACTTATTTCTGTTTCTGTAGAAATGGAAGACGGGCATGTAGCAGCAATGGTTTTGACTAACGGAATAAAGTATCTCAGAACCTATGTGACAGATTATCGTTATGGAAAAAAACACAATCAAAAGGATTTCATCAATTCCCAATTACAGGTTGCGAAGGACAGAATGTTGAAAACCCGTCTTGCTCTACAATCATTTCGCGATAGAAACCGAAACCTTTTTCTAAACACTGCAAAAATTGAGGAAGACAAACTTGCAGACGCATATAGTATCGCGCAGGGGGTATACTCCTCTCTTCTTTCACAGTCGGAAACATTAGCTATTACTGAAAAACAGACAAAACCTGTTTTTGAAGTATTAGATCCACCAATGGTTCCAAATGGAAAAAGCAGCCCTAACCGACTATTTTACGGGCTTGGTGGATCAATTCTAGCCTTTATACTACTTTCAATTGCTCTGATTTTTATGTACAGGAGGACACCAACGAAACAACTTGTCAGCTCATCAATTGCATAATATCATCTCTCGTCAACGATTTAACGAATCCATCTTCACTGGATATCAAATCGTCAGCGAGTTGTTTTTTGGTACGTTGTAAGGCTAATATCTTCTCTTCAACTGTATTCTTGGTAATAAACTTGTAAGTAAATACCGTCCTGTCCTGCCCTATCCGGTGCGCCCGATCCACCGCCTGGGCTTCGATCGCAGGGTTCCACCATGGATCCAGAATAAATACATAGTCTGCAGCGGTGAGATTTAATCCCAAGCCACCTGCTTTTAAGGATATCAGGAATATTCTAATGCCTGCGTTCTCCTGAAAACTTTCTACCTCCTTCTGCCTGTCTTTCGTAGATCCGTCCAGATAGGCATAGGCGACACCTCGCTCGTCCAAAACCGACCGGAACAAGTCAAGATGTTTAATATACTGACTGAAAATCAATATCTTATGATCTTCGCTAATAACCGTATCCAATTTATGAATTACGTCCTTAAACTTCCCTGAATCATGAATATATTCAGGATCAATCATTTTGGGGTGGTTAGCGATCTGACGTAGTTTAGTGAGCCCTTGCAAAACAATCATATGCGATTTTGACATTCCATCGGTATCAATACTCTCCAGTACCTTGTTACGGTAAAAAGCTTTTGCCTCCTCATATACCTTCTCCTGGTCTTCACTCATATCGCAATATTGGATATTCTCCACCTTTTCGGGCAGATCTTTTGCCACCTGCATTTTGTTGCGCCGGAGTATAAAAGGCTTGATCAGATTATATAGTCGTTTGCTTTTCTCCTCGTCATTTTTTCGTTCTATCGGAATTTGGAATTCGTCTCTGAAGAAAGCCTGGCTGCCCAGTAAACCTGGATTGACAAATGATATTTGCGACCAAAGATCCATCGTACTGTTTTCCACCGGGGTACCTGTCAATATCAGGCGATGCGCAGAATTCAGTCGTCTTACCGCTTTTGTGATAATGGAAGATGGATTCTTGATAGCCTGTGATTCGTCCAGAATCACATAATTGAACCGATGCGACTGGATCAATTCAATATCCAGCCTGACAATACCATAGCTGGTGATGATCAGGTCATACTGATCAAACTGCTCGGCATCCTTTTCGCGGTAGGTACCGGTGTATAAAAGAATTTTGATATCAGGCGTAAACTTCCCGGCCTCTAATACCCAATTGTATAGAAGAGACGTTGGGAGAATAAGAAGTGACGGAGCTATAACACCCGCCTCTTTTTCGGACAACAATAGCGCAAGGGTCTGTATTGTTTTCCCTAAACCCATGTCATCGGCGAGACAGCCTCCAAGTCTATACTGGTTTAAAAATCTAAGCCAATTGTAGCCGGCTTTTTGATACGGACGAAGTTCTCCTTTGAATTCCGATGGAATATCATATGCCGCTATTTTGTCAAAATCCCTTAGTCCTTCCAGCTTTCTGCTGATAATTGTCGTCGCCAGATTCTCTTCCTGTAGTTCCTGAACCAGAGCGATATGGTGCAAATGAATGCGAAGGTCATCACCTGAATCATCTGGTTCTGTAAAAGAAAACAGTTCAGAATATTTGGTAAACCACCATTCCGGAATTACGGCAATCTCGCCATTCGGCAGTGTAAACTCTTTTTTCCCATTTAAAATATAACTTCTCAGCTGAATAAATGGAATTTCAAATTCTCCAAAGACTACCCTCGCTTTAATATCGAACCAATCTCGTTCTTCTTTAATCGACACATCGATCGAGGAATAACCTAAGAAATATCGCTTGCCATCGCCTGCCTTTTGAGTGATAATTACACCCGCCTCTTCAAGTTGGCGAGCGTTACTCTGCAGCCAACCAAATGCCTCATTTTTTGACAATAGCACCTTGCCGGTTGTAAGATTCAAACCCCATCCCTTTAGAGTTGCAATGCTCTTTTTTTCGAATTCTGTATGACGATTTACTTTAAAAAACTGATAGTCGCTCCCATTCTTGTGCATTTCGACGCTCGTAGTGGCCGTCGAAGCATCGTATTTCAACTGGAAGTCACCATACTGAAAGTATACATCCATCAGCACGTCCTCCGGTTCATTTTCCAGAAGCCCCTCCTCTCCTCCCTGCTCATCAAAGAGTGCGGAAACGACCTTCGGCGACCGGTTATACTCAGAGATTTTAAGAATCATGGCAGGTGCGGAAGAAATTTGTTTAATTTCAAAGCCTTTTGCCACGACATCATGACTCGCAATCAGTGGAGCAACAAATTTTTTATAATACTGCTCTTCCATATTAGATGGAATAGCGATAAATTTTTTGGCAAGAAATGGCTTTATCTTTTTGCCATCTAAATTTCCTTCAAAGTGATACAGATGCCCTTCTACGACAAGCCACGCTGGCTCTTCGCATATCAGAATTGCATTTTTATATTGAAATTCAAGTTTCTTTGATTGATGAATTATAGTTGGAAAATAGTGCGTATTGTTCTCATTCCTCATCAAGTGAAACCGAATTTTGGCTTTTTCTTTTTCCCAAATGATTGGCTTCCAGAGCGGGTTCCCATCGCTTCCCATTACGAAAAGTGCCTTTTCGTCGAGCAGAGCGAGTATTTGCGCTTTGCACTCTTCCAGATACGCACTGATTCGCTCTTGTATTCCCTTATCACCTTTTTGCGGATCGTATATCTTCAGAAAGAAATCAACTGCAGAAAGTTTTTTCGGATTATATTTTTTCAGGATAACATCCTGCTGAATATTGTCAATTAGTTTAACCAGTTCGAAATCGCTTTTATCAAGTTGCGATTTAAACTCGTCTACATTCTTGGAGGAAATATTCTGAATTTGAAAAGTGAAGTCTCCCTGACTGTCGAGCTGAACTACAAAAGACTCAAAAATGTAGCCCAGGTACTCGTGATTGAGAATTGAATATATAATTTTAAAGGGTTCGCTAGGAGATACTTTCATTTCACATTGTTTTACAATACCTGACTATCACCTTGAGAGCGGGTCAAAAGGAAGAAAACTGACCACGTTAAGTTTCGGTTAACTTCAAATATAATAAAAAGGAAAGAAAAGACGCTTCCGTTTTGCGAAAGTATCAAAGAGAGTTATTAACACCCTTCGCTTTTGAGGTAGGGTTATTTTTTACCGATTGATTCTCCAAAACAATAAAAGGAACATTGAGCCCCCAGTAAGGTTTGAGGCCCGGTTGATTAACAAATCCTTTTGCAAAATTGCCCAACAGTATATCCATATCTCCATCATGGTCAATGTCGCCTGCGTCCATACATATCCAGCGACCGTGTTGAGATACTGGAGGACTGAAAATTAAAAATTCAGGATTGGCTTTCTGGCCCTTCTTTTGTTCAAAGTAAAGAAAGGTTTCGGAGGGGTTATTGACCAAATCGCCAAAAAAAGCAATAGCGGCCATATCTTTCAAACCATCCAGGTTAAAGTCTGCCACAATCACTTTGGTACTGCCATTGACCGGATAAAATGACGTTTGCTTAAACTCGAAGTTTCCCTGATTCTGGAAAATGTATATTCCGTGATATGGTTTCAATATCCTTGAGTAATCGCTGTTATCCCCGGCTGTGTAGATGATATCTAAATGTGAATCATTGTTCATATCGGCCAATTGAAAACTACTCGAGCCGTAAACGGGGGCAAATGCAAGCAATTTCTTTTCACTAAAACCTCCCATTTTATTGTTTTCAAAAAGCCATATCCCTTCATCTGCGTGCGCAAAAAGTGCCACAATATCCATCCATCCATCATGATTGAAGTCTACATTGACTGCCTGGGTGGCGCCGGCGACTGCTCGAATTGGAATAGTTTTGAAAGAATGGTCTTTCCCCTGCTGCAGTAGATATAATCCACCTTGTTCATGACCGAAAGAGCACACGATAAAATCTTCCAGCCCATCTTTGTTAAAATCTGACTTGGCCAATTGAATGGGTCTCCCAAAACCTGCAGCCAAATTGCCAAGCATGTGGGTATTGTCATATCGTGAAATATCGCCATTTGGTATATCGATCGCCCGCATTTCACCAATTGAGGAAATTATCTGCTCGCCCTCACTATTTCGCAACATATCAACGGCTGCCGATTTGAGCGTGAGAGAACTTAACTTTTTAAGTTCATCGGACCATTGGGTCAAATCGGAAACATCTGCCGAACCGGTAAAAATGTGACCTGAAAGAGAATCATATTTTACCATAGTAGTCATGGCCATTTCCTCAAAGTTTCCGTTTGGTTCTCTCAATTGAAACGGAGCCCAATCCTTGACAGGTTGCAATTTAGGTTTTGCAGGTTCAAGTTTCTGTGGAGCCAGAGAATCATAATAAGCGAGTATTTCGTCCCATTCCGCCAGAGATAATACTGAACTCGGTCCAGTATAATAGCTGTCGCCCTGATAGGTTTCAATACCCAGTCGAGCTGCCATGGCGGGTAAAACCCGTTTCGCCCATGTTTCTTTATCCAAAGATTCAGCGAAAACAGGGATGTGACAATTGCTGCAATACTTTTTTACCAAAGCCTCTCCCTTTTCCCGCTGCGCAGATCTTTCATCGGTCTTCGAATTTCCACATCCGAAAAGAATAGTAATAAAAACGGCAGAAATAATGGATTTAGCAAAAAAAAGCATCAGTTACAATTTTATCTATATACCAAAAGAGGCAGTAATTAGCTGCCTCTTTTGAATCTGAAATTTAAGAAAAACTATTGGTATCCCGGGTTTTGTTTCAACGAAGATACACCACCTTTTGTGCTCAAATCAATCTGACGTTGCGGGATCGGGAAGTATTCATTAACCCCTTTGGTAAATTTACCACCGCTAACATCCGGCGTGATTTTGCTTTCAAAATCCAAGTATGAATTCAACGCCTGATCTGCAATTCCCCATCGAGACAAGTCAAAGAATCGGTGACCTTCCATCGCAAGCTCCAGTTTACGCTCGAAATAAATCGCTTTCAATGCACCGTCCTTACCTTTCCCTGAGAACGAACCAGCAGGATAAACAGCAATTTTGTAATTAGCAGCAGGTGTGGTTGTAAAACCTCCCAGCGGATTGCTATCGCTCTTATAGGTATAAACCATACTTTCCGGTTTGGCAGCACGAGCACGAACCATGTTTACGTATTCCTGCGCTTTATCCAAACTTCCAGCTTGTGCTTCGGCTTCGGCAGCCATCAACAATACATCGGCAAAACGAATTACCTGAACGTTGATTGCAGTACCAGGAGCCCATGAGTGCTGATCTGAATAGATATCCTGAGTCGCCTGCCAGTACATGTTCTTTTTAGGCGAGTAAGGACCCGCATATGTCTGGTCACGTATCCACGTACGACCAGGGTGATTTCCCCAGTCAAGGAAAGGAACACCACGGCGTCCTACTGACCAGTCGATACGAGGATCAAGCGGAGTAGTAGCGTCTGGAGTAAACGGCTTGTCCGAATCGATTCCCATGTCGTTTTTCAAAACTTTGGAGTTGTATGTATCCACCATTGGAAGACCATCAGCGTCCGTTTGGAATGAGTTGGCCAAATCGATACTAGGTTGGAAAAATCCGCAGCAACGGAACGGCGAGTTGTATGGGAAGTTCAACATGCCACCTGTGTTCGCGTTATCGATTGTACTGGTTCCGTCGTTAGCAGCCATCTGAATAGCAAACACAGACTCTTCCATGTTTTTCTTCGCTGCATCAAAGTTGTCCTGATACTTTGGCATCAATGCGTATTTCACACCTTTGCTCGTTACGCCCTGACTAATTACCTGATCGAAAATAGTTTTCGCTTCTGCATACTTCTTTTCATATAGATAGGTTTTACCTAAGTATGCGGCAGCAGCCCACTTGTTAACGCGCCCCACAGAAGCCTGTGTTGCCGGCAAGTTGTCCATCGCAAATTTAAAATCAGCCTCAATATTCGGCCAGATGTCCACATCGTTTTTCACCGCGGCAGGATCCTCGGTTGTTTCGTCAACCCATGGAACCATATTGAACATCTTTTTCAGTTCAAAATAATAGTGGCCACGTAAGAAACGAGCCTGAGCCTGAAAACTCAGGATATCAGCAGCAGTTGCTCCGTCGGTGATCTGAGGTGCCAATCGAAGAACGGTGTTCGCACGGTTTATACCTTCGTAGACTGCTTTCCATTTACTGTTGAAAAAGCCATTACTTGGACCGGCGCTATATACCATGATCGAGTTGATACCCGCCTGGTCAGAGCCATCACTACCTTTTTTAGCATCACCACCCGCAATACTACCATATATCCAGTTGTCTGCGGCAGCATCCCAGGCACTGGCAGCTCCTACCCCATTACCGTCAAGGGCTGCATATGCACCTATCAGCAGATTTTCGACACCTGGTTTGGTATTTAATTGTGCATCACTCAATGCACCCAAAGCAGGTTGCTCCAGGAATTCGTCTTTACAAGCATTAGATGCCAGACCTAAGGCTATAATGAGTGCTATTTTAGAAAAATTAAATTTCTTCATCTTTTTTCTGTTTAAGAATACAGCGATTAGAATGTCAAATTTAAACCGATCAGCCACTGACGGGTGTTTGGATAAACACCTTCATCAAGTCCAAATGCTGTTGAACCATCAACCTGGCTTTGTCCAACCTCAGGATCCGGACCAGAATATTTTGTGATGGTAAACAGATTAGCACTTTGCAAATAAATTCTTGCTCTTTCGATCTTCGCTTTCGAAAGCAATGACTTCGGCAAAGTATAGCCAATTTGTGCATTCTTGGCACGGAGGTACGATCCCTTTTCCACATAGTACGAGTTAGGAACGTTGGTAGTACTGAAAGAACCTGTATTTTCCTGAATTGGCGCTTTTGCGTCCATATGATCGGGAGTCCATGAATTGTAAAGTGCTGTGTTGCTTTTCGCACCCTGGAAGTTCGGATAGAAATCATGCCACCATTTCAGGTTGTTCCAGATATCATTTCCTGATACACCGTAGAAGAAAATACCGAAATCGAAGTTTTTGTAAGATGCACCCAGGTTCAAGCCATAGCTAAATTTAGGACTTGGATTTCCAAGATATGTGCGGTCATCAGCAGTGATAATTCCGTCACCGTTTATATCCGCATATCTAAAACGACCTGGTTTCACTTCTGCCTGATACACTGCGCCGGTGTTTCCTGTGGAAGATTGTGCATTCTCATTTGCCTGGTCAATCTCTTGTTGCGAATTCCAGAAACCGTCAATTTTGTAACCAAAGAACTGACCGATTGAATGACCAACACCGTTGCGTACGATTGTGCTTCCATTGAAACGACGACCTTCCTGATCGAAATAATCAACACCGTCGGTGATTTTTACAATTTTGTTATTGTAAGTAGTCAAAGTCACGGTCGCGCTCATTTTCAAATCCTTCGTCACATTCTTCTCTCCATAGATTGACATATCAATCCCCTTGTTCTTCATTTTACCAATGTTGACTGCTGGGGCAGTACCTTGACCTACGGTTCCTGCCAGTTCAGGAGAGAAAAGAAGATCTTCGATATTTTTTTGGTAATAATCAATTGTGAAATCAATTGCACCGTTGAACAACTGAGCATCTAACCCAATGTTTGAGTTGATGTTGCGTTCCCATTTAGCAGCTGGATTTCCAACTCTTGTACGCTGGAATCCTTGAACTGTACTGTTGCCGGTTCCATTGATATCGTAAAATGAGTTGCTTCTGTTTTGTCCGTAAGTGGTGAAGGCATTGGCAGTTGAGATATTAAACTGGTTACCCATAATACCATATCCACCACGAATTTTCAAATCAGAAATCCACTTAACTCCTTTCATAAAATCCTCTTCGCTTACTCTCCAGCCTGCGCTGATAGCCGGGAACACACCATATTGCGAAGTAAATTTCGATGAACCATCGCGACGAACCGTTCCGCTTAACAGGTAACGATCTTTGAAAGTATAATCGATACGACCTATATAGGAGAATAAAGCTTCTGCTCCCACAAAACTTGAATGCGTTTGAGTACCAGAGCCTGTCGAAAGGTTCGTATAGTTAGGGTCAAACGAGAAATAACTCTGTGTTGTACCGGAGATACCACGATTGTTTGCACGATATGCCTCTGTACCTGCCAAAACTTTCAAAGCATGCAAGTCATTAAACGTATGTTCGTACGTCAACGTATTCGTCCATGTCCAGTTGTAGCCCGTACTCCAGTTCTCTGTATAGGCATTGACCGTAGTATTTTCGGAGTTTTCCCACTCAGGATATTGGAAAGAATGAGAAGAACCTGAATACATACCACCACCAAAACTTGTTCTTGCAACCAAATCCTTCGCGATATCGATCTCTGCATACATGTTACCCAAAAGGTTATTTCCCAATCCACGGTTGTTACGTGTACGATCCATAATTGCAACAGGGTTTTTAGCATTTCCCAAACCGCTACCAAACGATCCAGCATAGTTTCCTCTTACGTCATATACAGGGATAATTGGCTGCATTCTGAATGCCATACCAATCCCTCCACCTTCCTGAAGTACCCCGATTTGTGGGTTATCAACCAATGACAAAGCTATATTCTCACCGATCCGAACATGCTTGCCAACATTATACTGGCTGTTTGCACGAATGGTGTACCTTTTCATATAGGTATTATCCAGGTTACCTTTTTGGTTGAAGTAATTGAACGAGAACATATAGTTACCTTGCGTTCCGCCTCCGCTCACAGTAAGATTATGGCTTTGAATTGGCGCGTTATGGAATACCGTGTGAAACCAGTCAGTACCTTCTTTGTTGGCCTTAACAATTCTTGTGAACGAGTCCATATCTGCCTTATCAGTATAGTTCGGGTTTACATAGTAACTGTTCAAATCCACTTCACCTTCTTTCTTTCCGGTCGGAACGATATAGTCCGGCAGAATTGGAGTTGAGCCTGTGCCATATTGAGGATCGTTAAGCGCTGCACCAGAATTTTTCAATGCCATCCATTTCAAATCGGCCATACCTTGAGAAGAAAGGATATCGTAAACGTTTCCTTTTTTCACAGTTTGAGTACCATAATAGGTATCATAGCTTACGCTCACTTTTCCTTTTCCACGTTTCGTAGTGATGATCACAACACCATTTGAAGCTCTTGAACCGTATATCGAAGCAGAACCGGCATCTTTCAATACCTGCATGGAAGCGACGTCGTTAGGGTTCAGGTTATTTATATCCTGAGTTGGAACACCGTCCACAACATATAAAGGGGTGTTGTTTCCAAAAGAGTTGATACCACGAATACGTATTTGCGGAGCCTGACCCGGCTGTCCTGAAGTAAGAACCGTAACACCTGAGGCACGTCCTTGAAGCTGATTCGTCAGGTTTGAGTTTGGCTGTTCTTTCAAATCTTCCACCTTAACGACAGAAACTGCACCAGTTAAGTCCTTTTTCTTAGCTGTGCCATAACCCACTACGATTACTTCGCTCAGAATTTTTTCGTCGGTGGCCAATACAACATTTACCGATGTTTGATTTCCCGTAACTTCCACCTCTTTAGGCGCATAACCTACAAAGCTAAAAACAAGGGTAAATGGACCATCAGGACCAGAAAGGGAATAATTACCATCCACATCAGAACTTGTTCCGCGCTGAGTTCCTTTTACAAGAACTGAAACTCCTGGCAAATTGCTGCCAGAGTTATCGGTGACAGTACCTTTAACAGTACGGTCTACAAACTGGCTTTCTTTAAAGGATGCGGGTGCCAGTACTTCTTCCTTTGCTTTCTTTCTTTTTAAAATAATTTGTTTTCCAGACACTTCATAGTCCAGATCCAGAGGAGTTAATATGGCATTCAATGCTTCGCCTAGGCGCTCCTGCTGTACGTTCACATTCACCTTTCTTTCTGATTTGATCAGACTTGAACTGTAAAGGAATTTGACTTTAGCCTGACTTTCGATATTCGAAAGCACCTTTTGCACGTTCTGATTTTCAGCTTTTAAAGTTATCCGGCTGTTGAGTATTTCCTGGGCCTCGCTCGCGCCGGCCAGGGTAATACTTGACACCAGACCTGCAAATAAGAGCTGTATAAAACTAAATCTCATAATCCACTGCCAGTGAGCATAGTTAGGATACATTTTTTTCATAACTTTACACAAGTTTTGTTTTTAATGAATAATTGGGCAAAACACTACCTCCTTCCGCCAAAATCGGAAGCAATCTTCAGAAGAGGTTGAACTTTAGGTTGATGATGTTCGCACCATCATCAACTTTTTTTTGGTGCAGAATTGTTTATTTCATTCAGTAACTGGGGATAGATAGGTTAGAAAATATAGCTAGGTTTGTTAAAATTCTATTCTTATTCGCAACCGCGGCCGCTTATGACAATATGCGTTCCCAACACCTGATATTCAGCCTCGATACCTTTACAAATCAGGTCTATCTTTTCAAAAAGTGTCTCATTGGTAAATTCGGCAGTAAGCAGGCATGATCCGAGTACCTTTTCGTCATAATCTATGATAACACCGTATGATGCGTGAAGGCTGGCAAGAATATCCATCACCTTGGCATCCTGAAACTTCGAAATAGGTGGCGCAATTTTCTCACCTTCAATGATCACAGGCACTTCAACCAATAATTTCCGGAGCTGTCCCTTTCCGCTAACACGGTCAAAAAGCATTCTTTCATTGGGTAACAGCACCAAGGGATCTTCCATTACCACCTCCTTTTCAATATCCTCCCGCGCCGACACCGACACTTTCCCTGTACGAACATTAACCTCGATTTCACCATCTGCTTCAAAGGCTTTTATCAGGAAACTTGTCCCCAATACCTTTGTTACTATCTCTCCGGCATAAACATAGAATGGTCGCTCCGGATTTTTCTTTACTTTGAAAAATGCCATTCCAGTCAGGTATACTTCCCGTAGCTTGGTTTGGCCGTAATTTTGTGAGAACGATATTTTACTATGCGGGTGAAGGGTGACTATGCTGCTATCGGGCAGAACGACGTCTGTCAAACCAGCTCCCCTATTTTCTTTTTCAGTCAGTTCATCAGGTGCGGCGGCAACCAAAGCTTGGTAGGTAATACCACAGTCTTGATTAAATCTCAATACGCCAAAACTTACGATTATTGCTAAAACTGCCGCGGCGCTTAGGTATATCAGTTTGAAATTTCTTGGCTTAAAAACACTCGATGATTCTTCAATTGTTCTTGAATGGATTCTATACCATAGACTGTCCACAGCTTCATCAGATGGACCGTCATGTGCAACGTCTTTCTCTATGGAAAGTAATATCGTCTGAGCTGTTTTAATAACGTCCAGCTTGTCAGGATTTTTTTCCATGAAATTTTCCCAAAAACCGGAGGCTTCAGGATTTACGCCATAAACCCATGACCGAAAAAAGTCATCTTCCAGAAAATCAGAAACCTCGTATAAGTGATACCCCATGAATTGAACTATTCTACGGAAAAATTAAATATCCCCGTCATATGCAAGAGCACAATCGGCATATTTTTAACTCACTTATTCAAAAAAAAATTAAAAAAGTTGGAATAATGCAATGGCTAAAATTGCAAAAGAAAGCTGCCGAAGTCGGCTAAGCGCACGTTGGAGGATATTTCGAACGGATTGCTCGTTGATATTGAGCATGGTCGAAATCTGTGAATAGCTAAAATCCTGGTAGTATCGTAACACAAGCACCTCGTATTGACGGGAAGACAGATTCGTGAGCCATAAGCCAATTTCTGCTTCCAATTGTTTTTGCTCTTCCTCTTCAATAATCTCCAATTCTTTGGAAAATGCAACGGGCAAATTGACCTCACAAGTAGTGTCCAGTGCCTGCTCGATACCGTCTGTCTGATTCCTTGATTTAAAAATCTTCCTTCTCAGAGCGCGGAACATATAGAACCGTGGAGATTCTATGTCGGAAAGAAATGCCCTGCGCTGCCATAATTCAATAAAAAGATCCTGAATATGGTCCTCAACTACCTTCTCGTCACATATCAGCTTTTTCCCATAACTATACAATGCATTGATATTTAAACGGTAGAGCTCCGAAAAGGCTTGCTCATCACCCTGTTTAAATGCCTTCCACAAAGATTGCTCGTTTGAAAGTGTAGAGATGTTGTTCAATGACGTTAGGTTTTCAACAAATGTATCAAACTTTCTTCGAATTGAACAATTACAAAAGGCACATTTATACTATTATGGCATATTCTGATAGAATTTTGATGTTTCCTGTAAGAAACCGCCGGTATACCAGTAGGCAAAGTCACCGCTGGATGCATTACCTTAACCCTTGTAGCCTTTTCAAAAAAAATTTGGGAGAAACTGCAAATAATAATATTTAAGATTTGCAGCAAACACTGAAGAAGTCTTGTATTTATTTTTACATTAGAGAACAATTAGTAACCGACTCCGTAGCTCAGCTGGTAGAGCAACAGACTCTTAATCTGTGGGTCCTGAGTTCGAACCTCAGCGGGGTCACTTCTTGAATTCTCGAACAGTGAGGCCGATGTATGGGAGACTTGCCACTGCTCCAATTGCCCAGCCATTTGAATATGCCTGAATGATTCACTTCGAGACATAGCGAAAGACAACATTTGCCATCGGAGAAAATGTCTGTTTTGCGATAAAATTGGCGATTAAATTCAGATTCAAAAACTGGCTGGTTTCATCAAATAGTAAATCAGAGGCACGCTTTCGTCATTTTGTTTTTGAAGATTATGCAGAACATTCCAGTTTTAATCCTATAGGACAACTCAGTCAGGCGTACTCGAAAGCAGATAACTACTATTCGAGCGAATTAAACCCAAGGAAATACTTATGTGGAGAATTTTAGTATAAGTGGCTCATTAAACTTAAACTACACTTTACTCGCGGCAGTAGAAGCGCAACGAGCAGTTACCAAACATCTATTTCTTAAGGTATGCCATTCTATAAGGACCCCTCAATATTTG